>NZ_CAKZLP010000001.1 GCF_937127095.1 uncultured Amphritea sp.
GTTAAACCAATCGCGACCACAATCGCTTTACCATAAAGGGCATGTTTGAATATCGAATCACGATAACCAAATTGACACTCTTCACGGCTTAATCTCTTCACCGTGAAGCTGTCTAAACAGAGGATATCAACGTATTCACATACATCTTGTAACTCAACGCCATAAGCTCCAATGTTCTGAATCGGAGCAGAACCTGAACATCCAGGAATCATCGCTAGATTTTCTAATCCACCAATACCTTGCTCTACAGACCACTCCACCAAACTTGGCCAGTCTTCACCACCACTAATATGCAGCTTATAGTGTGTCTCAGTTTCGGTTTGCTCAATCCCTTCAAGCCTATTCACCATCACCAAACCTGCAAAGTGCTGGGTAAATAGCATGTTACTACCCTTGCCTAACATCAGTTTCGGAAGGTGGCTCCATTGTGGAGATTGGTAAGCAGAGATGAGATCGTCTACGGAACGGATTTCAATAAGCACATCACAAGTCTGCTCGATAGAGAAGGTATGTGCCTTTTTCAAACTGGCATTGAGATAAGATTGCATGGCGATATTCAATTAAACTAAACTGCGTCCATTCTACAGCAGTTACCCAACCGGCGCAGTGATTGAATGAACAATGTAATAATAGCCCAGCTGGATCCGATCAAAGTTCCATTAGTTAAGCGCTTCTATAAAGAACACTACCCTTCCGGTAAAGCTAACAAGAGCGAGTTAATCTACTCGTTAACCGTCGATAACCAACTATTGGGAGTGGTTCGTCTTCGCACAATCGAGCAGTTTCGCTTACTAACAGGAATGGCAATTTCAAAAGAGTATCGAGGACAACAACTGGGGAAACAGTTGATGGACTACTGTGAAGAAAAAACGTTGAATGAGCAAGATTATTGCTTTGCTTACGCCCATCTAGAGAACTTTTATAACCGCCACCATTTCGTAAAAATATCACCTCAAGAGCTGCCAAATAGTCTGAAAAACCTCTTCGAACGATATACAAATAGTGGAAAAGATCTCATTCCTATGCATTATCAGCAAAATTGTTAGAGAATGCCTCGATTATCTAGTAATTCGCCATTTGCCTTTGGTAAAATTCGCTGTTCGCAATTTTGCATATTTTTAAGGTCAAACAGTCAATATGATTGCTAGTAGGAATCCATTCACACAGTTACCCACTGTCGCTCAGAACCCCGATAAGTTTGAAGTACTGTTATCAGCACAAGAGTTCAGAACTCGTTTACTTAAAGAGATCTCTGAAGCAACTCAGCGTATCTGTCTGGTTGCTCTCTATCTAGAAGATGACGAAGCCGGTCGTGAGATCCTTACTGCACTGTATGAAGCTAAGCAAAGCAACCCTCAGCTTGATATCAGTGTCTGTGTTGATTGGCACCGAGCTCAACGTGGCCTTATTGGTGCGGAATCATCAGAAGGTAACGCTGCAATGTATAAAGCATTCGCAGATAAGTATGAGCATGAAGTCCCTGTTTATGGCATCCCTGTTCGCGGCAAAGAAGTCTTTGGTGTGCTTCACCTGAAAGGGTTCATCGTTGACGATAAAGTTATCTACAGTGGTGCTAGCCTCAATAACATCTACCTGAACTATCACGACCGCTACCGTTTCGACCGTTACCATGTTCTAAACAACAAGACTCTGGCTGACACCATGTTCAGCTACGTGCAAGAACAGATGGTGGCAGACACAGCGGTAAATAATCTAGCCGCTCATAGCAAACCAACCACTAAGCAACTTAAGTCAGCGATCCGTCAATTCCGCTCAACACTAGCGCGCTCTCAATATCAGTTTAAGAGCGAAGAGGTCTCAAGTGAGCAGGTGGCAGTGACTCCGCTTGTTGGCATTGGTAAGCGCCGTAACCGTCTAAATCAAGGCATCAACCAACTGATCGCTCAGGCTAAAGATGAAATCTTCATCTGTACCCCTTACTTCAACTTCCCGCCTAGCCTTGCGAAGGAAGTAAAAAAAGCCCTTAAACGTGGTGTGAAAGTGAGTATTGTCGTTGGTGATAAAACGGCGAATGACTTCTTTATCTCTCCAGAAGAAGAGTTCAAGACCATTGGTGGCCTGCCTTACCTATATGAACTAAACCTGCGTCGTTTTGCGAAAGCAAATGAGGCGAACATCGCAAGTCGTAAACTGTCTATCCACCTTTGGAAGCACGATTCAAACAGCTTCCACCTGAAAGGTATTTGGGTAGATAAGCGTTACATGCTTCTTACTGGTAACAACCTGAACCCAAGAGCTTGGAAACTCGATCTTGAGAACGGTATTTTCATTCAAGATAACTACAATCACCTTGCTGAGAAATTCCAAGCTGAAGTCGATAATATCCTTCAACATACTCAGCTGATCTGCACTTATAAGCAGCTAGACAAAGTTGATAGCTATCCAACCGAAGTCCAGAGGCTAATACGCAAAATAACACGCGTAAAAGCTGACAGAGTACTTAAACAGATTCTATAAGTATCAGCTTTAAGTTGTCTCTACCTTAACGCCTAGCAAGTCGCTGGGCGTTTTTGTATCTGTAATACGAGATAGGAGATACGAGATAGTTTTCTCTGGCTGCATTGCCTGCCTTGTCAACGTTTTACCATTAGAACTGATTTCACTGAACAGGTCATACTTCCGCCGTCGTAACTTAAATAGGGGTTATCACTTCAATCAACTAGGTCAGGAACTGATCTTATTACCTAACAAGGTAACTATCTTTTGTTAGCGGATATAGTGCCTGAGCATATCTGCTTAAGTTTATATGACGTTGTCAGTCGGATTAGAATCGCTGGTCTAAGGCTAAGACATCTATCCATTGAAAAGACGAAATGCCTGTGGTCACAGGAGACCAGGACTCCTTGGTCGAAGACCAAAATACCTATCCCCAGAAACGACGAAAGCCTAGTCGTAAGACTAGGCTTTCTGATAAGCGGCGTAGTGGCCGGGGTTGCGGGCAACCGGGACTCTTTCGACCGAAGGGCGAATACAGTTATTCAAACGTAAAAAAGCCCAAGCAGTTATGCTTGGGCTTAATATAAGTGGCGGAGTGGACGGGACTCGAACCCGCAACCCCCGGCGTGACAGGCCGGTATTCTAACCAACTGAACTACCGCTGCGCATCAGCTCAAATACGCTTTAAACCGGGGTTTACAGTGCGTCTGAACTGGCGCGCATTGTAAACATTCCACCAAGGGAGTCAAGCACTTGCGTGAGTTTTCTTCAATCATCGACAAGTCTTGACTGGCTGCTTCAGCCACGCCTTGTCAGGCCACCCCAACGCGACAACGTAAAGCCACAACAAAAGCAGCCTGATTAACACAGCAGACTGATTTATCACCTGTCTGGCGCCGAAATAACGATCGCTCTGTGCCTTATGGTTTGCCATGCGCCCACAGAGCAGCCATGATGAATACACATTCGATAAAAGGATCAACACCATGCCCTGGTATGGATGGCTATTCATAGTGCTCGCACTCGGCAGCATCGTCGGCAGTCTTTTGATGCTCCGAGACAATGCCAATAGCAACAAGGTCAGTAAAGAAACCATCGCTAACGTGAAAGCACGTGAAGCTCAATTTGCAGCAGAGGAAGAGCGCGAAGAAAACCGGTAAACTAGCGGCACAAACGCCGCCTCTCTGGCATGGATTCATTTGCGTGCGGGCTCCTGCAGCCTGACGCCGACAAGACAGTTACAGATCATGGTCAATTCATTGCAAGCCCAGCTTCTCAAAACCGGCCTGGTTGACGAGAAGAAACTCAAGCAAGCCCAGCGCGCCAAGAAAAAAGCGGCCAAGACCGCACCTGCTGAAGATACCGGCAAGGCTATCGCACAGGCGCGATCCGAAAAAGCCGAACGTGATCGTCAGCTCAATCAGCAGCGCCAGCAGGAAGCGGCACGTAAAGAGCGCGAAGCCCAGGTCAAACAGATGGTGGAAAACAGCAAACTGGACCGTAGTGGCGGAGAAACGCCCTATCAGTTTGTGAGCAAGAACAAGATCAAAAAGAAGAATCTGTTGACCGAGAAAAGCAGCAACAAGAAATGCAAGACAAAGATGTGAATCAAGAGGAA
>NZ_CAKZLP010000002.1 GCF_937127095.1 uncultured Amphritea sp.
GGGCCAGATTTGAACTGACGACCTTCGGGTTATGAGCCCGACGAGCTACCAGGCTGCTCCACCCCGCATCAACGTGGGGCGTATACTACATACGTAGTATCCACTTGGCAAACGTTTTATTAAATTAATTACAATAGTTCACCTGACAGCCTGTTTTCAGCTAAGAAAACAGTACCCCACTGAACGTTACACCCCCTTGTACAGGCCTTCTCGCCCACTAACACCAGCCACATCTAAAAATGAATATCCTCTGAAAACATAAAATCTTCAGTCGAAAATGCTGACGATGAAATCTGTGGCTGATCAGGGATCTCTGTTGAATTCAAAAGAAATGCGGGTATCTACCTATAAAATCCCAATAGAAAAATCCTCTGTCTGAATAAATATATGCCACAAAAAACAGTCATATTTAGCCCGTCACTATCGGTTTCCCTGGTTGACTTGGCCTATTACCGCGACTAATGTTGACCGTCAGCACGCCCCAAAAAGGTATCGCTGAAAGGATAAAAATCCCGGCCTATCCGCCGGAACAATAACAACAATATATTCGCACCTGGCTGTGATCCGGCTGAGGTGAAAGGTAATCATCATGACCGACCACGTTTCCCTGTGGCGCACTCCCCTGTGCCGATCTCTCCTGTCTGGCTCTGCATCTCATGGCGGCCAACCTGTATCACCCTATCTGATAGCTCGCTCCCCAACGGTTTCGATTATTTCGCCACACGGCGTCTGAACCTCCGTTACCTGTCGTTTATTGTCTGATTCGTTCTGAACCGGAGCGCATAACTGATGCCGTTCAGAACCGGGAGCTATCAACATGAAAAATACCGTTTCTCTGCAGGATAAGTGGGAAAAGCAGTCTGGCAGGGTTTACCTGACCGGCAGCCAGGCACTGGCTCGCCTGCCAATGTTACAAGCCGCACGGGATAAAAAAGCGGGTTTACATACCGCCGGTTTTATCTCCGGTTACCGGGGATCTCCTCTGGGTAACTTCGACAAAACCCTGTGGCAGATCCGTGACCATCTGCAAGCGGCCAATATCGTTTTTCAGCCGGGCGTCAATGAAGACCTCGGCGCGACGGCCGTCTGGGGATCGCAACAGGTTAACGTCTTTGAGGGTGCCCGCTACGATGGCGTCTTTGGCCTCTGGTACGGCAAAGGACCGGGCGTGGACCGCACCGGTGATGTGCTGAAACATGCTAACGCTTTCGGTACGTCCCAATATGGCGGAGTACTGGCCATTGCTGGTGATGACCATGCCTGCAAATCATCAACCCTGCCGCATCAAAGCGATTACGCCTTTATGGATGCGATGATTCCGGTGCTCTACCCCTCCGGTATTCAGGAGATGCTCGATTATGGTCTGTATGGCTGGGCAATGTCCCGCTACAGCGGCTGCTGGGTTGCCCTGAAAGCACTGGCCGAAGTGATGGATTCAGCAATCTCTGCCAACCTTGATCATGAACGGCTGGCAATCAGCATCCCGAACAACTTCGAGCTGCCCGCGGATGGTCTGAACGCCCGCTGGCCGGATAAACCGCTACAGCAGGAGGAGCGCCTGCACCGTTATAAAATCCGCGCGGCTCAGGCATTCTGCCGGGACAACCGCTTAGACAAAATCATCATCAACCCGACACAGCCACGCTTTGGTATCGTCACCACCGGCAAGTCTTATCTTGATGTGCTGCAGGCACTGGAAGATCTGGGCATCAGCCATCAGCAAGCCGCAGACCTCGGTATCCGGCTATACAAAGTCGCGATGCCCTGGCCGCTGGAACCGGAAGGGATCTATGAGTTTGCTGAAGGCCTGGAAGAGATTCTGGTGATCGAGGAAAAACGCGGTCTGATCGAAGATCAATTGAAGGAACAACTCTACAGCTGGCAGGATCGCCATCAGGGCAGCCATCCCCGGGTGGTGGGTAAAAAAGATCATCTGGGCAGTGAACTGCTGACCAGCCTGAGCGAACTCACCCCGGCGATGATCGCCAGGGCAATTGCCGCACGTATCGCACCGTTTCACACCAGTCAGCAGATCAGTGAACGGCTCGCCTTCCTCAGCGAAAAAGAGTATGAACTGGCGCAGCCCCGCGCACTGTTAGAACGTACGCCGCATTTCTGTTCCGGCTGTCCCCACAACACCTCTACCGTGGTCCCGGAGGGCAGTCGGGCACTGGGCGGCATCGGTTGTCACTATATGGCCACCTGGATGGATCGCGGCACCGACACCTTTACCCAGATGGGAGGTGAAGGCGCCACCTGGATCGGTCAGGCACCGTTTACCGATAACAACCATGTGTTCCAGAATCTGGGCGATGGTACCTACTTTCACTCCGGCCTGCTGGCGATCCGTGCTGCTATCGCCTCCGGTGCCAATATCACTTACAAAGTGCTGTACAACGATGCCGTGGCAATGACTGGCGGCCAGCCCATTGATGGTCAGCTGACCGTACAGCAGATCACCCATCAGCTTTATGGTGAAGGGGTTCACCGTATCGCCGTGGTGAGCGATGAACCCAACAAATACCCCAGCCGCTCGGCATTTGCAGATGGGGTCACCTTCCATCACCGGAATGACCTGCAGGCGGTACAGATCGAACTGCGGGAGATTCCAGGCTGCACGGCAATGGTATATGACCAGACCTGCGCGGCCGAGAAGCGGCGTCGGCGCAAGCGCAGCGAGATGAACGATCCGCAAAAACGGGTGGTTATCAATCAGGAGATCTGTGAAGGCTGCGGCGACTGCGGTGTACAGTCCAACTGTTTATCCCTACTGCCCAAAGAGACTGATCGCGGCCGTAAACGCGACATCGATCAGTCCGCCTGCAACAAAGATTTCAGCTGCATCCGGGGTTTCTGCCCCAGTTTTGTCACCGTCAAAGGGGGCAAACTGCGTAAGCCTGCCCCTCTGGGCAAAGTGAGTCAGTTTCCAGAACTACCCATGCCGCAGTTACCCGGCTGTGCCACGCCTTACAATATTCTGCTGACCGGCGTTGGTGGCACCGGGGTCGTGACCGTCAGCGCCCTGCTGGGGATGGCAGCTCATATCGAAGGCAAAGGTGCCGGAGTGTTGGATCAGATCGGTCTGGCGCAGAAGTTTGGTGCCGTAATGAGTCATATCCGTATTGCCGAAACCCAGGATCAGATCCACACCGTGCGTATTCCTGCAGGTGAAACCGATCTGATGATCGGCTTTGATCTGATGGTCGGTGCCAGTGAAGAGGCGCTGGGCAAGCTGGATCGGCAGCGCAGTCAGGTGGTGATCAATAACCATGAAACCATGCCGGCGGCCTTCACCCGCGATCCTGATCTGCAGGTACCCACTGCCGAGATGGAACAGGTGATCCGCGATACCGCAAAACCGCAGAGCAGTTTCTGCCTCGATGCCACCACGCTGGCGACGAATCTGCTCGGTGATGGCATGGCGGTTAACCTGTTCTGCATCGGCTATGCCTGGCAGAAGGGGCTGATCCCACTGGAGATGGCATCCATTGAAGAAGCAATCACGCTAAATGGTGTGGCGGTTGAGGCCAACAAACAGGCGTTTCTCTGGGGTCGCCGTGCCGCACACAACCTGCAGCAGGTCGAACAGATCGTCACACCTGCCAGTGATATTCAGCCGGTCAGAGTTATGCCCGGACTGGATGAAGTTGTCCAGCGTGAAATGGATCACCTGACACAGTATCAGGGAGCGGCACTGGCACAACGCTATCAATCGCTGGTCAACAAGGTTGCAGAAAGTGAAAAGCAGCTCGGCAAAGGGGTCGCCCTGAGTCTGGCGGTTGCGGAAAACTACAGCAAAGTGCTGGCCTATAAGGACGAGTATGAAGTGGCCCGGCAACTGACATCCGCCAGCTTCCGACAGCAACTGGAAAGTCAGTTTGAAGGTGAGTTTGAACTTGAATTCAACCTCGCCCCGCCACTGATCTCACGCATCAACAGCACCACCGGTCGCCCGGTAAAACGCCGTTTCAGTGAGAAAATCATGCCGCTGTTCCGTCTGCTGGCGGGTCTTAAATCCCTGCGAGGAACGCCGCTGGACCTGTTTAGCTACAGCGCTGACCGTCGACTGGAACGCCGTCTGATCCGTGAATACGAGCAGGATATTCAGGCAATTCTGGATAACCTGAACCAGGCGAATCTGCAGGATGCACTGGCGCTGGCACGGCTGCCATCCACTATTCGGGGGTACGGTCCGGTCAAAGAGGCTGCTTATGAGAAAGCCCAACAGCAGCGGCAGCAACTGTCAGACCGAATCCGCCAACCCCGGGACGAAGCGCAACCCGCTACCGTTTAATAACAGACAAAAAAGCGCTTCCTCCGAAGCGCTTCAATAAAACAATAAAAGTTAACGAGTCAGGAAACCCCTTATGTCCGTTTTTAGTCATGCCGAATTTGATAACCATGAACAGGTTGTCTTCTGTCACGATGAGATCACTGGTCTGAAAGCCATTATTGCTATCCACAACACCAACCGCGGCCCGTCACTGGGCGGTTGTCGAATGTGGAACTACAGCAGCGATGCAGAAGCGCTCAATGATGTACTGCGTCTGTCCAAAGGGATGACCTATAAGTCAGCCCTGGCTAATCTCGATCTGGGCGGCGGAAAGTCGGTGATCATCGGCGACCCGCGCCAACATAAAACTGCTGATCTGCTGGCGGCGATGGGCCGCTTTCTGGAACGCACCGGCAACCAGTACATTGCAGCAGAAGATTCCGGCACCTCAGTGCCCGACCTGCAGGTGATGGCGCAGCATACCGACAACGTCGCCGGCATCACCGAGCGCACCGGCATTGATGGGCTGCCCTGCAACGGTGATCCCTCCCCGGCCACCGCCTATGGCACCTTTATCGGTTTAAAAACCGCCGTACAGTATCAACTGGACCGCACCGATCTGAAGGGTCTTAAAGTGGCGATTCAGGGAGTTGGCAATGTTGGTTACCGGCTAGCCGAACACCTGCATCAGGCGGGCGCTCAACTGTTTGTTACTGATATCCATCAGGAACAGGTGCAACGGGCGGTCAGCGAACTGGGGGCCACTGCGGTCGGCCAGAATGAGATTTTGTCACTGGATGTGGATGTCATCGCCCCCTGCGCACTGGGAGCGGTGCTTAATGATGAGTCTATCCCGCTGATCAAAGCAAAAGTCGTTGCCGGAGCGGCCAATAACCAACTGGCCTCGCAACGCCATGATCGGATGTTGCGCGAACGCGGCATTCTCTATGCTCCGGACTATGTCCTCAATGCCGGTGGCATTATCGATATCTACTATGAACGTATCGGCCACGAGCACACTAAAGTTCGCGCCCATATCGAAACCATCGCCGACACTCTGAGTGAGATTTTCCGCCGGGCCGATGCACAGGATCGCCCTACCGGCGAAATTGCGAACGCACTGGCTGAAGAACGCTTCAAACAGTGAGTTAACTCAACACTTCAAATAAGCCCATCGCCGATGGGCGGCTTCTCTGTGAAATAAAAATAACATCTGGAGATAACAAATGACTGAACTGGTTCAGAAACCGACTGTGGCTGACACTTCTGTCAACGCCCGTAAAGACCACCCCATGTGGTCATCACGTATGGCCTTTATTCTGGCCGCCAGCGGCTCGGCCGTGGGACTGGGAAATATATGGAAGTTTCCCTATATCACCGGTGAGAATGGTGGTGGGGCTTTCGTTCTGGTTTACCTGCTCTGTATCGCCCTGATCGGCATACCGATAATGATCGCCGAGGTGATGATCGGTCGTCGCGGTGGCTGCAGCCCGATCAACAGCATGCGAAAACTGACACAGCGGGATGGCCTCTCTAGCCGCTGGGCCTGGATCGGCGGCATGGGAATGCTGGCTTCCATTCTGATCCTGTCGTTCTACTCGGTGATCGGCGGCTGGGCACTCTCTTACGTCGGAAACTCCGCCAGTGGACTGTTTGTCGGTGCCAGCACCGAAGCGATTGGGACGATGTTTGGTAACCTGCTGGCCGATCCCTATACCCTGCTCCTGTGGCATTCGGTGTTTATGCTGCTGGTGATTATGATTGTCGCCCGGGGGCTCAGTTCAGGTATGGAGAAAGCGATTAATATTCTCATGCCTCTGCTGTTTGTCTTGCTACTGGTGATGGTGGGCTATGCCATGAGCAGCAACAGTTTTGCCGAGGGCTTCGTCTTTCTGTTTCAGCCGGACTTTTCCAAACTGACGACCGCCGGTGTGCTCACTGCACTGGGTCACGCCTTCTTTACCCTCAGCCTGGGTATGGGGGTGATGATGGCGTATGGCTCTTATCTGCCAAAACAGGTATCCATTGTTAAAACCGCCATTACCGTATCCGTTGTCGATACCGTCGTAGCACTGCTGGCAGGTCTGGCGATCTTTCCGCTGGTGTTTGCCAACGGGCTTGAAGCAGGTGCAGGCCCGGGACTGATTTTCCAGACCCTGCCAATCGCCTTTGGCCAGATGAGTGGTGGCGTACTGTTCGGCAGCCTGTTCTTTCTTTTGCTGGTTGTGGCGGCCGTGACTTCGGCAATTTCATTGCTGGAACCGCTGGTTGAGTGGTTTGAAGAGCAGCAAGGGGTCAGTCGTCTGGGTGGCACCCTGATTGGCGGCATCAGCATCTGGGCCCTGGGAATTCTGACGATTCTGTCACTGAATGTCTGGGCCGACGTTCATCCACTGGGAATGTTTGAACGCTTTGCCGGTAAAACCTTCTTTGACCTGTTCGACTATGCCACCGCCAACCTGATTATGCCGCTGGTCGGTCTTGCGACCGCGCTGTTTGTCGGCTGGTTTATGTCAAAGCAGGCCGCCGAAAACGAATTCGATATGGGCAGCGGGCTGGCATACAACAGCTTTATGTTTGTCATCCGCTTTATTACCCCGGCAGCGGTATTGGTAGTATTTATCTATAACCTGACCTGACCACTGAGCTTATTGTCGCTACAAGCCCTGCCTTTGCAGGGCTTTCCTATTAAGGCCGGGATAAAAATGACTGCAGTATTCTGAGACTTAGCGCTCGCTCGAAACAATAACCCTAAAATAACTATTGAATTATTTCCCTTCGTTCAGATTCATGTCAGCTTCGTCAGTAAGAATGCCCCTGACACTTAAACAGGGACCGCTAATGTTTATCTTGCGCTACAAAGAGAACGATCTGAATACAGCGAATCTGTATCTGAATCAGCAGATGATCTCAAAGATCAGCTCACTGACCCCCTCTGTTATCAATATTACCGGCGCCTTTGAACCGGAAAGGCAGCGCGTCACCGACTTTATTAAGCACATCTATAAAGAGAGCTATAACGCCGATATCGAGGTTACCTATCCGATAATCATGTCTGTACGTAATGCCGATGATGAGATTCTTGCCGCGGTGGGCATTCGCTATGCGGGTAAAGAAGCGCTGTTTCTTGAGCAATATCTGGATCAGCCGATTGAAACCGTACTCGATTGTGAGCGTTCGCAAGTCATCGAGATAGGCAACCTGGCGTCTGCCGGAAAAGGTGCATCGGCCTTTCTGTTTGCAGCACTGGCATCCTACCTTGAAAACCAGAAAATCCGCTATGCCACGATTACCGGGACACAGTTTCTCCATCGTTATTTCAAACGCACCGGACTTAACCCAAAAGAGATCTGTCGGGCGCAGTTTTCAGCCATCAGTGAACAGGATACCAACTGGGGTACTTACTACGATACTGAACCCCGGGTATTGGTGGGCAATGTTGACACCGGTGTCGCCCGGCTAAAAGCCCTCTTCGGTGCTGATTTCCGGGAGTGCAGACCGCGTTTGTTTCCCCGTCTCCACTTCAAAGCGGAGCACTAAGCCATGATCTTCGCTAGCATCAACCACCATGCGCCAGAAAAAATCGCCCTGCAGGACCGGCTACAGACCGTCTGTTACGGTGATCTGAACGCTGAGATAGCCAACCGGGCAGAACAACTAAGCAAGGTTTCAACCCTGGCTATCGCCCTGGATAACAGTGTCGAATGGGTGCTGTGGGACCTGGCCGCAATGCAGGCCGGGGTTGTCTGTATACCACTTCCACCGTTTTTTAGTCCGCAACAGACTGCCCATACCCTTTCCCATGCCGCGGTCTCACATATCGTTTCAGCGGAAGGACTGCTTGCCACCGGGATACAACAACCGGTTACCTTGCCGGAAACCACGGCCAAAGTAACCTTCACGTCAGGTACTACAGGACAGCCCAAAGGCGTCTGCCTGCCGCAATCGGCAATGGAAAATGTTGCCCACAGTATTGAACAGGTACTGGGGCCAGATTTTGTTGGCACCCATATGTGCATTCTGCCGCTGGCGGTGTTATTGGAAAATGTTGCCGGTGTTTACGCCGCGCTGATCGCCGGATGCAGCATCAGGCTCACATCATTGACCGAGTTTGGCCAGAACTATGAACAGATTCATGCACTGATCGCTGAAAACCAACCGACATCAATCATTCTGGTGCCGGAAGTGCTGCGCATCCTGTTGGCACAGATTGCCCAAAAAGGCCCTCTTCAGTCGCTTAAATTTATCGCTGTCGGCGGATCAAAAACCGATGCCAACCTGATTCTGCTGGCCCGAAAGATGGGCCTGCCAGTGTATGAGGGTTACGGACTGTCAGAATGTGCCTCGGTGGTTTCACTGAATACCCCTGATAACGACCAGCCTGGCAGCGTCGGTAAGTTGCTGCCCCATGTACAGGCAACCGTTGAGGATGGCGAAATCAGGATTCAAGACCCCGGATTTCTCGGATATATCGGCCAGAGCAGTGCTAGCAGCTTTAACACTGAAGACCTGGGAGCATTGGATGAAAACGGTTTTCTCTCGATCACCGGGCGCAAAAAGAACGTTCTGATCACCTCCTATGGCCGCAATATTTCTCCGGAATGGGTGGAAGCGTCGCTGCTATGCCAGCCGGAGATCGCTCAGGCGGTTGTTTATGGTGATGCACAACCTCACCTGAGCGCGCTGATTGTTCCCGTTTCTGAGACCGCAAATATCCAGCAGAGCATCATTAAAGCCAATCAGGGACTGCCTGAATATGCACATATCATGGATATCCGCGTGGTTGAGCCGTTCACCCTGAGCAACGGCCTGCTCACCGGTACCGGACGTCCCCGACGAGAAAAAATATTAGAACGGTTTAACAGCCTTTGAATTCACACCAGCTTATGCACCCAGAAACGTATTCCCGGAAAAATTTTCGTACGAAAAAACGTACAAGGAGATATTACATGACATTCTTTGACCTGCTGATTCAGGAAACCGAAACCGAACGTGCCGATCTTTATCAGGTACCCCAGTTAGCCAGTGCACTGCAAGGTAAGATCACGCAGGAAGCCTATCTCGCCTACCTGACTGAAGCGTTCCATCATGTTTCGCATACCGTGCCATTTCTAATGTCGATGGGGGCTAAACTGCCCGCCAATAAACTCTTTCTGCAAAAAGTGATCGCAGAATACATCGAAGAGGAGATCGGTCACGAAGAGTGGATTCTCAACGATATTGAAGCGATCGGTGGTGACCGGGAAGTGATTCGCAACAGCACCCCGGCCCTGCAAACTCAGGTGCTGATTGCCTACAACTACGATTATATCAATCGTAAAAATCCAGTTGGTTTTCTGGGCATGGTGTTCATGCTGGAAAGCACTTCAATCGCGATTGCCAATAAAGGGGCTGATGCGGTTAAACAATCGCTAAACTTGCCGGAACAGGCATTTTCCTATCTGCACTCCCACGGTGATCTGGATATCAGCCATATGCAGTTCTTTGAAAAAACACTGGAAAAAATAACTGATCCGAAAGATCAGGCAGCTATCATCGAAGTCGCCAAAAACACCTTCCGCCTGTTTGCTAACGTGCTGCGTACCATTCCGGGGGAAGGAGCCATTCGTAATGTCGCTTAAAGGTAAAAGCATATTTATTACCGGAGGCACAGGCGGTATCGGTGCACCCCTGGTGGAACTGCTGCGCGATGCCGGCGGAGATGTGATTGTCTTTAACCGCAAAGAGTCCGGTGACCTGGCAGAAAACATCGATGCGATTAGCCAGATGCTGTCACACCTGGCCCCGGATATCCTCATCAATATGGCCGGTTATAACGAGTGCGCCCACTGTGAGGACCAGCACCTGAATGATCTTATCGCCCTCAACCTGACAGTGCCTATGCGCCTGTCACAGGCGGTTTTGCCTGCTATGAAGCAACGCAACTCAGGCCAGATCATCAATATAGGTTCGATGATGGGGATCATTCCCCTGCCCTATTACTCCGGCTATGTCGCAGCCAAAGCCGGTATTAAGGCGTTTTCCGATTGTCTGCGACGGGAACTGTGTGACACCGCGATCAGGGTCACTCTGATTGCTCCGAGGGCAGTACAAACCAGGATGAACCAGGGTATCAGTCACGAGATCAACAGCCAGACCGGCACCGCCTATGATGCACCGGAGATAGTCGCTAAGCGGATCGTGGATGCTATCGTACTCGGAGAAAAAGAGGTTCGTTTTGGTAAGTCTGAGCGCTTCTTCGCGTTTATGAATGCCAACTTTCCTTCGGTTGTGGATAGCGGCCTGCGGAAAAACGTTAAGGTCGGCGAAGCGGTCTTTAACAGTCATAAAGCGCTGTTAACACAAGTTCCAGCCACTGAGCTGAATAACGCAACCTGATTCTGCCTGTCGGGTCGGTATCAGTAATAAGCGCGACCTGATAGTCCAGTCAGAAAACCTTTGAGGTCAATATGATGAAAAACAAACTCCTGATATCGGTTGCGGTGATGAGCCTCTACCTGCCACTCTCCAGCTCTTTTGCAGCCCAGGCCAGCCAGAGTGAGATGCTCAAAGATGTGGCGGTGCTGCAATCCGAATGGGCCAAAATCAAATACCAGATGAGCGATGAAAAACTCCAGCTCTCGGCTATTGAAAAGCTTGAACAGCAAGCAGCGCTAACCTCGGCTAAATATTCTGACTTTGCCGAACCCAAAATCTGGCAGGGCATTATTCTGTCGACCGATGCGGGCATCGTCAAAGGCCTGTCAGCACTGGGTAAAGTGAAAGAAGCTAAAAAACTCTTCGAGACCTCTCTGGAACAAAACCCAACCGCCTTGAACGCATCGGCCCATACCTCTCTCGGCTCACTCTATTATCAGGTGCCAGGCTGGCCTATCGCGTTTGGTAACGATGAGAAAGCGGAGCAACATCTTAAGGCAGCACTTGCAGTGAACCCGGATGGTATTGATGCCAACTATTTTTACGCTGACTTCCTCATGGAAAGCAAACGCTATGATGAAGCCAGAGTCCACTTTGAGAAGGCCCTGAAAGCGCAGGTTCGTCCCGACCGGCCGATTGCCGACGCCGGACGCCGCCATGAGATTGAAACAGCGCTGCTGAAGTTGTCAGCACTGAGTAAAAAATAGAGGAATTACCTCCCCTTCATTCCGCTTCTGTTTACTCAAAAAAATTCCCGGTACCTCCCGGGAATTTCTTTTTGCACTCTGTGAAAACCGTCATTTTTATGGGCTATCTTCCTCTGATCAGGAAAAGCGGATCACCACTTCAAAACCGTCTGTACGATCATGTGCCGGTGAATAAAACGCCAGTGTTCCTGCGCTGTGCTTAACAAAAGTATCGACTATCGCCAGGCCCAGCCCCGCACCTTCAGACTGATAACTTCCCCGTTCAAAACGGTTGGTTAAGCGCTGCAGTTTATCAGCCGGTATAACGTCACAACTATTAACCACATGAAGGGCATCATCGCCATCGTTGTAGATCAGAATTGGCTGATCCTGATGACCATATCGCAACGCATTTTCGATCAGGTTTCGCAGAATAATAGCCGCGGCATCCATATCCATCGGCCAGACCAGGTGTTCCAGACTGTCGTTGTCACAGTTAATCGGCGTGTGGATTTTCGCGCCCCGCTGATACTCCTCAATCAAAAAGGGGAGCAGAGTCATCACACTGGAGGTTTTACCACTGCGAAGCACAGACGCATCCGCCCGGGACAGTTGCAGCAGCTTCTCTGATAATCGTTGTAGCCGTTTTAAGCCCAGTTCCAGATCAGCAGCCCGCTGCTGCGTATCAGCATCATCCGACACCGCGATAAGACGCTGGGTCTGAGCCAGCAATGAAGCCACAGGGGTGCGCAACTCATGAGCACTGTTGGAGGCAAACTCCCGCTCGGCATAGATCGCCTGAGATATCTTTTGCATCAGGTCGTTCAGCGATGAAGTAATTGGAAGTAGCTCAACAGGCTGATGGCTATGATCAAACAGGGTCAGGTTGTCACTGCCCCGCTCACTGATATCACTATTGAGTTTAAACAGTGGCATTAATGAGTTACCCACCAGCCACCAGACCATAAAGCCAATCACCGGTATCACCAGCAACAGCGGGACGAGAAATCCCCACAGACTTTCAACAACCGCTTCAGCACGATGATCCAACGGCTCAGCGACCTGAACAAAAAAATCACCATTATGGATGCTCTCGGTATACACCCGGAACCCTTCCAGATTTTGAAAACCATCCACCAGCAACTCACTAAAGGGACGTTTGACAATGTCATGGGAGAAATGGGTTACATAACCATCTTTGGTGCGGATCTGATAGAGAAAATAGCTTTCATTCTCAGCCTCAGCAACGGGAGGGGTATGATCACTTTTTTTAGTTTCATCGCCATCGCTGTAATCATGGAGAGCCAGCGGAATCAGACGTTTGGCATTCTGAATCAGGCCATCATCTAAAACTTCATTTATCTCATCATTGAACACATAGGCCGAATAGCCGCTTGAAGCCAACCAGATCAGTGTCACAATAGACACGATAGAAACGACCAGCTGACGTTTAATACTGCGGTGTCTCATCAGCTTAAACCTTCATCCGATAGCCGATACCACGGATGGTTTCGATACTGGTTTTGCCAATCTTTTTCCTCAACCGGCTGATATAGACTTCAACAGTATTACTTTCGACCTCGGCGCCATATTCGTAAAGCGCATCTTCGATCACTGATTTAGCGACAATTGAGTTTTTATGCCGCAGCAAACGTTCCAGTACGGCCCACTCTCTGGAACTCAGGTTAGCAGGCTCGCCGGCATTAAGAATGATCTTATTGGTCAGATCAATACTCAGATCCCCAATCGCCAGCACCCCGGAACCATCCGCATAAAGACGCCGCTGTATAGCGATAATTCGCGCGGTTAACTCCCCCAGATCGAACGGTTTAACCAGGTAATCGTCGGCGCCGGCATTCAGCCCTTTTATCCGGTCAGATATCTGGTCCAGCGCGGTGAGAATAATCACCGCAACACTGTTTTTCGCTGCCCGAATCCGGGTCAGCAGATCCAGTCCCATGCCATCGGGCAGCAACAGATCCAGCAGAATCAAATCATAGGCGGTAGTATTCAGGCTGGCAGAGGCTTCTGATAACGTCTGGAACCAATCCACCGCATGCCCTTCGCTGGCGATATGTTCCCGTATCGCCTCACCTAAACCCCGTTCATCTTCAACCAGTAAAATTCGCACCCGCTCTCTCCACAGTTTTCCCTCCATTAAAAAATATGAACCTGACAGGGGCCTGAACAACCCTTGCCATACACGGGTAATCGACGCTGTTTACAGTATTTATCGAAGCATAGAGTTAAACACAAGCATCCTGCTTTTCAAAACAGTATATAAACCGGAAGTCAGTTGCCTCGCTAACGGCAAGGCATTGCCCATCAAAACAGTATTCAATGTGTTAATTCGCAGCCAAGCAACTGTTTTTTAAGCCTTTATACTCATCGATAATCGCTGGCACGAAATCCGCTTATAAAATTAATTACCCATTGAATCAACACTGTTTTGAAACGGCCCCACACAAGGGATTACCCGGGAGACTATAATGCAGACCCCTTCAGTTAACCCTCTTTCAGTACCCTATTCAGCCTCATCCTCCCCCTTCAGCCCGGTTCAGACTGATCTTTCTGGCGGCTTTGATACAGTCATCAGCGATGCGATGCAACGCGGCGCCAGTGATGATTATGTCAGTCGCCTTTTTAAAAATCAGGAACGGTTTGTACAACTGGCAGAGATGGCGGCGCAACAGCAACCCATCAATAGTAAAACGTTTCTGCAAAGCCTCAGCTATGAAGACCGGGAGGTGCTCAGAGAGGTTCATAGCCTGGCTGACTTTATTAATGACAGCAGGATCGGGCAGATGAGCAGTGAAGGCGCGAATAACCTGCTTCGGCTACCTCACACAGGACTGGATGCTGACAACGATGGATTTACCGATGTTGGGATAGGTAGAACCTTTATGTTCCCCAACTCCAATACGCCGGCAGAGGTTGCAGACGCCTGGAATAAAACCACAGAAGGGATGAGCTTTAAGGATAAAATGATGGCAGAAGGCCATCTGATGTCATCGCTGACCATGGCTAATATCGAAGTGGATGAAAATGGTCGTTTTGTGGCCCGCCATGAACCCGGCGATCCCGGCTATGTTAACCCGTTAGCCTCTCCAGACTTTTCCTATAAGGCGTGGTCAACTGACTGGCTGCGCTACCTGGAGGATTTCAAACTGCAGATGAGTAGCGATCAATACAGCAGAGGCAAACAGTTCTTTGAACGCTTTCTGCAGAATTTGCAGCAAACCGGAGCGGTTTAACCGGGCCATTGAAATAGTTCGGATAACGCAAAAAGGGGCTGAACAGTAAACGACAAAACTGCCGTACTTTTCCAGCCCCTCTGCTAAGTCAGTTTTAACGGATCACTCCGGATTATGGATTACGCTGTTGCATCTGATGCTGGCTGAACTCGTCGGTATCGAGCATCCCGTCCTGGTTCATATCCATATCTCCGAATGACTTCATATTGGCAAGATTACGCATGGGATATCCTGCCTGCACCCGCTCAGTGATGCGTGCATTACGGAAGGTGTTCATCTCGTCCTGACTGATGAAACCGTCGCCGTCCTGATCAACCTCGTTAAAGGAGGGCTGATTACGGCCTCCGCCCATCATCCCGTTCCCTGGTCCCATCTGTTGATTCTGACTCTTCATATTTCGCTGTGCAGCCTGAGCGGTCTGCAACTCAGCAGCACTCAGCTGGCCATCGCCGTTGCTATCCAGATCGCTGAACGCTGGCGCATTCGCCATACCCCGCATCGGAGCCCCTGCCGCAGCATTGTTTTGAATCCGCATATTACGGATATCATCAAACTCTTCCTGACTAATAACGCCGTTTCCATCCTGGTCATAAATCGCAAAGGGAATCGGCCCCTGTGCCGGGATATCAGCTGCCTGTGCAGCGAATGCAAACAAACAACCAGTTGCAATCGACAGTAGGGCGGATACAGGGAACAGCTTGACTCTGAGTCGTGTTTTCATGATAAGCCTCTACATGGTGAAAAATATGTTAAATGAGCTCATTAATACCCGCTCATGAATAAAAGCGCTTTGAGAAGCACTCTTCTAATCTACTCTCTTTAGATTACGGCCAGACCGCAACAGATCAATAAATAGTCAAAGAAGATAAGCACGCACCACTTTAGTGCAATAAACCAGACTATTGTGGTTTTCAAAACGCTCAATTAACCATCCACTCCGGACCATCGCCTGCTCCTATAAAGCCAGCCATGCCGATTCAGCCTCACTTATCCAGAGAAATACACCACAGAAAAAATTTATTGGCACAACCCTTCACCAAATATAAAAATGGTTCAATTATTGCTAAGTAAAACACAATAGCTTATCAGCTAGTGGTTAACTGGGTTATCACAACCCGCAGTAACCAAAGTCCACCAGAATATTTTGCATATACAGAGGTAGTCCATGAGCGGAAATGAATCACGTGTTAAAGCGGTTTACGAAATCACCACTGCAAAGCCGTTTGAAACCAAAATGACTGAGCCACTGAAAAAAATCTGGGCCTCTGATGTCTTTGGCTTACAGCAAATGGAAGAGTCTCTTTCAAAATCTGCGTTTAAAGCGATTAAGAAGACCGTTCAAAACGGCGCAGAGTTAGATACTGCGGTGGCTGATGTTGTTGCTGCGGCGATGAAAGACTGGGCGATGTCTCGAGGCGCTAAGTTCTTTTCTCACATCTTCTACCCGATGACCAATGCGACTGCAGAGAAACACGATGGTTTTGTTGTAACCAACTCAGATGGCGGCGCAATCACCGAATTTACCGGCAGCTTGCTGATCAAAGGCGAGCCTGACGGTTCTTCATTCCCGAACGGCAGCCTGCGTATGACCAATGCTGCCCGCGGCTATACTGCCTGGGATCCAACCAGCCCTGCCTATATCATGCACACCGCTAATGGCGCTGTGCTGATGATTCCAAGCGTCTTTATGTCATGGACTGGCGAAGCGCTGGATAAGAAAATCCCGCTACTGCGCTCTAATGCAGCAATGGATAAAGCCGCCAGGAAAGTACTCTCCCTGATGGGCGAAACTGAGATCGCAACCCTGAACTCCAGCTGTGGTGCAGAGCAGGAATACTTCCTGGTTGATGAACTATTTGCCAATACCCGCCCCGACCTGCTGTTAGCTGGCAGAACCCTGTTTGGTGCTTCCCCTGCTAAGGGTCAGCAGTTCGATGATCACTATTTTGGTGCAATCCCCGAACGTGTTCAGGTATTTATGCAAGACCTGGAGGACAAACTCTACCGTCTGGGCATCCCGGCTAAAACTCACCACAATGAAGTAGCACCCGGACAGTTTGAAATTGCGCCCTACTTTGAAGCCGCTAACGTTGCCTCTGACCACCAGCAACTGCTGATGACGCTGCTGAAGAAAACCGCTAAAGAACATGGCTTTGCCTGCCTGTTACACGAAAAACCATTTGCCGGTGTGAATGGTTCCGGTAAGCATGTTAACTGGTCTGTCGGTAACGCCACTCAGGGTAACCTGCTGGACCCAGGCTGCACACCGAATGAGAACCTGAACTTCCTGCTCTTTTGTGGTGCAGTAATCCGCGGCGTGCACAAATTTGGACCACTGCTGCGTGCAGCGATCGCATCTGCAGCCAACGACCACCGTTTAGGGGCTAACGAAGCACCTCCGGCAATCCTGTCAGTCTATCTGGGCAGTCAGCTGGAAAAAGTATTCGACGACATTAAAACCGGCGAACTGCATGTTCCAACCACTGGCGGCCTGATGGATCTGGGTCTGTCACAAATTCTGAAATTTGAACGCGATCCAGGCGACCGTAACCGTACCTCTCCATTCGCATTTACCGGTAACCGTTTCGAGTTCCGTGCGGTGGGTTCTTCTCAGTCTGTTTCCGGACCGCTGGTCGCAATGAACACCATGCTGGCGGACTCTCTGGAGTGGATTGCTGAGAAACTGGAAGCTGAACTGGCAAAAGATTCTGACAAAGCAGCGGCAGTATTCGCAGTACTGCAAGAACTGATGCAGCTGCATGGTAATGTTGTCTTTGGCGGCGACGGTTACTCTGCTGAATGGCACAAAGCGGCGGTCGAAGAACGCGGCCTACAAAACATTCCAACGACAGCAGATGCGCTGCCAGCGTTCAAATCACCTGAAGTCATTGAACTGTTTGCTAAGACCGGCGTTCTGACTCCAGTAGAACTGGCCAGCCGTTTTGAGGTATATGCCGAGCAGTATGTGCTGTCAATTGAGGTTGAAGCTAAGCTGGTTTCAGAAATGGCGACTACCATTATCTATCCAGCTGCTATCAACTACCTGTCCAGCATCGCCTCTACCGGTATTAAGCTGGATTACTCACCTGCCGGTGCTGTCGCTGAAACCGCGAGTGCGATGATGGCTTCCGTTGAAAAGCTGAACACGGCACTGGAATCAGAACACTTTGAGTCCACCGAAGCGCATATGAGCTTCCTGGCTTCAACCGTTCGCGGCCTGATGGATGAGGTGCGAGCTTCAGCTGACAAGCTGGAAACACTGGTTGCCGATGACCTGTGGCCGCTGCCAAAATACCGTGAGATGCTATTTATTAAGTAATAGCGTTTAAGATCTCACTCGCCCTTTCGGGGGCATCAAAAAAGCACTGACCGCGAGGCCAGTGCTTTTTTATTATTGGCGCTACCAATGTCAACAAACCCTAAGGAGGTGACTACAGCCTATGCGTAATACGATTTTATCTTCGGATCACTGGTCACCCTATCAAGATGAGCAAGCAGTTCCGGGGCGCAGTCTTGTACCAGAGTTGCCGGAAGATGATCCAGCATGCCAGAACCCAACCACTGAACCACAACAAACACTTTCAGATCAGCGATGGTTAAGCGGTTTTCGGCAAAATATTCCCCACCCTGTTTTATCAGACGCGCACCCAGCCATTTGAGGTAGGTAGTCAGCGGTCCGACTAACTGTTCGCGAGCGTTTCTCAGTGCTTCTCCGGTCATAGTCATTGTGGCCGATAGCTTATGACTGATATCTTCAACCACATCCATCACCTCGTCACACAATAGTGCCTGATAATCATCCTCAGGATAGAGGCCCGCCTGCTTACCGAAATAGCGGCACAGGGCGTTGGACTGGGTAATCTGTTCACCATTCAGCTCAACAACAGGTACCTGTCCAAAAGGTGTCCCCTTGCGCACCTCTGCAAACTCACTGAACTGAAAACGATAATCTTCAAAATCCTGACCAAGGCAGTGCAATGCCAGACGGATCGGCTCAGCCCGACCGCCATCAATGTCAAAATAGGTCACCTTAATCTTTTTCATGGGGAAACATCCTGATGTTTAACGGTGTGGTTTCGAACCCTCACAACAGAGAGGCCGGACTGCTCTTATAAAGCACTCTTACAAAGTACTTTTATAAAGTGCTCTGATGAACTCTTCTCATAGTCTATACAGCTGAAAACATCGATGGCCTGTTGCTGTCACCGCGATTATCGGGGGGGCTTGACTGAAAAGCCGTTAATAAAATGAGATCGGTTGCTGAGCTTTACGGAAACAGCCGAGTAGATTGTTATTATAACAGCCCTTATCAAGCCCGCTCATCAAAGAGAAACCCTTCGCTGAAGAGCTTCTTAAATACACCCGCATCAATCAATCGTTGGTTAATCTCTGCAAGTTTCTGATTCACTTCCGCAAGCTGCTTGTTGAAGTCCTGCATTTTTTCAGCCTGACCATCACTCTGCTCCTGCTGATCTTTAATACGATTTTGCAATTCCTCTGAACGACGCTCTTGCCTCAGCTTATCAGCTTCTTGCAAACTGCCGTTACCGCTTTCTGAGACCTGATTTTGTTGTGCTATATCTGCCCGTGCTTCAGCAGCCATTGCCGCTGCCCGGGCCGCTACCGCGCGATCCTGGGGTGAGGGTTCTGCAACAACAAGTGCAGCGCGAAGGATGACTGTAGCCTTCTCCAGAGTTGCTTGAGGGTCATTAGGCACCGGAGATGTATCGATACTGACTTCGCCACCCACCGCGTAGAGCCGGCCATCAGGTCCCCGCTGATACTCGAAGGTTGGCGCACCGGCATACTGCCCCCCTGCTGCAGCATGACTCAGTTCGTGCTGACGCACCTCCCGGTCACGGGCTGACAGCTCTTGCAACATCTGCTGCTCGTTACTCTGAAGATCTTGACTCTGTGCCTCTGTATTCCGGGGGGCTGTATTTTGGGAACCAGTGGCAGATGAATCATTGCTCGCGTCACGATTGAGTTTCTGTTCATCAGTATAGGATTCGGCTGAAACGCCTGCTGCTGGCGCATCAACGGGTTTTATTGAAGAGTTTTGCAGTGTTACGGTTGTGGTAATGGATGGTGTAGCGGAAGAGCCGGTTGAGAGTGAAGAGGGCAAAGAAACACCCGATACCGCGGGTTGGTTTTTGCCGGCAGTATAGCTGGATTGGTATGTATTCAGCGCAAGTGAATTGGCAGCTAACGATAACTGCATCACCCTCACCTCCTGTAAGTTATCTCCGACTCCTTACTTCTGAAAACTGAGCTCAGAAACCAATGCTTTAGAAACCAATGCTCTAGAAACCAACGCTTTAGAAAACCGATTGTTACAGCCCGCCTATTAAAGCACTTCGGTTCTTCAAACAATTGTCTAAAAACGCTGCAACTCAGGCCCGAACATCAATCAGAGTGCCCAAATTCCCATCCACAGACTGAACCACTTTAGTGGATGCAGCAACTGCGTTTTTTTCTACCGCCAGTTCAGCAATAGACTCGTTCATATCTCTGCCAGTGGCTTCTTCCGGAGTATTCGTTTTGCCTGAGCCGGCAATATCAGACGCCGCTTTTTGAACCCCATCCAGACCCCGATTGATGCCGAGGACCCCAGTACTCAGTGCTGAAGTAACATTCATAAACACACCTACTTTATTCACGCCTGCCTGCTGAACTGTTGCAGCAAGACTGACAAACGTTAACGGTATAAAACATCGTATCAAAAACTCATCAGACACCATTATAGCTCAGATAGGCATACAGGTCATTTATTGAACAATCAGTAATGGTTCTAAATCGATATATTTAGCTATATTCACGGCAGAATACTCCTCAATATGGGGTATCTCGCCCAATAATGGCGCCGACAGCATCGATTTAAGGGTTTCCAGATTTTCGTTATAACAACTCATTTCAGGTTCAGCCCGATTAGCAACCCAGCCTGCCAACCGTAGCCCGTCTTTGACAATCGCTTCAACAGTCAGCAGTGTATGACTGATACAGCCCAGCTTCATCCCCACCACCAGAATCACCGGGGTACGCAACAATTTTGGTATATCCGCCAGGGTCTGGCGGTTATTCAGCGGCACCCGCCAGCCACCAGCACCCTCAATAATCATAAAATCCGCGGGCTGCATCATCACGCCCCGGCAGAGTGCCGCTATGCGGTCTGCATCCAGACGACGCCCTGCCTGCTGTGCAGCAATATGGGGGGCGATGGGCGGTTCCAGCGCGATGGGATTTACCTGTTCATAACTCAGTTTTATGGATGCAGTCTGCTGCAGTATCAGCGCATCACTGTTGCGTAATCCTGCTTCGGTCTGTTCGCATCCAGCAGCGATCGGTTTCACCGCGACAGTAGAGAAGCCGCGCTGATTAGCCGCTTCCAGCAACCCAGCCGAAACAACGGTTTTGCCGACATCAGTATCGGTTCCTGCAACAAAGAAAGTGCGCTTAGCCATTTAGCCTATCCATTAATAAAGTCTCCGTAAAATACCTGGTAGGTCGCCGGCAGCATACCATCTGGCCGTCGAAACTGCTCATACGCCTGCTTAAAAGCGATCACTCGTGCTTTGCCGGTCAGGCCGTTCTGCCGGCCGGCACTGATATTGTGGGCACCAATCCCCTTTAGCTCAGCGGTCAGTTCACGCAATTGGTCGTACAGCAGCAATTCTTCTGTTTCTATCAGACTGACTTTTTGCAGATGACGAGCTGCACAGGTCTGCAAGGCGGTATAACTGATAAAACGATTCACATGCTGATAGCTATCTACTACTGACCAGGCGTCACGCAGTTCATGAAGGGTATTCGGTCCCAGCGTACTGAAAAGAAAACGCCCGCCAGGCTTCAATACCCGCGCAGCCTCACTAAACAACGCCGCAAGATCTTCACACCATTGAATCGCCAGAGAGGAGAAGATCAGATCAACAGAGTTATCCGCCAGCGGCAGACTCTCAGCATCACCGCAGAGCCACAGCGTGTTCGGGGTTTCGCGTGTTTGACGGGCATACCTGAGCATCCCCTGAGCCAGATCGAGGCAGACCAGCTGCTGTGGTTTCACCTGTTCAGTCAGTAGCGGCGCAAAATAGCCGGTACCACACCCCAGGTCCATCACCACGTCGGCAGAGGATGGGGATATTTGAGCCAGCAGATTATGACCGATTCTGCGCTGCAACTGGGCAACGCTGTCATAACTCACCGCAGCACGGCTGAATGATTCTGCAATTTGAGGTTTGAGGAACTGAGCACTCATAGACAGAACGTCCGGATCCTCTCTGCCAAACACTGCGGCGCAGACAGAAAGCCGACATGGGACTGGCCCGCTAAAACATTAACGTCGGCCTTCGGCTGCAGCAGTGAGAGCGCACCCGCCATCGCTGCCGGGGCAAGCATGTCCTGATCACAGAGCAGGTGCAGCGAGGGATGTTCGGTGGCGTTATAAATGCTGCGGTAATCATCACGTAACAGCGCCAGACTGTCGACCAGCGCAGGTGGCGTCGGCGCGACCTCAGAGAGTATCTGCTTCAATGATTTCAGATCGGCACGAGCAGTGGAGCTACCCTGCACCTGGAGCATATTAAAACGTTGCAGGGTTTTAGCCGGATTCGCTGCCAGATCATCTTCAAACTGGCTATAGGTTGCCTCGTCCATACCAAAACACCAGTCAGGCCGCTCGACAAAGCAGGGGCTGGTGCCCAGAGTAATAAGCCCGCTGACCCGCTCAGGGTAACGCTGGGCGAACTCCATGGCGATAATGCCACCCAGAGACCAGCCAAGCCAGACCGCGGATGCAGGCGCAACCTCAGCGAGCAACCGGGTAACCGACGCCAGATCATAGCAACCGGGCAGACTCGCTGCGCTGCGGCCCAGTCCGGGGAGATCAATCAGGATGATGTGGAAATCCTGTTGCAGCTCGGGCAGCAGTGTGTACCAAACCCCGCTGTGCATACCCCAGCCATGCAAGAGTACCAGTGGTTGTCCCTGTGGATTACCCTGTTGCTGAGAATAAAGCATCAATCCGTCATTCCTGTCATCACCTCACCAAGCGCTTCCAGCAATCTATCTAACTGCTCATCAGTATGAGTCGCGCTGATGGTGACCCTTAAGCGGGCCGCACCCTGCGGCACGGTCGGTGGCCGAATAGCACCGATAAAGATCCCTTTCGCTTCCAGTGCCGCGCTAATCGCCATCGCCCGGTCAGCTTCGCCCACCAGAATCGGCTGTATCGGTGTCGGTGATGCCATCAGCGGCAACCCCAGCTGTTCGCAGCCGTTGCGGAAACGTTGAATCAGATGGCTGAGTTTTTCCCGGCGCCACTCCTCCTGTTGTAACAGCTTCAGGCTGACACGGGTTGCTGACGCGATAGCAGGCGACATGCTGGTGGTATAGATATAGGTGCGGGCATGCTGAATCAGGGTTTCAATCAGCTCTTCAGAACCGGCGACAAATGCGCCTGAGGTACCAAAGGACTTACCCAATGTACCAACTAAGATCTGCACCTGATCATTCCCCAGGCCAAAATGATCAACCGTCCCGCGCCCCTGCTTACCGATACAACCAAAACCGTGGGCATCATCGACCATCACCCAGGCATTGTGGGCCGCAGAGGTTTTACAGATCGCAGGCAACTCAGCCAGATCGCCATCCATACTGAATACGCCGTCACAGACCACCAGCTTACGCCTGGCTTCGGTACGTTGCAGACGGGTATTGAGATTGCCCGCATCATTATGCAGAAAGCGCTGAAAACGGGCCCCGCTGAGCAGCCCAGCATCCAGCAATGAAGCATGATTGACCCGGTCCTGAAACACCGCATCACGCTTATCCAGCAGGGCATTAACCGCACCAATATTGGCCATATAACCGGTGGAAAACAGCAATGCCCGGGGACGACCGGTAAACTCGGCTAGCTCCTCTTCAAGCGCGTGATGTGCCTGACTGTGGCCATTCACCAGATGTGAAGCGCCACCACCGACACCATAGCTATCGGCCCCCCGTTTCAGGTCGGCGATCACGTCGGGATGGTTTGCCAGACCGAGATAATCGTTGGAACAGAATGCCAGACAGGCTTTGCCATCGACAATCACTTCAGGTGCCTGAGGGCTTTGTAAGATACGTCGCTGACGGTACAGCGACTGCTCTTTACGCGCCTGTAGTTCAGCGCTCAGCTGATCAAAAGACATGGTCAGATCCTATATGGGTTGCCTTTGACAGCCCGGCGGGAAGATTAATCAGGCTTCGTAAAAGAACGACTCATCCTGCTGCTTGTGCAGAGTACTGATAATCGCCTGTTCCTGCGTTTCATCCGCTTCAGAGATCCGTTGCTCAGGGTTAATACCCAGACGCTTGAACAGCTGCAGGTCACGATGGGTTTCAGGGTTTGGCGTAGTCAGCAAACACTCACCATAGAATATTGAATTGGCCCCAGCCATAAAGGTCAGCGCCTGCATCTCATCACTCATGCTTTCACGACCGGCAGAGAGGCGCACATGAGACTGTGGCATCATGATCCGGGCCACCGCGATGGTACGGATAAAGTCCAGATTATCCAGATCTTCAGCATTTTCCAGCGGCGTGCCTTTCACTTTAACCAGCATGTTAATGGGTACACTTTCCGGCTGTTGTGGCAGGTTTGCCAGTTGGCGCAACAGACCGATACGGTCGTTGGCCGTTTCACCCATACCCAGAATACCGCCGGAACAGATTTTCATGCCGGATTCCCGCACGTTGTGCAGGGTATCCAGACGATCCTGGTAGGTACGGGTAGTGATAATTTTGTCGTAAAACTCAGGCGAGGTATCGAGGTTATGGTTGTAATAATCCAGACCGGCATCGGCCAGTTGATTCGCTTTATCCTCATCCAGCATCCCCAGGGTCATACAGGTTTCCAGACCCAGGGCCTTAACCCCTTTAACCATTTCGACAACATAAGGCATATCTTTATCCGCCGGATGCTTCCAGGCCGCGCCCATGCAGAAACGGGTTGAGCCGCTCTGTTTGGCTTTCTTCGCCTTTTCCAGCACCGCGTCAACCTGCATCAGACGCTCTTTCTCAAGGCCGGTATTGTAGTGTCCACTCTGCGGGCAGTACTTACAGTCCTCCGGACAAGCACCGGTTTTAATCGACAACAGGGTGCTGACCTGAACTTCATTCGGATTAAAGAACTGGCGATGCACCAGCTGGGCCTTAAACAACAGGTCATTAAATGGCAGACTGAATAGTGCCTGTACTTCCTGCTCGCTCCAGTCGTGTCGAATCTCTGTCTGGTGTTGTTGCATCGCCATGTATATCCTGTATTAGGTCGAAAGATAAAGATTTTAGGGAAAGGCTAATTTTAATCTGACAGAAGGATCTGTCAACCTATGTTCACAAAAAATAAAAACAGATGGTTATTATTTAATCAAATCAGACTTTGTATACTATGCGGTTTACACCCCGCATCCGCCACTCAGGTGTGTAACGCCTGTATCGATGACCTGCCCTGGATCACTAACGCCTGCCAACGCTGCGCCAATCCACTTATAACCGGCAAACAATCTCAGGTTATCTGTCCTACGTGTCAGAAAAAGTCACCGCCGTTTACCCAGGTGATTGCGCCCTTTGAGTACCGGTTTCCGATTGATCAGCTGATTCAACTGGCTAAATTTAATGGCCAGGCCCACTATCTCAACCCGATGGCAGACCTACTCAGTGATCACCTGCACGATAAACCGATGCCCGAGTTGATTATCCCTGTACCTCTGCATCGAAAACGACTGCAGGAGCGCCAGTACAATCAGGCTGCACTGCTGGCACACAGAGTTGCACGCAACCTGGGCGTTCCCTTTAGTAACCGCCTGCTGATCAAAACAGAAAACACACCACACCAGGCAGAACTGGACCGCAAAGCTCGCAGCAAAAATCTACGCAACAGTTTTCACTGTGTCGGTTCGCCGCCGGCGTCCGTCGCGGTGGTAGATGATGTGATGACCACCGGCACCACTGCAGCAGAAATTAGCAAGGTTCTCAAAGCAGCGGGCTGTCAGCAGGTTTATATCTGGATCGTCGCGCGCACGCCAAAAGAGTTGCATTTATTCTGATTTGGCGCTCTTATTACTGTGTAATCAGAAAGTTAACTTTTTCTGTTATGAGCTTATTTCAGTTCTGAGATTGAAAAAAATAATAAACCTTCCTGCTATACCTCAGTAAGGAGTCCGCAATGGATCTGAGCAATATTGGTGACCTGATTGGCGGCCTGGGCCTCTTCCTGCTCGGCATGCAGCTAATGACCGATGGCTTAAAACGTGCTGCCGGCCAGACATTACGTAAAGTTCTTGAAGCCGCCACCCGGTCCAGACTGCGAGGCTTGTTATCCGGCACAGCGATAACCGCATTAGTTAATTCATCCAGTGCCGTCACTGTCGCCACCATCGGTTTTGTTAATGCGGGCCTGCTGAATCTGGGGCAATCGGTGGCCGTCATTTATGGCTGCAATATCGGCAGCACCATGACTGGCTGGCTGGTTGCGACTATCGGTTTCAATTTCAATATCAATGCGTTTGCACTGCCAATGATCGGGGCAGGCATGACAATGCGCCTCGTCGGTGGGGAAAAACGTTACGCCCACCTGGGCACTACACTGACCGGGTTTGGGCTTTTCTTTATCGGCTTGTCATTTCTTAAAGATACCTTTAACGGACTCGAGAACAGCATCCCGTTTGAGGCCATTAGTCAGACAAGCTATGGCCTGGCTCTGTTTGTACTGGCGGGATTCATTCTGACCGTTCTCATTCAGTCTTCCGGTGCAGCCATGGCGATCACGCTATCGATGGCGTCAACCGGAGCAATTCCTTTAGCGACAGCAGGCGCTTTGGTTATTGGTGCTAATCTGGGCACTACCTCCACCGCAGCACTATCCGTCATCGGCGCTACATCAAATGCCAAACGGATCGCCTGCGCTCATGTGTTCTTCAACCTGATTACCGGTACAGTCGGGTTGCTCCTGCTGATAGGGCTGGCGGGAATAATAAACCGATCAAATCTTCAGCAGAGCGTCGACATGGTTATTCTGCTGGCTCTGTTTCACACCCTGTTTAATGTTGTCGGGGTGCTTATCATGTGGCCAATTACGGCACCGATGGTTGCATTTTTAAAGACTCGGTTCCGTCGTGAAGATGAAGATCTTGCTAAGGTCCGCTTTCTGGACAAAAACATTCTCGAAACCCCGCCTCTGGCAGTTGATGCGATGACCCGGGAACTGGGCAGGGTCAGCCGGATGGCCTCAACCCTGGCAAAAGAAGCGCTCAGTGCTGAAACAAGCGACGTCCATCATGTCCAGACACAGGTGCAAATCATCAATAAACTGGTCATTGAGATCGGCAAGTTCAATCAAAAGCTGGCACAACAGCAGATTGGTGAAGAGATCTCACAGATTCTCCCCAGCGCGATGCGGGTAGCCCGTTACTTTAATGAGATGGCGAGACTCTCTGGCCTTATTGTCCAGTACAGTGAACGGTTTCATCAGATTAACGACAGTAATACCCAGCAGGATATCTATGAGCTGAAAAAAATCACCACAAAGATGCTTGATGCTTCGGTGATTAATGATGAAGAGGTCAATGCGGCGTCTGACAGCCGTGCGATATTGCATAAGCTGGAGAAGAAATACCAGAAGATCAAACAGCATGTGCTTGATGCGATGATCGCCGGCCGCCTCAGCCCCGATGAAGGTACCGAGCTACTGGATTCACTTAGCCATATTCATCGACTGGGAGAACAGGCGGAGAAAAGCACCCGTTACTGGAGCAGCCTGATGCCAGTTGAACATCGCGCACCGATTACATCTGATACAGAAGCGACAAAGCCCCTGGAAACTGAGAGCCTTCAGCTTACGGACAGCCCTGAGCCAACCGAGAGCCTTCAGCCAACCGAAAGCCCTCAGGGGTCTGATGATACGGTGGACAGTGACGTCGTAAATAGCGAGGCTGATCACGCAGCCGCCCGAAAAGTCAGCGGATGATAGACTGACAGTAAACTGAACTCATACAATAAACTGATCTTTGATAATGAACTCAACTTTTACATTTGCACCGATAGCCGTTATTCATAGCGGCTATAAAGAAAAGTTTGGTATTCCCCGACAACCGGGACTGGCCGGTTCGATGACCGCCACGGTCGAGCTTTTACCACCCTATAACAGTGCTGATGCGGTGCGCGGACTGGAGCAGTGCAGCCATATCTGGCTGCTGTTTATTTTCAGCGCCTGCGTGGGTAAAGGCTGGTCACCCCTAGTGCGTCCGCCAAGGCTCGGCGGCAATGAAAAGCTGGGCGTGCTGGCCTCCAGATCCCCTTTCCGGCCCAACCCGGTGGGCTTATCGCCGGTGAAGTTAGATGGGATACGTATTGAAGAGTGTCACGTGTACCTCGATGTCAGCGGGGCTGATCTGCTGGATCAGACACCGATCATTGATATTAAGCCCTACCTGCCCTACTCCGACATCATCGGAGAAGCCAGCTTCGAACTGGCCAGCCAGATCGAGACCCTCGATCTGCCAGTGACATTTTCCGACGAAGCGAATCGTGCGCTGGAGCAACATAGCGCCCGGTTAAACCAGCCGTTGCGACAACAGATTAAAGAGGTGTTGCTGTGTGACCCCCGCCCGGCCTATCACAAAAACAACCCGCAACAACGGGAATATGGCATCCGCCTGCACGACCTCAATATTCGCTGGACCATCAGTGACACTGAGGTTCAGGTGAGCGACATCTCGATTGATCAATCATAGTGCACCGACCAGATAAGCGACGAAAAAAAGCAGCGCTAAGCGCTGCTGAAAAGAGGGTACTGAATGAAAGTACCTGAGAGCCTTACTGAGAAAACCTTTCAGATAAACCGGTTACCCCTTAGCAACCGTACGAAATTTACGCGCCAGCCAATAGTCGATGCTGAAATAGCGACCGCCACCGGTAAAGAACAGACTCAGAAGCATAACGAAGTACGTGGCCGCAAACTCGATACCGTTATTCAGTATCACCACCGACCCTTTGCCCGTCAGCCAGTCGTAGTTGCCATGCTCCTTCAGAATCTCTTTAACCCGGCCCAGGCGCTCACTCGCTTCCATAACCTGATCATTTGCCAGCCAGCTGGTACGGTCGGCGATCGCCAGCCAGCCATTATCAATATGCACCGTCAGCGCTGCCACGATCATCGTGATCATCAGTGGAATAGAGATCCAGCGGGTTGCCAGACCAACGATCAACAACATGCCGCCAAAGAACTCTGTACCTGACGCCAGAGCTGCCAACACTTCCGGCATCGGCAGACCCAACCCCCAGTCAGGATTACCAAACCAGGCAGCAGTATCTTCAAAGTGCGAAAGCTTATTGTAGCCAGCCTGCATCAGGACCGGTGCGAGATATAAACGCAATAACAGCGGGGCAATGCCCTCGAACATGCGGGTTTTATCCAGCAGGTCATGCAGTGAGTTGGTATGTTTTACTATTAAATTAGCCATTTTCAGTCCTATACCCCGCAGCAATTATTGCAACGTTCCCAAAATTATCTCTTTATCCCGAAGCTGCTGCAGCACACTCAAGCCACCCGCAACAATCTGCTCGGGCTGAGGGTGCTGCATCTCTTCAGCTATCTGTTGTAACGCCTGCGCACCACTCAGATCGTTATCTTCACTGAGGATATAGAGCAACCGGGCGGTAAGTTGATTGGTTTCCATAAACTTCACCCGATCTTCGCTGTTGCGGTACACCATGAGAAACGTGGCTTGTTCAGGTGGTTGTTCCGGCAAATAATGCTTGCCGATCCGGTGTACTGGATATTGGTACATCAGTGACCAGGCCAGTGGCGACTGCTGCGGATGCCCCTTCAACAGATCACCGCTGCCATCCACGGCAACGTCACTCTGCCTGGCCTCCGATGTATCCAGTGCCAGCTCAACCCATTCATAATGGGCAAGCTCCTGCATAAACGGATGATCCCATGCTTGCGGCTCACGCTGATTGTTCAGCCAGGTCAGAAACGCTTCCGCTATCTCCAGAAAATAGGGGGTTTGGCAGTGACAGTGAGCAAAAAAACTACGCACCATCTGCAGCCAGTCCTCCTCCCGGGTAATCGATCTGAGTACCGGGAATCCACCGCTGATAAAACCTTCAATATTGTTAAAGAACAGTTCCCGATAGATCGCCATACGCCGCTCTTCGACCCCTTCGGGTTTTGGGTGCTTATCCGGATTACGAATATGCGCGGTAAATTGACGTTGCAGTTCGCTAAAGCTAGCGTCAGGTTTTCCGCTTTCAGATAGGTGCATGACGATACTCCTCTGCGGTTACCGGCAGCGCCCGGCGCTGGTGATCACGAATGGTATGCAGTTCCTGTAATAGCTGCGCCATCGGCGGAATATTGAAATCCCGTTCCAACAGGGTTGGCTTAACGCCAAACAGATCGTAGCTCTGCTGCAACAGCGCCCAGACCGGATCGATAACGTCTGCGCCGTGGGTATCCACCAGCAGATCTTCCGCTTCGGTGTAGTGTCCGGCGACGTGGATATAGCTGATCCGCTCACCCGGAATCTGCGTCAGAAATCTGGCTGCATCGTAGTTATGATTCACGCTATTAACATAGATATTGTTCACATCCAGCAACAGATCGCAGTCCGCCTCTTTCAGCACGGCTAGGAGAAACTCGATCTCCGTCATTTCTGAACCGGGAGCCGCATAGTAGGAAACATTCTCAATCGCGATGCGCTGCTGCAAGATATCCTGTGTCTGATGGATACGGCTAACCACATGGTTAACCGCCGCTTCGGTAAAGGGGATCGGCATCAGGTCATACAGATGTCCATCATCGGTACAGTAGCTGAGATGCTCGGAGTAACCCTGAACATTGTGCAACGCCATGAAACCCTTCAGGTTACGCAGAAATTCAGTATCCAGTGGCGAAGAACCGCCCAGTGAAAGAGACAAACCATGAGCAACAAAAGGGAAACGTTCGGTATATTCACGAAACGCCCGACCAAAACGGCCACCTAATCCCATCCAGTTTTCCGGGGCGACTTCCAGAAAATCGATCTGAGAAGCATCGACCTCAGCCAGCGTTTCAGTCATACAACGACGAAAGCCAAGGCCTGCTCCGGATACCTGAAAGGTCTCATTACTCATGGTTTATCCCTTCTTTCTGTTCTCTGTTAATAAAAGCCCCTCAGCAGAGGGGCTTGAGAGCCTGCAGACCAGTGATCAACCCTGAGCTGGTTTTTTATCAGCACCGCATTTGGCTTCACCACATTTGCCTTCGCCGTCCGCTTTGGTTTTTTTATCAGCGCCGCATTTCGCTTCACCACATTTACCTTCACCATCCGCTTTGGCTTTTTTATCAGCGCCACATTTTGCTTCGCCACATTTGCCTTCACCGTCCGCTTTGGCTTTTTTATCAGCACCGCATTTCGCTTCGCCGCATTTGCCTTCAGCGCTTTTGTCGTTACCGGCGACTTCATATCCGGAAGTCAGATCCTGCGCCGCAAACGGGTTATAGGAGGCTGCATTAGCCACCGGCATCATGGTCATGCCGGTCAGCAGAACAACACCTACAGCAGCGGTCATCGGTTTAATTGAAGTCTTGATATTCATGGTTCACCTCGGTTAAATCACATTAATTTAGTGTTAAATAATTATCAGGTTGCCTCACTGGGGTCTGGTCATGCGGACCTCAATTTGCGTTCCCTCTGAAGTTGTATCCACTATAAAATTGCAATCTGAAACAAAGCTGAAAGCATGAAAATAAATTAAGTTCGATTTATCTTTATGAATAAATTAGTATATTAGCCATTTCTAATTTTAAGTCAGTCATCGAGACATAATTCTATGAGCAACTTGCCAGAGCAGACCTCCGCATCAAAGCTGGAGCACTTTCCTATCACCTTCTTTGCAATGATCATGGGTATGACCGGTTTAACCCTGGTATGGGAAAAAGCGACCACCGTGTTTGCCGCGCCCCCTATCATCGGCCATATACTGCTGACACTCACCGCCTGCCTGTTTCTGATTCTGGCATTGATATATCTGATGAAAATCATGCTAAAAACATCTGCCGTCGTAGAAGAGTTTCAGCACCCGATTAAGCTCAGCTTCTTCCCTGCCTTCAGCATTAATATGATCCTGCTGAGTATCGCCACCCTGTCTATATCCGAACAGTTGTCATTTATCCTCTGGAGCGTCGGTACAGCTCTGCACCTGATGCTGACGATCTATGTCTTGAATCAATGGATCCACCACATCAAGTTTCAGGTAATCCATATGACGCCCTCCTGGTTCATTCCTATCGTCGGTAATATTCTGGTGCCCATTGCAGGGGTCGAACATGGCTATACCGAACTCAGCTGGTTCTTTTTCTCGATCGGTATCATCTATTGGATTGTGCTGAAGACGCTGGTACTGAACCGCATGATGTTCCATGATCCGATGCCGCAAAAGCTGTTACCCACAATGTTTATACTGATTGCGCCCCCCGCTGTCGGGTTTGTCTCTTATATGAAACTCAACGGTGAACTGGATAACTTTGCCCGTATCCTCTTCTATGCAGCGATGTTTCTTCTCATACTATTAATGAGTCAGCTGCCGCGCTTTACCCGGATAAAATTCTTTCTTTCCTGGTGGGCGTACTCTTTCCCGCTGGCGGCATCCGCAATTGCCGCTCAGCTAATGTATGTCACCCTGGGGCAACCCTTTTACTACTACCTGGCACTGGGTCTGATCAGCCTTGCAACCGTGGTCATCACTCTGCTCTTTTTCCGTACCCTGCTGGCAGTGATCCGCAATGAGATCTGTGTGCCGGAATAAACGCGTTGCCGATTTGCTTTCTTAATAAAACCGGGCTGTAATAGCCCGGTTTTTCATTAAGATAACGTTCTTCAGGGCGTCATGAACAGGGCACATGCATGAGTATCTCCAGCGAACAGATCCGTTTTGATCAGCAACATATCTGGCACCCCTACTCGTCGATGATCAACCCACCCGCTGCTTATCCGGTGGTTTCTGCAGAAGGCGTCCGACTGACACTGGCTGACGATACTCAACTGATCGATGGGATGGCATCCTGGTGGTCGGTAATTCACGGCTATAACAACCCCTCGCTGAATGCAGCGGCTCATGCTCAGATCGATAGCGTCTCCCATGTGATGTTTGGCGGGCTGACTCACGAGCCTGCCATTGAGCTGTGTAAACAGCTGGTCGAGATGACCGCTGAACCACTACAGAAAGTCTTTCTGGCGGATTCAGGTTCCGTAGCCGTTGAGGTTGCTCTGAAGATGGCGATCCAGTACTGGCACGCTAAAGGCCAGCCGGAGAAACACCGGCTAATCACCATCCGTAATGGCTATCACGGCGACACTTTCGGTGCGATGTCGGTGTGTGACCCGGTGACCGGGATGCATGAGATCTTCAGCGGAGTCCTGCCACAGCAGTTCTTTGCCCCGGCGCCGCAGGTTAAGTATGGCCAGCCCTGGGACGCCAGTGATTGCACAGAGCTGGAAAGACTGATTGTTGAACATCATGGGGAGATCGCCGCGCTGATACTGGAGCCGATTGTTCAGGGCGCAGGCGGAATGCGCTTTTATCACCCCGAATACCTGAAAAAGGCACGTCAGCTCTGTGATGATTATAATCTGCTGTTGATCGCTGATGAGATCGCTACCGGCTTTGGCCGCAGCGGCAAGCTGTTTGCCTGTGACCACGCTGGCATTTCGCCTGATATCCTCTGTCTGGGTAAAGCGATCACCGGCGGTTATATGACGCTGGCCGCCACCCTTACCACCACCGAGATTGGCGAGACGATCTCCGCCGGTGGCGCGGGCTGCTTTATGCATGGCCCCACCTTTATGGGTAACCCTCTGGCCTGTGCAGTAGCTAACGCCAGCCTGAAGCTACTGCGCGAATCCGACTGGCAAAGCAATATTGCCCGGATCGAACAGCAACTGAAACAGGGGCTGGCGCCCTGCGCTGAGCTGAGCTCAGTCGCCGAAGTTCGCTGTCTTGGGGCTATCGGTGTCGTGGAGATGAAACAGCCGGTGGTCACCGCCGATATCCAGCCATTGTTTGTTGAACGGGGCATCTGGATACGCCCCTTCGGTAAACTGGTCTACGTGATGCCACCCTATGTGATGTCCGATGAAGACCTGCAGACACTGACTTCGGGGATCTGTGAGGTGATTCGGCAGTATTCAGAGTAGTCGTTCTGAATACCCTTATTGGCAGGGGAGTCACTGCTGGCCTGATCAATGACCCGGAAAACGCGCGAGTGGATAAAAAAGCTCCGACAATTGCCAGAGCTTATCAGAACCGATGAAGTTGAAAATGATAGGCTTAACGACTGAACACCCCGGTCGACAGATAGCGATCACCGCGGTCACAGATAATACAGACGATAATGGCGTTTTCCACTTCACGAGCTAAACGTAACGCCCCCGACACAGAGCCACCGGATGATACACCACAAAAGATACCTTCCTGACGAGCCAGTGCACGCATCGTTTGTTCCGCTTCATCCTGAGTAATATCAATCACCCGATCAACCCGGGAGGCATCGAAGATCTTCGGCAGGTACGCTTCTGGCCAGCGCCGGATACCAGGAATCGCCGCGCCCTCTGCCGGCTGCAGGCCGACAATCTGAACATTCGGATTCTGCTCTTTAAGATAACGGGAGGTGCCCATAATCGTTCCGGTGGTGCCCATAGCGCTGACAAAATGGGTGATGCGTCCATCGGTCTGTTGCCAGAGTTCCGGCCCGGTACCCCGATAATGCGCCTCGGGATTATCCATATTAGCAAACTGATCAAGCACGATACCTTTGCCCTCCGCCTGCATCTGCAGCGCCAGGTCACGGGCACCTTCCATCCCCTGCTCTTTGGTTACCGGGATCAGCTGGGCACCGTAGGCGGTCATCGAGGTTTTTCGCTCCTCACTGCTGTTATCCGGCATGATCAGCGTCATGTTGTAGCCTTTGATCGCCGCCGCCATCGCCAGGGCGATGCCGGTATTTCCGGAGGTCGCTTCGATCAGGGTATCGCCGGGCTTTATCAGGCCCCGTTGTTCTGCCAGCTGAATCATGCTGATCGCCGGACGATCTTTTACCGACCCGGCCGGATTATTACCCTCCAGCTTGCAGAGCACGGTATTGCCGCGCCCAACATCAAGTCGCTGCAGGCGAACCAGCGGTGTATTACCGACATAATCTTCAATGGTTGGAAAGTTCATACTCATAAGCCTGCGCACCAGCCGGTCTTCGATCAGAACATATAGTTATAACCGAAGAGAATTAAAAAAGGATTTTATATACCAAAAACAATAAAAGAAATAGTACCGGGGGATGCAACAAAGCTCAATAAAAATAGATAGCCGGACAGATCAGCGGGATAAAATAGAGATTTACGTCAGGATTCGGCAACGGCAAAAGCAACAATATGATCGGTTTCATCGCTGTAAGAGATGTGAATCTGCCGAATGCCCAGCAGGTCGGCTTTCTCCAGCGCACCACCGTTCAGTTCCAGCAATGGACGACCTAAGGAATCGTAGGTAATGTTAAAATGTTGCCAGCTGATCCCCCGGCCAATACCGGTGCCCAGTGCTTTTACCGCCGCCTCTTTTGCCGCAAAGCGTTTAGCCAGAAAATTAATCGGCTGGGTGCTGCTGTGGAACTGCTCCAACTCCTGCGCAGTCAGAATCCGCTCGGCAAGTCTCGGAGTGCGCTCCAGGGCCTTGCCGATACGGCGGATATCCAGCAGATCGGTGCCAACACCAACGATCATTGGCGCACAGCGTCCCGCAACGATTGCACCCGCACCTGAGTTTCCATCATCAGCCGGCGCATCTCGGCAATCGCCTCTTTCAAGCCAACAAAGACCGCCCGGGCAATAATACCATGACCAATGTTCAGCTCGTTGATCTCTGGTATCTCCGCGATCTGCTCAACATTATGATAGTTAAGGCCATGACCAGCATTGACGATCAACCCTTTTCTGAAAGCATAGGCCGCGGCCTCTTTGATTCGCGCCAGTTCAGCTTTTTGTTCAGCTGCATTCTCAGCATCGGCGTAGCCACCGGTATGCAGCTCGATAACCGGCGCACCGCACTCGACGGTGGCATCAATCTGCTTCTTATCCGGATCGATAAACAAAGACACTTCGATACCTGCTGCCGCCAGCCGATCACAGGCCGCTTTCACCTTAGCTTTCTGACCAACCACATCCAGGCCACCCTCAGTGGTCAGCTCTTCGCGTTTTTCCGGCACCAGACAGGTATGCCCCGGCTTTACTTTTTCCGCGATACCGACCATCTCATCGGTGACGGCCATCTCAAAGTTCATCCGCGTCTGCAACGTCTCAGCCAGCAGATAGATATCACGGTCCTGAATGTGCCGACGGTCTTCCCGCAGGTGGACGGTGATGCCATCGGCACCAGCCTCTTCTGCCAGAGCAGCAGCCTGCACCGGATCAGGATAACGGGTGCCCCGTGCCTGACGCAGTGTGGCGATGTGATCGATATTAACACCCAGTAGTAAACGGCTTGGCTCTACCACGGTAAACCTCTTCTAAGACAACAATGAAAATAACAGAAACAGAGCTTACTAGAATCACACCCGGAGAAATAGTCTGGCTCTGTGTTTCAGACGCTATTGCTTTCAAATCAACTATTTTCAAGCACAGGCGATTTCGAACAATTCACCGTCACGGGTTATAACTGCGGCAGAATACTCTTTGGAGTGTATCCCTGTAACAGCTCGCGGCTGCGCAGAGGCCTGCTACCCAGCTGAGTTTCCAGTGCCAACCGCATCAAACGCTTGGCAGCCCGGCGTATCTCCGGACGATGGTATGCTTCCGCAACTATGCCCTGTAGCTGATCTCCGCTAAAACAGAAGGGTTTGAGACTCTCAGTCACCTGGCTTACCGGGATAAACCCTTGTGATGGCTCATAGCGGTAGATCAACGCTGGCTGGCACTGCTGAACATCGAACTGATAACCCAGCTGTTGCAGCAGATGCTGTTCAAAGGTTCGCAACGCCAGTTCGATATCGGTGGCCGCGCGCAGCTCATTCAACACGTACTGATAATAAACATACAATTGGGGATGTGGATCAGAGGGTTGCAGCAGACGCTCAAGTAGCTCATTGACATAGAGGCCGCAGATCAGCGCACTGCCTTTGAGGAACAACGGCGCGGCGACCGCTTCCGCCTGAATCAGGGTTTTCAGTTCGTGACGACCGCGCCAGCTGACCTGTAACGGGGTAAACGGTTGCATCATGGCGCGCATTCGGGAACGGGGGCTACGAGCCCCTTTGACAACGGCGCTGACTTTACCCTGTTCCAGGGTGAAAAGATCAACCAGCAGACTGGTTTCCCGGTAAGGGCGGGTATGCAGGACATAAGCAGCCTGAGCTTCAACCTGATAACTCATTGGCTGCCTTTAATCACTCGATATCGTTATATCCGAGGCTACGCAGCGCACGTTCGTCATCCGACCAGTTACTGCGCACTTTCACCCAGAGGTTAAGCATCACTTTGGAATCAAACATCTTTTCCATATCGAGACGAGCATCGCGGCCGATCCCTTTGATCTTGTCACCCTTGTCGCCGATAACGATCCGCTTTTGTCCTTCACGCTCAACCAGAATCAGTGCGCTGATAATCAGAATGCCCCGCTCATTGCGTTTAAACTCTTCAATCTCGACGGTGGTTCCATAAGGTACTTCGTCGCCAAGATTGCGCATCAGCTTCTCGCGCACCAGCTCGGACGCCAGAAAACGTGAGCTTCGATCGGTAATCTGATCATCCGGGTAAAAGTGCATGCTTTTCGGCAGCTGTTCATTGATCACCACCTCGAGGCGATCAACACTGGTGCCGTTTTTAGCCGAGATAGGGATAATCTCCAGAAACTCCATCTTGCTGGACAACTTTTCCAGATGCGGCAGCAACGATTCTTTATCGTCCAGCTGGTCGATCTTGTTGATCACCAGAATCACCGGGCACTTAATCCCTCCCAGTTTTTCAAAAACGATCTCATCCTCTTCTGTCCAGGCAGTCCGGTCGATAATAAACACCACCACATCAACATCGCGCAGGGCTGAACTGGCGGCTTTGTTCATATAACGGTTGATCGCTTTGTCCTGATCTTTATGCAGTCCGGGAGTATCAACATAGACCGCTTGAACATCACCCTCGGTTTTTATACCGACAATCTGGTGACGGGTGGTCTGCGGCTTTCGCGAAGTAATACTAAGCTTCTGCCCCAGAATTTTGTTCATCAGCGTCGATTTACCCACATTCGGGCGACCCACAATGGCCACAAAGCCACAGCGCTCATTTTCGTTGGGCTGATCTAACAGATAACTCAGGTCGCGACTCATGATTTAACTACCTTCAGTTTATCCAGCGCCTTTTTGGCAGCGTTCTGTTCAGCCTGACGCCGACTGCTACCTTTGCCTTCCGTAGGCTGGTCCAGCAATGTCACAGCACAACGAATTTCAAAGGTCTGTTTGTGGGCTTCACCGCTAACAGACAGCAATTCATAATCGGGCAACGGTGCCCGACGTGACTGCAGAAACTCCTGCAGCCGCGTTTTAGAGTCTTTCTGAGTATCCTCCAGCGAGGTTTGCTCCAGACGGGAGTGGTACCAGCCGAGAATATAGGGCCTGCACCGGTCCATATTACTATCAAGATAGATAGCACCGATGATCGCCTCGACGGTATCCGCGAGGATAGAATCGCGTCGGTATCCACCGCTTTTCAGCTCACCAGAGCCAAGCCGCAGATAATCACCCAGCTTCATCTCCCGTGCCAGTTCGGCCAGGGTTTCCCCTTTAACCAACTGCGCCCGCAACCGACTCAACTGGCCCTCCTTTGCTTCAGGAAAACGCCGGTAGAGCGCTTCAGCAATGACGAAGTTCAGTATCGAGTCCCCAAGAAACTCTAACCGTTCATTATTGCGCTTCCCGTGGCTACGGTGAGTGAGAGCTAACTCGATCATGCTCTCATCTTTAAACTGATAACCCAGCTTTTTAGCCAGGTCGGTGGCAGGCTTAATAATCAACGGACAATCACTTCATATTGCTCATGGAATTTCACCACAGCATCAACATTATAGAACATAGGTACGGTGATATCGTATTGCAGAGTCAGGGTTTTCACTCCCTCTTTAATATCAATCTGAATAGCGTCCTGAACCGGCAGATGCACCTGATTGATACGCAGCCGTTTAGAGATTTTCATTCGGGTCTCTGTCGGTGAGTCCTTTTTAGTTTCAGGCTCATCAACCAGCTCCTCCATCATCGAGGTCACCAGACTGTGATCCCAGTAGACCGGAAACAACTTCATTCCGACGGCAAAGAAAACTCCCGCAACGATCAGAATGATCATCAGAGAGAAAAATGACACGCCCCGCTGTTTATTTCGTATTGACATAACTTACCCCAATTTTCCTTTTAACGGATAGTTCGTACATCACTGAAGTCAGGCAGCGTAAAGAACCCCTGCCAATGCATCCAGACCGCGAAAGCTTTACCAACCAGCAACTCATCAGGTACAAAGCCCCAAAAACGACTATCGTTACTGTTGTCACGGTTATCACCCATAACAAAATACTGCCCTTCAGGTACTACCCATTCGGCAGGCCTGCGTGGCGGAGCGATATCGCGGTAGATCTGATGATTTACATCCCCCAGCATCTCGTCAATCAGCAGTAACCGGGGATTCTGCGGAGGCAATTGCTCCAGCAATACCTGAGTCTGAGGCTGACCATTGATATAAATCGTTTTATCCTGGTAGGTCACCTGGTCGCCCGGTAGCCCAACAACCCGCTTAATGTAATTCACGCCAGGATCTTTGGGGTACTTAAACACCACTACATCGCCCCGTTGTGGGTCATTCATCGGCAGAATTTTAGTACCGATCACCGGCAAGCGAAAGCCGTAGTGCCACTTGCTAACCAGAATAAAGTCACCGATTTTAAGCGTCGGTTTCATCGAGCCGGAAGGGATCTGAAACGGCTCAACAATGAATGAACGCAGAATCAGCACCACCAGCAAGACCGGAAACAAGGAGCGGCACAGGTCAACAACGCCATTCTCTTTACTCAGCTGTTCCAGCGTTGCCACAGGCAGATCACCGTTTGCCTGCTGTGCGGCTGCCAGCCTTGCCTTACGAGGCCCTGCCAGTAGCACCCGGTCATACACCCAACCCAGCGCGGTCAAAAAGGTAAGTATCACCAATATCAGTGCAAAATCAAAATCCATGCGAATACGTCCTAGCTATCAACTTTCAAAACTGCAAGGAAGGCATCCTGAGGTATCTCAACCCTTCCCACCTGCTTCATCCGTTTCTTACCTTCTTTCTGTTTCTGCAACAGTTTCTTCTTACGGCTGACATCACCACCATAACATTTAGCGATTACGTTTTTACGCAGCGCCTTAACATTGGTCCGGGAGATAATTTTACCACCGATAGCCGCCTGAATGGCGACATCGAACATCTGTCGGGGGATCAGCTCTTTCATTTTTTCACACAGCAGACGCCCCCGGTAAGGCGCATTATCTTTATGCAGAATCACTGCCAGGGCATCTACCTTTTCACCGTTAATCAGGATATCCAGGCGCACCAACTGAGCCGGCTCAAAGCGAACAAAGTTATACTCGAGTGACGCATAACCCCGACTGACCGATTTCAGGCGGTCGAAAAAGTCCAGTACAACCTCAGCCATCGGCAGTTCATAGGAAACCTGAACCTGATTACCGACGAAATTCATATTTTTCTGCATACCCCGTTTTTCAACGCAGAGTCCGATTACCTGCCCCAGATATTCCTGAGGTACCAGAATATTGGCCTCAACAATCGGTTCACGCATCTCTTTGACTGATCCAGGATCCGGCAGTTTTGACGGGCTATCAATCTTCACCACTTCGCCATTGGTCAGCAACAGCTCATAGATTACCGTTGGCGCAGTAGTGACCAGATCCAGGTCGTATTCCCGTTCCAGACGCTCCTGAATGATCTCCATATGCAGCATCCCGAGGAAGCCACAACGGAAACCGAAGCCCAGGGCATCAGATGATTCAGGTTCAAAAAACAGGGACGCATCATTCAGGGTCAGTTTGTCCAGCGCCTCACGAAAATCTTCATAATCATCGGAACTGGTCGGGAAAAGACCGGCATAAACCTGCGGCTGAACCCGTTTAAAACCGGGCAGCGTTTCTACATCAGGCGTTTTGGCATGGGTGATGGTATCGCCCACCGGCGCACCATGAATATCTTTGATCCCGGCTACCACATAACCCACTTCACCGGCTCGTAACACGCCGGTTTCTGTGCGTTTAGGGGTAAAGATGCCAACACCCTCAACCGGTTGGACCTGGCGGTTAGATTTGATCAGAATTTTATCTTTCTTACGCAGCGTGCCCTGTTTTACCCGCACCAGAGAGACAACACCCAGATAGTTATCGAACCAGGAGTCAATAATCAGCGCCTGCAACGGAGCATCAGGATCACCTTCCGGTGGCGGGATGTATTTAACCAGTGCTTCGAGTACATCATCGATACCCAGACCGCTTTTGGCACTACAGGCAACCGCATTGTCCGCATCAATACCGATCACTTCCTCAATCTCCTGGCGTACCCGGTCAGGCTCGGCTTGTGGCAGGTCCATCTTATTGAGGATAGGCAGCACTTCAAGCCCCTGTTCCAGCGCGGTATAACAGTTTGCAACCGACTGGGCTTCAACACCCTGTGCCGCATCGACAACCAGTAATGCGCCTTCACACGCAGCCAGAGAACGAGACACCTCGTAGCTAAAGTCGACATGTCCAGGGGTATCGATAAAGTTAAGCTGGTAAATCTTGCCATCTTTGGCGGTATAGTTCAGCGTAACGCTCTGCGCCTTGATCGTGATTCCGCGCTCTCGCTCAATATCCATAGAGTCAAGAACCTGCTGCTCCATTTCACGGGCTTCCAACCCCCCACAGGTCTGAATAAAGCGATCAGCCAGGGTAGACTTACCATGGTCAATATGGGCAATAATCGAAAAGTTACGGATGTGTTCGAGCTTACTCACTACGGAATCACCAGCTAATAAAAGGAACCATGCAACCCCATTGTTAGGGCGCAATTCTGAAGCGGGCAAGTGTACCGTATTTCATCTGTTTCGACCATCAAAGAGAAACACAGCTGAAAATAAACAGAGGGGCTGAAAGCCCCTCTGAATCACACTGATCTATTTGAGTTTAAGGGGGATAAACATCGGACTACCACGACGGACTATTCTCATCGGCACCGCTTTGTTCTCCGGCAAAACATCCACCACGCTGGCAAATTTATCGATCGAATCAATCTCTTCACCGTTAAGCATGGTAATCACATCACCCACCATCAAACCGGAGTCCGCACCCGCGCCCTCATCAACCTGACGCACCACAACACCATCGGTCACGCTCAACCGCTCACGCAGCTGATCGTCCAGTGCACTGAGTTTTATATTCAGTCGGTTAGTTGATGCTTTTTCCTCACTTTTGGCCGATGCTTTTAACTCTTCACCCTGAGCCGGCAGCAAACCAATCGTCACCGTAATTGTCTGTTTCTTGCCATTGCGGACAACGCCAACCTTCGCATCGGTTTCCGGAGGGATACGTCCAACCTGGTGAGGTAAGTCTCCAGAGCGGTCAATCGGAACACCATTGAAACTATAGATAATATCGCCCTCCTGCAGGGCTGCAGCTTCTGCAGGGCTATCTGGCAGAACTTTGGCAACCAAAGCGCCTTCAGGCTTGTCCAGACCAAAAGATTCAGCCAGATCCCGGCTGACTTCCTGAATAATTACGCCCAGCCAGCCCCGGCTGACTTTACCGTTATCTTTGAGCTGATCAACCACCTCCATCGCAACATTCATCGGGATAGAGAAAGACAACCCCATAAACCCACCGGATCGTGTATAGATCTGGGAGTTGATACCGATCACCTCGCCATCCATGTTGAACAGCGGGCCTCCTGAGTTACCCGGGTTGATGGCAACATCGGTTTGAATAAACGGCACATAGGTTTCGTTTGCCAGGCTTCTGTCTGTGGCACTGATAATTCCGGCAGTCACTGAATGATCAAATCCGAATGGTGAACCAATAGCGAGCACCCACTCACCAACTTCAGCTTTGTCGGAATCACCAATCTTCACTACAGGAAGATCTGTCGCATTAATTTTTAACAACGCGACATCAGAGCGCTTATCCGAGCCAATGATCTGCGCTTCCAGCTCCCGCCGATCGCTCAGGCGAACAATCACTTTATCGGCATCAGCAATAACATGGTGATTAGTCAGAATATAGCCATCTTCCGAAATAATAAATCCAGACCCTAATGACTGCGGAGCTTTATGCCGGGGGGCGTTACCATAACCTTCAGGAATGCGGAAAAAATGCTTAAAAATATCCGGGATCTCCTGCCCGTCAGGAAGCTGCATATCCGGCGCCCCGCGTACCTGACTATGGATCTGCTGGACTGTACTAATATTGACGACTGAAGGGGAGGTCTGCTTAACCAGATATTTAAACTCTGGCAACGCAGCATGCACACTACTCACACACAACCAGAAAAGAACCAGACTAAAAGTCGCTCTGACTAGTTTCATATCGTTTGTCCTGTATATCAGTTATTACTACAAATAGATCAGACTCTGCGAAGCAGCACCGGTCGGTAACTGCAGTTCCGGCTTATCAGGCCGGATATAAAGCGGGTTAGCAAAAATCCGCCTGCCAACCCTAAAGCAGCACTTAAAATCACTTTAGGTTCAGAAAAACCCAAAACCTGCACCGTCACTGAAAAGATAAACATCACCAGCAAAGGCAGTAAATAAACAAGAAATGAAGCAGTTATAAACGAACGTTCGCCAACGCCCAGAGTAACCTCATCATCCACCCCTACCTCAAGGTGTTGCGGGTTATCAACCTGAATTTCCATCCGTTTACCGTCACCCACCTTGGCTAACAAACTTTGTCCGCAGCCCTTTTGCGCGCTACAGCTGGAACAGGCACTCTGTTTAACCGTTTCGACCCATACCGATTCTGAATCGATACGTACAACACGTCCATTCTCTTCAAGCATCTTACTTACTGTATTTTTTCAATTGAGTTAGCGACACGGTCAGCAACCATCAGCGGAACATCGCCGACAACAGTTACAAAGAACTGATCTACTTTCTTGCCAATCGCAACCATATTGCCCATCTGGGTAGCACCCTCTGGGACCGCTGCGTCTTCAGTACGCTCAATACTCAGCGTAAAAGAGTTTACACCATTACTGAAAACGGTCAGTTCTGCACCCGGGGCCATCGCGTTCTTCACCGCGGAATACCCTTCCGGAATCCAGCCAGGCGTAGAACTGACCAGTTTTCCCTGACGCAATACATTATGCTGACGGATATAACTGTTCAAGCCGGCGTTAAAGCGAATGATGTTATCATTGCCATTATCGCTTTGATGCGAGATACGCGGCGCACCGAACTGAGCTCTCATCAAATCACGAGACGGAGCAAAGCTAGGCTGAACATTGGTTGTAGCAGGCTGAGGTGCCTGTGCAAGCCCGGTGTCTACAGACTGCTGTGGATTCAGCGTGAAATTCTGCCCTCCCAGAATAACGATCGCGGTAACCGACGCAGCAACAGCCATACTGATCAGCGGCTTAAAGAAGCTTTTGCCTGACGGGCCAGTTTTTTCAGCGGCGTTCGCTGAACTAACCTCAAACGCTGGCTCAGCGTCAATCGCATTCATAATTGATGCACTTATATCACCCGCACCCAGCTGCTCATTTTTCAGCAGCGAACTGGCTACATGGTAGCGCCGCCACTGACCTGAGAGCTCTTTATTGTCAGCACTCTGCTTTAACAGGCTGCGTAACTCAAAGTCACCAACTTCATTATCCATCAATGCAGAAAGAGCTTCTTTGGGTTGTTCGCTCATTGGCCAACTCCTAACGGATTAAGTATCTGTTTAACAGCTATCGGCAAAACCGCTTCACCGACTATAATTATAAAAATTAGCTGCCTGATGTAACATTCTTTCTAAACGGGCTGACTAATCCAGTAATGGAGCAATCTCTTTATCAATCGCTTCCCGCGCCCGGAATATGCGCGATCGCACAGTACCAACCGGACAATCCATAATCTGAGCTATATCTTCATAACTCAGGCCATCAAACTCCCGCAGAGACAACGCAGCCCGAAGATCCTGAGGCAGTTTATCCATCGCCTCTCTGACCACCCGTGCCAGCTCATCCCGATACAAACTATTTTCAGGGGTCTCAATATCTTTTAACCCGCTATCACCCTCAAAATGATGTGCATCATCTACATCGACATCCATATCGGGCGGTCTGCGACCTTTTGCGACCAAATGATTCTTGGCCGTATTGATCGCAATCCGATATAGCCACGTATAGAAAGCACTATCACCGCGAAAATTGGGTAGTGCCCGATAGGCTTTAATAAAAGCCTCCTGAGACACATCCATCGCTTCGTGATGGTCATATACATACCGACCAATCAGGCCAATAATTTTATGCTGGTATTTCTTAACCAACAGATCAAAGGCAGTTTTATCACCTTCCTGAACACGCCTGACCAGCTTATGATCTATCGATGCTTGGCTCTCGCTGGACATTCGATTCCTTATTGTATGAACAGTTCCAAACTAATGTAGCTGCTTACAGCTTCAAGGAAGTATGAATGCCACCCCCTATTTAGTGCAACCCTTTACCTGAGCTGAACTTAAAGTTATATCGTAAGAGCACTATGCCGTAACTAAGTTCCATAAACCTTAAAAAAAAATCAATAATTATCCCCTCGCTATGGCTCCTGACACGGGTTCAGGCAATAATTAGCGACTAATTGATAGCAGTTGAGAATCCGCAGATGAGTAATGAGTTTCAGTACGATGTCTTAATTATTGGCAGCGGAGCATCTGGGCTGGGGCTTGCCCTGCAACTACCTGACACATGCAAAATTGCGGTACTCAGCAAAGCCAGCCTGACCAGCGGATCCACATATCAGGCCCAGGGCGGTGTCGCCGCGGTACTTGATGATACCGACAGCACCCAGGCGCATATTCAGGACACCATCACCGCCGGCGCCAACCTGAGCCGCAGAGATGCTGTTGCGTTTACGGTTGAGCACGGAAAAGAGAGTATCGACTGGCTTATTCAACAAGGTGTACCTTTTACCCGGGAAGGCAATGAATATCACCTCACCAAAGAGGGTGGTCATAGTCATCGTCGTATTATTCACTCAGCCGATGCTACCGGCCAGGCGATTCAGCATACACTCATCGAGCGAGCCCGCGCGTGCAGCAACATTGACCTGTTTGAAGATCGCATCGCGGTAGACCTGATCACCCGCCATAAATTAAACCTCGCCGACAACCGCTGTATCGGTGCATACGTACTAAACCACAACACAGGCCATGTCGACGTGTTTAAAGCCGGGTCAACGGTTCTGGCTACCGGTGGTGTCAGCAAAGCCTATCTCTACACCAGCAATCCAGACGGAGCCTCAGGAGACGGCATCGCAATGGCGTGGCGGGCAGGCTGCAGAGTGGGCAATCTGGAATTTAATCAGTTTCACCCAACCTGCCTTTACCACCCCCAGGCAAAATCATTTCTGATATCTGAAGCCGTGCGCGGCGAAGGTGGAAAGCTGCGGTTACCCGATGGTAGCCGCTTTATGGATAAGTTTGATGAACGTGGCGAACTGGCACCCCGGGACATTGTAGCCAGAGCAATTGACCATGAGATGAAACGACTCGGCTGTGATTGCCTGTTTCTGGACATCTCTCATAAGCCTGCAGAATTTATCAAACAACACTTCCCAACAATCTATGAACGCTGTCTTAAATACGGTATTGATATTACCAAAGAAGCCATCCCCGTCGTCCCTGCAGCCCACTACACATGTGGCGGAGTAATGACCAACCAGCATGGTATGAGCGATGTTGACGGACTTTATGCCATCGGCGAGACATCATTTACCGGACTCCACGGCGCCAACAGACTTGCCAGTAACTCTCTTCTTGAATGTATTGTCTATGCATCATCAGCGGCAAAACACATTGTCAGCCACAACCACCCACTTGGGGAGTTACCCGAGATTCCCGCCTGGGATGAAAGCCAGGTAACCAACTCAGATGAAGACGTTATTATCGCGCACAACTGGGACGAGCTACGCCGTTTCATGTGGGATTACGTCGGCATCGTAAGAACCAATAAGCGGTTACAGCGGGCCAAACACAGAGTCGACCTGTTACAACAGGAGATCAGTGAGTATTACAGTAACTACAAAGTCAGCCGTGACCTGCTGGAACTGCGAAATCTCGCGGTTGTATCTGACCTGATTATACGCTCAGCGATGCAACGCCAGGAAAGCCGTGGCCTGCACTATACACTGGATTATCCGGAAACAGGTGCAGAAGCAAGAGACACCATCCTGACACCGGTTAACTATGACTGGCGCTAACCGGTGGCGGCGCAAATCGCAATAAAACCCTGAGTTTTCTAAAATGATCAGCCGTCACACTATCACGCCAGATAACCACCGATACAGAACGACTCTGTCCCCGCAATTTCAGCTTTAACCCCAGCAACAGAGGATAATTAAGCCTCTGTTGTATCACTTCCACTTCTCTCCAGTCACCCTCTCCCAGACAGACGACTACCGTTTTTCGTTCAGCAAGCCAGCGTATGCCGGTCACACAGCGAGGATGCGTCAGCGTAATAACACGAGGCCAGCAAAAGGCTAAGTAACAGATACAAAGAATTGAAAGAATAAACTGAAAAGTAACACTCAGGCCCGAGGTCCAGAGCGAAAAAAATGATAAAGCAGTGAGCAGCAGAAATACCCCCCGCGCCACAACAGAGGGCATTACATTAATTTGCAGTGGGCTGAACACGATCCAGAATAATCCGCACGATACGTTGCATATCAGGATCTTCAGCCTCTTCCCGCTCCATCAGCCAGACAAACAGATCGGTATCTTCACAGGCCAGAAGTTTCACAAAACGGTCCTGATCATCCTCCGCCAGGTCCTTAAAAGCGTCTTCAATGAATGGTACAAACAACACATCCAGTTCCAGCATACCTCTTCGGCTTTGCCAGCGTAAACGGCGAATATCTTCTTCGGTGTACATGATCGACCTGCTTAATAATAAAGAACGAATTATCGCGGTTATCGCGCCAAGGATTAAAACAAGGTACGCAATATATAAAACAATCGACCCTCCTAGCAAGTCAAACAAGGGGCAGTTCCGGTTAATAATGACAGGAATCATATAAGATCAGTCGCCAGACGTGAAAAGTCAGCAGCTAGACCGCTGCTTCGCAGCTCGCTAGAACGGAGCCTGCGGCTCCTGCTAGAAAAAGCCGGGAGCCAGAGAGGCTGGATTGTAAAACATCGCGACGAGGTACCCGCTTACGAAGCATCTTTCCCTGAGGATGACACTCACCCCCGCTAGGAAGGCTCTTACGCTTGTTCTAACCACTAGCAGGCGCGCAGCGTCGTTCTAGCAAGCGACGCAGTCGCGTCTCGACACGTCTTTGTTTCAATCCGCGTAGTGGCGTCTAAACGAAAAAAGCCCCGATCATGTTAATGATCGGGGCTGTTTCGTAATTAGGTGCTTGGCGATGACCTAC
>NZ_CAKZLP010000003.1 GCF_937127095.1 uncultured Amphritea sp.
GGCTCCTCTGGATGCCTTGGTATCCGTGGGATTTATGGAGTTATGCGACCGTTTGTGGGGATGTCCCCAGTACCCCTGCAACAAGCAAATCCAGCCCCCATTTTAATGCACGCAAAAAGGTCATGCATCTCCAAGAACAGGATGGCCTTTTTTATTTTCTGCTGCACGGAGCCGGAGTTTGTTCCTTTAATTCCTTGGTTCAACGATTGCGAAGCAATCATCGCCGAGCACGAAGTGCGCAGCCCGTAAGGGTTGTTGCAGTCAAAAGCTGCAACAAGCAAATCCAGCCCCCATTTTAATGCACGCAAAAAGGTCATGCATCTCCAAGAACAGGATGGTCTTTTGTGTTTTCTGGATTAACAATTTGGAAAGCATAAAAAAGCCCTCCAGAGGAGGGCAAAAATAGGCACCGAGCCTATAAAGAACAAACGGGTTTAGCCGTGTAAACCGGTCTGTTCTGGAGTGGTGATACCAATCGGTATACCAAGGGTCCGTCTATCAAGCAGAGACGGGGATGCAAGCAGTTTACATATTTGGGTAGTTTGGACCTCCGCCCCCTTCAGGTGGCACCCACTGAATATTCTGACAAGGATCTTTAATGTCACAGGTTTTGCAGTGCAGGCAGTTCTGGCCGTTTATCTGTAAACGTTTTCCTGATTCACCTTCGGTCACCTCGTAAACTCCTGCAGGGCAGTATCGCTGAGCGGGTTCTTCATAAAGGGGAATGTTTACTGTTAACGGCAGTTCTTCCTTACTCAGTTGCAGGTGACAGGGCTGATCCTCTTCGTGGTTAGTATTGGATAGATAAACCGAGGAAAGTTTGTCAAAAGAGAGTTTGCCATCTGGTTTAGGGTAGAAGATGGTTTTGCTCTCATTAGCTTGTTTCAGCTTGGCGTGATCTTCTACTCGATCATGTAGGGTAACGGGTAGCTTGCCTCCAAACAGGTTCTGATCAACCGTGTTAAAAGCACCCCCCAGCCAGCGACCAAATTTATGCAGTGCCGGGCCGAAATTACGCGAGCTGAAAAGTTCCCTGTAAAGCCAGCTTTCCTTGAACAGGTCTTCAAAACTATCCGCTTCAGCTTTATCGTTTTGAAAGGCATCAAAAACTGCTTCTGCTGCCAGCATGCCCGATTTCATCGCTGTGTGTGTGCCTTTTATACGTGAGAAATTTAGCGTACCAGCATCACAACCTATAAGCAGACCGCCGGGAAAATCCATTTTTGGCAGTGAGTTAAACCCACCTTTAGCTATAGCGCGTGCTCCATAGGAAACCCGTTTACCGCCTTCCAAATACTGAGATAACACAGGATGGTGTTTAAGCTGCTGGAACTCTTCAAACGGGCTGATCCAGGGGTTGCTGTAATTAAGGTCGATAATCAGACCTACTGCGACCTGATTGTTATCAGTGTGGTAAAGGAAGAAACCTCCACTGGTATCACCTTCTAGCGGCCAGCCAGAACCATGAATGACTAAACCGGCTTTGTGTTTTTCCGGATCAATATCCCACAATTCTTTAAGGCCGATGCCATAGTGCTGCGGATCACGGTCTTTATCCAGATCAAATTTATTGATCAGTTCTTTACCCAGATGGCCGCGACAACCTTCTGCAAAAATAGTGTATTTCGCGTGCAAGGCCATACCCGGCATATAGGAATCTTTTGGCATGTTGTCACTGCCAATACCCATATCCCCGGTAATTACACCCTGAACTCGGCCATTTTCGTCGTAAGCCAGATCAGCTGCGGTAAACCCTGGGAATATTTCCACTCCCATGTTCTCAGCTTGCTCAGCTAACCACCGGGCTAAATTTCCCAGACTGGCGATGTAATTGCCTTTGTTGTGCATGGTCTTCGGTGCCATCCAGTTAGGAATTTTCACCGAAGCGTTTTTATCTTTCAGAAGAACGATCTCATCCTGATCTGCAGCAGTAGTGAGCGGGGCTCCCATCTCTTGCCAGTCCGGGAACAACTCATGCAGCGCTTTTGGATCGATCACTGCACCTGAAAGAATATGAGCGCCAACTTCAGAGCCTTTTTCGACCACACATACGTTCAGATCCGGGTCCAGTTGTTTAAGACGACATGCACTGGCGAGACCCGCAGGACCTGCACCAACAATCAGTACGTCAAACTCCATTACTTCATGTTCCATAGAGCCTCCTTACAGCTGCTCGATATCGAGAGCAAAGGTCTGGTCCAGGCCGCTGCAGATTGTCTCTGCATGCTGACTGATACGAGGTAGGTAGTGCTGTGCATAAAACAACGCGGTACCCAGTTTGGCATTCAGGAAATCATCCCCGTAGTTGTTATCTTCAGCTTGCAGCTCAACAGCTTTAAGAGCACTTTGCGCTAATAACCAACCACCGGTGAGGTAACCCATCATCATCAGATTGTCGAAGCTGACATTGCCCATCAGTTGCTTATCGGTTGCTGTATTAGCAAGTATCCACTGACTCGCTTTTGATGAAATCAGTAGAGCACTATCTAGTTGAGCACCAAGCTGACGGAGTTTTTCGTTTTCAGAGTTGCTAAGCAGTTCTGCTGTTGCCTGAATATCTGCTTGTAACTGTTGCAGAGCAGCGCCTTTATCAAACAGCGTTTTACGGCCGATTAAATCAAGTGCCTGAATGCCTGTAGTGCCTTCATAAATCGGTAGAATACGGGCATCACGATAGTGTTGCGCTGCGCCGGTTTCTTCTACAAAGCCCATGCCACCATGTACCTGAATGTTCAGGGAAGTCAGCTCCTGAGCCAGCTCAGTCATCCAGCCTTTAACGATAGGCGTCAGCAGCTCTACACGGACTTTGCTGTTAGAATTGCCGCTGTGAGCACGGTCAATCTCAGCCGCTGCGGTAAATGCGAGGGCGCGCATCGCCTCGTTACCACTTTTCATCGCCATCAGCATTCGTCGAACATCCGGGTGATTGATGATGGCGATCTTCCCGCCATCACGATCCGTTCCCTGAAAACGTTCCTGACTGTATTGCAGTGCCTGTTGGTAAGCACGTTCGGAAATAGATAAACCCTGTAGCCCAACCGTCTGGCGAGCATGGTTCATCATAGTGAACATATAACTCAGGCCTTTATTGGCTTCACCCACCAGGTAACCGATTGCTCCGCCGTTGTCACCGAAGCTCATTACGCAGGTCGGGCTGCCATGGATACCCATTTTGTGTTCAAGTGAGATACAGCTGACATCGTTCTGTTCTGCAGGTTGACCCTGATCATCCAACATATACTTCGGCACGATAAACAGAGAAATACCTTTAACACCTGCAGGTGCATCCGGCAGGCGAGCCAGAACCAGATGTACGATATTGGATGTCATCTGATGATCGCCCCAGGTGATAAAGATCTTCTGCCCGGAGATCTTGTAGTGATCACCCTCAGGAATCGCTTTAGATGCCACTGCAGCAAGATCTGAACCGGCGTTGGGTTCTGTCAGATTCATGGTGCCAGTCCATTCACCACTGATGAGTTGTGGCAGGTACTGTGCTTTCAGCTCATCACTGCCGTGAGCGATCAACGCTTCAACCGCACCCTGGCTGAGCATAGGGCAGAGGGCAAAAGACATATTGGCAGAGTGCAGCTGCTCGTTCACAGCGGTACTTAGAACATTAGGTAGTGCCTGACCACCAAAATCTTCAGGTCCGGTTAGTGTCGCCCAGCCATTTTCAACAAATTGTTGGTAGGCATCCGCGAAACCTTCGGTTTCCTGTACTTGTCCATCACTTACTTTAGGGTGCTTTTCGTCACCAACGCTATTCAGCGGGGCCAGAACATCAGCAGCCAGTTTGCCAGATTCTTCAATAACCACATTGGCCAGTTCGCTGTTAACTTCTTCCAGTTGCAGGTCGCTACAAAGCTGATCAAAGCCTACCAACTGGTCTAAAACAAAAGCTGCATCTTGTAAGGGGGGGGTATAAGTGCTCATAAAAATATCCCTGTATCAGGTAAAGAAGCAAAAAAAGGGGCCGGCTCTGGAGAGAACTTCGGCCCCACGAGGGAGCTACAGTTTCTGTTGCAGCTCAGGCATCACATCGAACAGATCAGCAACAAGGCCGTAGTCTGCGACGGAAAAAATAGGTGCTTCTTCATCTTTGTTAATGGCAACAATAACCTTCGAATCTTTCATGCCCGCCAGGTGCTGAATAGCACCGGAGATACCTACTGCGATATAAAGTTCTGGCGCAACAATTTTGCCGGTCTGACCGACCTGCATATCGTTAGGTACAAAACCAGCGTCTACCGCTGCACGGGATGCACCTACAGCAGCGCCAAGTTTATCTGCAACCTGTTCCAGCATGGCGAAGTTCTCTCCATTCCCCATACCACGGCCACCGGAGATTATGACCTTAGCCGCTGTAAGCTCTGGGCGGTCAGACTTAGCCATCTCTTCAGAAATAAACTGTGATATTGCAAGATCTTCAGCAGCATCAACGGAGCTGATATCAGCTGATCCATTCTGTTCAGCTGCTTCAAATGCAGTACCACGTACAGTGATTACCTTTATTGCATCCAGAGACTTAACCGTTGCGATTGCGTTACCCGCATAGATAGGGCGTTGGAAACTGTCGGCAGCTTCTACGGCGGTAATGTCCGATATCTGTGCGACATCAAGCAGTGCTGCTACTCGAGGCATAAAGTTCTTACCCGTAGTCGTAGCTGGTGCCAGAATGTGGCTGTAATCACGGCCAAGTTCGAGAACCAGTTTGGCAAGGTTCTCTGCCAACTGATGTTCATACGCTGCGTTGTCTACTTGCAGCACTTTGCTTACGCCAGCTACTTTTGCAGCTGCATCAGCTGCTGGTTGGCAGTTAAAACCCGCCACTAACAGATGGATATCTCCTCCAATCTGTTGTGCCGCAGTGATCGTGTTGAGTGTTGCGCCTTTCAGGGCAGTGTTGTCATGTTCAGCAATAACCAGAATAGCCATATCAGTGCCCCCTTAAATTACTTTTGCTTCGTTTTTAAGTTTTTCGATCAGTTCATCAACACTGCTAACTAAAATGCCAGCACTGCGTTCAGCAGGCTCAGTCACTTTTAGAAGCTGGGTGTGCTGCTTAAGCTCAACACCCAGATCAGCAGGTGTTTTAACATCAAGCGGTTTGCGCTTGGCTTTCATAATGTTAGGTAGGGCAGCGTAACGTGGTTCATTTAAGCGCAGGTCTGTAGTAACAACGGCTGGAAGATTGATAGCAACGGTCTGTAAACCGCCATCGACTTCACGGGTTACTTGCGCTTTGCCATCTTCGATAGACACTTCAGATGCAAATGTTGCCTGCGGCATTCCTGATAAGGCTGCCAGCATCTGACCAGTTTGGTTGTTATCAGAGTCGATAGCCTGTTTGCCCATAATGATCAGCTCGGGTTGCTCTGCTTCGACAATTTTTGCCAACAGTTTTGCAACGTTTAGCGATTCCGGGCTGTCTTCAGTTTCAATCTGGATTCCCCGGTCTGCGCCCAGTGCCAGAGCAGCACGAATCTGTTCCTGGCAGGCTTTTGGGCCGACAGAAACCGCAATAATCTCAGAGGCTGTACCGGCTTCTTTAAGGCGGACTGCTTCTTCTACTGCGATCTCACAGAATGGATTGATCGCCATTTTGGTATTACTCAGATCGACATCGGTGTTGTCGGTCTTAACTCTGACTTTGGCGTTGTAATCAATCACGCGTTTAACGGCGACTAATATTTTCATCTCGGTACCTCTCGCTCAATCCCCGGTCATTAACAGACTGCCGGGGGTTTATAGTTGTTGGGTTATTCTTGTTCTTTAGCGTTTGCACGGTCACGCAACAGGAATTTTTGAATCTTGCCGGTAGAAGTTTTGGGCAGTGGACCAAAAACAATGTTTTTGGGTGTTTTAAAGTGCGCCATATGTTCACGGCAGAATTCGATAATCTCTTTTTCAGTGATCTCACGATCTTCATCTTTTAGGGCGACAAAAGCGCAGGGGGTTTCACCCCATTTTTCATCAGACTTAGCAACAACAGCAGCTTCCTGAATCATAGGATGGCGATAAAGCACATCTTCCACTTCGATGGAGGAAATGTTCTCACCACCAGAAATGATGACGTCTTTCGAGCGGTCTTTTATCTCGATATATCCATCAGCATGCCATACCGCCAGATCGCCAGAATGGAACCAACCACCAGAGAATGCTTCGGCAGTCGTCTCCGGATTCTTCAGATAACCCTTCATAACCAAATTACCCTGCATAAAGATCTCACCCATGGTTTCACCATCTTGAGGGACGGGTTCCAGAGTGACAGGATCAGCAACCATAAGGCCATCCAGCATTGGTGCACGCACTCCCTGACGGGATTTAAGGCGGGCTTTATCATCCAAAGACTTGTCATTCCATTCGTCATGCCATGCGCAGACAACAGAAGGACCGTAGGTTTCAGTAAGGCCATATACATGGGTTACGTTGAATCCGATCTGCTCCATACCTGCAATAACAGCAGCGGGTGGCGCAGCACCGGCAGTCATCACATTAACTTGATGTTCAATTCCTGCTTTAAGTGAATCATCAGCAGAGTTGAGCATGTTAAGTACGATAGGAGCACCACAGAAATAGCCAACTTTTTCCTGTTTGATCAGGTTAAAGATGTCATCTGCTCGAACATGTCGCAGACAAACATTGGTACCTGCCATTGCAGCTACCGTCCATGGGAAACACCAGCCGTTACAGTGGAACATTGGCAGGGTCCATAGATAAACCGGGTGTTGGCCCATACCCCAGGAGATCGCATTACTGATTGCGTTCAGGTACGCACCGCGGTGGTGGTAAACAACACCTTTAGGGTTACCAGTTGTACCGGATGTGTAGTTCAGAGTGATGGCGTTCCACTCATCCTGTACTTTGTATGGCGTGAAGTTATCATCACCTTGTTCAAGCAGGGCTTCGTAGGTAAGTTCTCCAACCAATTCGCCCTGGTCCCAGTAAGGGTCGTCAATGTCGACAACCAGAGGTTTATTTTCGACTAGTTCTAATGCCCCTTTTACAACACCGCTGAACTCTTTATCTGTGATCAGTACCTTGCTCTCTGCGTGCTCAAGGATGAAAGCTACAGCCTCTGCATCAAGGCGGATATTGATGGAGTTGAGAACAGCGCCACACATTGGAACGGCAAAATGGGCTTCGAAGTGTTCCGGTAGATTGGGTGCCATGATGGACACGGCATCACCCGGATTAACGCCTTTATTCTGGAGCGCACTGGCCAGCTTTAAACAACGCTGATATGTTTCATTCCAGTTGCGGCGTGTATCTCCATGAACCGTTGCAGTACGGTTTGGGTAAACACTGGCGGCTCTGTGTAAAAATGTCATCGGTGACAGGGCAGAGTAGTTTGCCTGATTCTGTTCCAGATTGGCTTCGAAGGCAGAATTGTTATTTTGTACGAAAGTGTTCACTTTGTTTCCCTCGTAATATTCAATCAGTTATTAATTAACAGCCAGTAAAGTTCGCTGCTCGACGTTCACTGAACGCTCGCATCCCTTCTTTCTGATCTGAGGTGGCAAAGCAGAGGGAAAACAATTCTGTTTCCATCTGGCAGCCATGTTTGATATCCATATCTGCTCCTTTATTTGCCAACTCTTTGGCAAAACTGACAGCCCTTGGTGCATTTCTGCTTATCTTGCGCGCCTGCTCCAAGCCAGCACTTAGTAGTTCATCCTGAGGATAAAATTGATTGCAAAGACCAATTCGGTAAGCCTCTTGAGCACCTACTTGTTCACCGCTGAGCAGGAGTTGTGTAGCTATACCCCGACCTACACGTCGTATCAGTCTTTGACTACCGCCAAATCCAGGGGGGACGCCTAAAGTCACTTCAGGCTGGCCAAATACTGCATTCTCAGAGGCCAGCGCGAAGTCACAACTCATAGCAAGTTCACAGCCACCACCAAGGGCATAACCATTAACAAGCGCGATTACCGGTACTGTGCAGTTTTCGATGGTATGCATCAGGTGCATGCCCTGTTGTGAAAACTGGCGTGCCTCAAGTGCACTCATCTCTTGCATTGCGCTGATATCTGCTCCGGCTATAAATGCTTTTTTCCCTGCGCCAGTAATCAGAATTACACGAACCTCTTTCTGCTTTTGTAACCAGACGAATGCCTGTAAAAGCTGATCAATCAACTCTGCATTGAGTGAATTCAGCGCATTTGGACGATTAACGGTCAGCAAACAGATGCCAGATTCAGGTTGTGTAAGTAGCAGGTCTTTGTAAGTGGGCTGATTCATAACAAAAGCTCCTTACATCGGCTCATAGTGATAGAAACCACGACCGGTTTTGCGGCCGAGGTAGCCTGCATCGACCATCTGACGAAGCAGAGGCGCTGGACGGTATTTACTGTCGGAAAAATTCTCGTACAGGACTTCCATGATGCTGAGGCATGTATCCAGACCAATCAGGTCGGCAAGGGCCAGAGGTCCAATTGGGTGAGCGGCACCGAGTTTCATAATTTCGTCAATCTGAGCCGCTTCCGCACAATCTTCCTCAAGTATGAAAACCGCTTCGTTGATCATTGGCAGAAGTACACGGTTAAGAACAAAAGCTGCTTTGTCCTTAACTGGGATAGCAACCTTGCCTGCCTTCTCTGCAATGGCAACCACGGTTTTGGTGGTTTCCTCTGAGGTTTGCAAACCATTGATGGTTTCAACCAGAGCCATTAACGGCACGGGATTCATAAAGTGCATGCCAATCACTTTGTCAGGGCGCTGTGTAGCTGCCGCTAAACGTGTAATGGAAAGGGAAGAGGTGTTACTGGCAAGAATGGTGGTATCTGCACATATCTCATCCAACTGCTGAAAAATGGATTTTTTAACTGCTTCATTCTCTGTAGCAGCCTCAATTACCAGCCCGCAATCAGCCAACTTCTGCATGCCGGTAAAGCAACTTATACGGCCAGTAATAAGAGAGGTATCTTCGGTGATTTTTCCCTTCTCACTTAACTTTTGCAGACTTTTGCTGATTACATTCATAGCGTTGTCCAGCGCCGGTGCGCTGAGGTCTACAAGTGTTACCTGAAAACCCGCCTGAGCCATCACCTGAGCGATTCCCCGACCCATCTGACCTGCACCAATCACACCTACACTTTCAATATTCATACAGTTAACTCTTCAGGTAATTAGAAATTGTCACGTTTAAACTTGGCGAATTGCCCAACGATCCCGCTGCGGAAGCTCAGTACGCAGATCACAAAAACAACGCCCATGATGATGTGGATGTAGTTACCCAGTTCACCGCCCGAAAGGTAGTTCTGCATAGAGACAATGAAACCAGCGCCCAGTAAAGGGCCAAAGATAGTTCCAACACCGCCGACCAGGGTCATAGCTCTAATACCTGTTCAATTTGTAATATAGATGAGTGTTTTTCTGGGAACATTTTGCTGTACTTCTCATATACATATCTAAAGCCCCCTATACATTCCCGGTTGGATTGCTGTGCTATCTCCATTTGCTGCGTAAAATTCAAACCAGCAAAAATATGTACAAGTTGATGTAGTTTGTCATCATCGAGTGGGTAACGGGATATCGGGTAGAATATTCCTTGTTTTAAAAAGTTACTGTCTTCAATTGCCAGCAATGCTTCATCAATAATATGTGCGATTGAGGCTTCAGGCATGCTTGTTTCTGATAACCTCCTTTTACAAAGAGTTTGGGATTTACAGATTTTCAAGTATAGAGTGGACCAATGTGATTTCTTGGGTACCCATAAAGCTTTTTGCTGGTGAAATTTTGTCAGATCATCAGGCCAATTTTCATTGCATAAATTATTGACCTGATAGCTTGAAGTTAAATGGCTATATTCCAAATTTGAAAGAGTGTTTTTATGGGTGAGTAGATCAAAAGCATCTGAGATGTATTTAATAGTTATAAGGCTGAAGATTGCGTGCCTGTAGAAATGAACATTAGGTTCATTTTTGATACATTTCTCAATCAGTTTCAGCTGATCTGAAATCCCGCAACCATCAAGATCAATAGGTTTTTTCATAAAAAGGGCATTCACAATTGCTTCGATAGATTATGTTTTTTAATCAATAAAAAAAGCGAACTAGACCGGGGCGAATGGAATAGATCGCTTTGAGTGGAACTACAAAAAATCTATAGCCGACTTCTAGGCTATTTTTAAAAAAGAGTTAAGAGTCTTAGATTCAGGCGTGCGTCTTCTTTAAAACCATTGTCCACAGAAATATCATCGCCATAGGTAGCAAGTAATTGAGTAGTAGGGGTTATAAACCACCCGGCACCGATTTGATATTTCGAAACATCTGCTTCATCGTCATTATCTATGCCGTTTACAGAAGTTTCTCCAATCCAGGATTTAGATAGTCCAGCCCTGATATCTAATGCCGGTGAGATGTTGTAGCGAATATAAGCTTGAATTTGATAGCTTAGCTCTTGTTCCAGATTGTCGCTCGTTGGACCGAAGTCGTCGTTATCGCCATAGAGTGTGACATCGCCGATCAAATCAAGTGTTACATTGTCAGAAAGCCCTTTGATGTATCCGGCTTGCATTGTCAGCTTGTATCTATTTTCGCCAAGATTTAGTGCATCTTGATTATCATAGTCTCCTGTTGGGAGAAATAAGAATGGTGTTACGCCGAAATATTCTTTTTCTTGAGGATTGTTTACCAACCAAACCGTAGCCCCAAGTATTAAATCACCCAGACCATCCGTATCACCCAAACCTGAGAGGTCTCCTTTAGCTTCTAATTTACCAAAAGGTAAAAGAAACTGAGGATCAACAATATAATCACCAATTTTGGTGTAGTGTACGCCCCTTAAAATCCCAACTTGTGAATCCAGGCTGTAGTCACCAGAAACTTGAGTGTTATTACTATACAGTCCGTCTCGTCCAGTGAACTGAGCATAAACTGCCAGAAGGTTAGTCCCTTCAGGAAGTGCAGTGTAATCTCCCGCATCAACATCGAAGGCTTGTACCATCGAGGTGCTCGCAATAGCTGCTGATAAAGTAATAGCTTTAATGCTTGACCAGAATGGGTAAGTGTTCGGCATATATGTCTCCTTATTTTTTTTATTACGTTTAACGGTAATCGCAAGGAGTGTGCCAAGGTTTTATTGTTTTTAAATCATTGAAAAATAAAGGTTTTGTTTTTTGTGTGTGTCCTTGGTTCTCATTTTAAGATGGTCAGATCTCATCGTGAGATTGCTCATTGATTACGGAACTCGTCCATGTTTATTTTTAAAGATTGGATCTTCCGATACAGAGTGGCTCGACTTAACCCCAAGTCGTGTGCAGCAGAAGGAATATGCCCATTGTGTTTAATAAGCGCATCAATGATAAGGCTGTGTTCTAAATCAGGCAGGGAGCCTTTAGAAGGTCGCTTCATCTTATAACTGAACATCTCGCTTGGTAGATCTTGAGCATTGATGACTGGTTTATTATGACTAAAAACCTTCAAAACTTTTAAGCTATTGATAAGCTCGCGGACATTTCCAGGCCAGTCATATGCGCATAATTCATGAAGTGCTTCTGTAGATAAGATTGAATTTTCAAGGATTTTTTGCGCGCATTCACCTATAAATCTGTTTAGTTGAGGGCGTTGCCGTAAAGGGCTTAAATGCAAATTAAGGCCTTTGATACGGTAGTATAAATCTTGACGAAAGTGTCCCTGATTGACTGCTTCTAATAGATCCTTATGACTTGCCGATAAAAGCTGAAAAGAGCTGGTTCTCTTTTGTTCACTTCCGAGTCTTGTTACTTCACCAGTATCAAGAACTCGTAATAACTGAGCTTGTAGTGCAAGTGGCATTTCGCCAATTTCATCCAGAAAGAGAATTCCATAATCTGCCTGTTCAATTTTTCCACGCGATCCACCCCGCCTTGCTCCTGTGAAAGCACCTTCTTCATAACCAAACAGCTCACTTTCAATCAGGTTTTCCGGTATCGCTGAACAGTTTAGAGCCACGATTGGCCCTTTGAGGTTACTAAGTTGATACAGTGTTTGTGCAAAAACTTCTTTACCGGTACCAGTCTCTCCGCTGATGAGAATTGGCAGTTTAGCTTTTATGGCAATTAAGCCACGATCTAGCTTCTTGTTTATTTCAGGGTCGCCAAAATCAGGAGCTGATTCTGCTTGTCTGCTTTCTGTTTTGGCCTGAAAAGAAGGAGTGTGATTGTAGTGGCAAGCGTTAACAATAACGTCCAACCCAGAGTTTAATTTAAGAGCTACTGGAACTTTCTTGGATCTTGAGGGTAAGAATTCATCAAATGAAAGATCGAAAATATCTTCGAAACATATAGAAGGAGGAAGGCGGGCAAGATCAAGCCTGGCTTTTGTTCTGGAACAGCTGGATAACAGCAAACCATCTTCATCAAAATTTAGTAGAAAAATAGCATTGTTTATTTGTGATGTTGTGAATTCATGGGCGAGATTTACTTCTAATTTTATAAACCCCTTTTCTGTGAGAAAAAGATTTTTTTCTATTTCAAAAGCGATGGTAGAAGCCAGCAGCTTTGAGCCGCAATCAGTCTTATCTGACCTTCGAGAAAGATCAACGGTACCGAGAACATTGCCATTGTTATCTAGTATTGGTGCAGCTGAACATTGAAATCCAGATATAAATTCTATGTAGTGCTCTCCACCGACGACACTGATTTCTTTCTGGAATGTAATTGCACACCCCATGGCGTTTGTGCCAATTTGATCCTCAGAAAAACAAATGCCTGGCCGGAAAGTGTTTTGGGTTACTTTGTCATGATTTTTAATATCGCCCTTAATATCGAGAGCGATACCTTGACTGTTTGTGAGTACTGCAAGGTAGTCTGCTCGCTTTATAACAGGATAATATTTCTCTATAACTTTGCTGAAGCAGTCAATAAGGAGGCTTTCTTGCTCCTGCATGACTTTCAGATCAGCTCTTGCTACGGGTGTAAAGATCAGTTTCTCCCGATGATTTAAACCGATATCTAAGCATCGTCGCCAGGAGCTCTTTACTAAATCATCCGACGCATAGTGGTAATCCTGCTCATCGAAAAACTTTGTGCGAGATAAATTAATTGTTTGCTTAATATTATCCATACCTGTGTTCGTTAGTTCTAATGTGATGCAAATACACATTTTGAATGCTATTTACTCAAGTTTCGGGGTTCAAAAACAGCAGAAATTATAGCTTAAGTTACTGAATAGTATAAATAAAAATAGCCTTTTCGTGGTATAATGTTAGTTGTCTAGACATAACAAATACAACTCAAAGGCTACACATGAATTCTGACACAAGCTCTTCTGTTTTGCCATCACTCACCGCTGAGTATTTAAGCCGCCACGATGTTCAAGTGGATAATCTGTTTAGCAAAGCATGGCAGCGCATCGGTTTTAATCGACTGCTGAAACAAGCGCGGTTTTCAAAGCGTTCAGGATCACCCGTCAGTGATGTAGTGTACCTTTTACTGCTTTGGGTCTGGCTCAAAGCAGACTCAATTGCGATGTTTTCAAGGGAGTCGTTACAAAGCTTCTCGATCACTAAGAGGGATGCCCTTTATGATCTTCTTAATCGGGAGGATCTGGATTGGCGCAAGTTGCACCTTCAAACAGCGAAGACCGTCATCAGTATGACTGACCACAGCACCATACGCGCCTATGTTGTTGATGATTCAGTTAAAACACGGCGCGGTAAAACCATGCCAGGCATCTCCAGCCACTTTGATCACCTCAACGGTCGTTGTGTGATGGGGCAGCAAATCCTGACCCTAGGACTGGCGACTGAAAAGCAATTTATCCCTTTAGATAGCGA
>NZ_CAKZLP010000004.1 GCF_937127095.1 uncultured Amphritea sp.
AGGCTCCTCTGGATGCCTTGGTATCCGTGGGATTTATGGAGTTATGCGACCGTTTGTGGGGATGTCCCCAGTACCCCAAGGCACACGGATCTCCATGCCAGGGTTGTAAGAAATACTTATTAATGGAGCGCCGGGGTTAAGCCGGCGAATTTCTTCAGTGGTAGTGTGAAAATTTCTAGCAATATCACTCATGGTGAACTCCAGTTTGTTAAGCGTGGGTCGGTAAATACAAGTGGGCTCTGATTGACTTCAGATATGGTGATGACTCCAGCCGAATATCAGATCTTTCAGCCTTAGCCCGGGATCCACCTTTGTGAATACGGGGCATTTCATGACCGGTGGCGCAGAGTATCGGAACCGGCGCATGGATCTGCTGGTTAACGGTTTGTACCTCGCCCTCAACAACATCTCGATAAAAGATATTGGCTTTAAACGTAGGTGTTTGGGGCTGCTGAATGATTGCGAGAGGTGTACTTGCAGACAACTGGCCCAAAGCTTCCAGGTCGATATCAGATTGCTGAGACGTTAAACGATTTAGCATGTTTGATGCCTGCTCTACTGACACTCGGCGGATGCTTTTTGTACGCCGTTCAAGCAACGCGATACGATAGGGAGCCTTTACCACCACCGGTATAGAGCGTTTCAGTTGATTCACACACAGTCGGGCGATACCGGCCCGGTTTAACGCAACTTGAATTTCTTCCCGGGTACTCAGGTAGTCGGCCACACTCGTTTTCTTTGGTAGCACAGATCGAATGGCTGCGATCTGGCCACCGGCTTCCTGCTTTAGTTGATTAACGTGCTGGGCCAGTTCTAGTGATGACGGCCCCACCAGCAGGATCCCTTTCGATTTCTGAGTACTCCGGCCTTCCTGACCATCCATGAATTCAATACTGTTGATGCTTTGAATGGCTTGATCGACAAAAAGATGATGTTTCCGTGCACAGTAGAACTCTCCATATTTATCATCTTCATCAGCAATGCCAGGCATCCAGATGCTATGGGTTTCGTCTTTGATGGCTGCCGCCAAATTATTTTGCTGACTGATTAGGTTATTGAGAATGTCCACCAGCGCAAAAGTTGTCATAGTCATTGTTCCTGCAGGCTTATAGAGTATTGTGATTGGAGGGTTACTTGTTTATCGATATTGGCATTCAGCCGACCTTTCAGTTCTGTCAGCAATTCTTCGGTGTCGGCAATCCGAATCTTCAAGTGTGCGGTCGTCGCGGCAATGTGCTGTTCGGCCAGTCGTACCATCGTGTGAAGATCTGGAGAGAAACAATTCTGATACATCAGCTCACCGTCATGCGTGGTGTTTGGCCAGCCAAGCGATTCACACTGTTTTTCTACAATTTGACCTTTGATATGGGTGAAAACGGATAGGTGTTTTTCAAACCGGTCAGGGACCTTTACCATGAACTCAAGCAGCTCAGGATCAGCGTCCATTTCTCGCTGGTACCGCATCAGATCCTCGTTGTGCCCATCGCAGTATCGTTTAATGATCTTGCCATTCATCGATATAATGATCGCGTTAGTAATGAATGAAGAACCAATGCAGATTCCCTCATTAGTAACATGGACGATATGGCTGATTTGATACTGCTCTTTTACTCGTTTCCAACCCATAACTTCCCCCTGGATGACTGAAAACTCAGCGCATGGTTAACTGCATTAATTTGGAAAAGCGACTCTAGCTGGCCTATTGCAGAGACTGCGATAGATTCGTCAGCGGCCAGGTAAAGTTCACTGAGAAACCGAATACGGTGAATGTCTTCATTCTGAAGATGCTTATCCAGATCCCCTTTGCTCAGGGATTCCCGGTACCGGGCTTTTAATTCGGAGAAGGTGATTTCAATCAAAGGCCGAAATACAGGTTTGATTCTCACATGAATAGAGTTTCCCAACTGGATCGTTTGACGTGGCTGTGGTACGGACTGGATACAGCCATTGAAGCTGAGGGCTTTAACGATCAATGGCCTGAAACATTCACGCCCGTAATAGAACGTGCACACCTGCGGCGATTCATCGTTCGACAGTTGCCGGTATAGCTTTTCTATAACCTGCTGTACCGCATGCCGTTCATCAAAATCTTTGGTTTCAGCATCAGCCCAGGCCTTTTCAAGCAAGCTTGCTAAGTATTCAAACATCAGCCTATCCATATTGGTTATCTATACGGCATATAATAAGGCATTTATATCGATAAACCAATACTTTATTTATACCGTTATCTCCTAATAGATAACGATACCTCATCCCCTAGCCCTGTCTAACCTTCTGGGTACCCTCCCCTATGGGAATCTATATTAAGACCACCCGTAATTTCAGATCTCAAAAATAAGATACTCCAAATTATAGATACCTCCTTTTGCGGCCGCGACAATCACCAATGCAATCTACATGCAGCAAACTATGCTTCCCTTCTATATCGATATCTTTAAATTAAGATCCCTAAAAATAGGAACCCAAAATATATTGATCCCCTAAAACCCACTAAAACTAATGTCTGAGCCATTAATTGGATACGAAAAATTAAGATCTCCTTCTATAAGGGAACCTTCATATAAAGTATCCATAAAAATATAGATCCCTTTAAAATCAGGACCCTGAAATTTAGGTGCCCTACCCAGGCAGATTCCCGCTAGGAGGGTACCCAAAAGAGGTTGAACAGAATTGCTGATGGGCAGAGCTTAGGAGATAACGGTCTAAATATACAGGTAATCGAGGTTTTGGGGATTAGCTGGTCCTGCCAGGTTCGGTTTTAGGCTGGTGGTCGAGCGCTATACGAGATAACGGTATAAGTTAATTATATCAAGATCCATACTGAAAAATATTGAAATGTTCATATTGATTATCTATATTGAACTTATCGGTGCGTTAGTACTGATATGCAAGCTACTCCATCGAGCAACCTTTTTGCCGGTCTAGTATTCATCAATCCCCCCGATGAATAGTAGACCGGCAGTTTTTTATCAGCTTAACATGGCCTTCTCCGGCCCCATTCATCGCTAAGGAGCTTTGCTATGAACACCGGTGAATATATTACTGTAATCCACAAAGACCGGTCGCGTACTTCCGAGCTACTGATCTGGTGCGATATCTGCGGATATGGTGCGCGAGAGGATCACAAAACTGTCTATCAGAAAATTCATTTCTGCCGCCGTCATAAAGCCAGTGAGATTGACCGGTTTATGTCCGGCGAGTTACCCGGGTATTTTGAACTCAAAAACACCCCGCCCTCAAACTGATTAACTAACCAATCGGCAAACTTAAATAGGCCTACCTATGACCCAACTTAAACTAGTAGATTTCAAATGCACCGATGACATCAAACAGTACTGGGATACGCTTATGACACTGGGCAAGTTCTTCCATCTGGATGATGACCCTGGTGACTGTTTTGATCCTGGACCTGACACCGACATGATGACTATCAATCATGAGAAAATGTGGCGGTTTTGCGATCTGAACGGTATCGACCCATGGAATATCCATACTGAATGGAATGCAGAAAAGGAAGCTCAGGAAGCCGCTGAAAGTAAGATCAGACGCGAAATCGATGCTGAAAAGCTCGGTATCCGGCTCCAGGATGCTGGTTTTTCCAGAAATACTTCCAACAGCACAGATTTTAAAGTGAAACCGTAACATCCAAAAAAGGGCATTATGCCGTTGCCAGGTTCGTTTGGTTTCGGCTATTTGCATTCTAGGGTTGAAATGACCTGCTGATTCCCGTCAATCTGATCGTCCACCTCTGGAGGGATCGCGTAACATACGAGCGATCGTGCCGAAAGAGTAAATTGTCTGGTCCAGCTGTTGAAGAGTAAAAAAGGAGTCACACCATAGTGAACCTGAGTATGCCTCAATGTTTCAATGGGCTGACCGGTGCGATCTGCTCCTGCTCGATCCATGGTAGGTTCTCCATTGGGAGTTTAGCTAAATCCTCATAGAGCGCTGAAATGGCTGGATAGCCTCTTGCTGATTCAAGCGCACGCATTAACTCGGCCACATGTTTCTCTTCGAGTTTTTCATCAGCCTGAGTCTGTGGTTGCTCCTCCACCCCCATACGATATGGCTGGATATCGGTATCAAGTCGCTTCGCCAAGAACGCAAGGATTCTGTAGCCACCCGTATCCCGATCACCCCAGTGATAAATTGGTACTGCACCACGCAGTTCAGCGATGATGATATCCATTACTCGCGCCCACGAGCGAGGAGGAAAGCCTGCGGTGTATATAATCACACCTGAATCATCGATCTCACGTACATACCGTTCAAAGCTGGTGGGATTTTCAATGAAAAGCACATACGATGGTCGTTGGCCCCACTCAATGCCTCTCACTTCATCAGGGGAAACACCGATTCCATAGTGGAGCGCAGATAAGTCGATAACACCTCGGCAGAGCAACTGTCCATAGGCTTTGAAGCGCATTGGTATTGGGTATTTACTAATCCCAAAATACTCAAGCAGCCTCGCCCCGTCTTCAACCAAATCCACAACATCATCGTCGATATGCGGGAGCATAAGTTTTCTAACGAGACTGGCAAAACTCTTACCTTCAAGCTTCTTGGAATCGCCATAGAGCTTAGCACTGAGCGTGCGAATGTCGGACGATGGTTCAGACTCAGGTGACTGAACGATATACTCTACAATCTTCATTGCATCAAAGAGTCTATCGGCTTGATTACGCTTCACACCATAGAATGTCTTCTTGCTCGACCATGCTTGAGCTATCTTCAACTTTGTATCATCCCACCAAGGCACATTGAATTCTGCCATCTCTAAATGCTGAAATGCGACTCGGATTTCATCAGCCTGGGGGGTTATCCCCTGGCTTTCAATGAGGCTACGGCCATCAGTGATTTGGATATACTCAATATGCTTGAATGTCCCCAGTGCCACTTTGCGCTGATACTGAATTTCCATATCTGCAATGGACTCCAGCGTCTGATGCAGCGTCGTTTTGATGCTGTTATTGAGGGCAAAGTACCAGCGGTAGGTGTGATCGGTGATATTTATCCTGCACTCAGGCACCACACCTTCAGGTTTATCTATCTTCGCTATCAGTTGATTGACAAACCTTTCAAGGTTATCCCTCATATAAACTAACTTCCTCAGCTTTGGATTTCAGCTCAGCCGCACGCTGAACCACCAGTTCTGGATGGTAAACGGGATTGTGTTGGTCAATGAGTTCCTGTCCTGCCTCGAATATCTTAGTGTGATCAATCACCACATCCCTACCGTCGCGGCAAATGGTATAGATCTGATCCATCTCCTTACCGATTTTCAGGGTCACTTCAGGCGGAGCCGCAATCAAAAGTTGCAGTCCAATTTCTTTGAGGAATGCAACCGCAGCACTCGCATTTCCACCGTCCATATTGTTGAACGCTTCATCGAGGAGCACTAAAGAAGCTCCACGAGCTGAGTGACCACGGATCTTGTATACGTTCATAAAGCTTGCAGCCAGCGCGATATATGCCGGTGTCTGTAGCTCGCCGCCTGAACCGGTACTCTGCATATCAGTGACACGGCGCTCACTCAGAGTGTTAGGGTTGCGCATCATCATGTCGTAGGTAAAGAAATTGCGATAGTCCCTGATCTCATTGATCAGATCGTCACCACTGATCAGTGCCTCTTTCAACAGATCTATAGCCGGGTGTTCTGATACTGTCTCAAACATTGTACCAACTAATTCTGTCTCTTCCTTATCCGCGGTCGTTATGTACTCGTGGATGGTATGCAGGCTCTCTGTTGCAAGAATCTTAAAATGAAAACTGTAAATATTATCGTTAAACGGTATTTTCTTAAGGACGTTATTGAGCTGATTGAAGGTATATTTCATTTGCTCAAAGCGACTTTGAAGCTCACCTACGATGATGCCTCGGAAGTTTTTCTCCATCTGCTCAGCCGCTTCATGGGCCGCCTGACGATGGTCAAGAAGTTGTACCGCTAAGATACGCTCAAGCCAGTCAGAGCAATCCGCCTCAATGAAGTGGTACGCCTCTATATTCTCGTTATCAGACCTTGCTGACTCAAGTAGCTCTTGGCGGTTCGAAATATCCTCCGCAAAGTCGGTCGTGAACCCAATAACCTTCTGTCGCAGCTCTCCGCGTGATCTGATCTCCTTTTCCCTCGCCGCATGAGCGTCACTTTGGGCTTCGTTTCGAATCAGAGAGTAGATCCCTTCTTCGCCCTCAAACTTTTGCTCATAGGCCTGCCAGTTCTCATCCGCTTTAGCAGCATCGTGCAGGGATGACTTTTCTGTAATGCAGCGTATTCCTTCAGCCTCGTTTCTCTTTGTTGAGAGATTTTCAAGCTCATTCTTCAAGCCTTTCAGCGCTGCTGTGGACTGATTCTGATAACCTTCGGCTTGTATGATCGCCTTATTACACTCGTCGTAGTCCTTCTCGGTCTGATCCTTTGAGGCCTTTAGCCGTTCATCTTCGGATGAAAGGGGTTTCAACTGCTCTTGTGCGGTAGATAATGCTTCTACGTCTATCATCAAGTGTGTGCTTAGTTCCTGAACGGACACCGCGCCTTCCACAATGGATGCCGATAGTCCTGCCCACTGGCGATTGAGATTGCTGAGCGTTGTCACTGGCTCATTGAAACTCGCCAGGCGCTGCGCGAGCACATCCAGTTCGGCCTCAAGGCGCTTCCGCTGCTGCGCTTTTGCATGTTTACCAATCAACAGCCCTTGGATCCGAGCGGTACCACCTACCGTACCGCCGCCTGTTGCTAGGCCAGAGGCCATCAGCGCTTTTCGCTCGCGTCTAAGTTCATCACGCGTTGCCGCCATCTTAGTTCTATCCAGAACGATGTTCATAAAGCCGCGTGCGATCGAGTCGCTGGTATCAATCAGCGTTGAAACCATTCTCTCAGTGGGCGCTTTATTGGCGTGTAGAGCATGGTCAGGGTTAATCATTCGTGCACGTTTGAGTCGCGGCTCTCGCTGCTGCGCGGCCTCATACACCTCGAGCGCATGCTCAAAATCATGCTCAGACACCACCAGTGCTTCGCGGTTAGGCCCCAGATACGACTCCACTGCTTCCTGCCAGTCTTTATCGGTGATCTCACAAAGATCACAGACGGGTCTGGACTGAATCCCCTCGCTCTTGAGCAATTCGATGGTCATGCTAGTCACTGGGTGGATGTCCGATAGTCCCTGCTTGAGTCGTTCAATGCGCCTATGTAAGTCCTCACCCTGATTCTTAATTTGTGCCAGCGCTTGGCTCACATCCTTATCAGCGGCTTCAACGCGTTCGGTCATCTCGCGCAACAGCATGTTTGCGCCTTTCAGTCCTCCGATAACCTTGAGATTATTCGCCGGTTCCGATGTCGATAGACTGTTGACGCCTGCTTGTTCGAGCACATCCACAAGCAATCCCCAATGTCTAGCAAATAGCTCGAAACGCTGAATACCCAGCGTGTCAGGGAATCGTTCCTGGGTAACTGAACGCACCGCAACCTGCAGTGCATGCATTGAGCAGGAGAGCTTAGACCTGGATTGTGTGACCTGCTCCGCTGCTGCCTCAATAGTTTTGCTCAGGCTGGCCGCATCAGAGTTTTGCCACGCGATTAGTGCTTCCTCTCGACGCTGCTTGAGTTTCGGTAGCCGTGGCATCTCTCGGGTGATGGTGCGTTGAGCTGTTATTAGGCGGTCCTGCGCAGCTTCTTGGGCATCTTCTTTGCATGCTAGTTCCTCACCAAGACGCACAACATCAGCCTCCTGTGAAACCCATAGAGCATGGTGAGCCTTGATGCGGTGTTTAGTAATTTTCTTCGCTTCTGTGATCAATACCTCGCGTGCGTCTTTGTGGCTCTCGGCGCGAGCGATCTCCTCCTCAATACGTTGATGTTCGAGAAGGTCTTCACGCAGTTGGTCGGTTTCAATGGGATCCGGTGGCAAGATGAAGTCTCTGATAAAGGGATCGATCGGACTGTCCATCTTCAGCTGCAGAGCGTTCGATAACGTCTTAACCAACAAGTCAGGCTCAATTTTGGAACTGCGCGTCTGATTAACCGACATCGCCTCAGATATTTTTTCGCGTATCGACTTCGCACTGTCGATCATCTCATAGTGCACCACACCGCGATGTTCTTTGGTGGTCTCCTTCATGCGCTCGACAAACTCACGCCACGGCAGAAAAGTGTCATCCCCTGACAACAGATCAGCTTCAATGATGTGGCGGCCTTTGATGATATGACCGCGGGTATCAATGTTTGTCGATTGGCTGTTGGCATAGACAGACAAACCGAACGCATAGGGGCATTGATGATCGTCGTACCAGTTCAGAAATATGTAGGTGTTGGCACTGTCGCGCTGGCAGCTCGACTTATCCTTCTCTTTAATTTCACCCAGCGCATAACTTCGTGCAGATCGCCCTGAAGTTTTGGAATCAGAGGCCGCATTGTAGCGAGTTTTGCGTTGGTCCCCCCCCATCAAAACAAATTGGATCGCATCAAAAATCGTTGTTTTTCCCGCTCCGTTTTCACCCGATACAAGTGTAGCGGGTGCGTTAAGATCGATCGTCTCTAGTTCGAATAAGTACCACTGCGCCAGGACAACATTGTGAAGACTATGTCTCGAAATGGGGTTATTCTGCGCTGTCATCAGGCACCTCCTCAGTCACAATGGCCTCAATTTCTTCGTGCGCCGCTTCGGCAGACGCAGTTTCGGGTGAGTAGCTATCTATATAACGATTGAGTGTACCCACGTATGCTGTACTTACCACCCGGGTGATGTTGGGGAGTACCGTCACCTCCTGAAGTTTCGTATCGGGATCTCTGTTTCCGAGTTCAATAATTCCCTTTTTCCTTAAATTTTCCAGTGCGGAGTTGGTATCTGATATGGAAGGTATTTCTCCCTTGACCTGTTCGTACTGGTTTAGAAGTTCCGCCGTTGGCGGTGTCACACGTCCGAGATCAGTTCGTCCCATTGACGCTTCAGCATCATACATTTTCCGTAGAATAAGCAGGAATAGCGTGGAGATGATATCCAGTTGTTTACCGGAGCCTCGCGGTAAAATCCCCGCATAGCCGAAGTTGCGATCGTAGTACCACATCATATCCAACCCATCAAAGAGCTTGTGAAAATAGGACTGATTCTCATGACACAACTTAAAGTGCTCTTTTTGGCCTCGTTTTCCCTTCCATACCCACTGTTTCTGCAGTAGATACGCCGCCGTGTTGCGCAGGCTATCAGCATAGTCAGTAGATTTGTTCGACTCGATATCTTTAAGCTCTCTGAGCATAATGTCACTAGCCATGTAAGCGCTTCTCCGTGGTGGCGTGCCGGGTGATTGTCAAGCGACGACCGGCCATCTGTTTAAGGTCTGTCCACTCCTCTTCGTCAAACTCAACGCTGTACGTTGACTGCAATGGGTAGAGTGGATGCGTTTTCGATACGCCCTGCGCCAAAAGGCGCAAATGAAGTGCTGCCATCATGTCATCAGCGGTATCAATCCTGAAGTCATCCGTGGTTATCTGAACCCGACCATCAAGATTGGACTCAATGAAATTTGCAACACGCGCAGGATCATATTTCTGGAAGTTTATGTGTTCTTGCTTGAGCTGGTTGTATGCCCGTTTTTCCCACAGAGGTTTTTGCTGTCTCCGTGCCGTTGGAGCAGGCGGTACAGGCTTTGCCTTGGGCGTAGCCAATCGGCAATCGGCAAGAAGTTCTTCACCTATTAACGGGCTAGGTAAGGCATCTAACAAAGCATCACTCCCAATGCGGTCAAGCAGCGCCTGAATTTGTTGTCCCATATTGCTTGGGGTGTGCACGGTATACTTGATCTTCTCGTTCATCCGACGGGTTATGCGGCGAGCGTAGTCCTGTGTCTTCTTGAATAGTGGATTAATTCCATCAAACGCTTTACTTAAGCGGTCCAGATCTGCTTCTACAAGCTGAACAGAAGGGTTTGAAATATCGTCACGCTTATAGGCTTTAGCACAGGCCTCTATGCGATCTGGATTGAAGCGAATATCGCTAACCAGCTTACGAATCGTACTGGCATGAAGGTTGGGGTTTCCTCTCAGAGCCAGTTTCTCAATATTAGGCAGAAAAAGCTCGCCCAAGTATTCTTCAAAATAAAAGGCGAAATTATTACTGCCCCGGGCGGTTCCGCCACTGATCACATGATGGATTTCGCGGATGTTGCCAACGAGAGCTCTGAGTATGTTTGAGAAACTTTCCATGTCATCAGCCGCTTTACGCACTAATGATCCGTTACTTGGGTCTTTTACCACTTCAAAGAGGTTAGAGCGTACAGCCAAACACACCACACCTAACGATGGGTGTTCAGCACTCATACTGCCAAGGAAATGCAGCAGTCTTCGCGCATCTTGCGCCATCCAGACAACATATCGATAACCACTTTCCTGCTCTTCCCGAATCCACCCCGTATCACGGAGACGGTTATAGACGTACTGTTCTGGTGCAGGGTTTCCTGACGCGGCCTCACCCGAGTTTATTTCAAGGCTCAAGTTTTTATTAGCGATATAGTCCCGTAGAAAGACTCGTACTTGTTGCGGCGTGGGCTCATCGACCAACTGCGTCGGGTCCAGGAAGATATCGAGCTCTACTAATAAAGAGAGCACAGACCGCCCATTCTCGCCCGAGATCGGTTTAAACAAATTGGTATTTAGTGTGGCAAAGCTCATCGAATCGCCCTGTTATCCTTTGTTACGCCCAAATCTGCTTAGAATCAATGCAGACTATTTATTGTTATATACTTTATACACCCCTATATTTAATATAGGTAGTAGATATTTATACAGTAGTAGCATACACTTTCCTGCGTATAAGCAACTAAGCGTGAGAATAAGGCCCGTATATGCAGTACTCACAGTACATGAAACCCGTAATCGCGTCAGACACGCAAAAAATCTCAGTGACAGATCTGGCCAGTAAGCGGCTTGAAACTGGGGCGTACTCACATTCTCAGTGGCTGCGTTTGTGTTACATTGAGCGACAGCTACTTTGGGAGCGACGTTTAACAACGACCATGCTGATGGAGACCTTTGGTATCTCGCGTCCCCAGGCTCAGAAAGATATAAAGCTTTACCAGCAGCTTGCACCTAAGGCAGTAAAGCCATATCAGCTAGGTATTCCCTACCATCAACCCACTGAAAGCTTTGAGCCGGTCCTGTTGTCTGAGGCCGATTTACAGTGGCAGGCCATTGAAGAGTATGCTCCGCCCATAGCTGCCCACGCCACTGAAATGCCTATGCTGATTCGCCATCATAATCTGCGTGTTCTAGCCCGGTTGCTTTCGGTCATTGAACACCAGCGGTCTATCGAAGCGGTGATTGCTACAATGAGTTCACCCAAAGGACGTGGCCGACGGTTAACGCCTACTGCCGTTGCGTTTGTTAATAATCGTTACCACGTACGCGCCTTTTGCTGGGATAACATGGCGTACCGTGATTTTCTTATTGGCCGCTTCAAAACCACCCCAAAAGTGATTAAACCCTCGAAGAGCGCAAAGGACTGGGGGGATAACGCGCCTGCTTTTGAACGCTGTAGAGGTATACCCCCTGAGCCGGATACTGAGTGGGAGCAGATGATCGAACTTGAACTAAGACCTAATCCTCAACTCAGCCAAGATCAGCAGGCATTAATCGTGACTGATTATGAGTTAGATCAAGGGGGAACCGCCAAGCGGATCGTTCTTCGCAAATCATTAATCGGTTATTTCTTAGTTGATAATCGTATCCCTTGTAGCGAAGTTGAATACAAACTTGCTATAGATAAAAACCCAAGTGCTTGGCCTGTCTTTGCCTTTACTGTTGACACAAATAGGCTTGCTCACGAACTCGGTTTCTAACCTGACTGAAACCTTGGTGGGAATTGGAAGCAGCTTAGAAGCAAGGTTAGGTTAGCTGACCTACCCAAGATATAGCCTTTGGATCATTAGCCCCAGTCAGGGTTCAAGCCACGCAAACGTCCGAAATAAGTAAAGCGGCCTCTTTGCTTAAGCATCCAAGCAACTTTTGAACGAAATAGCCTAGCTCCTGCAATAACGATGCAAGTCCAACCTCAGAATGCAAATGGCCTTTGTTGCCGACTGGAGTGCACCGAAATTCAGTAGATCTAATTTGAGCATATATCAGGTCTTTTTCTTCACCAACTGTCCAGTGGTATTGTCCATTCGATAGAAGACGATGCTGCCATCAATTATCCGTTTAGCAACTTCTCTGGCCGTCTCCAAAGGAACTGAAAACCACTCTTTCGGGTGATAAGCCTTACCGTCTTTGCCTATTAGCGTCATTTTTAGGCGCTGCGCATGTAGAAACCCATGAATAAGGCTTTCAAACTTATTGGGATTTAGGTTGTAACACTCCATGGAAGCAAGAATCTTCACCGGAGCTTCCAAAAATGCCGTATCACTCTCAGCATTTCTCGTTCTTTCCTCAACGGTTAACTCGGTATAGCCGATCTTAACCAAGTTAGGCACTTTTTTCAGGTCAGGGTTATCGCCTTTGGTAGTGACGAAGTATATCTGACCGGCACGCTTATCCTTATGGGACACGTTATTGAAAGCATCAACAACTGAGTCGGCCTCACGGATGATACGGCGCCCCGTTTCGTCCTGATAGAGGCGTTTAGCAAGCGAGCGTAGAAGATGATTTGATTCCGTCCCGTTCTCGAAAATCACGCGCAGCCTGGGATTGTATCTCCCCATGTTATCTTCACGATACTCACCTATCTCATCGATCAGGCATACCACACCGTCCAAAATGAAAATATCACCAGACTGTACCTGCGAGACTTGCTGGAACCGTACCGTTTTAGCTTCGCCAGACTTCAATTTTTCGTGTATCTCATAAAAGATGGATTCAAACTCATAAAAGTCCAGACATGTACGTTGCTGTGCAATCTCATCAGGCGTTTCCCTACCTGTTACAAAGGATACGTTGACAGGCTCAAAGATACTGGTATCTCCCTGATCTATTTCCGCAAACGCATTACTAGAAAAAATATCCTCAAGAGACGTCACCTCATCGTCCTTATCCTCAGCAGCATCAGGGGAAGCCTGCACTATTTCACTATCCGGGATATTTTGTTCTGCCAACGCAAAATCACGAGGTTCAATTTCGCCTACAAGCTCCACAGTCTCCGGAAGCAAACGGTGGTGATCATAAGGTTTTAGAGTCGCATAGAGCTCACGGTTACTGATATAGCCATTCAGACGTCTTGCAAGCAGCTTTTCAGGCAGCGTACCTGTACTCTCTGGTGCTCTTTTATTTTGATCAACGAAGGCATTGATCTCTTCGAACTTGGACACCTCAAGTGGTGCGCCACTGCTAGATCGTTTAGCCTGAACATCAAGTAGTCCAAACTCATCCGGGCCATTAAAAATATCATCCAGTGAAGGGCGTACCGCGCCCTTGTTTCTATCATGGTTGATAGGCGGCATCCTACATCTCCCTATGCGCTCTGCGGCTTAGCTGCTTTGTGCTCCTGGGCCTTACGCTTGATGTAGGCCAATGCCTCAGCCAAACGGCGCTCATACAGATCGCTGGCTGTTGCAGAAGGCTCACATCCCTTGTTCTTCATGAATTCGTTGATACGGGGCCATAGAACAACAGCTTCCTGTTCGGTCATCTGAGAACGCATACCCACCACAGTATCCTGAATAGTTTTCAGCACAGACGGAGTGACCGCTTTTGAGAGAATTTCGTAGGCTCCCTGGAATGGATTGATCTGCCGGATCAAGTCAACATTCAGGTGTTCGATTTTGACGAACTTGTTGCCAATCTGAACAAACTTACGATTGGCCTTAGGATCACTATTAGATGACTCTTGATTGGGTTTGGGCGCAGATCCAGTTTCAACCTGATAAGCAGCGGGCGTCCCCTCTTCTACACCTGAAGGCACAATAATTTCTGCACCTTCCGGAAGATCCAATTCATCAAACAGACCACCGGTGGACTGGATCGCCATAGACGCATGAACAGCTTCGGATACAGTCTGTACTTCATGGGCATCCATATCGGGATACAATTTTTCGACCACCTTAGGAATTTCAACCGATTCCATTACTTCGGAATCAGCATCCCCCGTCACAGCAGGCGCTATGACTTCAGGCTTTTGTAGGATGGCCGCTTTAATGTTGTCTATGTTTTCCAAGGCCTTGACGACCTTGTCTGAAACTGGCGCCGTAGTATCTTCAATCACTACAGTACCCGGTTCTACCTCCTCACCGGGCATGAAGCGTGAACGGGGTTTAAAGGTTATGGCTGGGGCTAGTACCTGCTCCATTAATAGCGATACAGTAATAGCCTTGAGCATGTTGTTGACCGATACCTTAACGTCATCGTCTTCAGCATCAGGCTGGGCAATCAGGTTGGTGAACTGAGCGTGAGGCTTACCCTCACAGTCACGGGTAGCCCGTCCAATGATCTGGATGATCTCGGTCAAAGAGGATCGATAGCCAATGGTCAGTACATGTTCGCACCACGGCCAATCAAAGCCTTCTTTGGCCATACCCAACGCAATGATGATGTCGACATCTTCGGCTTTTGATACATTACGCAGGTAGTTCTGCACCTCAATCCGCATCGGGCCATCGTCCACTAAATCAGCCACTTTAAGTATCCGGCCAGTTGAATCCTTGACCGTGATGATGCCAGTTTTCATGTCCTTCTCGATTACGTCACCAATGGCATCCAGGATGTAATCGACTTCAGCCAGCTTATCTTTGGTCGATTCCACCGCATTTACGTTCGGGATATGGACGATCGTTTTTTTCTTGGTATCCAGAACCTTATGAACGGCATCGATGTAACGCCCCGTGTAGAAGTGGTAGCCAATGCCTAATGATTTGAGGTGCTCGTAGCCGTTCAGCTGCTCGTAATAGGAGTACGTGACCTGAGTGAATTTCTCCTCATCCTCAGGCAGCAGGATAGGTACCGCATCACCACGAAAGTAAGAGCCGGTCATCGCAATGATATGTGCATTAGAGCCTGCCATTATGCCATCAATCAGCCCCCCAAGGCGGTTCTCACCATCGGCCGAGGTATGATGAAATTCATCGACCGCCAACAAGGAATCATTGAAGTCAGCCGGCTTGAGTTCCTGATAGGCGAAACGCAATGTGGCATGGGTGCATATCAAAACACTGGCATCCGGATCGGACATGAAACGAACGAAGGCTTTTACCTTCTGAGCTTCGCCACCAGGGATACAAAGATTGTAGTTTGGCTGCACAATCCAATCAGAAAAAAAACCACCACTGGTCAGATCCGTGTCCTTAAATGAAGCGCCGATACTCATCTCTGGCACGGCAACGATGACCTTTTTCAACCCTTGGTATTGTAGTTTGTCCAGTCCCAGAAACATCAAAGCCCGTGACTTGCCAGAAGCAGGTGGTGCTTTCAGCAATAGATACTGGGCATCACGCGCCTCATACGCACGAGCCTGCATTTCACGCATACCCTTGGTATCAAGATTTGAGCTCTTACCAGTTTGCTTATACTGGACAGTTAACAGATCAGCCATAATCACTTACTCCGTGTGGTTTTCTTTTTGGCAGGCACCTTAGCATTCTCTTTGGCAATCAACTTCTCGTAACGAGTAAACAGGTGCTCCAAACGCTCTGAAGCATCGCGGAACGGCCTATCGCGATAGAGTTTTTCAACCGCACTATCCAGAGTTTTGTGGGCCTCGCGCAACGGCTCAGGCATCTTGTCTGGGTCGTACAGGTGGGCCAAAGACTTATCCGGGTAGTCTTCTCGAACCAGCAAGACCTCCTCGGCCAGCGCTTCGATCTGCTTGCGTTGTTGATCTGTCACATCAGGCCAAGGGTAAGTGTTGTAAACCAATGTGGCAGAATAGCGATAACGGCTTTCCAATCGCCCTGCAACAGCTCGCATCCAATCATTGTGCATTTCGGAGGTGAGAATACCGAATTCATACAAAGCGGCATCAGGGATAATCAGGTTGAGGTTCGTAGATATAACATCAGATCCAAACAAGCCAATAGGTACATATTCTCTACGCTCAGATGATACAGCGGGAACAATCATGAAAGATTCAGGATTTCTTGTCTCTCGAAACTGATGAGGTCTGTTTGCTAGTTTACGGGCACCTGAATCTCGACTTGCAAGGCGAATTTGTCTAACTGCATCGACTCTCTGCTTTACTAAGGGCATCACTTCAATTTCCTCTGAGGAAGCATCTGCAAGCCACAAGCACCATCGCTCTTTAGCTTGTAGGAATTCTTGTGCTCCCATGAGGCGTTTTATCCACCTTGTTGCATTCGGTTCATTTGTAACCAAGTTACTTTTTTCTTCAGGAGATAGGAGTAATTGACCTCCATCTGTTGGTTGACTGCCTTTAACCATGACAGGACTGCCAACAAGAGGGGTGGTTCTGCTTGAAACTACCGTATCCCTAGCGTCTACAAGGTACGGATTGATATTCGCAGCTGCGATACAATGAACTGTGTTTTTAACGGTTGTCTTGAATAAGGCCTTTTCTTTTACACTTGCTGCATTAGCAACACCTATAACAACAACGTGGACAGCCGCATTTTGCTTAGCATGGTTTTTCCAAGGGAAGGTCTGATAAGCGAAGCGAATCTTTAGGTTTTTTTGAAAGATCTCCGGCCAAAGTACCCCAACCTGATCACCTTGACAGATAGAATTGGTAGATACAAAAGCGAACTCTGCCTGCTTACTTTCAATGTAGTTAGCCCCTTTCCAAAACCAGCAAGTTACAAAATCAAGTATGCCGAATGACTTAAACCCATAAAAAACTTCTGCCATGTCTGCATTCTGATCAGCATTACGTCCTCCATTGCCAAGAAATGGAGGATTACCGCAGAGATAGACTTCATATAGATTCCCATTAGAATCAATAGTCGAGCAGACTTCGTCCCAGTCCCTGCGCAACGCATTACCACAAACAACGTTGCCTGAATCTCGAAGCGGAAGTGCCGCCTCGGCGTAGCCAAACTTGGCTTTAAAAGCCATGTTCATCTGGTGTTCGGCCAACCATAGAGACAAGATTGCTACTTCATGGGCGAAGTCGTCAATTTCAATTCCAAAGAACTGCGATAGACGAATACCGGAATAATACATTTCATTCTGGCCTGATACGACATTCAGTGCGTCGATCACTTCCATTTCCAGCTTACGTAGTTCCTTATAAGCGATAATCAGGAAGTTACCTGAGCCACAGGCAGGATCGAAAACACGAAGGTTCTGAAGCCTTACAAGCAGTTCCTTGAGCTTGCGTTCGCTCTTGCGGGACTTCTCCAACTCCGCATAGAGCTTATCGAGGAACAAGGGCTGTATCACCTTCATAATGTTCGACACGGATGTGTAATGCTGTCCAAGATTGCCGCGCTGTTCTTCATCAATGACCGCCTGGAACATCGAGCCAAAGATGTCAGGATTGATCTCTGACCAGTCCAAAGAGCCACAATCGATAAGGATGCGACGCGCTTTGCGACCAAATTCTGGGATGGGCTCATCATCACGGAACAGGCCACCGTTCACATACGGAAACGCCTGAAAGTGAGCAGACATCTCTTTGCGCTCAGGTGCAGCTGAATCCAGGTTCAGCACGGTAAACAGGTCTGTGAAAAACTGATCAACGTCAGAGCCATCATCCTGAGTGCATGACTGAATGGCCGTAGTCATCTGAGCCTGCTCAAAGATGCCCGTATCTTCGGCATAGAAACAAAACAACAGACGAGTGAGAAAGACGTTTAGCGCGTGAAGGTCCTCAGGTTTAGAAAGGTCGTTGCGTTCTCGGATCAGGTCAAACAACTGCCCCATTTTCTCAGAGGCTTTTACGTCCGCAGGATGCTCTGAATGCATGACTGCTTTTTCGTAACCCGCCAGAGGCAGGAAGAAAGCGTACTGTTTATCCAGTTCATCCATAGACGTATCAAGTCGCTCATCCGCCTTGAGATCGAACGCCACCAGGCTATCGAAGTTGGTTACGATCACAAAACGAATATCATTGCGAGCGACCACATCACTTGCCTTAAGCGATTCAGCTTCAGCATCAAGGTCAGCGCTTGTCGGGACTACACGGAAATAAAGTTTCTTCTTCAGGCCTATATCACCGCCCGCACCTACATTGCGACTGTCCCCACCTTTACGAAGCCGGGTGATCGTACTCTTCGGGAAGCCGTAAGCGTCTAGGAATGAAAAAATGAACTCATCGGGATTGAGGTCGGTGCAAGCCTGCTCCAGTGATTCGATAATACGTGCCTGACTAATGGCCATGCGTCAGCTCCTTGTGCCGATCATTCGTCGTACCTTCGACTTATGCGAACTCTGAATAACTCTGATGAACGGAGACAATATACACACCTTGCTCCAGATAATGAATAGTTGAAGTCTTACCAAAATTCAGAATCAAACTATGCTCAATCCCCCTAAAATAGTATGACATACGCATTCGGGCAAAGAGCTACAGTGGCGGCGCAGTCAGCATTTTTCGAGCGTCTGATAATATGCGTTCACATCCTCGACGCTACAATTCAGCATATGGGCTCGTTTCATTAACCGGTCTCGGACCGAATCAAACCTTTGATCCAAAACAAGCAGCTCCTTGTAGTAATTTGAGTGCTTGGCTTTCTTATCCATATCCTTCTGATTCACCCAAACAAAAATACCGTCAACGGATCCCAGCTCCAGCATTTCCTTTGACATTTTGTTATCTGGAATAATTGACACCGTTGCCATTGGATAGCCTTCTTTCTTATCGATCACTAAGACACAGCCGATCGCTTTAGCTTTCTTCCGGAGCTTGCTTAACAGATCTGGCACCATATAAGTTCCCCTTCTTAAATCGTTTCCGTCTTTGCTACAACAAGAAGATCTCTATCGCTTTCAGGCACAACCTGACGGGCATCTTTCAGCGTTTTATAGGTTTCTTTTGATAGGATGTGAATGTCCTGGGGCTACCGCTGCAGGCTCTCTGTCTGGTTATTATACGACCTGTCTCACTGTGGTATTGAAGCGATACATTTGATAGATTTTTCATGTTGTCCTCGATACTAGCTGTAAGCATCCAGTATATAACCTCCGTTTTATCTAAAGTCATCGATCAGCTTTTAATTTTTCTAGCATTGAGGTTAGTGCGTCTTCAGGCCGGGAAATCCGCTGCCAATGGGTGTAGTTCTTGCCTTTGAGGAAAGCCCTTAATTGGTCATCTGTTTGCAACTCAGGGCTATTCGGGTTGAGTTTAGCCGCTTCGTAAGTACAGTACTCATCATCCCAGAACAGCAGGCGCTCCCCTACCGGTGGCAAGGTATTAGATACGCGCACCCAAGGATCCTGGCAATCCTGTCCAAGAATATCTTTATACTTCTGTATCTGCTGGTCTTTCGCTTTCAGATAAGAATCTAACTCGTTAAGGTGCCACCTAACATAGCTGATACACTTGATCAGTTTTGCCTTATAGTCTCGCCCCGGGTCTCTGCTAAGCCGGTCTATTTGCTCTCTGAGACTGGAAGATTCACCCGCTTTTGATGGATGCACCATAATGATTACTCCCGGTGATACTGGATCGCCTCGGCCACCCAGTCATCAAGATCTTTCAATTTATTCAGGAGCCTGGACAGCGACGACTGCTTTATGCCATATTTCTCAGCAACTTCGATCTGCTGGCCACCGTTCACTAAGTACTCTTTTGCTGCATCCCTAACAGCTTCTGCGTTATTTCTGGAGGTAATCCGCGATAACAACAGATCTGCATATTCTTCAGGGACTTTACCTTTAATGAGCATTGCCAATCACCTTCCCTATTTACTTTGATTTCACTTCTGCCGCGCCTATACTGTACATTTGTACAGCTATCGAATTACTTTATTATGTCTATCACTACAATGCAGCACTGCAGTGCTATTGATCTAAATATTTTGTTAAACCCAGTCCCCGGGGCAACTTACCTACTGCGTGTTTCAGGCCATTCCATGACTCAGGCCGGTATCTTAGATGGCGATATCTTGCTGGTGGACCGCTCTGTTGAGCTCAGGGAGGGCGACATTGTTGTCGCTGAAGTTAACCAAGCCTTTACGGTAAAGTATCTCTTCACTTCCCCTGAAGTACGTCTGGTGCCTGCCAATAGCGACCACCCCACTATTTACCTATCCAGCTCCGAGGAGTTAAACCTTTTCGGTGTCGTTTCCTCCTCGATCCACCAGCTTAGAACACACAATATGGCCTAGATACAATTTAGAGTCAAACGAAATAAATAACCCTTGTGAGTTATATTTTGTTGATTATATAACTATATAGCGTTATATTATTGGGAATTGCTGAAAACAACTTCAAGGATAACAAGATGATCACCGACCAGATTCTCAGCCAGGAAGCTCCAGTTATTAAACACACATTTGAAATGTCCGGCCTTGGCAAAGCGCCATTCGAGATTGTCCACCCGAAGCAACATGCTCTCGCATTAGGACAGATCTTTTACTGCGAGCATTGCGGTACTGTTATTAAAAACCGTAATTTCATTAAAAGCGCAGATGGTAAAATCTCAGTAGTCGGGATTGATTGCCTTAAAAAAACTGGCGATCACGGTCTGGTGGCCGGTCACCTCCGCATGAAGCGCGAGCTTGAACATGAACGCCGTGAAGCAATCATCATGGAAAATACAGCTAAGCGCGAAGCGGAAGAGAAATTACTCAATGGAGGACTTACAAACGCCGACCTCATCTCTGCTTTGATGGACCAGCGTGAAACCCTGTGTAGCGATCTGGTAGAAAATATAGAAGATCACTTCGTTATATCAAAACTAAGCCGCCACGGGTTTGAGATCGAAATGAAGCACCAAGCGATGACCGGCAAGCCGTTCACACCCAATCAACTCACAGTTGTTCGTGAGATCTGCGCAAAGAAAGCATCCGGAGCTCGTAAAAACTCTAAGAAATACCTTTCTGCACTCGAAAACGTCAGCACTTATGTGGATGACCTGCAGCTGACGCTGAATAGTCATGCTGATCAGTTAGCTGCAATCAATAATAAAATCTACCAGCTCCGGCAACTGTAAGTAGGAGATCAACCGTAATGAATCTAAGCAGAGTAAGTGTCATTGATGCAGGTAGCTGCGACGAATGCGGTGCTGGTGGTAGAACCGGCACCGAGACCGATGCTTCAAGAAGTCAGGTAATGATCACCACCATTGAGTGTGGCCGGTCCACACTGAAACTGTGTGACCACTGCAAAAGCAATCTATCTGCAAAGCTACGTTCCGTTAGTAGCTTGTCTGTAGAAAGCCCTTTGTTGAACCCTCCTCACCCTGGCCCACTGTTGAAAGAAAACGTTATTACCGCTCTTGGTCTATCAGTGACAGAAACTGCAGATAGACTGGATATAACCCGCGTTGCACTATCCCGCGTTGTGAATGGTCGAGCAGCTATAAGCACCGATCTAGCCTTGCGCTTGGAAGAGGCTGGAGTCAGTACCGCCCATGCTTGGCTTACGATGCAACTGAATTATGATTTGGCCCGGGCTAAGCAGCATCACCAGCCGCCGATCCGATCCCTACAAACAGAAGTAGCCAAACATAATGATTGATAATTTGGTGATAAAAATCCCTACGCCCTTAATTGGGCCGCATTTTAAATGCAAAAATAGCGCTGAGCACTAAAAGAGAAAGGAGGCACCAAGGCCTCCTTTTCTAATATTGTCTAATCAGTAAAGCGAGACAATTTTCTATACCGTTTCCTGCTCCCCTTTTTTCTTCCGGATCCGTTGATAAATTTCTTCGCGGTGTACGCTTACATCGTCTGGTGCATTTACACCGATCCGCACCTGGTTCCCTTTCACTCCGAGTACAGTCACTGTCACATCGTCGCCTACCATTAACGTTTCCCCAACGCGCCTTGTTAAAATCAGCATCCTTTCATTCCTTCTATTTTCAGGTTTTGTAATCAACGGTGAATATGAACCAAGGCCCCGTTGAATGCCTTGCTATTAGTCAAACAAATTCCTATACACTCACCTCCCTTACTTGCGTATCGCCCTGTGAGGGGGCTCTGTGCGCCTGCTGTATATCGTTACTTGATACGATGTCTTCACTATTCATGGTAACTCCACTCTGCTGATCTCTGTATAGTCAAAGCTCTGAATAGCCTTTACGCCATTTAATACTCGCGGATCTACCTCAACGGCTTCTACCTCGACAGAGTAGGACTTTTTATCAACCTTACTTATATATTTTTTTGGATTTCTGAAACTCCCCAGCGCTTCAGCCAAGGTATCAAACGAATTAACGCTATACCGCTTAAACAAGTTAGAGGTTTCCGATGTCATCTGGAAAATATCTATTTTGGTCTCTCCAAACCCGTCTGCTTCGTATACGTAGCAGGGGCAGAAGTTTTCCGGCTTAGAAATGCCCAGGAACTCATCTAGTGTTTTTCCACCCGTCCTGTTAAGGTCAATTGCGATGACGGAATCTCCACCAGCTACTGTTTCCAATCGTTTGCTGAATGAATACCGGTAACCCTCCACCGCAGGTATTTTTTTATATAAATTATTTTCACCGCACCAGTCACTGAATGGATCAGGTTCGTAAAAACTAAACTCCAACACCTCTTGCAGCTCTTTCCCGGAAAATTGAGTCAGCCAGCCGCTAGCTGTTTTATGAGCGACACTTTTTTCTATATAAATTGACACATACTCACTTAAAAACTCAGCCTCTAATTCTTTGATTCCAGCGCACAACCAAGCGATCACATGCCCCGTTTTACCGGTAAATCCAAATAGTGTGTGACGTTGATACAGCGCTCTGCTATTGAAATCAGTATCCTTCAGAATCGCATCACCGAGTGCTAACGACACAAAGGGCTCAACTACGTACTTTCCTGTGCTCTTCATGGTCTGGTCATAACGGCATTTAATGTACTCATTGAGTAAAGCGATTGTTTTATCAGGGTTGCCTTTAGCAGCCAAAATCTGATCAATCGTTATGTCAGCTACATCCTCCAATGCCTCTGCTTTCGCTTTTGGAGTTTTAAACGGTACCAGCCCTTCCTGAATATACTCTTCGACTGATTCAGCTTCAAAAACCAGCGTTTCTGCTGGGTTATGCTTTCGCAGTAACACGAAGCTTTGATGCCCAGCTTTGACCCCTTTCTTGTTTAAGATGTAGGTTGTTTTAACTACCCAGTAAAAGGGTATCAGGCGGTCGTCACGCTCTGCAGGTAACGCGGTACTGTATGCCACATACTTACCGCTGGCGCTCAGCGTTATCCGCAGCACAGAGCGCCCTATCAGGCTTTCGCTTTCCGCAATCTCATTTTTGGGGTTACGGCCAAGACCGGCCAAAAAGAAAACCTGATCGGCTACGGCATTCAGTTTCTTGCGGTTCTGCAGCAAGTCCTGGGGTTCTATTGTGGGATGAGCGCAGCGCCATTTTGCAATAGCCTGGTTCACATACCTTAGCATTGAGCCCCGATCAGATGACAAGCCAGAGGCTTCAAGACTTTTTAAAAGCTCATCTCTAACTGGCTGCTCAGTTTTGCGCTCTCTCTCAGCCCGGCGAATGGCGGATTTCAGCATCCGTATACCGGTCACATTCATTCTTCGAGATTGACGGTCATGTAAGTACCAATGTGCATCTTCTGGATCCAGAGTATCCAGGCACACAATATCAAACGGATCCGCACCTCTCAGGGCCATTGATAGATTGAGTTGAGCGTTAAAAGTGCGCCATTTGTACTGACGACTATCACCGCTCACCGAAACATCTATAACCAAATTGTTTTGCTTACGCTTTACTATGCCTTCGATCAGACCAAGATCATCCGCACAATCCGGCGTATACATCAGAGCCCTTCGACTATCGCTGCCATAGTTGTGTATGTTTTCTCGCTCATAGGCCGATGAAATAGTGTCAGTGTTGAAAACTCTACGCCACTGGACTAATACCCGGGAGCCAGCGCAGATCCGTGAGTTTAATTCCTTCACCCACTCGGTAACCGACGGAGGTCGCTCACCGGCCAGTAGCCCTTCACCATCAACATCATGGATAAAGTTGAAATTTTCTTCCTGGAACTTCATCGATACAAAATCTAAAGAGGGCTCCCCTTTGTAGAAAGGCCCAAATAGCTGTTTGTTATGGTCCAGGCCACATAGCAGAATGAGTAATCGCTTGTACCCGAGTGCAGTTGCTTCAAACCTTTCAAGTGATTTGGTGTAATCAAGATCCCGGTATGTAATGTTCTGCCCATCCACACCTTTGAAGGGGGCATCTACTTCATTTTTAGTCGGAAAAAGTGTTGCACAGAAATTATGAAAAAGCTCCGGAGACAAAACAACGTGAATATTCTCACCATCTCTGACCAATAGGAATTGCCGCTGATTTTCTTTTCTAAGTCGCTCAGCTTCTTGCCAGGTATAACCACGGCGACTGTAATTATGGTCCTGTCTGGTGGTGGCCACATTCACTATGCAGCGTTTTGACGGAAATATTTGATCCACCAGCTCTGGATGATCGCAAAGCGCTTTAAAAAAACCTTCTCGGTTTTGACAATCATAATCGTCGTCAACATCAGTCCATACGGCCATCTCTTCATCCATGAATAGGACTTTCTGTGTGATGCTAAGCTTTTCATCTTCGGGAGCAGATGCCCCTTCCTGCAGGGTGTCAATAAACACATCTTTCAGGACATAGAGATTAAGGTTTCCAATTCCTTTCATCAGCTCATCGACATGATCCATCATCTCCCGGCTAACCGCTTTTGCCAGCTCTGCTTTTTCTTTGAAGAAGGGGGTCATTCGTGACGCTATTTTTGAAAGCCGCTGCGTTCTCTTTTCAATCCACTGCCCCCGGCGCTGCGCGATATCTTTCTGGTTATTCAGGCCTGCCCTGATCTGCTGTATTCCTGTTTCCGTTAATCCCCGTGACATGAGTGTTGATAGCTTTTGTGTTTTAACCGCGGCTACAACATCAGCGTCAAAGGTTTCAAGTCGAACGGGTAACCCGCCAGCAGCTTCAGTCTCTTCTTTCGGCAGTTCTTTTTCTATAAGAGCATCCATTAAATTTGCATCAGTGAAAGCCCGTGTAAGCTCATCCTGACTGTCTTGCAGCTGCCCCTGGATCTCGCGGATCTCTGCGGCCCGGATAGCCTCTGCTTCACTGGTCTCTACAAACTCAAATTTGGAGACAAAATCTTCGACCAAGTATTTAACAACCCGGGTGGAGTATTCTAATTGCGATGGGTGCAACAGCATGTGGATGGTATGAGGGCTTTGATCAACATAATCTATTTTGTAGATCATAAGAACTTGGCCAGCAGTAACGTGTTCTTCGTGGCCATCGACTAACGCTCTCCAATAATTGCCGTTTTCCAGCGCAGTGAAGCGCTCAAACCGCTCGAATTGAGGTTCCTGTTCTTGAATGTTAACGAGAGTATTCATATTTGAGTCCTCTGAGCTATTAACCGGTTCATCATCCATCATCGACATCACCCTTAGTCTTTTCAGCGCTTCTAACAGCCTCTACGCGCTTTTTGATCAGTTCTTTACACTGACCCTCTTCTAGCTTGTTAAGGGTCTCTATGTGTAACGACAGGTACTCAGGGAAGGCTTTACGTTTCCCCGACAAGAAATCGCTGGATCGAGATGTCTGTATACCTAAAACTTTTGCTAAACCCGTGACTGTTAAGTTCCACTTCTCTTGGAACTCCACCAGCTTACGATTCATATGATATACCCTTTTGAAATATTCATATTGATTATCTATATGACCAATACTAAATATTTACCATTGGTAAGGCAAGCCTTACTGTAGAATCTCGCTTAGCATGAAATATATGGCAGGCCGGTAACTTCTGCTGTGCGCCAGCAACGGACTTTCTTTGCATGAATCAAAATGTATATGTTTTGATTCACCGCAGGCCGCAAAAAAGCCCTGAAGGGGCTTTTCTGGGGGCGGATATCGTGTGTGCATGAATCACTTTAGGGCATAGCGATTCACGAATTGCAGGCACAAAAAAACCGCCTTGGAAAGGCGGTTTTCCGAGTTAATCATGTTGGAAGCACAATCAACCTAACTCAAAGAGTCATTTACCAGATGCAGTCATTATATACTGACGGAATAAGTTTACTCAAACTATTTGAGTTTTTTTTGATATTACGATGATATCACTTTGATATCAGCAGGAAGGACTTTACCATATCAGGGTCTGGTTTATAGGGCCTTGAACCGCGACCATTAGAACGTTACCTCGTTTAAGATATTCACCCCTCTTCTCGGTGTGGAAACCGGCTGGCGTTATTGAGGGTTTATAATGGTCGTACTCAATGAGTCATTTATCAGATGCCGGTGTTTGATAGGCCAGTAACTTGCGCCGGGCGACCCTCAGCAATGAGGTGTTTATGGAACTGCTAGCAGTTTTGTCCCTTTTCGTAGCGGTTGCGTCCCTGGGGATCCAGGTATTCGCGCTGCTTAACGGCAAGTAAAAGAACAGCCCCGCCCGTCAAACGGTGGGGCTTTTTTGCGTCAGCGTAGTTAGTCACCCTTTTTATGTTTATGCTCCTTTAAAGGGGGGTGCTTTGGTTTGTTTTCTGGATTAACACGCTGCCGTTTATCCCTTTCCCCATCGTCCTTTCTTCGTTTAGGTCCTGGCTTAATTCCCATAATTAATTCCTTCTTTTTGTAGATTAGTAATACCCCAACTTACTAACTACGTCGGCCATACCTTGGCGACTAGCAAGAAACATATAAATTACACCATAGTATTGCATGATTCCAGACTGCAATCAGGTCTTATATGAACCCCGCTAGGCCATAGCGGCAAATAGCGTATCGCTTTACTTTTGTATAAAATCTTATACAATATAATCATATGACTACAACACTCAAGCCCATTTGGTGGGAAGGTTCGAGCAAGGCCGAGCTGTTAGCTTTTCCTGAAGACGCCGTGCAAGATGCAGGGTATCAGCTACACCGCTTACAAGAAGGCAACGAACCGCAGGATTGGAAGCCTTTAAAAAGCTTAGGCAAGGGCATCACCGGGGTTTATGAGATTCGAATCTGGGAAGATTCTACGACATTTCGGATCGCGTATGTCACTAAATTCAAAGGCTCTGTGACCGTTTTGCACTGCTGGCAGAAAACCACACAGGCAACGGCCCAGGCCGATAAAGCCACAATAGTGAGTCGCTATAAAGAGGCGAAAGAGAGGTTAAAATGAGTCAGAATCTAACTACTGGCAGTGTGTTTGATGATCTTGAGTTAGACCCAGGCAAAGCGGAGCAGCTAAAAATCAAAGCCGCCCTTTTTGACAGCATTGTTGCATATATCAATGAAAACGAATTAACTCAGGAAAAAGCCGCCGAGGTGATGGGAGTTCAGCGCTCCCGGCTGGCCGATGTATGCAGAGGAAAAATGTCAGGTTTCACTATTGATGCGCTAGTGTCCATGACAGCCCGCGCAGGCCTGCATCCTCTAAAAATCGCGGCGTGACAAAAGCGCCCCTCAGAGCGGTTCCAGATAACGGCGCGGCTACAGCGTTTTCTCGGCCAAATCGCTGCACCCTTTCATAAGGGTGCCAGCGGTGGGCAATTCACCGTATAGCGATTCAGGTGAAACCTGAGATAGGAACTATATGCCTAGCTCTGAATGATAGTTAACGAGGGTGCTGTATTTATATGTAGAACTACTTAGTGTGTTTCCAGCTCCCTCTTGAACTGCGCTTACATACCCTTTTACATAGCGTTCAAACTGGTTAATGATTGCCTTTTTACGGCTTATAAGTATTTTCTTCTGCGCCGAGCTCACATTAAACCGAGCGCCTAACTCTTTTGTTTCATCACGAATCAAAAGGGCTTTTGTATAATCCAAGCCTCTATTAGAGCTTCTTCCCCCGCGTTGTACGGTATCTAACACCATACAATGCCGATGATTAAGATTAGTTCTAAGCGGTATCCCAAATGTAAGGTCATTAATTTTTATTTTAACAACCCCGTAACCCCGCCCTTTATCGTCTAAAGACTCAACCAGATCTTTATTGGCTTGATGAAAATCATCCGTGAGCTGAACAGTAACTAGCATCAATGTTCCCTAAGTAGAATCAAAAAAGCCTCCATAAAGGAGGCTTCAATGAGTGAATGCTTGGTCATTCAGTGCGGACATTTCATTGGTAATGCTGGCTCTCCACTGGCGCAGCTTCATTCATTGCAGACATTTCATTGATAATGCAGGCTCTCTACTGGCGCTGCTTCATTCACACCCCTAATATACACATATAAAGACGATATTGGAAATACTTAATCAGCATAGCCAATGCAAGAATCTTCATTCTTGATCAAGATGAGCCTATATAGGGTATAGCGTTTCACTAAACGAGTGACGGGGTCTGCGACTTTCAATACACCAATGAACAGTAAATAGGTCGGAGTGCCAGCCTAACTGATTACACTCCTAAGCATTACACCCTAGCCAGAATTATTGATGCTGCCAGTGCTAACACGAATGCAGCAACTGGAGTAAAAGACACCACTAGCATCGAATACAACGCACCAAATGCGCCCATTCGAAGGGGTAAACTTGCTGAACCTGCCAATTGTTGGTTAGTCATAGACTCTCCTAAATTAACAAGGCACTAGTCTTTTAGGATACCAAGGCATAGTGCCGTTCAGACTTTTGCTGCTTTTTGGTGAATCTTCCGCACGTTGGAAACAGCAAACCTTGGCGGACTTTTGGTATAAGCAGATACTACCGTCTACTTATACGCATTCTTTTACGTAACCTAATTAATCTAACACTCAGAATATCGACATATCAACCAAGCAACAAATTACAATTATAGAAACATCGGCCTCGACAACACCCTGCATGCGGGTCCGCACAGGCGTTTCAGTTAGACTTGTGAAGCGTGATTGGTAGGTTCGAATCCGACTACAAACCAGAAAATGAACGTCTGGTATGTCAAAAGCAAACGTCGGGCAGTAAGACCCATGAACCCGGCTCGGGCATAGCGATTCATTCAGCATTGCTGGCCGTAACATTTACATTCCTGCTTCGATTGTTTAGCATCTATTCAGTTTTATAACTGGGTTCGCGCACCCGCATGGTCTGCAAATTGGCAAACGCGCTTGACAGTCTTCATTGATTAAATCCTTTGTTTAAGCACTCAGGAACGCAGACAACTGAACCGCTTAGTCCGGAGGATTTTATGGCATCAACTGATCTCATTACCCGCATGAAGAAACAAGCCTCGGCCTTGGTTGCCGGTGGCGAATATTGTTTAGCTAAGGTCAGACACACTCAGGCACTCGAATTTATTTGCCGCCAGGTATATGGATACCCTTCTTGGAATGTCGCCTGCAGTGCAGGCAGCGAAGATCGCATTTTTGAGCCCTCCTTTTGTGATTGCCTTCACCTTGTCGGAACCCTTGCAAATACGTTCCCTGCTCTGCAGGTATTAGAAGAAGATTTAACGCTTTCCGATACCGGGTACCCCTGGATCATGGAAAGTATCCGTTATAGACGAGCATCTATCATGTTGGGTGCCGCATTGTCCGAAGAAGAGCTATCCGGCGATATCTGGGATGAGTATTTGGTTAGTCTGTTTGTTGATAAAGAACAAATGAAAAAAAGAATATTCGGCTGGGAACCTGAGTCGGCAGCGGAATGGCTACATGCAACCTCTATGTCTCTGGAATATAAGCAGTATGATATTGGGGATTACCCGTGGGATCGTTGGGCCAAAAAGGAACAACACATCGGTGAATTAAGCAAAGACCTCATCAGTATTGGCAGAGAAGTTTACCGGGAATGCTATATGCACACCTGGAATCGTGAATTACAACTATTCTGCGGTTACCTGGATCACGGCCAAACCTTGTCTATCATTCTTAGAAAGTGGCCAGCAAAAGCAGCGGCGGTCATCAGTGTTCTAATGACAACGGATGGAGGTGCGGTTTCTGTTTAAGTAGAGGGGAGAGGAATATGTGTGGCTTCTTTGAATTTGATAGCAAATCAGCTCAAGCCCAGGCGCTAATCCGATCTCTTGAGATTGAGGAGCAATCAGACCTGTTTCAGGTTAATACCGGGTCTGGACCTGCATCATTCGTTGATATCGTGATTGGCCAGCAGGCTGGGCTTCAGGTTGTGCCTGCTATCTGGTGGTTGCTACTGGATCAGAACCTGAAGCCTTCACACTATACATCCTTTAATACGCGCTCTGACAAGCTGGATGTCCGAAACTCTGCCGGATACCTTCCTTATCGAAGCCACCGCTGCATCGTACCTGCCACAGCCATAGTGGAAGGTGAGGGGTCTAAAGGTAAACGCCGGTATCATAGGATTGAGCCTGAGAACACAGCCTTTGCATTAGGGGGTCTATATCGGGAGTGGTGGAATCGTGATACCGGTGAGCAGATGCTGTCCTGTTCGATCATTACGTTACCACCCCACCTGGCTTGGCAAGACATACACTCGAAATCGGTACCGTTATTCCTGCCTCATGATGATAAAGACATCATCGCTAAATGGCTCGACCCATTGTTTAGCGATGTGGAAGAGTTTAGAGGGCTGCTTACACCGACAATCAGAGATACTTTAAAGATTACGCCGGTTGACCGGCCCTCAACTCAAATTCAGACTGGGGAGTCATTTGCAATTTTTAGTGATGCTGATCATGCGAGGTCAGCCGGTAGTACGACTTAAAGCCTCTATAATCTGGATGCCCCGCTTTATGAGGTCCATAATAACGTTTCGCGTTTTCTAACACACCAGCATCAACCAGCTCTTCCAATACTGGCCGCACATCTAAATTGCTCCACCCATTTACAATCCAGATGTCCCTGGAACAAAACCACCCTTCCATAACCAGTATGGACTCTCTTACAAGCTTGGATGTTGCCGCCACAATGGCTTTGTTCCGCTCGATGATTCTTTTCCGTGCTTCAATCTGCGGTCCATCAAACAGACCATGTTGGTAATCTAAATTTACCTTAAAGCTCATAACCTAATCCTTCATCTCGTTAATATATAACCATTATAGGATATATAATTCCGTTAATGAACCATTAATAGAATATATATTACCGGTTTATTGATTTTTTTTGATATCTGGATCTAAAATCTTCCCTGAGTTAGCAAAACAACAATATGAACACTATAATATCCTTTAAGTTTGTTAATGAGCATTATAGTTATCATGAATAAAAAGTTACCTTATGATTCAGAAGCTGCATTAAAGCAATTTGGAGCTAACTTAGCTGTTGCCCGAAAACGCCGTGGCTGGCGGCAAGAAGATGTGAAGGAACGTACCGGCCTTACTCGCTTAACGATTAGAAAGATTGAAGCCGGTGAACCTTCTGTTGCGATGGGTAACTACATGCTGGTGCTATCAATTTTGGGGGGCGCAGATCAAATACGTTCTTTGATGAATCCTGCTGAAGATCTGCTGGGAGGGTCATTAACTAACTCGCTTCCTGATCGGGTACGCAAAGTAAAAAACGTAGATAACGACTTTTAATAAGGTTCTTTCCATGGCAATTACAGAAGCATACGTTTTTATTGAAATGCCCAACGAATCGGCACCAGTTCTGGCGGGACGGCTGAACATAGATCCTGGTAATAATACTGGGTCATTTATCTATGGTAAAAGCTATCTCGCCAGAACCGATGCTTTTGCATTTGATCCTATCAACCTCCCGTTAACCGACTCTCTCCAGATGATTCATGGCAACGATGGAGTTCCGACAGTGTTGCTCGATGCTGGTCCGGATAATTGGGGGCAACGGCTTATGCAGGCTCTCCATAGTAAACATCCAGAAAACAAGCTGGAATTACTTCTCGCCGGTCGGGGTACCGGAGCTGGCGCTATTAGTCTTTCTCTATCAAGAGCTAAGCCTAAGAGCCCTCCCGAGTATCGACCTCTTTCTGAGCTTACCGACTTGGATAACGGTATTCAGCGCATGATTGAAGAGGGAGTGGTCACACCCGAAATACTGCGCCAGCTTGAACCTGGCTCATCAATGGGGGGAGCCCGGCCCAAGAGTGTTGTAGCAGACGAAAATCAACGACTATGGATTGCGAAGTTCGGGCGACCTGATGATATTTATGATCAGGTTAAAACCGAGGAAATGTGTTTCCGGATGATGAGGGACTGCGGAATTGCAACTGCACCGACAAAGCTGATCACACCGGATAACAGATCCATTCTGCTGGTGGAGCGCTTTGACCAGCCTCTGGTCGCTGGAGGATCAAACAGGCACTTTATAAGTGGCCACGCGCTGACATATCGCCCACGGATAAAACAGAACGATGCCCCTTTTCATTTTTCGTATCCCAAGCTTGCTGACATTATCACCCAAATAGGTCACCCTGACGATCTGCAGGAGTTATACCGCCGCTTAATATTTAACATCCTGTCATCCAATACCGATGACCACATGCGCAACCACGGTTTTTTAAAGAACGTGGACGACAATTTCTATCGGATCTCGCCTGCCTATGATGTTGTAACTCAATTATCCAACTCAGGCCTCCAGGCGATCGGTGTAGGCGATGAAGGCAGGAAGGGATCGATCCATAACGCTTTAAGCGCTTGCGGTCGTTTCAGGCTGTCTGAGGCCCAAGCACACGACATTATTCAATCAGTGCAGGAAGTCACTTGCAAATGGCAAGAATATGCAGCGTCTGTTTCGCTTAGCGATACTGATATCAACATTCTTGCGGGGGTGCTGAATCGTCATGAAAGCTCTGATATTGATTTCAGCAAGGTCAGCAGCTCTTTAGCCCAGCTATCCACCAAAACAAAAGGGCCAAGTATTTAGCTTGGCCCTTCTACATTGCTGGTCTTCACGCTTAGATTATCTTGCAACACCGAAATCTGATCCATTCACCTGAGTCACTGCCATTTTTCGCAGCTCCAACAAACGCATAATCTACTGGACAGGAATTGTAGTAAACGGCATTTGACCACTGGACATCATAGCAAGAACCATAATCAATACTTCTGCTTACTTGTTGGCCCTGCCAAGTGCCACCTTTACATGTCAGCAGTTCACCAGACAATGTTCTTGCTAAGCGACCTACTCCAGTACATGTATTGCCAGCTGTTTTCACACTCTGAATCGCTAAATTTCCGTCCAGGTTAGTGATATTCGCTGCACCACTAACGATCAGATCCGTTGTAGTGATGTTAGTCGAGTTCAGGGTTGGAATCGTACCGTTTGTCGCAGTCAGATCAGTACTATTAAGATCCGTTATCGTGCCGGTTGTTGCAGATAAGGTATTTGAATTGAGGCTGGTAGCCGTTGCTGTACCCAATGAGGATGTACTAAAAGACCCCTGAGATGCCGTGATAACGCCAACGTTATTCAGATTGTTACCCGTCATATCGAGGTTGCCGGACATGGAGTCGCCGTTGCGCCGGACGTAGACACTTGCTCCATTCGTGATATCAACAGTTGCTGTTATGACAGCATTATTATCATCTGTATACGTAACAAGACCACTCAGTTCATCGCCGCCGATCTCAATTGCTTGATTAACTGAATGTGCAGAACCGACTATTTTCGCTTCACCGGCTTCTGTCAGAGCAGGCCACGTAGTAACAACGGTAGTAACGCCACCTGAGTTAGTTACTACCGTGGTTGGTGTATCTCCGAACCGTCCTGTGGTGAATGAGAAATCACACGGTAAATATGGAATTGCACCCCCCGTTGTAATCCCGCAGTCCGTATTGCTTTTCAGCCAATCAGTTCCGGTATAGGTTGCAGGTATAGCAGTACCAGTATTATCAATGACCCACTCACCCACTGCCCGAGAATGTTCTGAAAGCTTATTGCCTAAGCTCCTATACTCTCTTATTTCAGCTTGTCTTTCTGTTTGAATAGACATAATGGTTACAGCTGAGCCTAAGCCTGCAAGAATCACCATCAATAAGACTAACCCATATCCTTTTTGAGACTGCTTGTTACGCATTAGTTACTCTCTCATTTACACTTAACTTCCCTTTAATTCAACTGACAGCATGTGAATCCATTCCATTCGTATGTGTCACTCCCTCTTCGATAACCACCCACAAAAACGTAATTGCTCGGACAGGCATTAAAATAAATATTGGTCCAGTAGTTAACGTAATAACAAGAACTGTAATTGATCATTCCGCCACTCGCCTCGGATTGCGCCCAAAGACTGCCTTTACAGGTCAAAATGTCTCCGTCTAATGTTCGCGCCAACCGGCCCGATCCGATACAAGCGCTCCCGGGTACTTTCACACTTTGAATTTGTAGATTACCGTCGAGGTTATTGATGTTCGCAGTACCTGCAACATTTAGATCTGAAGTCGTCAGATTGGTAGCCGAGAGGTCAGTAATCGTGCTGCTGGTCGCTTCCAGGTCAGTGCTATTGAGATTCGTTATCGTACCGTTGGTTGCAGACAATGTATTTGTATTAAGACTGTTGGCGGTCGCGGCACCCAATGACGAGGTACTAAATGAGCCCTGAGAAGCAGTAATAACCCCAACATTATTAATATTATTCCCGGTCATATCGAGGTGGCCGGTCATTGAATCCCCGCTGCGTTTCACATAAAGACTTTCTGCATTGTTTACTGCGATCGTCGCCGTTATCACTGCACTGTTGTTTGCAGAGTATGTAACAACACCCTCCAGCGTTTCTCTTGTATCGGCTTGCGCTCGGTTAACGGCCTTAGCTGCCCCAATGATTTTTACGCTGCCGCCTTCGTTTATAGCTGTCCATGTTGTTGTGGCTGTCGTGACACCACCGATATTCGTTACTACTGTAGTTGCACTCCCTCCAAATCGACCTGAGTTGAAGCTAAATCCACACGGAAGATAAGCGGTTCCACTACCAGTCGTGATGCCGCAATCGCTATTACTTTTAAGCCAATTTGTTCCTGTATAGGTTGCAGGTACTGCTGTACCGTCTTGATCAACAATCCAGAGGGTCACAGCCTTTGAGTGTGCGGCCATACGTGCGCCCAGGTCTCTGAACTCAGAATCTTCTCCTACTCTTGCCTGATAGGTCAGCAGAGAAGCTGTAATAATCCCCATGATCGCAGTAGCTATCATAAGTTGGAAAAGGAGAAATCCCTGCTGTGAGCTTCTACGTTGCATATAAATTAGCCGTCCATTATTCATTTCAGTTTGCAGCAGTTAAAACCATTCCATTCTCCTGAGTCGCTACCTCGCCGGTAACCACCCCTAAAAACATATCCGGTCGGGCAAGCGTTGTACGCAACGTTTGTGCCATGATAAGCCCCATAGCATTGTCTGTAGTCTAGCCCACCTGCCCCTTGAACCCCTTTCCAGTTTCCGTTGACGCAGGAGAGTAAATCATCCGTGGCTGTCATTGCCATTTGTCCATTCCCGCTGCAAGCATCTCCCACCACTCTGATCTTCTGAATTTTCAGATTGCCGGAAAGCTGATCGATTGTTGCGGTACCGCTTACCGTTAGATTTGATGTCGAGGTATCAGTCGCACCAAGATTAGTTATAGTGCCATTTGTTGCCGTCAGGGTTGTGCTATCAAGAGTCGTTATCGTTCCGTTGGTTGCGATCACGTTGTTGGTATTAAAACTGGAGGCTGAAGCATTGCCGAGGGACGATGTATTAAATGTCCCGGTGGATGCAGTAATCACACCTACGTTATCGAGATTGTTTCCGCCCATATCAAGGCTACCATTCATCGAATCGCCAGCTCGCTTTACATAAATGCTGGTCGCGTTGTTAACGGAAATAGTTGCTGTTATGACTCCGTTGATATCCTCTGAATAGGTAACGACACTGTGCATGGAGTCTCTATTGGTAGCTTGTGCTTCTCGCACCACCCTTGCAGCTCCTATCACTTTCACCTTAGATCCCTCAACCAGCGCAGGCCAGGTAGTCACAACGGTGGTGACACCTCCAGAGTTGGTCACTACAGAGGTTGGAGATCCTCCAAATCGGCTTGTAGTGAAACTAAAAGAACAGGGTAGATAAGCGGTTGTTCCTCCGGTCGTTATGCCGCAATCGCTATTACTTTTAAGCCAATTTGTTCCTGTATACGTTCCAGATAATGCGGTTGCGCCTTGATCGACAACCCATTCAGTAATAGCTGTTGAATGCTCTGCAATTACACTTCCTAGAGCATAAAAGCTGTCATTTTCTTCATTCTTGGCTGCATAGTTCATGTAGCCGGTGAACGCAAGGCCAAAGATGAAAACAACAATCATCATTTCGACTATCAGATATCCGCGTTGAAACGACTTACTTACCACGGGATTCTCCAATACGGGCATTGTTCTGAAGGGTTACGAGGTCTCGAATTGAATGTGTCTTTTCTTGCGAAAGTATGGCGTTTAAGTCATTACCGCCTTCTAGCGTTGTAAATTTAACTTCAGACGCGCCACTGAGCGTTACTATTTTATGTTGATTGATCAGGAGTCTTAACATTTTGCCAAGCGACTCCCGAACATATGCTCCATTTCCGCACAAATTAAGAAATCGGAGTACTGACGATTGAATGTCTTCGCCGTGAATAGTCGCAAGTACAGATGTACCATTCAGCATAGCTCTCAGGGCTTCCTGAGCTGTGTTCTGATCACGGATCTCACCCAAAAGCATGTATGACGGCACTCCGCTCGGAAAGCTTCTCATCATGCTTCTGATCAAGGGGGCAAAGTCACCGCCTTCCACTTCATGTTGCCAACAAATGCCATTGTCACCATATTTCCCTTGTAAATCATATTCTGGTGGATCTTCTAATGTTCTGGCCACACCGCCTGTCAATGTCAACATGTAATTTAGTAAAGCAGCGGCTGTTGTTGATTTACCGGATCCAAGCGGACCGGTTACGAGATATAAGCCGCCCGTTTGTTTTAACTGTTTCTGTACAGTGCGAGGAAAATAAGAAGGGAACTTAATCCCTTCTTTATTCTCTTTATCGAGGGAGGGTCTAAATGAAGGAACACGTCTCAGTGAGTACTGCTTACCTGTTTTTGTGCAGCCAAGGTGCGCCCTGAAAATAGTTCCTTCATACGTTATAAATCGATCCTTTCCTACTTCCATTTCCAGAGTGGAAAGCTTATCCAGGATCCCTTTTAGAACCTCTTCATTTACGTTTTGTGATAACACATTATTTGACAGAACCGTGCTCTCAGCTAAACGGTCTACTTCAATAAAGAGGTCTGCAATGGAATCCAGATTCATAGTTAAGCTTTCCGAAGAGTTACACCAACAGTTGCCGTAGAAACAGCGCAGGCTGTTGTTGCAGTCGCGTTATTCAGCACTCCACCTACGGTTTTAACAGTAGTCGTACCGACCAGAACTTCATCAGCTGAATCGGAAGTTTTTGATACATAGTTCAAGCAAGCATCTGCAGGAACTGTATTGACCATTTGAATGGCTCCATTTGCTGTTCCGCCTGTCAGTGTTCCTGCAGTAAATACAATTGAATAGCCCCAAAGGTTACTGATCGTTGTTCCACTGATAGTGGCATCATCCGGTACACCGGCATCAATAACCATTTGATTGTTCAAACCTGTATATGGTCCCCGAGGATATTTCGTTTTGAGGTCATTCAGATAGCCTTGTGTGATCTGACCTTCACTGTTTGCTGTTGCTGATCCCATAGCTTTTACGCCCAGATAACCAAGTGGAATTGCAACAATTGCGATAATGGCTATCGCTATAATCATTTCAATCAAGGTAAAACCTTTCTGCTGCTTTTGGGTTTTAACGATTTTTGCTTTCATTTTGTTACTCCGATATTTGATATATTTTTGAACTAAAGGTTGTTGTTTAAAGAATTCATAGCAACAAGCATGAAACTTGAAATGAGTAATCCCACGCTGCTCCCTATTAATGCAAGACTAATAAAATTTACTGTTTGATTTACCCGAGCCATACGTTTCTCAACCTTTTCCCGGGTTCTTTCTGCAGCTCTCATATAAAATATTTTCTTATCTCCACCAGCACCCACAGCGGTTAATACACTTTGAATTTCCTGGTTGATTAGGGGGTTATTGAGCATCGGGTTACCAGAACCCGAATCTATTCTGATAGTCATCATGTCGTAACACTCTCTTAGCCAGAGGTTTGACGGATGTGCAGCTTTTCTCAGGGTACGAATTGCCTCACTTTCTGAGTACACCTCTGAAAGTGCGGCCAGGCTTTCAAGCACTGCTTGACCTGTTACATCACGATGAATGTTCCAAGGCGGCATATGATTCATACACCATTTGCGTTTATCCGTATTTGTCCAGCGTGTTAGTGAAGCACTAATGCTGAAAAATATAATGACAAGCACCAACACCAGAATTGAAGCCCACACAGGCATTGTGCCAATCACGTTACGCACCACTTGCGAAAAACCAGGCCATTGCTCAACCGGCGTTATTTTTTCGAGTACCGGAAACAATCCATTCCCGAATAACGCCATCAAGCCAAGAAGAGCGAGTAAGTACAGGCAGAATGTAGTCAGTGTTTTGATCAGTACTCCCTGCATTTTATTCTTGCTTTCCATTCGATCACGGGCTTTTGCTAACCCCTCGCCCAGCTGTCCACCACTCTCTGCGGCAGTAATCAGGATGTATTCATCTTCAGGTACAATCCCTTGCAGCGCGGAGCTAAATGAATTACCTGCCCGAAGACTTTTGATAGAAATATTTTCTAAAAGATCTGCTCTCTTTACCCCTTTTGCATTGGTCTTTTTCAACTCTTTTATCATCTGAGGTAAACCCTCAGACAGACTGCCTATCTGTGATCGGAACTCCAAAACGTCATATAACCATTGGCGTGTTTCAGTGTTTAGTTTTTTGGCAGTGTTGGCTGTTTTGTCAGTTGCAACTAATTGCTTGAAGATACTCATTAGTCTTGAGCCCACTCTCTCGAATCTTCTGTAGTGCTTCCCGTCATCATGCGCACCTCTTCACCAATGATCTGGTTATCACTTGCAATCATGTTGTGGGTCAGAATTTCCAACTTATCTTCAACATCAACAGGAGAAATCATTCCCATCAACATTTTTTTAAACGCATGATCAAAAGCAGTGAAGCCTACGCAATGCTGCGGGTAGTTTTCACTAATCGTTTTTTCAGCATCGAAAACGGAACCTTCTCCGCGTTTAGACAGCCACTCAACACGCGCAGAATCTATCTTCCCTTCAGCTATCTGCTTTCGCACCTCATGATCCATTCTCAGCGGTTCAATACACGCTGTACGGCCTTTAAGACCTTTCCGACAATGCTCACAACCTTCATAGTTTCTGAATCGCAGGTTATGCTTTAGTGATGAACATGCGATGTTGATTCTCGACATCAGACCGGGTGAGCACATGCCCCGCTGTGCCAAATCAGGAGCATATTTAATCGAGCACTTATCACACAAAACCGGCATTAGGCGCTGATATACAATCCCTTTCAAAAAGCCAGATGTGCCTAATAAAGATAATGGCACCCCTAACTCAACAAGCCGTGAGAAAGCGTCAAAGGTTGAGTTACCGTGAAGGGTTACTAATGTCGTATGGCCTGTTAACGCAGCTTCACAAGCACTATGCGCTGTATCTGGCGTTCTCATCTCGCCTTGCAGAATGTAATCAGGGTCTCGACGCATCATTGCGGCTAAGTGTCTTACCCACGCTTCTTGAGTAGTCTCGCCATCAACTGCCGTAACTTGTGTGTGGCGTACACCAGGAATACGAAACTCAACCGGATCTTCTACTGTGACGATATTCTTTCGGCCGCCATGCTCTTTTACGAGTTTTCCTAGAATGGTCGCTGCCGTGGTCGTTTTACCATCACCGGTAGCACCGACCAAAATGAACAGTCCACCACCGCCTTTCAGCATTACATCTTGTATGAGATCTCGTTGGTCTTTCTCATAACCTAGATCTGTTAACTCCATTTCTGTGAAGTTTTTATCAAGATCGATTAAACGCATGGTTACGTGAATTGAGTCTTCATCACCATCCAGCTCAGCATCCTGATACCGCAGTCTGTTCCGCTTATTACATGACGAAATCTTTTCTTGTACTGTTGCAGATTGCGTTTTAGTGGGGGAATAGCTGTTTTTTGAACTAGCGGTATTTCCAGTTTTTGACTGATAAATAGACATGCAAAGTCGTTTTAATCCCAGGTGCGTCATTCCCTCGGACAGCCTGACTCGTTCCAGCTCACCATTAATTCGTAACTGTATGTGCGGATCATCTTTGTATGTGAAAATATGAATATCTGACGCACCGGCATTTACCGCTATGTCAAATAACTCATCAAACATAGATTCTGCATCCGTGTTCGATACTTCAGCTTTATCTGTTGAAATACGATTTTTAATACGCTCTACATCGGATTCACCCACCAGATGAAATGCAGCTTTATGCGGTCTCAAGTAGTTTTCTAAAGCCAGTTTTGCCATCATATCTAGCTTTTTTTGAGACAAAACATAAACAGAGGAGTCGCCTGCTTGATGACCAAAGAATACTTCGCCTGGAACTTGAGCAGGCATTGGTTTTGACATGAACTGGTTAGAGACTTGTAGCTTTCTCAACAGATCTTCATTACCGGCGTGATATTGAGTATTCATGGTGTTAACCCTCATCCGCAATGTTAGAGAAATAGACTTTGGCCGTTGCTCTGTCCTTTGTCAGGGTCATATAGTTAGCGCTAATCTTTGTAATTTCCCAGCCTTTAATAATGCTGCCTTTGTTGACCCGATAAACCCGGCCATTAATGAAAATATCTGCTGTCGGGCTTGTCTGATCACGCCATAGAGAAATTAGCTCAATCTCCTCTGAAAAAGTTGGCTTCTCTGTCTTCTTCGTTTCGGAATCTAACCCAGGCGATCTTTGAGTGGCCAATGCAGCTTTGACTGACTGCTCAAGGGTCTCAACAAAGGTTATTGAATCGCTACTGTTAGTCTTCTCAACAGGAGCCTCAATTCTGACTTTACTATCACGGATATCTGCAAGTCGTTCCATTACAGCTTTAACGTGATCCAGTCGTTGAATCTCTCGCTCTCTCTCCAGCTGTTTGTCCGGCACTGAGTTCATAAGACTGTTAATTTCGTCATCCATGAGTTCTGAATGAGCTGGACTGGCAACAAACAACGTTGAAACCAGCATGATTAAAAGAGTTTTACTATTAATGCAGTACATACGCGCCTTCAATAACCACGGAGGTTGTTTTAGTTGTGTCATCGGAAAGCTGAACTTTTACGCCCCGAACTTTCACCCAATCCACTAACGGCAAATCTTTGATAACGCTCGTTAGCTTCGAATAGTTTCCTGATACTTCCCAGACCCCTTCTCTATGTAAGTACTGCGGCGGTAAAAATGTGGCACCCGGAATGTTTGAAGAAATGGGATTCATCAATTTGGTTTTGAACCCGATTTGACTAAAGGTAAGCAGCTGTTCTGTAAATTCAACGATCCCTTCACCACGCTCGGAACTTTTAAACGGAGGGCTAAATCTGAAACTACAGTTAGCACTAAATCCTTGAGGATCCAGATCAAATGAGGCGCATCGGTGTACAGCATATGCTCGAAGCGGCGCGGTGCTGCTGTTGTTGGTATTTACGAATGTAGCAATGCAACTACCCTGAACCACATGACAGTTCAGCACCTGGAGAGGCCAGGGAGCGTCTAAAATATCTGAATCATTAATCAATTGATCAACAACCGTCATCGCTGATTGAAGAGTGGGTTCTTCCTGCAACTTGCGATAATAATTTTCAGCAGCAATAATTGATTGTTGCTCCTGCTCTTTTTGTATCTCTTCCGGACTTTTACTGAAAAAATTAAAATTAATGTCGAAAACCATTGCATAAAAATAAGCAACGCCTATTAACACTAAAAAAATGAGCAGGTGCTTTCCATAGCCAACCTTTTTACCAACAGGGCCTGCTAATAAAATGTCTTGCTTTGATAAACTACTGAGAATCGTATCTAGTGATACGTTGACACACTTCTCTGCCGGTACGCCAAATTCATCCAGAGCCCCACCGGCAAAATAAGTACTATGCCCCTCTTCACTGGAAGCATCGGAATAACGTAGCGCTTCCGCTTCGGCTTCTGCTTTTGTTAGCTGTGCGCCTGTTTCAGTGAGGATCACACCGTTAACGATCATGCAGACCCAGAAACCATCGGTTAATGAGTCAATAACAATCCAGGCAATATCGTCTTCAGTTCTCTCAGAAACCTGCTGCTTTGCGTAAAGAGCCGCTGCAGATACGAGTTTCTTTTTTGACTTAATCCCTTTTAAAGAACAGAAACCCTTCTGAGTGCCCTCTGATAGAAAGTTCTTAAATATTCTAGCGTCTTGCAGACCTTCTGAGCGAATACGAGCAGTGATATCCGTATCGTCTTCAAGAGGCAACCAATCAACACCGGTCAGTATTGAGTAGTTACCTATCGCATGTTTTTCAATTTCTTTGATTTCTGACATATCAGACTCGCTTAATGATATGTGGTGTTACAAAGATGATTAGGAGATCGCGGCTTTCTCCTGAAGACTGGCCACCACCGAGGAGCCAAAAGCTGCTATCGCCTGTCCCTTCTTCTCCCGTTCTCAGATTGGAATTGATATACCCAGATAACATTGCGGTATCGCCATCGCGCAGGACTTTTGTAGTTTTCAGTTCTTTGGATGTAGTGGTTGAATACTTCGATGTCGATGTCGAAGTAGTGACTGTTTCAAAAGTCGGCTGACCCTTCATGATCGCAACGATATTCATGATGATCTGATTATCGGCCGTGATCCGAGGGAGAATGTTCATATCAAACCCTGGAGTGACGACGGCCTTCTCTGATGAAACGGTTGTCACTCCTTGGTCTACCGTTACTGTAGTATTTGATGGATATTCAATAGTGCTAACATCACGCAATGTCGCGTAAGTGTTATTCATAACCGTTTTTGTATCTCTTGTTACAACTGATACGTGCGTTTTTTTAGCAAGCGCCTTCAGCAGCAACTGTGAACCATTTAGTCTGCCTGCATTCGATGTTATGCCAGCTTGATTGAGGAAAGTCTGTGAGAGCGCCGGGGTATTGGAAAGCACTGAAAGTGAAGCATCTCCGAGATCGGCAAGCAGAGAGTCCCAAACGACACCTACATCTTTTCCATCACTCTTTGTTACCCGGACAACCTCAACATCAACAGCAACCTGTCTTAGGAGATTGTCATTTTCATTTTTTACGAAGCTGCCAATTATTTCCAATTTATCTGGGGTGTCTGTTACGACAATACCCCCAGAGTTGGGCAACGAGCGTACTTGCCCAAACTCAGACAACATTGAAGTAATAGTCTCGGTGTACAGTTCATAGCTTCCACCGGTAAACTTACTGCTACTTGCGGTATTCAACCCACCAGAATTGGAACCAGAGACTCCTGTAGAGCTGATATCAAGATTTTCTTCAAGAAGGAAATTCAGACGAAATGTGTCCGTTTTCAGCTTATAAAAAGTAACGGAGCCTTCATCATATCGCCAAAAAACATTAAATGAGCTGGCCAGCTTATTCAAAGCTACTTCTGCTGTAGATTTTAAAAATACTCGTTCTCGCATTGAAAGCGGTGACAGGCGTTTTTGATTATCTACAATCAGTTTATCAATGGTTTTGTTTGCGGTTTCTTCTGAAGCGACAGCTGAACTGGATCCGCTTGATTCCTGTAAATCTGAGTTAATACTGCTATCAATCGTATAAATATCCTGGCCTATTCGGACAGGCACCCCAATTTGCTCTGACAGGTTGTTAGCATAATATTTAAGGTCAAGTGCTGTTCGAGGATCGATATAAACCTGTTTTTTCAAGTATAACGGCAGCTCTTCAGGCTCTAAATAGGTTGTCCCAGCTACAAATGGTAGTGAATGCCGTTTAAAACCTGCATTTTCCATTCTGACTTGCTCTAGCCGCTGCTCATTAAAAGCTAGATTGCTATCAACTTTCGGCGCAATCGTTTCATTAATACAGCCGGTCAGCATGGCTAAGCAGGCTCCGGCAATAATTACTTTTTTCATGTTTAACGCACCACCACAACTTTGTTTGCATAGAATTCGGGATCTAGCTCACTACCGGAGTTACGCAGGGCGCGAAATAACGCTTCTACTGCATGATCGAATGTTCCGTAAAAGTCAGCCCCGGCCAGAACGTCTTGATTCTTCCTGGTATCCCAAACAACGTGCCAGAGGCTTGCGGCATCCCACTCATATAGTTGATCCTGGATTTTCTTACCGGGAACAATTCGCCAATGCTGTTCAACCACCAGTTCATTCCCCAGGACATAAAAACGTAACGGAAAGTTTTGAGTAAACTGTTTAGCAATAACAGACGTTGATCCACGAACATTCCCACGGATATTGTGAAAGAAGGTTTCCGCTTCATAACGCAATTTGAGGCCTGCATTATCAGCAAGCTGCTGGAGAGCTGATTCAACAGAGCCCGGCTGCATTTCAAACATGTACTCATCGACAGAAACTACTGACTCATACTGTGCTTGTTCCGTTTGCACCTGAACTTGAACTTGCTCTTTATGGTTGGCAACGCATCCTGAGAGGATAATTGCCATCATGAACGTATACGCGACTTTCTTCATTGCTGCTGGCCTGTCAATTCGGATCAAAACTGATCGTTTGGTTTTTATAAACTTTGACCTGACCATCCAATTCTGTGTAATCAAGAATACCTTGGAGCACTCCTAATGAATCTGCAGCTCCAATCTGGATATCGTTGGTCACGTTGTAGTCAGCTAAGGTCCACTGCCCACCAGCAAAACCCAGTTCTTTCATCAAAGCGGGAATCTGTTTCTGTAAGCTGCCGGAAGCAATGTTCAGTACAACGGTAGGCGTAACAGAAACGGGATTATCTGATTCTGTCATAACACCCGTAGCCGTATAGACATCCGAATCTGCAGGATCTCCCCCCGCTTTGATTTCCCAATCCATTTCTGACAGTGCCAGGTCATCCAGTACACTTTTGGGCAGAAAATGAACCGTCATTGAGACCGGTGAGCTGACAGCAACAGGCGATATCGTTATCGCAAGAAACGCCGGAATTAAAAGTTTCAACATAGTCATATTGATTATCTATTTAAACATTTCAGACAAAAATAATACTAATTTCATTGCAGCGCAAGGATTACACAGTTTTGATTGCTAAAACTTTCTGCACTAAAATGGCCAAAGCGTTCATCCAAACGAGAAATTCACTTTCCTTCATCGCTTCAACATCAGTGTGGTTTTCGCGCTCAGACTTGACGATCTCTCCACAATAAGGCTTGAGATCAATCTGTGATATGACCCCGTTTGCGTGGAGCATCATGCTAACCAATGCCTCATTTTCATCAGCGATTTTCGTTAGAAGTTTAACTTTGTGGATGTCTTTGTCGGCGTGAAGATGCTCACGAACTTCAGCTGATTCTGCATTGTGATGTTTCAATGTCGCGCTTGAAGATTCTGCCCCTTTCAGCTGCATATCATCACCAACACTGAAGCCTTGCTCTACGGCTGATTCTGTCGTCGCTACCCATTGTGTAAGGGTGTCCTGGAGGAAGGGCGATATAGTGTCAGCACTGTAACGTAACTTGATGTCTTGAGGCTCTAAGGCCCTGTTAAGCTTATCTACAAAGAACTCAACAGTTGCGGGCTCTGATATCAATAAATACAACCGATTATTCAGGGAATTGAATACGGCTTTAATATAACTGTCGTCTGCGTGTATTTCTTTCAACAAGCTATGTTTTACTTTGTCTCTCAGCTCTTTTCTTCGTGCTTTATCCAGTACGATCTTTTCTTTCTTTTCGACTTCCCGTATCTCTTTATTCCAGGCTCTTGATAGCCGACTTTTATTAATTTTTTTTCTATCATGCCGAAGGTTCATGATCGCATAAGGATTGATGCGTCTGAGCTTTGGACCCATCGCTTCAAGCTCATCTACAAAGAAGAATCCCCAGGACTCCTCCATTGCGGGGGAACACTCTTTGAAACTTAACTTATCCAGAGCCTCTTCGAGCATATCAAGATCAATTTTAGGGGTATCAATCGAGATAACCCGTTTCGGGATGATCATATTTTGCACACCTTGCTGATGAGTAATACAATATTCATATTGATATTCTATATGAAACATTCAGAGAAACAATATTATGGAAACTACGAACAGTAGCGGAATGATACCTCAAGACTTTATTGATGATCTTGCGGCCAAGGTTAACTTAGTAGACTTCATGACCGAAAAATACGGCACAAAGTTTAAAGTTGTCGGATCAAACGCAGTAGCCAGCTGCCCCAGCCCCAGCCATCCAGATAAAAGCCCTTCGTTTAGCGTATCAACAGCCAAGAATCTCTGTAACTGCCACAGTTGCGGCTTTGGCGGCAACATTTTTAAAGTTGTTGAACAACTGGAAAATGTAAGCTTCCCTGAAGCCGTCAAAGTTGTAGCGAATCACGCTGGCTTTGATGTCCCTGGCACTTTCAAAACATCATCATCCACCGGTCGTCGTGATGTTCTCCGGAGTATGCTGGAATCAGCCCGGGACACCTTTCGTTCTAACTATAAGCAGAATGAAAATCCTGAAATTAATCGAATGATTAGTGATCGAGGGTTTACGCCGGAAATGGTCAACAAGTTTCAACTGGGTGTTGCCCTTGCATCTTGGAACCAGATCACTAATCAGTTTGGTAACTACAACAGGGCACAACTACTATCCGATTCCGGCCTATCTGTTTATCAGCCAAAGGAATCTGAAGACGGTAAGAACAAGCTTTACGATCGTTTCAGGGATGCCCTGATTTTCCCAATTCGGGATACCAGCGGATCCACTATAAGTTTCGGGGCACGATTTAAAGACGGTGTTAAACCAAAATACATAAACGGCATAGAAACCGAGCTGTTCAAGAAGCACCGGGTAATGTATGGCTTATATGAAACAATTCAGACGGAACGAAAACGGGACAAGATAGCAGTCGTTGAAGGTTACACGGATGTTATTAGTATGCACCAGGCCGGTTTAGATTATGCCACCGCACCGATGGGCACCGCTCTCACAGATGACCAAATCAGGTTATTGCTACGTCATACCAATGACCTGGTATTCTGTTTCGACTCTGATAGAGCAGGAAAGATCGCAGCCCAAAAAGCACTGAATACTGTACTCCCGTTCATCAACGACGAACGTAAATTCAGTTTCTGTCATCTACCTTCCGGCCACGATCCTGATAGTTTGCTAAAGCAGTTTGGTGCTAAAGCCATGGAAACTACTCTGGAGCAATCAAAACCTTTGAGCCGTTACATCATAGATACCCTATTTGACGGTCGGCCTACTAACAATCGGGAGTCACTTGCTAAAATTGGCCTGCAATTCTCAGATATGCTCAATCAGATACCAGCCTCATTGTTCAAAAGCGACCTCATAAAACAATTTGAGCAGCTGACTGGGATAGAGCTGGCGGGGGCTTTGAATGTTGAGTTCTCTACGGATAGCGCACAACCACATCAGCTAATTGAACTTAGCGATACTATACGGCGGGTAACCTCTTCACAACTCAAGGTTGAACCTAACAAAATAAACGTAAGAATAAATTCAGACTGTGTACGGCCTGCAGGTCTCAATAGCATTTTTGTTAATCAGAGCAGTGTACTGCAGCAATCTCTACCGGCCGGATCCTCTGACGTTGCTTACATCAAATTTATGAACACTGCAGCAGAGCATATCATTCAAAATTTGAGCTTGAGCATAAAGGACATCAGTGGCATTCCTCTCAACCAGCTAATTGTCGATGCGGGAGCAGCTGCCAGCCCAAACCCGGCGATCAACCGTTTATCCGCGCTTGCTACTTCACAGCTCAAAAACGTACTGATCAACAATGATCTTCCTCATATGCTTCGACTGCTGGCCAGCGAGATAAATAGAGTAGCTGACATGAACAATTTTTTAGCTAAGAAAAAATCGCCCCAGTGCCAGGCATCAGAAGCGCTTTGTGCTCAGATCACAAAATGTGGTGACCGGAGTATCCGTTACGTACTGAAGCTTTCTGAACACTCTCCCAGCAATTCTTATCACGCCCGGTATAATCAATCAGCTCAAATGCTTCACGCAGCTCTGGAGCGGCTAGGAGAGCATCATAATAGCGTTCGTAGTCATACAGCGCAGCAGATAAGCCCGTCTATGTAGCACTGATAAAACTGCAACCAAACGGCAGCGTTCGCTGCCGTTTTCACTTCTTCCGTAAACTACACGATCCCCACCACTGCAATAGATCAGGTATAAAGTAGTGGGTAAGATGTAGCGCATAGCACTGTATTAGCCTTAATATGGAGCCCTCCGGCATAATTACCCGCTCTTTTGTCAGCAGACGCTGCCTGCATCATTGTGTAAAATACGATATTGCAGTTTTGATCTATATCTATGTTTAGTTGAAATAGTTTTCCACAATTTCTGTGGATTATTACTGTATAAAAAGTGAACAAAGCTGTATATCTTGTGGACAGGAATACCACGTAATGGGAATGATGATGCGTAAGTCATTGGGATCATGCAGCATAAGTACTTGGAATAAGGCAGCGTAAGTACTTGGGATAAAGCGGCTCATGTAATTGGGATGAAGCAGCTTATGTAATTGGTATCACGTAGAATAATTGCTGGGAATGAGGTAGCGTATCCGTCATAAGCTATTGATTCAATTGAATATTGGTTCTTACAAAAATAACCTCTCCTTTCTTAATCTTTACTAACCTTTACTAACCCTTTTTATCCTCTTTCACTCTTTTTATAAGAAAAGAATAAAATCAGCATTGTGCAAATTTTAACCAATTGGTTAGGGCTTTGAATTACTTCTTGCATACGTATCTGAGTTACATACAATCGGATAATCAATAAAAACTAGGCTTACGCTATGAGTGAGAGAAACAGTATATTAACAGTCGAACAGAAGCGAGAACCGAAAAGCTCGCAGTTTCTCAGGGCTGAGAATATTCACCGTCCCCCTCAGATCGAGCTATTTAGTGATCCAAATAGTATTCCAACGGGTTTTACTCATGGTCTTGAACTCGTTAACAGTATTCCATGGTTTGAACCGGATAAAAAAACGTTAACAATCCGCGGTGCTGCAACTCCCTCAGATTTGATTTTAACTCGTTTATGTACCATCGCTGGTCAGAAAATCGAATTGACAGTAAAAGCAGCAACGCTTAATGACTGCTATCGATTCCCTGGCGGCAGAGAAGAGCTTGTATTTGATGCGCTTTTAAAGATAGCCAGTGAAGGCCATAACGGCGTATTCATTGAAGACAGTTCAGCGGTTGCTTTTTCGCTATCAAAAGTTCACCGAACGCTGAAATTACATAATGGCGGCAAAGCCAAGTTCAATCTCAATGAGATCAAAGAAGCACTCATAGTCTTGAACACATCAGCCTTTGATATCCGTCTATTTGATCCAGAAGGCGGCAGTGAATCATATTCTGATAATTTGATCTCAGGTCTTGGTGTGTTATCACGCGACGACTGGTTAACAAGCTCAGATAAAGATGTAACGTGTTATGCCCGGTTCCATCCGATGGTGACCCAGGCAATAAAGAAAATGCGTGTGCGGCCCTACAGCCTGACTCACAACGTACAATTTACATCACCTGCGGCAAGACGCTTACACAAACACCTCTCCATGGTATACAAGCAAGCTTCGATAGCTCACCCCTATACGATCAGCTTACAGACGGCCCTTTCTCTTGTAGGGTACCGGAATAAGAATGAAGCTAAGGTTTATAGTGCTGCTCGGCCCATCGAAAAAGGATTAGACGAATTAGTAGCGAAACGTATTATCCATAGCTGGAATTCAGAGAGCGCGTATTCTTCGGGCCTGAGAGGCCGTCAGGTTGAAGCTGATCGACTGTATACCCTCTACCCTCATGAAGAGTACTGTAAAGCAACTAAGCAGTCTAACGCCATACAGAGCACTATGTCGGCTAAGATGCGTCTTATACAGTCTTTTGCTTCTGAGGAAATTAAACCGATCGAGTCTTTTGACGATTTTGATGCTGTTAATAAGTTGTCGGATATCACTCGTAGAGTTAAATCGATGTCCGGTGATCAGGCGAAGAAGGTCTTGCAGAAAAGGCTGGATGGTGGGGATGATGAAGAGTTAATAACGGAATAAAAAAAGGCACCCAGGAGGTGCCTTTTTTTTTTTGCGTTTATTACTGCCTTTCCCAGCATAATTTGGCCCTGCTCCAGTCGCTCTTCATCAGCTTTACCCTTAACCACTCCCCAAAAGTTGCTCTGAGATCCATCAGCGGCCTTTACCCATTCTGCTATCTTACAGCCTCTGTACTCTCCGATCGGCGGACCTAGCTCGACAATGATGTGTGATAACGGTACTCGTAATCCACTCGACATACTATTCTCCTATCCTTGGTAATTTAAGTATTAGCTCCGATGACAGTTTTTAGTGTTGTACCAGCTGTCAGGACGGTAGTTTTTAAATGAATCTAAATCACCCGGGATGTCATAACCAATACGATTCTGAATCTCTTCTACGGTTGATTCCCAGTCACGTAGTGTGAATCGTGTAGCGTTCGCAGAGTTTGGCATGATCCAGGCGATCTGTTTTGAGCCCTGTTTGATGACTTTCCAATACGCATCTGGAATCGGTGTGCCGTGGGTATCCCGGGTTGCTTTTCTTGCATGAGGCCCTTCCCAGATTACACCGGCATACAGCTCCAAAGGTTGCCCCTGCTCTCTTAGGCATTCAATAATTACATCCGACTCATCCCAGGCACCGGTATTGAGTTCTTTACGTTGAGGCATGATATTCGTCATGTAAAATGTGTCTAAATACCCTTTCATACTGTTCTCATTAGTATTGGCTCCCAGGATATGCCCTCTATGATAGCCTTTAGGGTAGTAATTGGTGCTTGTCTGCTGACAGTTCGCTGGCACGGTCGGGTCCAGTTTAAAATCAATGCCCTTCCGTTGCCGGTTGCCGGTATCTTTACCAACAACTGCCATCATCATTTCCAACCCACGCTTTTCACAGTTCATCACGATTTGAAAGCCATCGTATTCTTTAATGAAATAGTGGTCGGAGTTAGTGGGAATCGTGGAGCTTTCAGCTGACGATACTACAAGAACAGTCAAAGCTATCAGTACCGATGCTTTACGCTTCAGATTCATCATTTTCATTACCTCTTTTTTTAACATCTTGTAAGTGTTTATCTACTTTATGGCGGATATAAAGCAGACCCTGATCGGACAGGGATGCAAACCGATCGCTTTGAATTGGCCGGTTGAGCTTTTCTAATGAGTGATGTGAAATGCCAGTAATTTCACTCAAGACCTTATAGCTTCTACCGTCGAGCCTTAACCCCATTTGAAAGAAGAGTTCAAGAAGCTTATTTCTGTTGCGGGACGCATAGTTTTTGCTGTGTTCAGTTTTAACCCAAACCACTTCTCCGTCATTAATTTCCTCTAAATGGAATAAACAATAAACAGCGTGTGGGTTTTCCTCTGCAACAGCCATTAACTGGCGATAACAACGTGCGTATGTTCCTGATATTTCGGGATATACAAAAACCCACTCAGTACCAACTAGCTTGCGGATTTGATACACACCCAGGTTATATTCGAGTCGCGCAGGCTTGTCCGTCAGCTCCTCTTTCATCACAAAGTCCTCCCCAGGGGTTTCATCACGAAAGAGGAGCTTACATACCTCCTACGGACATCTACATTCCCGTTTTTCACTGAAATAGTGAAAGAATACTCGTCCAAATTAGAAATTATGTATGGTGCGGTCGAGACCTTGGTTTTCTGATTCGTCTCAGTGCAATGAATTTGAATGACTGACTCTTCCCATATATCTAAATGAGAGACACAGCGCTGCAGAACCAATCGAACATAAGAAGGCAGCTGCAAGAGAGAAGCTATTTGTTTGGTTTGAGAGTCGAAGAAATGAACAATCACGATTTTGGAAGCTTTATCGGGCGCTTCCTTATCCGGCATTAAGTATTCTGACGCTTCCATAATCTGGACCTATTTTCGTTATATAAACATTCTATATTGATTACCTATATGAAGTATAGAGGACCAAAAACGGCCAAGTCAACAATATATTACTGTATGATATTATACAGGCTGTTTTCATACGGTAGGTTATCGTTTATAGTAGATTCACTTTTAATCTCCCAGGGAGTTGGATATGGCCAAGATTCTTGTTGTTGCCAATAACAAGGGCGGTGTGGGTAAAACCACAACGACAAATATTACAGCCGCATACATCGGTGGTATTTGTGGTAAACGTGTGCTGCTGGTGGACAACGATCACCAGTGCAACTTGACAGCTTCAGTATTAGATGTGGAATACGGCGATCATTATTTACCAATTCACCCTGAAACCGGTGACCGGCATGATCTATCGGATATATTCTTAGAGCGGCCACTAGCGCCCTACCCTACTAACCTAAAGAATGTTTCTATCATCCCAAATAAGCCGACCAATATTGCATTGGACCAGGCTGGTGAGGACGATATTCAGAAGTTCGTAGACTTTTTCGATCAAGAAATTCTTCACGAAATGTTTGATGTCATTATCATAGATACCCCTCCTGCTAAAGGCGCGATGACGACTGCTGCGCTTAGATCGGGCTCTCATTGCATTATCCCTGTAGTCATGGAGAAGAAGCCCGTAGAAGGCCTTTTTGGAATGTTGCAGAAGATTGATGAGGAACGCAATAATCAGGATCACGATCGTATGATCGACTTGATAGGTATTCTTCCTACAAAATTTGACGCACGTATGCGCCTGCATAAGCAGTATCTGACACAACTCAATGATGCAGAGACTATGGCTCCCATCAGCAAGTTAATGATTCCTTCCCTTTTGCGACAGGGTGATGGTGTTTGTTCTTTTGTAGTTAAAGAGAGGGCAGCAATTAAAGAAATGGAGCTTGTAGGTGCCAACCCTACCACTCCGTTCGCTATGCCTAAAAGTTCTGATGTGTCGAAAGAGTGGAGAGCGTTAGGTAAATTCATCGTAGATAGGATGGCGCTATGAATACTTCAACAGTGTTACTGGGTGGTCCTGCTTCTAAGCCCGGCAGAAAGCACAACAAGTCGCCCCAGGTTAAAAGAGGCGTAAGTATTGATAGTAATCTTGCTTCAGCATTAAAGGCTCAGGGTGATCAGCTTGCAGCTGGTCGGACTAAAACGTTCCCATTGGATAAACTCGCTCCAAACCCCGATAACAAGCGAATTTTCCGTGTTGGTTTGAGTGAGATGCAAGACGTACTCCAAATGTTTTCTGATGCACCGCTGGTCTATGTTGAAGAGAGCGGCCATCTGGTATTTCCTGAGCACGAAGACTTACATCATCCGACCGCGTTAGCCTGGAGCAAACGGCAGGTTTCTTTTTACACCCGTATTCGTGAGCTGGCCTGCTCTATCCAAGAGCATAAAGGGCTGCTTCAACCTTTGGAGGTTTTCCCTCACGATGATCTCTTTATGTTGAATATCGGCCATCGACGCTGGTATTCGGCTCATTTTACGGGTATCGATAAGCTTGAGGCTGCAGTAAGAGAAAAGGTTAATGAATCAGCGCTTCAGTCTGCTACGCGGCGTTATGATGAGAACTCGAAGCGTGAAGATCTGTGTCTCTACGAGAATATTGAAAGCGCGAACCAAATAGCCGTCTTAATGGCGCAGGAGCTTGGCAGAAAGCCTAAACAGGTGGAGTTAGCCCGGGCTCTTTCGATATCAAAGTCTGAAATGTCCTTCTTGCAGCGTATATTGACGGCTGAGCTTTCTGAAGCGGAGATGCAGCTTATTCTTGATCATGAACTTGAAGACCTTCGCACAGTTGCAGAGATTTGTCGCCTGAGCGATCCAGAGCAGCGTGGAGAGGTTTTCCAGGCTTACATCAAGCATGGCAACACAGTAGCCAGAAATATGGTTCTGAGACTTCTGGAGGCTGAAGATGGGGACGGGACGCTTTCAGTAACCCCCCCAAAAAGGGCTGTACAAATTAAGCCAACCAAAGGCGCGGTGAAACACCTCGTTACCCTGCTCCAGGGTGTACAGCCTGATCTGGTTGCTGGCTTAGATGATCAGGCTTCACCTAAAGAGATATTATCAAGTATTCTTTCTCGCTTAGATGACTTTGATAAGGAGTGATGTTGTAGATGTCCTTATTGATACCAAGCCCTAAACAGAAAAGTAGAGATGACGAGGTTAAAAAACCTCATCGGGTTCCCATCCGCTTATCTCAAGCGCTTATTGTAGCGGCGAGTAAATATTATTCGGCCAAGGGTAAAAGTCGTTGGTTTGATGAAGCGATAGCGGATCTTCTAGCAAGAAGTACCTATGCTGATGCCGACTGGACAGACAGGAACAACTCAGATACGAGTTCGTTTATGGCATTGTTGTCTCTCAATGAGAAGCTGGTGGATGCAAAAGGAGATACGATACTTTTAAGTCCCGACACTCTACACGATCTGACAAGTGCCGTAGAGAACATCACAAAGCTATACCCTTCAGAAGCTACTAGGATCAGGCCTGCTATCATTCGAGCCGCAGTTAAACAGCGAATTTTGTTGAACGGGCTGTTGTGGGCAGAAGCATTCGGGGAAGAGGAATAGTTCCCCGGGCGTGTAAGTTATCTGAATTATAAAAGTTGCCACTGGCAACTTTTTTTTTAAGTTTTCACCAACGAAACGTAAGACCTATCTCTTCATTGCTACATCGGGCTTTGGGCCTCCAGCAGGGAATGCAGCATCGATATCTTCTGCAATTGAATTAAGATCTATCGGCTGATCAATATTATTATTTGAGTCGATTATATCCTGCAGCTCCTGTTCTGTAGCTGTCTCTATAGTATCGAGCAGGTCATAATATATGTCTGCTGATGCGGCCTTTAGTGCTTCTTTTTCTAGTACATCTCTCGAAGTGCTCATAGGTTGTGACTCTTTTAGGGTTAAGTATCAGGATTGGTAAAGTTTGTTCAGAAGCTCGCTGATGGTTTTGTCATCGAAATAGACTCTTTTGTGCATTATGAACTGATGTACCAGGGTGTATGCAGCTGAGCTAAGACATAGCGCTAGAATTAAACTACTCATTGGGGCTTTCACATCAATAAGCTCGTAAGCAGACCCAAGAATCAGACTAAGAAAGAGCCCAACAGAAGAGTGACTTGTATGCCAGATCACATAAGTTACCTGTCTCGTTTCAATATCCCTTATGGTCTGGTCTATCGCTGAGTTATCTGGATGGCTCTGCATAAGGGCTCCCTCTTAGGTATTACGGTTTAGCCTGGCACAATTGAGGTTGTGATAGATGGGGATTGGCCGCGAATATTATCTAACTTGTTGGCATCAATTCCATTTAGCAGGGTTGTTTTTTCAGGAGATAAGAGCCGAACCTGTTGGCCGGTCGAGTTGATTTCAATATCCAGCGACCCTTCCTCTAAGTAGCTAACACAAGGCAAGATTTCTGTCATAGGATCATGAAAGGCCAGAGCATCATCAGATACGCGAATGTTTTGAAGGTCTGCTGGATTAACCTGGCTTCGACACATTCCACAAAATCCATTTCGGCAATGGTTTTCTGGCTGAAAGCCGTTTTCTTCCAGAGCTTGAAGAATTGTTTTATCAGGCCTGCTTGATAGTTCCATATAGATAACCAATATGAATGGTTCTTCATCATTACAGAAGGTTGTATAGTTTTCAAGCTATTGCAATTTCTACTATTTACAATAAACTTAAAAAATGAGTGAAACTTTTACATACGATGATCTTTGGGGCTTATGCGAAGCTTGCGTTAATGAGCAAGTACAAGCGTTTATTGCTATTAGCGGCTATTGCTGGTTAAAGCCAAGTGAAGTCTTAAATTTATCCTTTCGGGATGTTGCTGATGGGGTTCTAAGTCATGGGGATAATGTAGCGATACTTCCTCCAGCAGTGAGATCCAAGATACACACACTGCAGATAGGTAGAGGGCTTGATAGTCTGATTTTTCAATCATTTCAATATAAAAAAGCTCGACCGATCAGTAGTTCCTTTGTACGTAAGAAGATTGCTAATGCGAAGGCTGCGGCCGGTTTTACTAAAGATGTTCATCCGGAAACCTTCAGGAAGCTATATGGACGCGCTCAATGTGAAGGATTGGAAGGTGAGGAGTTGTTTGAAGCCCTCAAACGACTGAATGAGTTATATAGGAATGATCGGTTACCTGCCTTAGCTGCATATCTCGGTGTCAGCTACTCCCGGCCCCGTGGTCGGCCCATTACAAAAGTTGCCAGTGGCAACTAATTCAAAACATAGTTTCCGCTCCCCTGCCCTCCCCTGCTTTTCTTTGAACCAAAAAAAGTTGCCAGTGGCAACTTTTTTGGGGCTGGTCGCTATTTAGTGCATAGGACTATCTTCCGGCGCTTTGACAAAGATATTGCTCAGTTGTGATGAAATGCCCTCTACATCAAATTCAGTATCAATCCCCTGCCCTTCTCCAGGGCCATCAAACATCCTGGTGATAACATCATTAATCTCCTTTGTTGGCTGAACGCCGAGGTTAGAAACCGATGCGTACACGTTTCTCATCCACTCTTCAACACGTTTAACTTCCGGGATCATACTATTGTTGTCTAAGAAGTATGCTTCCACTGTTCGCGCCCACAGCTCCTCTTGTTCTTCTGTGAAGGCTTGGCCTGGCGAACAACCTAAGTACTGACAAATCGCCTCATAGTCTTTCACCAGGCATTGAGGAGCATTTTCTTTAAGAGCTTCTGCCGAGAATAGATCCAAAATTACGTGGCTACTCTCATGCAGGAAGCTTGATTCATTCGCGCAAGTTGACAGTAAAATCATAAAGTTTGTTTTTGAGTTATCTCGGAGTACCGCCGCCAGCGGTACGCGGCCTGCCTTCGAGCCCGTTGAGTCTAGGGTTTTGACTTCAAGATCTGCTGGTCTGATTTTCTCGCTTGAATACGGAGGGGTGATCAATCGCTCCTCAATAGAAAGGTTTATTCTGCTTTCTACGTCCCGGGCTTCATACTCTCCAGCCAGGTAGTGGTATCTAAATGCAGGGGTTTTCAGTTGATGCCGCTGATCATTAATAAATCGTTCAATCTCTGATTTATCACAGTTTCTGGCCATGACTCTGGTTTCAGGAGTTATTAGATTTCCCAGATCCCGGGCGGCAGAGGATAGGTCAACATTACTTTCTTCTGCGTAGTCGAGAAGTAGCATCGCGGAGTGCATGACCCTACGAATCTCGTTAGCTTCTGCGGTAGTGGGAATCGAGTAGTCTTCAGGAGTACCGCCGAATGAAAACCCTTCAATGGCCTGGATGCCATGCTGAAGCTCATGCAGAGTGGTTTTTAGTGCCTCATTTAAAGAGTTCGCTCTAACTGTCGCAGTGTGCGAGTCTGGCTGGTAGTGCCCGTATGCTCTTGTGATATCCGGTGATATTTGGACATCCACCAGCAGATCTTTCAGTTGAGGGTAGTGATTGAACAGCCCGGGGTGATATAGAACATCATTTAACTGACCGACAAATTCTGCAGAGGGCGGCAGATTTAATATACGGTCTTGTTCAGGCTGGCTTAAATCCATAAAGCGTGTCCCAGGTCCAGCCATTCTCTCCATTGCTCGGTGGTGATGATGATTGGTTTCTGAGAATTTCTCATGGTTTAAAAAGGCGTTACCATCAGCAATCTCAAATCGCCACTGCCCATCTACCCATTGATGCCATCCCGTTGTTTGTCTGATTAGTTCTTCATTATCCCCAGCTTGCTGCATTTTCTTTGCTGTTTCTAACATGCCTTCATCAGCGTATTGAGCTTGTACTCCGGCGTATTGATAGAGCACAGATTCATATTTTGGTTGGTCGGGCAGGGGCAGGGACAGGGCGCTTACGATTTGTTCTGGTTTGAAGACTATGTAATGCGTAGCATCATCCGGTGTATGCCATAGCTCTCCGGCAGTTTTATCTATCACTCCATCATACCCACTACGTTTTATTATCTGCAGCGGGAGGCCCGGCATATTATTATCGGCACTAAATTGAGTTATCTCATTGACGGCATCCTTAGTAGATCGGCAGGCTTCTAAGGTTTCATGCAGTTTTGATGACTGAGTAGCGTCACCTTTATGATCCAATATGATAGCGGAGAATACTGCGCCCATTTTAATTGCGGGATCATGTTCACCTCTTTTATATGGTTCGCTATCGGAGATGATCAGTGGGGATTTCATAGCCAGGTGCACGGGATATACTGCGCCGCCGTTTTCTGCCAATGCTGCTTTTATCTTCGGATAATCGATATTTTTCAGAGCAACACCTGACTGCTTTAACGCAGACTGTATGTTTTGAGCCTTCGCCTGAAGCTCTGGTGAGTCAGGGGAAGCATAGTTCTCAGACGCATCTTCAGAGCTGGATGTAAAGTAGAACGCTTGCCCCAGGCGGTTGAACGGTCCTATCTTGTCTTCATCGAACTTTTCAATATCACCGAAGGAGCCATGAAAAAGCGTAATGGGTTTATTCTCTTCAGTGGCAACAAAAAATCTCTCATCGATTTTCTTATCGTTTGATTCAACAGTAGGAAAGTAATTGATCTTTTCAGAATTGGTCAGGAAGGGTAGGGCGGTGGCCGAGGGAGCGTAGATCTCTTTATCAAGCCTCTCTGCGATGCTTTCTGCTGCGTCAATATCGATATTGACTGCTGAATATAGCATTTCAGGTGTTGTACCCGTCCGGACTGCCAGAGAGTCGAACCACTTTTGCCAGAGAGAAGCAACGGTCAAGCTGTAGTCTGGAGTATAAGAAGAGGCAGCTTGTAACTTAGTGAGAATGTCTTTCTTGATTGATGTGCTCATGTCCTTTCTGCCCTCAACACTCATTATTCATTTTTTAATACGTCATATAGATAACTAATATGAACAATATAGGAAAATTCAGAGATGAAAAGGGAAAAAGTTGCCAGTGGCAACTTTTTGGTATGTTTTCTTTAAAAATAAAAGGGAAATTAAGGGGAGGGGAGAACGGCTACTTTATTCCCACTACTTAGTTTCTGATTTGGCATGTTGCCAGCAGTATGCGTGATCTTTACCTTTCCCTCGTTTTCGTGAGCATTGTGAAAAGAGGTGAGTGTGACTGTTAAACACTTCTTCAGCGCAACGAGTATAATCTGGAGCTGATCCGGATGGCATCCCCCCCCAAATACCGTATCTATCTTTGTATTCAGCGTTGTCCATGTTAAAGCTCACGCATACTGCTTGAGATCGGGTAGTCCACGAACTGCATCCATGAAGTGAGGTCTGAAGCTATTCGTCAATGTAGAGCGGATGTGGGCACCATCTGAAAATCCCCATCTTTTCGCCAATGTTTCTTGAGTCCACCCCTTCGCTTTATAAATCGCTTTGAACTGTTCTCTGGTCATCACTTCCATTTCCAGGATGTCTTTTTTCTTCTTTACCGGCAAACCGAATACAGCATCAATAAAATGAGGCTGGTGGCCGGGATTGGCTTTGATTTGCCTAATCCGTCTGCCGCCGCTGGCTTTCTTGTATCCCCACCTGTCGGCAAGTTGTTCCTGGGTCCAGCCTTTCTCTTTATAAATAGATAGCCACTCATCTGGCGCGATAGCTTGGTCAAGAGGTGCAAGCTGATGGCTTAATGCAAGATTGTTCTGAGCGTTCTCCAGCGCCTGGTTAAAATCAAAGCCTTTCGTCTCAAAGGCCGTTATGAGGCTTTCTATCAGCGTAGAAGCAACCCACGTAGTGTCCTGAGATTCTTCAGTTAATGACTCAATCAGTCGAGTCATGCTATTAACGGTGGCTTTGTTCATCACGTTTCTCTGTTTTCGTTACTGTGCATATTTTAATTACGCATTCAGGCGATCGGCCAGCGCAGCGCATTCTGTTGATGCTGCGCGTAAAGTAGTAATACTATTTTCAATCATGTTCTGCTGTTTGTTGACGAGAGTACGATAGGACCGATGTAAATTAATGGCTGTCTGTGCATTTTTCACTGCACGATTAAATGACCCGTAGCTATCTCGATATTGGAACGTTAGCCTCGTCTCCGGTATTTCCTGAGTTTGCGCTATTTTGGCAATTACAGAACTCTCTGAGATTGTTATATTCGGCAGAGCCAAAGGCTCTATCTTCCCGAACAAAGACGGGAGCTTTAAACCGTCAGCCAGCAGTAAATTTTTCAGCTCTTCTAATCCATCTGAACCTGTTAGGGATGATGTGTATCGTTGCTTGCCAACGAGAACACGAAACCGAGTCTGTTCCTTTAGGCGTTTAGAAACCGTTGCAAAGCCACTACAGACGTTTAACACTCCGGTAGGTGTATAATATCTGGCCGGTGCTAATTGCATATGCTTCTGTCCCATTACCATGTTTGTGTATAACCGATTGACTGGAATCCTTTGCGATCCAAGCCCTCGACAATGTTATCAATGAACGCGCTCAATGTCCCAGACCCCGCACGGGATATTGGCTCTGGAACAATGATGTAGTCTTCAAATTCCTCATTCTTGAGTGAAAACCAAACATCTACCATTCCATCCTTCACGCTTGCTGAAAACTGCCGATCACTTTCCATTGCGGCTGCAATAATTCTTATCCGGTCCACCAGCAAAAGTTGATCCCCTGGCAGTGCTAACGTGTACGCATCATCGTTGTAGTCAGCATCCGTTTTTTTAACGTCCCATGCGATCTGTTCGTCCAGGTGAATCAAGGCTTCCAATAGAGAGCGAAACGCCCCAAAGTCACCTTTAACTTTAATGGTGACCTTCTCCTTTGTGGCTATCTTCTCAATCGTAGCTACATGCACAAATTCTTTTAGGGTGTTGAGCCCACCAGCAGGGTACTCCCGCTCTTGGATCGCCTGCGCATGTTCTTTTATTGGGTGTTCCATGATTGTTCCTCGCAAAAAAAGGGATAGGCCGGGTAGGATCGGCCTGTAATTCAAAATCAGTATCCGAGTGTTGTTACAGCCTAAAACTCACAATTTCATCGAATAAGATATCCATCTTGTGACCGTCAGGGTGAAGTACAGCCACATATCCCGGAAACACCTCTGTAACTTTTCCGGTGAATTTTTCACTATGAGGTGCGTCTGTATGATCAGGACGGTTTACATCACCGGTGGTCCCAGGTTTTAAATAACTCATGAACAGCTGATCAGCCTTTTTTAAGACCCCTTTCAAGTTGATTCGTGCTATTTCAGAGTACTTAACATCGTGGTGAGACTTACCAGTAAACAGACATACTGATCGTGGGTGAATCTCAGTCACGATACCGGTAAATGCGGTAACATAATTTGAGTCGCCATCCGGTTCAGAGGTTGTAACTTTCATACCGAAATCCAGATGCTCTGGTTTGAATTCGCTACACGTTTCGATGATAGACCACTCATCCCGGTTTAACTCTCTCCGGCCATAGCTACTCAGCAGCTTGCCGTCACCGCCATCGTGCGCGTATCCAACGGTTAGCCCATCCATATGAAGGATCTTTAGAGTAGAGCCGTGAGGGTAGGCCTCCGGCTCTTCCAGGATTGGAATGGCTGCTTTGATAGGAGCGTCTATTGAATGAACGTTTCCTTTACTGAATCCCAGCTCTTGAAAGACACGACTCATAACGCAGAGGTAATGATCAGTCTCAATAGTAGTTGCTTGACTGTCTATCAGTTTGTTTAAGCCGCCAATTACATGCTGCTCAAAACCAGACAGGCAAAATTCTGATTTCAGTTCAGGATTAGCCCCAGTCTGATGACGGATATCTAAATCTATCAGCTGCACTAACTGTTTAATGATATCCAGGCTATCCGAGTGCTCTCGTTTGAGCTTAGTGACTAAGTATTCTTGATTGACCAGTTTCATGGTGTTGTCCTCGCAGAGAATAAGGTGATCGGGTAGGACGATCAGTAAGGTTAAGTGCCTTGATGAAAGAGAATGTAGCTACAGTTCTGTTCAAGAGCGTTTTGTATAACAGGCTTTAATCGCTCAGGGATATCGTTGTCGTTAGACTCATTTTCAATAACGGATACGTTTAGCAAGAATTCCCAAATGCCATGACTTCCATTCTGGGTATGCTTGTAGCTTGCTTTCTCTTCTACCCATTCCCATTCAGTGACTTCGTCTGGCGTGTCGTAGTCGCCTACAACATCTACCATGCAAACGTCATAAACCTGCGTATTACCTTTAACTAGCGTCATCATAGCTTTGTGCCCTCGCTTTAATTTTGATAGACCGGGTAGGATCGGTCGGTGTGTCTATTTAATATAGGTAATATATGTTCTAAAAACAAGGTAAAAAACGCATAAATAGGTATTTTATGTGCTGGTGGTCGGATTTTAAGAAAAGCCGGGGTGGTTTTATGTCAGAGACCTCGCTCCTCCAGGATCTCCACCAGCTGCTCAGGATCGTTTTGGTGCGGGGGAGGGGATTGCATTGCTTATTCTCAAAATGCGGGTGTCGCTGCTGTGAGAGCCTTTGAATAAGCTAAACATGCCTGAATCTACAAGGTGGTGAAGTGCTGCACCTGGCGCATAGTTTTGATTCACCAAGAGCATAAGAAAAACGCCCGGGACGAAACGGGGCGTTTTGATCGAATTAGGATTTAGGGAAGTGAGTAATGCGCCCTGTTTCATCAAACTGGATTGTTTCCAGCTTGACTCCCTGTTTGGCCAGTTCACACAGTACCTGCATTAACAAGGCTTCAGTTTTGGTAATGCCGCGGCCTTCGCGGCCATTCACCTTGTCATCCACCTTATGCCGGTGAGACCGTGTTAGCTCCCCCAGGTTCAGTAACCGGGCCAGCTCCGCACTCTCTAGTCCCAGCTCCTCATAACATCCCTGATAGATAGCTAAACGGTCTTCTTTACTCGATGGCATACTCATTCCTTAACCGGCTTTGAGTTGTTCAAATTCCCGTAACTCAGGGGGCGGTAAGATCCCCACATGAGTACACAGCTGCAAGGCCGCAAACTAGTTAAAATAGATTTAATTACCTGTTTATGGTAATTATAAGTTGTAAACAGGGTGTATAATACCTATAATTAAATTGTTGAAAGGTTGTCCTACCCAACCTGATTATTTAAGTTAATGCGAGGATTGAACGATGAGTTTAATAACAGATTCCCTGATTGTGCTTGAACACTTCTACGAGTGCGAAGGCAACTTTCGCCGTTGCTCTGAGGCGTACCGCTCTGCTAATGGTTCGCATGAATGGCGTGATCGTATTGCTGAAATAGGGGAAAGTTTTAATAGTGCTTACATAGAAGTCAGCAAGCTTACTACTGACGGTCTGTCTGAAGCGCTTGAAGAGAAATTTGGTTGCTGGGACTTTGAAGCGGTACCGGCGATGTTAGAGGACTTCTACGACCGGCCAGAAGCTGATCACCAGTATTCAATGGATCATTCAGATGCTGTAGAGCTGTTTAAAAAGTTTCTAGCGCTTGCTCAGGAGTAGGCTGCTGATTGGTGTTTTGAGTAAACCCGCCCAGTGCGGGTTTTATATTCTAGTCGGGTGGGCGTTGCATGTTTGAAGATACTGAGTTGGGTCAGAAGGTTGCCGGTGCCAAAACGTGGCGGCAGTTGTTCGCTGCCGTTTACGCCGCTCGGGAGGTGAACACTCCTGATGGTGCCGGATTGTACTTTAGCAACTGGCGGATCTGTAACCCTGAAAAAGCAGCGCTCCGAATTCACCGGATTCGTGACGGGGAGCTGGGTCTTCAACACATCACCCGTAACTATGGTCTGCGTATGAAAGTCTCCGAACTGATGAATCCGCCGGTAGGCGAAGTAGGGGAGTGCGGTATGCAGCTGGGTTTTGACCAATGGCCTTCAGAAGTGAGGGTGGTGTATCGCAACGATAACTGCTGCCTGCATGTTGGCTCTATCACCAATCTAACTTCTATACCGGTATTTATTGAGCGTAAGACATTCGAGTTGTCAGAAGCTGATCGCTGTATGATTGCTGGTTATATTGACCAGTTATGTTGTTAAGGGATCTTGTAATGAAAGAAAGGATTATGAGTTTTTATATATGTCTACGCCGTAGGTTTGGTCTTAAATGTCCGGGTGATGAAAACCCTTCGGCTTATCGGGGACAGAGTTCCCGGAAAATTGCGAAAGATCTTAGAAAATATGCGGCTAACTCTACAGCTGCAGTACTGGATAATAAGGTTTACACAGTACCTGATGATCTTCATATGTGGGGCGAAAAAGCTGATGATCTCGGTTTGGTTAATTTCATTGATGGGGAAAGAACGGAAAAGTTATTTAGTAACCTCTCTGGGCCGTTTTATGCAAACATCCCCGCAAACTCTATTGTAGCGCTTAACCATAAAGGGTTTTACAGTAAAAACGCAACATGGAAGGAAGCGGTTAGTGGGTTAACCTGCGAGAACTGGCAAGATATAGACCCTCAAAGGTCAGTGTATCATTACTTTGAAAATCCTATTCGGGATAGAAGATTCCCGGCTGGTGGCGGGGGTATTTTAGAACTCAAGGCATATGGTGGAGCGGTAGTTTGTAAAATTGGAAATCATCGGCTCACCGGTGGTATGGCATACTTAACGAACAAGTCTGGAAACGCCGCTGCTTTCAAAGAGGTTCAAATCGAACCCCAATGCGTCTTTAAAGAGCTGGTTCCCGTTTTACGCAGTGCTTTGGAAAACGGTTATACCGTGTACTCAAAGACGCATTCCACCCAAAAAGATGACAAAGGTAATGCCTCGGTCTCTATCGTTAAAGTAGTCTCCCAGGCCGGGTTTGAAGATCGGTACGTTACCTATCACGGCGGTAATGTGATTAAAGACGCTGATCATATTAAGCGTCTATCTGTTATGGGGGTTGCGAGGCTATTAGCATGGAAGTTGCTGTTAGGCGGGTGCACCTGGAAAGAATTGCCCAAAGAAGTGCTTGAAACCATGCTGGATGATAAGTGGCTTACGGCGCAATTCAACGGCATTCACCTAGTACCCTAATGAATTGCGTGGTAGCTGGTGGCTCAACTATGGTCCACCAGCTATCGGAACACATAGATCACAAACGCCAGGCACAAAAAAGCCGCTCAGAAAGCGGCTTATTCGCGTCAGATGGAGTGAGAAATCTATCTGACAAACCCGGAGGTTTTTGATTCGACATACTCATCGTATTTGAAAAGAGCAAAACAAGTCAAATATATTTGTTTTTCATTCCTTTTTGATGAAGTGCATCGTATGTCATGGACTTGTTAGAAATAGCATTTTATTTCATTTTTTATCGAAGGTTAAAAAAGTTTAAATTTTTCATAAGTTATTGATACATTTCATCTTTTAACATTTATACTAGTGTAATGGTCTAATGACACCGGACACTTTAATGAGAGACTATAAACGTCAAACATTGAGGTGTAGGAATGGGACAGAAACGTAGTTACAAGCAATACCCGAAAGAGTTCAAAGAAGAAGCTGTTGCGCTGGTCATTGGCCAAGGTTACTCAGTGCCTGAAGCTGCTAAATCACTGGGTATTGCGGCCAATATGCTCTATCGCTGGAAACAGCAGTTTGAAGAGCAGCAACAAGGACAGACGCTGGCCGAGGATGAACGAGAAGAGCTAAAACGCCTGCGCAAAGAAAATAAAGAGCTGCGTATGGAGAAAGAGATTTTAAAAAAGGCTTCAGCCTTCTTCGCAAAAGAAATGAAGTAAAGTATCGCTTCGTTCAGCGCCAAGCCGCGATCTATCCAGTACGTGTTCTGTGCCGTGTAATGAGAGTGAGCAGCTCCGCATATTACAGCTGGTGTAAACGGCCAGCGAAGGTCATCAGCGCTGATACTCTGCACTTGTATCGCAGAGTCAAAGAGTTGTTTAGGGCTAGCCGAGAGAGCCTGGGCAGTCGAGAGCTGGCGAAAAAGCTACGTGAAGACGGCTTTAGAATTGGACGTTATCGCACCCGCACACTCATGCGTAAACTGAAATTACAGGTTAAGCAGCGTACCGCTTACAAGGTAACGACTAAACGCAGACATAGCGATCAGGTGGCTGACAACCTGCTGAACCAGAATTTTAACCCGGTTGCTCCGAATGAGGTTTGGGCTGGCGATATCACGTATCTCAGAACTGCGGAGGGGTGGATGTATCTTGCGATCGTGATGGACTTGTACTCACGTCGTATTGTGGGCTGGCATATTGATAAGCGCATGAGTGCTGACCTGGTTTGCAGAGCGTTGATGAAAGCAGTTAATCTGCGTCAGCCGAAACAGGGCTTGGTCTTTCACAGTGACCGAGGTTCACAATATACCAGCAAACAGCACCGGCGCTTGCTGAAAAGCTACGGCCTCCGTTCATCTATGGGTGACGTTGGAGCCTGCTGGGATAATGCAGTCGTTGAGCGCTTCTTTGGTAGCTTAAAGCATGACTGGATACTGAAGGTTAACCAGCCAACGCGAGAGCATATGAGGCAGGATGTGGTTAAGTACATGAGATATTACAATCTGGAAAGGCTTCATACGGCGAACGGAAGTTTATCTCCGGTCAACTTTGAAAATTTACAAAAAAAGGTGTCCGGTTGGAGTTGACCAGTACATAGAACAACTTCGTAATCAAAAGTAGTTTATGAGTTACTCAAAGAATTCATTCCCTATAACCAGCAGCGTGAGAACTGTTGTACTGGTCATAGATAGTAGGGGTTCATAAACTACACCACCCTGGGGGTTTTTGATTCGATACCTAGCTTTACAGACCAGTGTGTACGGCTTGGGTGGGCTCTTTGGAGTCTGAATATGGTTACTTTAGTAACGATAAAGGTTCTTCTTGGAATCATTGGATATGGTGCGATGGCTTGCTATTACATCAAGAAGATGCTGACGGAAGACAAGGTTAGCTAACGCGAAACCTATAAGGAGACCTTCGGGTCTCCTTTTTTATTCACTCTTCGTGATATTCATGACGATCAGAGATCTCGCCGCAGGTCGTTTCGTTTCTGCATATCCACTGGAGATAGTCGTACCCGTCTTCTTCGTACCGAGTGCGAGTCATATCCATCACAGCCCCACATTTCTCACACAAGTCGTCTGAGTGTGCTTCGATAATATTCATGGCTACCTAATCATTGATCAATGGTGAGTAGTAGAGAGTGAATGCTATCGCTTGAACGTGGCAGCTGGTGGTCCTGTATGGCTCTCAGAAGGCTTCCTTGGCAGTAATAGAGCCATTCTTTAGAGGAGTGGCCAATAATGGTGAGACCCGCGATAAGGAGCGTGTCATGAAGGGCTTTTTTATTGAGAGAGGCCAGGAATTTAAGGGCCGCTTTACCTTGATCACGCTCCACCAGCTCTTTCAGTTCCAATACTGGATGTTGTTGAGCTGGGAGGCTGGTGCCGAATAGGTCAGTCATATCATTACCTTTGGATTAATCGTTGTAATTCGGTATTATCGAAGGGCCGGAGCATTGCCCCTCGCGTAGTGTTCTGGCAGGGCAGAGAGGTAGGATTCTCTGCCCACCTTTTCATCTCTTCAAAATAGATCGCCCTGATCTGCCGCTGTCATTACCTGTGAGGGTGACGGGTTAATACACACCTCCAACTCGTTCAGGCTTCCGATCCTTTCATGACCGATTTCACCGTTCTCATATCGGAAGAAGAATTTCAGCGTCCCGTCTGAAGACTCATGAACGCAAATCTTGTTTTCGTATAGGGAAAAACCGTCTGTATTACTTGTGGTATAAACCTGAGCCGCTTCAGAAATGTTTACCTTGTGTACGGTATCGGGAAGAAAACTCCCAAACACAACTTCGTTCCCTAAAACCGATTCCTCTCCCAGGTATTTAACCGTTAGCCCGGTATGGGAGTAGCTACCATTTCTGCCGTTGTGCTTTTCACCGGCCCACAATTCAGAGGGTACGATTTCATAAGCGTGGATCTTGGTCGTAGCAAAGTAGTGCCAGCAAACACCGAGAACAATGTAACGCTTACCCTCATATGTGAACGCATAAGGCCCGGTTTCAAACAGCTTGTCGGTTTTGCGATCCAGATGGTTACTGAACTGCAGCAAACTCGGGATCTGGCACTAGAAAAAATATGATGTGGAATTCTGCTATCCATAACCAACTCCGGTTTATTTGAATATACCGGTACTATATCCACTAAATAAGCTCGCGTAAAGGTAATATTTATTCTAAATTATGAAGATATTAGTAGATAATAGGTATTATATCACCTATAATATCAGTTATAGAATCAAGGAATAGAGAGAGCATCATTGTCCGTTCTCATATAAGGTGAAATAACAGCTCCAGAAAACATTGGATATTTCAACTAATATGAGAATCCCATCTCCCACAAATTCTCAGCTAACGTGAAATGAAAACAGCGCATTCTCATTTAGCATGCAATAGCAGTAATCACTTACATACATTCCATTTAAACCACTAAATCCGAAACTTTTCCAGCTACCGATGCAAGACCTGTTGCTACCTTAGCAGCTTTATCTGCATAATCGACTAACTGTTCAAGAGACTGAAGATCGTCTTTCAACATCTCATTTACTCGTGCAATCTCTAACTCCAGCTGCTTTACATCTTCTGACTGTTCCAGTTTTTCTAACGTAACCAAGGAGAAAATCTCTAACGCTTCAGCAAGTTCATGCCTCGTCGATCCTATTTCCTTAAGGCGCATTTGGTCAGCGGCCCCCATAGAGCCACCGGCCTTAATCGATTTCTTCTGAATCGCTCGTCTTTCCTTAGCTAATAGCTGATCAAGCGCATCAAATTCAGCTCTCTGCGCAAGAAAGTCCTTACCTACTTCTTCGATCGTAGCCATTAGTTAGTTTCCTTTTCCTTTGCGACTTGGATAAACGCTTCAACGAGACCTTTAAAGTCCTCGCTGTGCTTCTTAAACTCTTTTATGGCTGCAATAGCATCCGCTAGTGAAACATTCTCACTACCATTTAGCGCATTGTTCAAAGCGGTATGAGCTATCAGAAATTTTTTCATGGGCTCGCTTGAACCCGCTTTCAAAACAGTGTCATAACTACTTGCAGCTGCCAGATACTGATTGATTTCCTGATTATTCTTCACACTCGAGTCATCAAATATGGACTGAGCCTTTAGAAAGTTATCTAACGCTTCTGAAGCTTTCAGAGAAGCAGAAACTGAAGCTGCTATATCATAATAGTTAGCTAAACTTTCAATAGCTGGTTGAGCTCGTTTTGTTGCTACAGCAAGTGCTTTCACCTTCCCACGATCAATGTATTGACTAATTAGCCAGCTGAAAGAGTTAGAGAGAGGGGAAGAATAAGCTTCGATAGTCGAAGCTGCAGAGCTACGGCCATTAGCTTTCGCTATCTCCAATTCGATTTTTGATGCGCTTGCTAATGCTGCATTAGCACTGGAAATGATTGACGCTGCAGTGTCTGCATCAACAATTGCCTTTAATCCTTCCGTGTACCCCTTCAAGCCTGATAATGCTTCAGCTGCATTAGGCATCATCGATGTAACCGGAAAAACCTGCTCTTTATCGCTACCTTTAGCTATCACAACTACAGAACATAACTTCGTCCCTAAGGCACAACTATCTTCAGCCTCAAGCAGAAAAGCCTCTTCTTTACTAATTAGTTCACGCCACCGCTTATTTTGAGCAGCAGTAAGCTCACTGTCGATTTGCTCGATTGTTGCAACCGAATAATTCATTGACTCATTCAGTTCAGTTATTGGCTGTTGATAATCAGCAACCGAAGAGCACCCTGGCAAGACCATTATGCTGGCCATAAATGCACAAAAACTCACAGCTATGCTTATCTGTTTCATTTCTTAAATCCCTCTAAAGCCTCTTCAGAACGTACCTAGGAAGCGTTTTTTATCGCTAATCGAAAGCTTCACGGCCAAAAATAGAAACGAAAAAAGAGCGATCCAAGCAAGCCTGTCATAACGATGACCAAGGATCTCAGCAACTCTCTCAAAGAACACGGCCATCACGCCACTTCCATTGATTCTGGAAACCAGAGTATCTCCAACTATGTTAATGCCTATGAAAAAGACAATCCCAAAAAAGAGGGCGGTAAGCGCTCTTCTTGAATGAACAAAAAAGAACATAAATTCCAGAATACGATCCATATACACACCTATAAAATTGAAAGTTTCAGTTCACAACTAATCCATGCTTTGGTAACAGATCACGTAGTACATAGACTCGGTGATAGGCTGCAGCACGATAGAACTTATAAATGTTTGCTTTATTTGCCTGATCACTCTTAGTAGAAGGGAGCTTCAACGCTTCCCACTCGTTAGACCAAACTTGTGATGAATATGGAGGGATTTCAGTCTTTTCGCCAAATGCACCAGCTCTCGCCGCACACTGCCATGCATCAATACGACCCTGCTTTGGTTTTTGTACTGCAAGAATTTCTTTAACCCGAGGTTCTATATCAGAGAAGCTAAGTGACTTAGCGCTAGCGTACTCAGGACGCTCTTTTGCTATATGGGAAAAAAAACAATGAAGCTCTTGGCAAGCCTCAAGAAAAGTTTCTTGATTGTGGCGCCAACCGCTGTCAGTTCGCCCTTCATCCTCATAGTTAAACCGCCAAGACAAGTAGGGACGATCGGGATAAGTAGCAACAGAACCGTGACCTAAAGCACCACCAAACTCAGCGATATTAGCCTGACTCTGCTCAAATAGCTCTGCTAACGATTTCTTTATATTCGGAAATAATTCATACCGAGAATCAAAGAATCCCTGTGCTTTACTGAGAATATAATCTTTTATCTCTGGCTCTAAGTTCTCATCCAACTCAAAACTTTCTTGATGGACTTTGTTTCCTCGTGAACTGACACCAGAAAAACCATAATGAGAGAAAGTATCTGCATATACATGAGCTGTAATTCCAGCCAAATGGAGACCAAACTCGCTAGTACAGCAAGAAAGGTGATTAGATACCATCTCTTGTGCAATCAGGCTGTTTTTCGTGCACTTGAGCTGCTGAGTATATTCATCGCCTTCATTGCCAGGAAAAAAATGAAATGGAACCCAAACCCGGCGCTGATCTTGAGGGTCAAGTTTTCCGACATTCTTAAAGTTTACTGGATGATGGGCTGTCGATTCCGAATCAATCCTGGCCCCATCTTCAAAATCAACCTCATCATCAAAGGCGTTGTCATCAACGTATTGAGAGGCATAAGCGATGATTTGGCAGGCCTCTTCATTAAGTCCTGCAGCACGTGCCATAGCGTATGTCCCATAGTAATGCATATCTACTTGCATGGTTTATTACTCCTGAGGGTATTACAGATCATCGAAAATCAAACCCAAATCGTAAAACTATAAAAAACCCAATGTATGGATTAATCTAACGCTTTTTAGACTAAATGGTTTTAATAATCCTTGTCAAGATCTATCCATGCGCTATTGTTAGATATATCATACGGATCGATATGAATTTGGAGGGAATAGACATGTCACTGGCTGTACGCTTAAGGGAATTAAGAGCAGAGAAGAAGGCATCACTTCAAGCAGTAGCGGATGCACTAGGTGTATCCAAGCCCCACGTGTGGGAGCTTGAGAAAGGAAAGACTAAGAACCCGTCTTTAGAGCTACTAAAAAAGCTTGCTGAGTATTACGATGTAACATTAGATTATCTAGCTGGTGTCACCCAGGAATCTGAGGATGTACGTTATACCGCTTTGATGAGAAAGCTTAACCCCGAAAGCATGTCTGATTCAGATTGGAAAGTAGTAGAACAGGCTGTTGAATTCGCCGTTAGCGTCTTAAATGAAAGGAAGCAAGATAAGGATGATAACTCTTGACCGCATGGATCTTGCGGATTGCTTTACCCCTGAAGATATAGTGAATGAAATTTTCAGGCAATGTCCAACGTTAATGCCACCAATCCCTGTTTGTGAGATTGCAAAAGCAACGGGTATCAAAGACATTATCGAAAGAGACCTAGCGAGCATAGGTGGTATGCTCGTTGCTGATGAAGAGAAAAATACAGGGATTATTTTACATCACACGTCAGGACCAATAGGTCGTAAGCGATTCACTATTGGCCATGAGCTAGGTCATTTCCTGTTATTACATCATGGTGCTAATCAAAGCTGCTTAGCCTCGAATATCAAAGAAGGAAGTAGCGCCTCAAGCAACGCTAAAGCTGAAACAGAAGCTAATGAATTTGCACAACGACTGTTGATGCCTGATAGCTTTGTAGCCTCCTCAATAAATAGCTCTTTACCGGATATCGAATTACTTTGTGATATTAGCATTACCTTTGGCGTAAGCTTTGAAGCTATGTCTAACAAGTGTGCACTCAGCAGCAACTATCCATTTGCTCTTGTGTATTCTCATAAAGGGATTGTGAGGTATTGCTGGAGAAACAGGAATCTATTTACTCCGAAAATTCCTCTTAAAAGAGGGGATAGGCTACCTGATAGTTCTCAAGCAATTCGCTTTAGCCAAAATGAAGACTCCATCTCTCACATCCAATCAGTTGACCCGTCTTGCTGGCTAGAACCAGGAAATGATCATATCTCACTGGAAGAGCAAACTTTTACTCAGAAAGATGGATATCAAGTTACTCTCCTAAGGATAAAAGAGAGCACCGGATGAGTTCTTCTTTTAAAACAATCTTCCGAAAACGAATGGCTAGATGTAGATTTCAGGGACATTGTTCACAAATATGCGGCTGATAGGTGGCTGTCAATTAAGACAGCCATGCGGTCTGATAAGGCTATATCCCAACAACTTTGAAATCTCACTAGAGAGAAAAGGTGGACTAGTCTTTCAAAGATAACAGATCTAAATAGCCTGGCCCCACCAAATATCATACTTGAGGTATCTATTGCAGGGATTGACTTTATGTCATACAGGATAGATAAAATAGGTTTAACCTTCGACAGTGTCTAGAGAACCAGTGGCTATTCATTTAGATTGGAATGCGCGTGATCGCAATGCAGTACATCTCACCTATTTTGATACACGAAGGAGACATTAGACCACTACAAGTTGCACCAAACAAGCGACGGGGAGGAGTCTACTAAGTGCTTTACACGTTCCCCCTAAGGGCCAGAAGCTCATCTATTGTGACCTACTTAGCCCAATGGATTAACATGAACGCTGAAGCGAAAACCGGTAGATATGAACAGCTGTGTACCGATAACTCCTCACAGCAAACCTATAGGAAAACCAGAGATGTCTAAAGCGTTCCGAGATCGCATTCAAACCATGAATGAGATGTACAAGCTTCCAGTTCATGACACCCCACATCTATTTGAAGGTACTGATGACCGTTTACTGAAGTTCAAGAAGACACTTTTGGACGAAGTAGCCGAAATAGATGATATCGTAAATCAGATCCATAGAGATGCAAGCGAGATCGAAGTCCAGGTGGCAATCGCCGATCTGCTGGGCGATATTATCGTGTATTGCCGGTCTGAAGCAATGAAATATGGCATCCCCCTTGAAGAGGTGTTGGACATCATCATGGACAGCAACGAAAGTAAGCTCGGTGCAGACGGCAAACCCATATATGACGAAAACGGAAAATTCCTTAAGGGACCTAATTATTGGAAACCTGAGCCACGTATACGAGAGCTACTTGCTGAGTATGCCCCTAAAAAATAATCTTCAATTGAGGTGATAGTTTGGCAACAGTATACACAGGTAATTGCCGCAGTTTGATCGAAATCGAACGGCTACTTTCAAAGATTGAGGCTGACACGACTAAGGAAAATAAGTTTGTCTTCCCCCTTGTTAGCTTAAAGGCCCGTCACAGCCCCATGCATGATGCTTCCAGGTTGCAAATGTTCGTAACACTGGCTCGCCAGCTCTTAGAGCCTAGTTTACTTGAAATTCACCCCAATGCTTCTGAAGAAGCGGCAATCGAAAGTGTTTGTAGTTACTCCCCGGGCATCGCAGCGACACGAATTGCCCGGGGTATCAAGGTGGGTAAAACTATCATCGACCGAAGAGATGTGTTTAGAGAAGCAACAGAGAAAATGCAAGCAACTGATGCTGAGATGTTTGACAAAGTCATTCACGGAAGAACTTTAGATTTGATCTGCGTCTCTGGGTCAAAGGTACAGTACTTGCGTCCTCTTTTCTCTGCACGCGGTATCGTCAAAGAGCCCACTGAAATGTGCCAAACCATGCATACACTAGCCAGGTTCATCAACCAGCAAAGCCAAGAAAAGGTTCCAGAATCCCTACTATCGTCATTAAGCTTATTTTCCACCGAATTGATAAAAAACACGCAAGAGCATGCGGTTACAGATCACACAGGGAAACCTTATCTAGCTCATATTGAAGGCATGATATTCGGCTGGTCGCGCTTAAGTGAGAAGCTGTTTTCAGAGGACTTTTCAGGTAACACACAGCTCAAAAATTATTGGGATAAGGAGTCGGGTACGACTGAGTCAGGAATAGCCAGTCTTCGTATGTTTGAGGTGAGCTACTTCGACTCAGGCCCCGGACTTGTTAGTCGCTTTACGGGAAGCACTGTTAATGAAATGACATTAGAAGAAGAGCGAGCCCACCTGCTGAAGTGTCTTAAACATAAGGCAACATCCAAGCCCCAAAACGCAGCAGGAGAGGGACTTCCTTCTGTACTCAATGAGTTAAAGAAGGTAGGTGGGCTTATGCGTATTCGGTCTGGAAGACTATCAATCTTTAACGCTTTCAGCAAAGAAGATACTCAACGTGACCTCTTCGATTTTGAAGATTGGAGCAACTCACCTCTAGCACCAGTAGAGGGTGCAGTTGTATCTATATTAGTTCCGTTGAGGTCTGAATAATGGAAAGATTTTACACTTGGTGGAAGACCGACCATAACCCTGATCAAGGTACTATCGAAACACTCGCAATCTGTTACAACAATTGTAAATTGGCAACAGACAACATTTATTCGGATATCGAAAAAGCACTAAAAACTAGCAACACTCTTCCAGATTGCGTCTACATTATCGGCAGCAGTAGTCAATACAGCGTTTTCAGGGAAGCCTTGAGCCCCGACAATAGCCGTAGAGATAACATGTTGAAGCGTGGAATGAAGCATGGCTTGGATTTCGTTAAGCAGTACACTTTTCTTGAGTGGAAAGAGACAGGTTTCGACAAACATGCTCTGAATTCAAAGGAAGGAACGTTTTCACTAGAACCCAGTTCGCTCCTCACCTCCGGGGTGTATTCATTATTAGAAAAGAATAACGCCATCCATCAGGCCCCGTCTGGGCACGTTTTCAAACACCCTTCCGGCAACAAGAACAAGCTATTCATTCAGACCCGAGAGATTTCAAGCGATGAAGCTGAGTTATTTGTCGTCAGCTATAAGATCGCATTGAAGTACGGAGAAAAGCTAAAAGATGCCAAGAAAATCTACATTGATACCATGGGCATCTACTCTTACGTAAAAGGAGCATTAGATCTTTGCAACGGGAAAGCAGAAATTGTGAGTTTCCATTCCTACGATGAGCTTGAAACTCTCAATCCTCCGACAGAAGCATATTTCTGCATAGTATCTGCTTCAACCTCAGGTCGGATGGCCAAAACTATGTGTGACCGGCTGTTTGAAGAAAGCTGTATTGCAACCATTATTGATATCACATCAAAAGGGCGATGTGGTGATGTAATGGTGGCTCTCGATAGAATGGGGTCTCACTTTCCAGACCTTGCCATCGACGATGGCACACAGATTGAAATCATCGGCGAGAACTTCACCTCCAAGGCGAAACCTCCTCGATCAGTTATTATCGGTATACCGCATACCCCCTCCGCGTTAAGTAAGGTCCACGAACATTTCGGTTTCTCTGTACTGCCACTTAACTCGACTATGCCGGGCTTTCATCAGCCCAAGCTACTTCAAATAAGAGAGTCAGATGTCCTTAGTGTGTTTAGGCGCAAAGCCTTCAATAAATGGCTTGACGAAGAAATTGACTGGTCGTTCCCTTTGAGTATCACCCATGTAATACATGCCAACGATACGGCATCCCAGCACCTCGCTAAGTCTATCCTTCGTCGGTTAAAGGGCAGGCTGGCTAATAACAATAAAATCCGATTGCTGTCCTACGAAACCTTAGATGACTTAGTCTGTAAAGGTGCAGCAGGCATCGTGGTTGTCTCAGCTGTTTCTAGGAATGGTGGAATTCTACGGGAAATTAGCCGGGACCTTCGAAGTTATATTGATGCAGTAGTACCAAGGCATTTTATTACACCAGTCGGCATTCCAGAGACTAGTGAATCCTGGGCACAGTTAAAGATCTTTCTAACAAAGAACCCCACCGAGCGAAACTATGGTTTCTCGAATTGGATTCAGATGCCTACCGGAGGCAACTCCGGGCACAATACCTGGACACGATTAGCCGAACTCGGCGCGATAGCACAGGAATTGGTAGCTGATAATCTTGAACTGAGTATCGACATTGACACTTCGATCATTAGTCAGTCATTAGACTTAGCTGCAGACGAAATCAACGGGGCCTTCAATAGTTTTCTCAATTCCCCCCGAGGTCAACCATTATCTCTCTCTGAAGGATTCCTATTTTTTGCGAAGGATTCAACAATCGCCAAAAAGTATTCCGAGGTTAAGCCGAGTGCACTGTATTTGACAATGTCCGCAGTTTTACAATCTGCAAGAGAACATCAGAATCCAACAAAACGCTTATGCCCTTCAGGCTATGAATCGGTCGTACTTGGACCTGAATGTTTCCTGCGTTTCAACGACCCAGTTCTTCAGGCCTGCCTGTTGAGAGCTTGCCTACCGTCAGAGCTGGACTATTCGGCAAGTCCGGATCTAAGCAAGTTAATGAAAGAGTTTTTATCCAAGACTTTTACGAGATCGAACAAAGAGTTTGGAGAGGCCGCCCTAGAATTCGCTGCAGCTATCGCAGTTGGTTCACTACGACTCGCTCGCGACGATATGGATACCCTCCTCAAAGAGAATTTTGAGAGAGCAATCGCACCAACAGCCCTATTGGGTCTGCTCATTATAGCAACCAGCACCAGAAATCAGCGACAGTAAGGAAAGAGGTAATCCCCCTGAGGAATAATGATGATCGTAGCGACAGTATGAATCCAAACAACGATGTGTATTGGGATAGCCTGGATAATTACTCAGATCAATTAAACCCTAATCTTCAGGAATACCAAAGGGAGTCCTAGAGCAATCAAAACCAGAGAGATGACGACAATTAAGCTGAGCCTTTCTGCACTGAACTAATCAGGCTGGCTGGTATCTCCAGCCACTCTTAGCAGCATCCTCGACAGTACCTTAATACTGGCCAACAATATTATACTCTTGGGGGTAGTTGTCACGTTGTAGTGGTCAGCTAACCCGCGAAACGCGGGTTAGCATGTTATTAGAGTCATTATCTTAATAGCAATCAGTTCAGTTTCTTCGATCTAGTGCTATTTGGTGGATAACAGATACACTTAAAGAGTTAGAGAGGAAAGAATCGTCTATGGTAAAAATCACAGAACAAATAACAGAAGAACACACAGTCGCCATAATATGTGACCGCTGCCAGGTCATCTTTCGACATAAAGCGGACGAGAGCTCTCTATTTTTATACTTCAAATACTTTGATTAGATTGTGCCCTAGCAAACAGTGAGATGAGACTCATCCTTCCACCAGATGAGGGAGAGAATGTCATAGCCATTAGAAAAAACGCTCTCAATAACACTATAGTCTTCGGATCTTTTGCTATCGATCCATTTGTCAGCATCAACCTCAACTCCATTTGAGAGCGCAAAGGCTTCGCGCGGTCGGATAATCCTGGGGTAGGGCCAAATAGAGTCTGGCATAATTGGGTTTCTGGTAAACCATCGCCTATTACCAGTTTTATCCCAGCAAACTATCATGCAGGGATAATCGCTTACTTCTACAAAACGAATGGCAGCGCTAGTGCGGGAAACATTAAATTGATTAGCCAGATAGTTGACGGACTCAGTAGTGATGTCAAGGTTATTCAGATATCGCCCAAAGATATGTTCGGGCATTATCAACTCGGCAGAGAATTGATTAGCGCGCACTTCTTTTTGTTGCCTGAAGTTGTTCTTAGACATACTACGCTGTCTCATATCAATAGTATCACAGCGGTAAGTTAGGTTTTTTCCTCGGTCATTAACCCAGTGACCAAGTTCATGTCCCAGTGAAAAACGCTGTCGCCGAGGGTCTGCATCGCGGTTAACCGTAATGATGGCTTTTTCATCAGTACCTATAATATTGCCTTCGCAATCGGATAAGGCTGCGCGTTTAACATCAGCATTCAGGGAATAAGCTACTAAATCCAGATCGATATCTTCTGGCTCATAGATTCCTAGTTGCTTAAGAATGTCGCCTGGCTGTCGTTTAAATTTCATAGTTATCTGCCAGTGTCATTTGGATCGATAAGACCCAACTCCACTAAGTTCTGCCAGATTTTGACAATATCATCCTCGCTTCCGCCCTGACCTTGTTCCCTAAAAGCAAGAATAAGTCCTTCAGGCACTTTGTTCTCGTTTTGCATGGCTGCGACAATATCCGATAGCATTTCAGGAATAGATCTTTTAGGAGAAATATTTAGAGCGGCTTTTTGCTCCTGCTTATACACCTGAAACGCAGCTCTTTGCTGAGACAGCCTGTATTGCCGTTGCTCCTTGATAGTCTGTTTAATCATAGCCTGGGCTCGATGAATATCACGCAGTGAGGGGTATCCATCACTGCCAACACAAGCAAGAATTTCTTCGTCATTCGCCTCTAAGGTTGCATCAATAACATACTCATTAATCTGTTTGATAAATGCTAATGTCATAACTATACCTCCCACCATGGAAGTCCATTTGGAAATCGTTTTCTCACCTTATCTTTAACTCTCTTTTCGACATTTCGATAAACCTGATCTGTAAATTCGCATAAAATTAAAATCCTGGATTTTTTCTGTTCATCCAGCTTTTTCTTGATGAAGCAATCCGCTTCGAGGTCGTCCTCAAACAATTGCAGAATCTTTCGAACCCAGGTGGTAATAAGATTTTCAGATTGACAGTGTTCGATACTAGTTTCGGCAGGCGCATGAGAAAGTTTGGCCGTAGCGCTTGTCGGCCTTAATGATTCGTCATCAACTGCTAATAATTCATCAACAGCAGGTATGACAATCAACCTTGAGTGTTTCTCTTCCTCATTACTGATAACACTTTTCCCGGTCTCAATAAAAAAGCTGATGGCTTTGACGTCTCTTGGCCATAGCCGTTCTAGTGAAAGGGCCTTAACGACGACCTGCCCCAAAACATCATGCTCTGATAATCCAGTTCGGGCGGTGCAGCCCAATATGCGGTAGACCTGAAGTAATCGGGCAATATCTGGCTCCGCCAGGTTATCTAGCAAATCCTGTACCTCGATTGCTGAATAATGGGCCGCAGTACTTATATCCATCGTATTCACTGTTTGCGCGCTTCCTATGTGCTAAATACTGGTGATTTTAAAAATGTGGCAAAAAAATCGCCACTTTTTGAGTGTAGGCAGTAGATATAAGTAAGGGGCCAATTTATCGCCCGCTTCCAAAAATCGAAGTAAATTATACGCTAGGTTACGTTTAAGAGGCCAAAATGAGCAAAAAATCAACAATCAGCCATATTCCTGTTGGAAATGGCGACATGACACTTATGAAGATAGCATCCAATAACATTTATCACTATGTGTTGGTAGATATGCATATTCGCCAAAATGGGGAGTCGGATGAGGACAAATGTGACGCATTGGCGGCGCTACATGATCTGCTTGAAAAGGATGATGAAGGGCGTCCTTATGTGGATGTACTGATTCTTACCCACCCGGACGAGGATCACATCAGAGGATTTCGGGAGAACTTTCATCAGGGGAGCCCTGATGACTACGTGGTATCCAGAGACGGTGAAAACGACAAGATATTTGTCAGAGAGATATGGTCTTCTCCCCTGATCTTTCGGCGCAAAAGCAAAAATAACAGTCTTTGTAAGGATGCAATCGCTTTCAGAGATGAGGCGAAGCGTCGAGTCGAACTGTATAAGACTGAAAAAAAGATCGGTAAGCAGGGTGACCGTATACGTTTGATTGGTGAAGACGAAGATGGAAAGACGGACGATATATTGGATATTGTTTATCAAAACGAGGATGTAATAGACACCCTCAATGAAGTATACATTAACGAGCTAAGCGCCACAGTGTTGGGACCACTTGCTAGTGAGGAGTTCGAAGACGACACCAGCCCGGATAAAAACCGTTCCAGTATCATCATTCAGTGGGGGCTTGCCAGTCACGGTTACACATCCCCATCTAACTATATATTGCTTGCTGGTGATGCCGGCGTTGAGGTGTGGGATGTACTCTGGGGGAAGTACAAGAATAATACCGAAATATTGCAATATGACATTCTCTTAGCTCCACATCATTGCTCTTGGCATACTTTGTCACATGACAGTTTCAGTGACACAGATAACCCACAAGTCTCTGCAGATGCGAAATCTGCATTAAACGAAGCACGTAAAGGTGCAGTTATCGTTTCAAGCAGCAATGAAATCAAAAACGATAAGAGTGATCCGCCTAACTACCAAGCCATGAATGAATATGAAAGCATCACAGATGGGGCTGACGGCACCTTTCAGTGTCTTAGTGACTACAAACCCTCTAATGGTAAGACACCTGAAGTACTAACCTATAAGCTAACAAATAGCGGCCCTCAGGAAGAAACAAAAACCTCTGAGGAGTCATCAAGCACTGCCAAGAAAGCTGCACGGACTGCGGCTACTGGAACATTATTTACTGGGGCGGGCAACGCGATTGGCCATGGATAATAAACAGCCGGAGGTTTTTCCCTCCATTCAAACGGCCATAGAACAGATAGCCAATTATTCTTCAGTAAAACGAGTGAAGGACGTATCTGTCGAGCAATATACTGTTACTGTTGAAACGGAATGGGGGGTTAAGCTACCCAACATGTTTCGTAAACAAGGGATTTCGGGGACTGGCGTTAGGGAAGTAGAGACCGTCTATTGGTGCTTCCCTTTAGACTACCCACAAAGTGCACCCTCACCCCGGTTAAGGCCGGATTTTACGACTAACCTTCCGCATATCAACCCCCATACACCAGGGGAGTTGGTATATCCCTGTATCTCAGAGTCTTCGTTAGTAGATCTGCTTCACAGTATGGGATTATCAGCGCTACTTGATGCTGCGAGCCAATGGTTAAACAATGCAGCAGCAGATGAATTGCATTGCCCGGTGCAGGGCTGGGAGCATATGCGCAGGGACAATACAAAAGGCCTGATTAACGCTGATACGCATGCTATTCGTACCGATTTAGAAACGAGCACAGATATTGTCAAATTCTACAATTATAGGTATTACCGCTTGGAAAGTTCAGATGACTTACTTATGGGGGAATTGGTAACACCTAGTTTAGGAACATCGAATACTGTACTAAAGAAAAAATACCTAGGAGTTGATAACAACACATCCATTCGCAACGCTCCTAGTATTTTACTCCGGACAAAAGATGGAAGGGTCTTTGACGAATATCAGCCTGAAACTGTACATAATTTTAGGAGCTTACGAGGGTTTGCGAAAGACTTAGGCTTGCAACATGCTTTTGATGCTCGGTTAAGATATATACTTACAATATCGAGCCCCCAGTCCATGCAAAGGCAGAATAAAGCCCCAGTTGAAGAGTTTATGGTAGCCTTCGCAGTTAAGCGTCCCTTTAACCTGATCGGTACGGAAAGCCCATGGGAGCTTCTCGCTTATCGGGTCTTCTTTAGCCTCGATAATGCAGAAAAAATCCCAGATGACTCAGTAGTTCTTCCAGCACAATTGATTGAACGGACTTGCCCACAATTGCTGCAAGCAGTATCAGGAGAGAAAGCTGAAAAGCCAGTTAATCTTAGTCTGCTGGGCTGCGGCAGCCTGGGTTCAAAAGTTGCGCTTCATTTAGCGAAAACGGGATGCTATCAGTTTGAGCTAGTAGATAACGATTATTTTGGGAGCCACAATAATGCTAGGCATGGGCTAATTGTTCCAAATTTCAGCAGTCTATGTTTCAGCAAGTCTCAGCTGCTGCACAGGCAACTGTCGAGTCTAAATGTTGGGTCCAGGCCAATAGATAAAGACATTCAGTCTATGGGTACTAAAACGGGATTTTCGCTCAATAAAAAGACAGATTATGTTCTTGATACTACGGCGTCGCTACCTGTTCGATACTATTTGTCTCATCACTGTGACTCACTTAGTGGGAGGCTGATTCAATCAACGTTGTACGGTAAATCCACCATGGGCGTTGTTGCACTAGAGGGAAATTCTCGCTCAGTACGAGTTGATGATATTGCTTCCTTTGTGAATACGTTATGCATTGGCAGTGAGCCTATAAAAAGGGCCATGTATGGTGGGGATGGGCCACAACATAATCACTTTGGAGAAGGCTGTGGTTCGGTGACAACAATTATGAATGATATGGATATTTCATTGATGTCAGCGGCTATATCTTCCCGAGTAAATGCCCATATAAAAAACAGGAGTGATATACCGGAAGGTATCCTGCATGTAGGAACAATAGATCATTCTTCCTTGGATATGGTTTGGACGACTTACCAGATTCCACCAACTTTAATCATTCCGAAAAATAACGACTTTGATTGGACCGTCAGGGTTCTGGGATCGGTTGTTAAAGAAATTGAAGAGCTGAGCAATGATAAACCAATGCTCGAAAATGGGGGGGTTATTGCGGGGCAAGTATGTCATCTTTCAAAAACCATCTACGTCAACTATTTATTGGATTCGCCTAAAGGCAGTATGCGTACCAAGGATAAGTTTGTTTTGAATGTGGAAGGCCTCGCTGAAGACTTCGAGAGTATTCACGAAAGAACTAACGGACAGATAACATTTTTGGGTACCTGGCACAGTCATACCAGTGCAACACCTCCATCAACAATCGATAAGGATTCTCTGAAAGAACTGCAAATCAACTACGATTTACCCATCGTTATGCTTACCTATACCGGAGGGCACATAGTGCGAGTTGAATGTTAAAAGAGCTTGGAAAAAATTTCGACTATTACACGATCAACGCGAGGTTTATGCCAGCGTTTTTTTCGGTGCTTCCATTTGTTTTGACAATGCTCGCTTGGTGCCCGAGTTCAAAAAGCATATTGGGAGGCTCACTCACAATATTGATCAGCTTTGGTGTCATGACATTTATTTCTACGTTTATTTCTAACTTGGGAAATAAGTGCCAAGAAAAGCTGTTTTCTATCTGGGGAGGCCCCCCTACAACAACTATTCTCAGGCACAGAGATCAAGTCTTAGATAAATATACAAAGCAGCGGTATCACAAGTGGTTGGATCGCAAAATTGACGAATTGAACTTACCTGACGTAGACGATGAGATAAAAGATCAGACTGATTCGGATCTGAAATACCAAAGTGCTATAAATTTTCTTAGAGAGTTCACCCGAGACAAGACAAAGTATCCCGCTGTTTTCCGTGATAATGTGGCATATGGGTTTGCACGTAATTTACTGGCAATACGTATGATAGGTATGTTAGTTGCACTTATGTGTGTAGTGATAAACTTTTATTTTATATGGTCGGCACTAGGTATTAGTGAATCAAGCGAAAGCTCAGTAATTTTAAAGAATCATATGTTCGGGATTGGTTCTGAACTTGCTTCGACCATATTTTTCTTCACTTTTTTATTCATTATTAATGATGGCTTTGTGAAGGCGCGCGGTCTCAGGTACGCGAAAACTCTACTAGAGTCCTGTGAAGTTGATGAAAAAAATTAGGATAGTGTCTGTTTTTGCTACACAAAACAGACCTGCCACTTAAGCAGCCCAGAAGGCTGCTTTTTCATTTCATGATAAGTGAGATTTCACTACAAATGAGAATTCATTTCACTACATATGAGAACGGACAATCATCATGACTACTTACTTCAAACCAGATCTGATTAGTAAAGTCCGTACTTACATCCATAAGACTATTGCTGAACACCGTGGCAGTAAGCGTTTATGGGTACAAGGTCGCCGCTTGGCTGATGCTGGGTTTACAAAAGGTGCAGGTATCTCATACACCGTTAATAAAACCACTGGGTCTATTGCTATTAAGCTGGAAGAAGGTTCTCAGAAGACCGTTTCTGGTCGCGTTAATCGCTCAACTGGTGATGTCCTTCCTATCATTGATATCTTGAATAAAGATTTCCCTGCGGTGGGCACCCGCATTCGGATCACTGTTCTGAATGGCCTCATTCTTGTTGATCTTCATCATGAAGAGAAAAAGAAATTTGATCGTGAAAATCGTCTTCGTGAAATTGCCGCTGGCAAACGCACTCTGAAAGAAGGTTCTCTTTGCACCGGTATTGGTGTCTCAACTTATGGGGTTCATGAGTCACTGAAGAAGGCTGACATTCTGTCTACACTCGATTGGGTTGTCGATATCGAAGGTAAGTACCTTGATGTGGCGGCTCGTAACAATCCTGCTGTTACCGACGATACTCAGCTGGTGGTTGCATCACTGGAAGAGCTTGAGCCGGAGCTGCTGGGGCATGTAGATCTGCTGTCTGTTTCGCTTCCTTGCACAGGCTTTTCGTTATCAGGGCGCTCAAAGCTGCACTTAGCATTTGGTGAAGCTCATCCCGATGCTGCAACGGCTATGTTTGGCTTCATGCAAATCGTAAAACGTGTAAACCCAAGCATTATTTGCAGTGAGAATGTGAAACAGGCTCAGGACTCTGCCACATACCATCTTATTGTTTCTGAGCTTCAGCGAATTGGTTACCGGGTCATGGAAATTGTGCTGGACGGTTCCGATGCTGGGACACTAGAAGACCGCGCCCGCTATTACTTTGTTGCTGTCAGCGAAGGTGTTGCTGATTCATTCACTCTTGATGATCTGCCTAAGTGTGAAAAGGTTTATCAAACTATGGGCGACATTATGGAGGAAGTTCCGGCAGATGACCCATCTTGGAAGGCATACGATTACTTGGAGAAGAAAGCGGTATCTGATGCGCTGGCCGGGAAGGGGTTCAAGCGCCAATTCATCGACCAAAAATCCACCAGCGTTGGCACCACAGGGAAAGGCTATTTTAAGGCAAGATCTACTGAGGCGTTTTGGAAGCGTTCTGATGGCCTGCAACGTCTAATGACAGTTGCAGAACATGCTGCAGTAAAGCTGATCCCGTTCAAGCTGGTGGAAGGTCTAGCGCCCTCGACTGCTCATGAGGGATTAGGGCAAAGCGTTTTATTACCCCATGTGACATCCCTTATGGACCGCGTATGCTTAGGTATCCGGTCTTTACAGCCTGCTTAATTAAATCAGTGTCCACCAGCTGCTGGCTGGTGGACATTGAACCAGATAAAATTTTGGGTATCCGGATTTAGCCGTTGACTTAATGCAAGGGTAAGCTGATATGCAAATCGGATTTTGCTGTTGTCAGCCGGATAAAATATAGTAAAACGCTTTATATTTTAATGTATAGTGATATACTATATTCAGGGTTGACGAGAGGCCGACGCCCAAACGGAAAAAGGACACGATTATGACTGACGCAATCACTGAAGCTTGCAGCTTCGAAGAAGTAGTTGAAATCATCAACTCGTCTAACAGAGGCGAATCATCCGGCTACTTCGGCGGGACCGACACCCGAGATGCAGAGATTATGGCCGGGCAATACGCCTGGGAAGCGGCTGAAGATTCAGGATACACAGATGACGAAAGCATTAAGGCTCAACTTGATATTCTCGTTGAAGCTGGTGCCGAGTTTGACTATAGCGCAGCTCTTGAGAATGCGATCGGCAGAAAAAAGCAGTAAGACCTGCGGCCAGAACCCTCGTTGAGTACATCTCCGAGGAGTTCGTAGGCTCGCAGAGAGCCTTCGCGGAAGCGCAGGGAGTCGCACCGGCACAGGTCACTCAATGGATTAAGAAGGATTTTATCGTTGTTGATGATGCACTTTATAGTCCTCGTAGAGAACTAAAACGATAACAAAATCAACACTGGCTCAGGAGGTTGATGCAGGGCGTTTATAGCCCTGTTTCAACCCTATATCAGGATACCCTTAATTTTCAACCATCCGGCACTCAGGTCGGTTCGCACTTTCATTTCGATCATGGAGTTGGGATCGAAAGGAATAGGGATGCGCAAGTGTTGTGGATTATGGAATAGGGAAGGTGGCAGTTATGACTTATCTTGTACTTAAAAATATCTCATTCGTCAGCGGCTTCAGCGCTTGGTTGACGGATAACCCTGCTGATTTTGATTCAGGTTGTTCTGGAGCTGGTTATGAAAGCCGTGAAGCTGCGTTTTTGGATTATATTGGAGATCTGAATTGGTCAACATTATCTGTTGTCGACTTTACCGGTCTGGGTGACAAAATTAATGACTTCGATGAAGTAGAAACAGCTCGTCAGGTTAAATTGAATGCGTTACCGGTCCTGTCCTTTATTGAAGGTCTCAATATTGATGTTGTCCGGGAGGGTGAGGTCACGCTCATTCAGGATATCGAAGAGCCAGAGCCGGGTTCATTGCAGGAATATCACTCGCTGCAATACCGTCCTTTACAGGCTGGAGGTACAAACTGCACTGATCAGCAGTTCGCAGAGTGGTTCATTTACTTATGCGGCGGTAACCTGAGCGGCAACGGTCGAATTTTAGATTTCGGTGAAGTGAATGATTGCCTCATTGATGTCCATCTTACATTGAAGTGGTCTGACTATGTGGATGCCCGTAAGGCTTTAATGCACATCTTATATTGAGGTGGTCTGGTAAGCATGGCGGGAAAACGCGAAGGGCTGGCAGACCTGGCTGACCCTTGATCCTCCTCCTTCATCTGCTAAGCAACTACCTTGTCCGTTCTCAAATAAGGTGAAATAACAACTCCAGAAAATATTGGATATTTCAACTAATATGAGAATCCCACCTCCCACAAATTCTCACCTAACGTGAAATGAAAGCAGCGCATTATCAATTAGGATGAAATGACATCGACGGTCAGCTTTCGACACAAAGCGGACATTAACGTTGCCATAAATTGCCGACTGAAGCGCAGCGTAAGGCGGTCAAGTTGATGGCCTTGTGTACGCCCAGCATGGGCATGAACTAATGAGGTGAAAGTCCTCTGTAGGAAGGTCACCATCCATAGCGATTTATGTCGTTATTAGATGTTAACTACTAGCGAATGGCAAGGGCTTAACCGCGAGGTTCGGTCTGGAGGAAGCCGCTAGCAAAACTGCGTGCTGATGAACAAAAACATCATATGAGGCGTAGGCTGAAGGCGAGTTGGCACAAGACGACGAAGCCATGTGATCTAACGGCCACCGTAAATGATGCAGCAGTGCAGCGAAAGTTCATGCTCTTATCCGGGGAGATCTGCTTAACCAGCGATCGGTAAATTACCAGTTCTCAGCCACTGGTTTCAACAGGCTCGGCAAGCAGGTCTCATCACCCTGCTTGAGCAAATAGGATGAAAACCGATAGCGCTCTGCGGGGTAATCCGTTGAGTGATTAAGCAGAAGTCAGCAGACGGCGTAGTAGCCAAACGCCCATCGTAATGGCTGGGACAAGGTGAAGGCCTGAACATTTGTTAAAAGGAGGAGCCTTGTCACACTTGAACACACGAATGCCGACCGGCAGTGACGTAACTCAGCGTCGTGTCAAGAAGCCAGCCTTTAGTCATGATCTATTCGAACAGGTACTGCAAAGAGATAATCTGCAGGCTGCATGGAAGCGAGTTCGAGCCAATAAGGGGGCTGCGGGAGTGGATGGGATGACCATTGATGAATTCCCCGCATGGGCACAATCAGGCGAATGGAAACGGGTGGTAAATGAACTGGAAACAGGACGCTATCGCCCTTCACCGGTCAGACGGGTTGAGATAGATAAACCCGATGGCGGTAAACGCCAACTGGGTATCCCAACCGTCATAGACCGGGTGATCCAGCAAGCCATTTCCCAAGTCCTCACGCCCATCTTCGACCCGGAGTTCTCAAACCATAGTTTTGGTTTTCGTCCGGGGCGAAATGGGCAGCAAGCGGTTAAACAGGTACAAGGCATTATCAAGGAGGGACGCCGCATCGCGGTGGACATAGATCTCTCCAAGTTCTTTGACCGGGTTAATCATGACCTGCTGATGACGCTCCTGGGTCGTAAGATCAGGGATAAGCGTTTACTCAGGTTGATTAAGCTCTACCTTCGAGCTGGGTTTGTCGACAACCAGTTCTATGGTGAGAGCCGAGAAGGTGTTCCTCAGGGAGGCCCATTATCTCCCCTGCTGGCTAACATCATGCTCGACCCTTTGGACAAAGAGCTTGAGAAGCGCGGTCACAAGTTCGCCCGCTACGCCGACGACTTTACGATAGTGGTAAAGAGTCAGCGAGCGGGTGAACGCGTATTGCGCAGTATCAGTCAGTACCTGCAAAACCGTTTAAAGCTGGTCGTTAACTCGACCAAGAGCCACGTCGTTAAAACCAGTGATAGCAAATTTCTAGGATTTACGTTCCAGAAAGGTCGCATCCAATGGCATGCGAAAACGCTGCACAAGTTCAAGCAGCAGATTCGACGATTAACGAACCGTAACTGGGGTGTATCGATGCGATACCAACTCTTCAAGACCAGTCAATTTATACGCGGCTGGATCAATTACTTTGGCATCGCCAATTGCTATCAACTCTGTGTCGATCTGGATCACTGGATACGGCGCAGAGTCAGAATGGCTTACTGGCGACAGTGGCGAAAACCACGCACCAAAGTCAGAAACCTGATGAGGCTGGGCGTTCGAGTTCAGGCAGCAGTTGCGTGTGGCATTACCAGCAAAGGCCCATGGCGCAGTTCAAAAACACCGGGGATAAATCAGGCATTATCCAATGCTTATTTAAAGTCTCAGGGGTTATATGAGTTACGTGATGGATGGATCAAACTTCACTATGGCAAATGAAACGCCCTGTGCGGACCCGCATGCAGGGTGTTGTGGGGGCTGAGGGTTAGAGACCCTCGGCTACCCGATTATGCATTGTTTGCACTCACGATGAAGTACATTATTTTTCCAGATTTATTGTAGTGAGCTGAGACTAGCAAGTTGCCGAATGCCCAGCGGTCATGGCTGGGAGTCGGGAAATCAATGGAGACTTCGCCTTGGCCAATTTTCCATGTACGTTCTGGTTTATGATTTTCTATTATTTTTTCACGAGAATCGCTAAATGCAAAACCTAAAGGAATTTCACCCTCGTACTGTTCATGATCGTCTCTTCCTTGTGAATAGAGAAATGCACTTTGGCATTTTCTTAAATGTTTTGATTTCCCTCCCTGCGGGCCATCATCAGGCCGAAATAATAGGTCTACTCCAAGCTCCTCAGAAATTACATACTGGCTCCCATCAGATGGCCTTTCAACTTTGAATGAATCATATTGCGCCAAAAATTTAGTCACTTTTTCTGAATCAATTAAATGACCAAATATTGAGAGTAATTCTTCTAGCTTCAAGGTTGCCTCCTGAATGCATAACAATTTATTATTGAGCCCATACAAGCTTGCAGAGCTTGCAAGCTTTGCTACCTTGTAAGGTACATTTATATCTAGGGACGGGTAAAAGATGTATCGCAGAAGCCGTAAGTATCAGAAATATGTGACTAAATATGCAAAGGCAAGGGCTGCCAGAGAGGAAAAAAGGATCAATGGTATTCATCCTGAATATCCGCCTGAATTACCTGAGCTGCGCAGGTTAATCAAAATTACAGACTACGATACGGGTACTCCAGTTACCCATCGTATTGAACTATATCGCAGTAACCGTATTGATTGCTACAACGTTTGGATCGATGGATGCTTATGGAAAGAGCATATAGGGTGGAGCAAGACTCTTGAAGCCTTACGAAAAGCGCTTCCCCGCCAACCGAGTAGCTTTTATTAACGTCCGCTTTTGGCACAAAGCTGACCCAAATGACTAGCCAGACTTGGCTCAGTAGACGTTAGGGCACTCACCGGCACCTCTTCGAGAAGCCAACAACGGCAAGATCACGGCAAGGAGTTAACCAATCGAATATAAGCCAACACCTTATAAAGACATATGAAGCCTCAACCGCTTCTACTTTCCCCTTATCAATTGCCTTAAACGCATTAAGACCGTAGTGACCCAGGATTTCGTGTCGTAGCGTTCTTCTGACATTTTCACTTGACGACAGATTATCGGAGGCAAGGGTAAATATCCCTCTTCCGGGGTGATAGGTTCCTCTGATGATATTACCCTTATCATAGCTTTCCCCCCGCTAAGTTGGTTTGACCCTGATTTGTCTCAATTTCCTTCGTTATGTTTTCAGACACATAATCTGATGATGGTATTAAGTCGCTTTCCTGCTGCGATAATTCTTCTTGCTCTGAATGTATTTTGAGTCGTTTACCCGAAGCCAGAAAAGGGGTTAGACAAGATATTCTGTTCATAAGCAATCATTCCATTGGGCGCAAAAAAAAACCTACGATTATTTCGAATACGTTAAGCACATACAAGGGTGTGGGCGCTGTTGGCACGTAACTGACTTCAGAACGTACTAGATAGTTCAGACACTCAAAAGTCTAATGTTCAATCTTAGGCTCCACACGGACTGCCCATTTAATACCATCCAGGATTGACTTATAGTCGGCCCCAGCTTCTTCCATCCACCACTCAACAGCAACATTGTCATCAGCATTCTTCAATACATCATCGGGCACATAGTCCATCGTCTCACTGCCGTCAGAAAACACTATTCGACATAACGTTTCACTAGGATTGATAACACTATGCAGCAACGAACCTAAATTGTTTTTCTTAGTCATTATTTATCTTCATTATAAAAAGGCGCGCCAACACAAGAACCCTAGACTGCTAAAGTCGCTTTCATGTCAAAAGTTGACCAAGAAAAGCTCTCGTAACCTTCAGGAGTTAGCTATGTGCCTGAACTTGTTATATGTGATTGTTACTACGAACCTGTACCAGGTTCAGGGCCAATTAGAGAACGTATACCGTCCTCTAAAATTGCTTTCTTTACTTCTGTCAATGCAGCTTTGTCAGTTGGGAAAGTTTCGTCCCATACAGTTGAGTTATTAAATTCATCAACAACTTCTAATGCCCAATCTTTTTCATCTTCTAATCGATAGATTTCTACCAATACAGTGCTTCCACCACTTGATATCTGTTGTGACAACGGTGAGTTTATTAATTCTGGTTCGTCATTCATTCTGTTTCTCTCGATTCGTAGCTTCCCCTTACAAGCTTTCCCATCTTGCAAGGTACTTTAAAGTTCATGAGTGGATAAGAAATATACCGTAGAAACCGTATTTATTGCTACGACGTTTGGGTAAACGGCACGATTTGGAAATAACGCATTGGCTGGGGCAAAGTTCTTGAGGGATTACTAAAACCTCTACCACGCCATATAATCACTGGTAAGCATGTCCGCTGTTGGCACGGAGCAGACCTAAACGAATAGCCTGGCTCGGCTCAGGGTTGTTAGGTCGCTTACCGACCCCAAGCTGACATCATTGCATTTGTCTTTCGACCATGTCTGACCCACATCAGTCATCAGTATTGACTTGTTGTTAGCAACATAATAATCTGTTGTTAACAACAAGAATGGATTCATAGCAATGCAATATTCACCGGGGCAGTTACGTAAAGCAGTAGGTCTTAGCCCTGAAGCATACAGACATTGGAAGACAGTACTGCCTTCACTTTCTTCGATCAATGGTCATTCAGCTAGGTTTCTTATAGGTGACATACTGGCCATAGCGATTCTAAAGCGCTTGACTGATATTTGCTCAATAAAAATAGGAAGCTTATCTGGCATATCTGAAGCTTTGTTTGATTTGTGTAACAGCGTATCTCTCGATGAGTTGGAACCTCTGATCCTTCTGATTGATTTGAAAAACAACACTTGTTCAACGTCACGATTACTAAACAAACAAATTAGTGCAGATGTGCTAATTGTTATCCCTCTCGTAGTTGTCATAGATGAATTGCGTGCTGACATAATGGAAATGCAAAATGAAGATGCCCAAGGACAACTAATATTAGCAATGCCGTCCTCTAGCGCTGATCACTTAGTGGTAAGTGAGGGTAGATAATGGGCGCTCAAAGACAAATTGAAATTCCTTCTGAATGGATCGAAGCCTTTGGTTTCGAAAACAGAAGTGCTCCTGAAGTATATTTCCCAAGCGATGCTGTAGCAGGATCATCTCATGCGGGGGCGATAAGGGATTCGTTCGAGAAAATTGGTTTGTCTGCACTGTTTTGTGTACAAGGCGTGCCAACTTTTGCTTACTTGGTTCAAGATCAGTATGTCCAAGCTGAAGTAATGCAAATCCACGCAAAATTATGGAATCAAGGCTTAGCGAGCGCTTTACTTGTCATTACGGGCGATACGCTCAGGTTCTTCTCACTTGCTAAGTTGCCTGTTCGAACCTCTGATGAAGACTTTGAAGGTAGTTGTCTCATTGAAACCCTTAAATTAAGCGAGAAAACATTAAGAATAAAGAGCCTTATTTCTGGGGCTGAGACGGGCAGGCTGTGGCAGGAACATAAGGAATTTTTTAAGCTAAACGAACGAGTTGATTATTACCTGCTAAAAAATCTGATTCTATCTCATGATGAATTGGTAAAAGATTTGGATACGGATTCTGCACAAGCACTTCTTATGCAGACCATGTTCATTTCATATCTTGAAGATAGAGCCATCATTACTGATAAATACTATCAGTCTATCTTTAATGGGAAATATTCTTCTCTAATTGATGTTCTTTCATCTGGCAAAACATCCAATTTGGAGCGGTTGTTTAAAGTCCTAGCAAGGGACTTCAACGGAAATGTTTTTGTCTCGCCGAGTTCATTTGATCCAAAGAAAAACAAAGTTAAAGTAACAGAACGTCATCTCAACATACTGTGCCGTTTTAGATCAGGCAACGAAGATATGGAAAGTGGCCAAAGGAGTTTTTGGGGGTATAACTTTCAATATATACCTGTTGAGCTTATTAGCGCTGTTTATGATCGGTTTTTAGGTGAAAAGGAAAGTGAAAGAAGAGACTTGGGTGCTTATTATACTCCTATGTTTCTTGCCGACACGGTAATGGTTCAGCTCTGGGATAGTATTTCTGAATCCGTTAAAAAATCGGGACGTTTTTTAGACCCTGCATGTGGGTCAGGCGTTTTTTTGGTCAGGTCTTTTCAGCTCCTATGTGAGCAGTGGAAGCAGTCTAGAGATGTACAAGCAGTACAATGGTCTAATTTATGCCTAATCCTAGAACGGGTTCATGGGTGGGATATAAATGGAAGCGCGGTACGTGTTGCTATTTTTTCATTATACATTGCTCTTTTAGAGCAAGTTTCTCCGCCGGATATAAAAAAGCTGATCAAGAAAGGAAAAATGCTTCCTGATCTATGGGGAAAAACCTTAATAGAACAAGATTTCTTTGCAGCCTCATCTGATTCCGCTCATCAATATGATGTGATAGTTGGAAATCCTCCTTGGGCGAGTAGAAGAAATCCAAATCGAAAATCTATCAAGTGGTGTAAAGGCAATCAATGTCCAATGCCGGGTAATGAGGATGCATGGGCATTTACATGGAAGTCTCTCAATCATGTAAAGAAAGGAGGTTTGATTTCGTTTTTAGTGCCAGCAATGGGATTTCTTCATAACCCCAAGTCATTTAATGCCAGAGCGCTTTTTGTAGAGAAAGCAAAAATAGCTCGGATTATAAATTTCTCGGATTTGCGTTTTCAGTTGTTTGGAGGAGCCACAAGTCCGACAGCCTTAGTTATATTTGGAGAAAATACGTCGCCTTCAGACGTTTACAGCATCGAATATTGGACGCCAAAAGCAGATTTAAACTTACAGCTTAAGAGAAATATAACTATTTCGAGTCGTGATCGTGTGTCTATTTCCTCGAATGAAATTAAACAAGACTACTTTTCGCTAAAATCTCGATTATGGATGCGTCCAGTAGACCAGAAGCTATATAAGTATTTGTCCTCTTTTGAAAGGTTAGGGGATTTTATAAAGCCATTTAAAAGCTCTAATCACGCAGCGAATGAAAAAGACGTCGGCTGGTTTATTGGTCAGGGGTTTCAGCCCTTTAATGATGGGCGCTCATCAACAATCCCTCATATAAGTGATGAGGTAGTCAAATATCCATATTTGCCTGTTCAGTCACTGGAAATGCTGTATCAAAACGCGCCAACGCTAAAGCCATGGTCTTCAACACATGTAAGGCGGAAGGGATTTGAAGCTTCATATGGGCAGAAGAAGATTTTAATCTCAAGAGGGGTGGGGACTTCTCAGATGAGATTGAAGGCTGCGTATTGTGATAGCCCAATGGTATTTCAGCACATACTGATGGCAGTAATTTTTCCCGAGCGCGAAAGCAAAAAGGCCAAAGTTTTAACTGCTTATTTGAATAGTAAGCTTGCTCTATGGTTTGCTTTTCATGGGACCGCATCATTTGGTTCAGGTAGGCCAGAGGTTCAACAATCTGAGCTTCTAAAGTTGCCATTTCCTTCTTCGAAAGCGCTGGATGACTCTGGAAAGGAAATTGAAAAAGAAATTGTTCAAATAATTGATGGATTTAAAGAAAAATCATTAAAAATGCTTTCTTCAGAGAATGAAGTTCAACATTGTTTGGAGAAAATTGATGCACTGATGTATCAATATTTTGGGCTCTCTGGCGAAGAAATTTCAATTGTAGAGGATACAGTAAACTACATTATTCCTGCCTCTCAACCCCATCAAAATACCGTTCCGTATATATGGGGAGCCACTAACAAAGATAATAGAGAAGAGTACGTCCGAAGTTTAGTTTCGGAATTAGAAAACTGGCTCGACCAGAGCGATGGTATAACTGCCTGCCTATTGGGAAAGAGTGAAGACTTTGGTCTTCTGGAGTTGGCAATAGCCAATTCTAATAACAATGAGAAGATGGGATACCAAGAGAAGCAGCTTGATCTGAAAGAAGTCATAAAAAAACTCGTTAGTTCGGCAAATATAGAGTTGCCAGGAAACTTTACTCTTATTCCCGATTTTAGATTATTCATAGAAAATAGACTCTACCTAGTGAAGCCGCTCAGTAGATTGCATTGGATGCGATCTTCGGCATTAGAAGATGCAGATGCAATTGTAATGGACATCCAGTCATATCTGGTCGCAGAGAAGGATTAAGTTTTGCAGATGTCGCAAGGGAATATGACTCAGTGGATAAAGCGGTTTCGAGGTGTAGAGCAAAGATTCACACAGAGAATTGCCGTTCATTGGCCAGAGTGTAGAAAGGCGCTAAGTTCAAGCTCTGAGGAAGATGATATTACTAACAATCTAGTGCATAGACTATGCAAAGATCCGGTTGTTAGACGTATTGGCTGGCCCGAGGCGCAGTTTGTTCCTTTTGAGCCTATCGCAGATACAGAGGCTGTAGAGGGTAAAGGGTATATAGATATAGCCGTTATTATAGACCAAGACAGGGATGTGTATTTGGCTTATGAGTGCAAAAGGCTGAACGTCATTCACAAAGGAAAAAGATCATCTTTGGCAACAGTTTATGTGACCGAAGGTTTGAATAGATATATTACTCAGCAATATTCTCGTTTTCTCCCAATGGCCTGTATGCTCGGATATGTCATGGATGGGCAGGAACTGTATGCAAAGAAAAAGGTAGAGGCGTCAATAGCAGCAAATTCCGATAAAGGGACTTTGAAATCTGGGCCGATTGATATAGATGATACTGTGCCTTGCAAACGATTTCAGACAACACATGTCAGAAAGGACGGGTCGGATTTTGATGTAAAGCACACGCTGCTATCCTTTGAATTGTAATCAAATGCTTGATGCTCATTCTTTAACAGTTCTAAATTAAATGTCCGCTTTTGGAGCTGTTGGTTAGCTGATTCGATGCTACATTAGCAATATCTAAAATTCTGCTTCTGGCACAAAGCAGACCTGCTATGACGCACCCTTCAATCAAAAAAAAGCATCAGGCTGCTTTTTCATTTCATGATAAGTGAGATTTCACTACAAATGAGAATTCATTTCACTGCATATGAGAACGGACATACGTAAGCGTCCTTAGAACCCCACCTTCATATTCCATTTGCTCGCAGGCAGGCTGAACTCCAGACTAATATTCTTTC
>NZ_CAKZLP010000005.1 GCF_937127095.1 uncultured Amphritea sp.
GGATGACCTTGCCGTTAGTCCGTACAGCTCCGGTACCACCGGGGCACCCAAGGGCTGCATGCACACTCACCGGTCGGTGATGGCGACAGCCGTGCACCGGGTATTCTGGAATCTGTCCACTCCGGATAGTGTTCAGCTATCCACGCTGCCGTTCTTCCACGTAACCGGCATGACTGGCTCCATGAACGGTCCCATATTCTGCGGTGCCACTTCTGTCATCATGACCCGTTGGGACAGAACCACAGCGGCACGTTTGATTGAGCGTTACAAGGTCACCGGCTGGACCAATATCGTCACTATGGCGGTGGATTTTCTGTCAAACCCGGAGCTGGGTAGCTACGACATCAGCAGCCTGAACATGATCGGGGGTGGTGGTGCCGCGATGCCTGTTGCGGTGGCGGAAAAGCTCAAAAAGCTGACAGGCCTTGATTACATCGAAGGATACGGTTTGTCTGAAACCATGGCAGCTACCCACATCAACCCCGGTAACAACCCTAAACCGCAATGCCTGGGGATTCCGGTATTTGATGTTGACAGCCGGATTATCGATGTCGACACACTTGAAGAAAAAGGCGTGGGAGAAACCGGCGAGATCGTTTCCTGCGGGCCTCAGGTCACTCTGGGCTACTGGAATCGACCCGTGGATACCGAGGCCTCGTTCGTCGAAATCGATGGTAAGCGTTTCTTCCGCACCGGCGATCTGGGTTACTACGATGAGGAGGGCTATTTCTTCATGGTCGACCGGCTCAAGCGCATGATCAACGCCTCGGGATTCAAGGTCTGGCCTGCCGAGGTGGAGTCCATCATGTATGGCCACCCGGCGGTGGCCGAAGCCTGTGTGGTGGGTGTGCCGGACGCCAAGCGCGGCGAGACCGCGGGCGCTGACGTCTCCCGGGAAGGTGTACAGCGCGACCTGCTGCCGCTGATTGAAGGCAGCACCGTATCGACCAAATACGGCATGATCAAAACTGACCATATACTGTTTATCGCCTCCGGCGCGTTCCATCTGTCGAAACCATCCGACCTGATTCCGGAACTTCAGGGCCGTCTGCCGATCCGGGTGGAACTGAAAGCACTGACACCGGACGATTTCCGCCGTATTCTCACCGAGCCAAACGCCTCACTGACCGAGCAGTATCGCGCGCTGCTGGCGACTGAAGGCGTCACCGTTGAGTATACTCAGGATGGTATCGACCGGATCGCCGAACTGGCCTTTCAGGTGAATGAAAAAACCGAGAATATCGGTGCCCGTCGCCTGCACACCATGATGGAACGACTGCTGGAAGAGATCTCGTTTACCGCAGCTGACAACGCGGGCCTGACCATCAATGTCGACCGCGCCTATGTTGACCGCTATCTGGCAGAACTAAGCCAGGATGAAGATCTGAGCCACTATATCCTTTAACCCTACCCATGTGGCGGAGCCTCAACTCCGCCAGCGGAGTCTGTTATGGCTGCACCACTTCCAAAAGATATTAAGCTTCACGCAAAATCGAAAACCCTCGAACTGATTTACAGTGACCAGGAGCATTATGAGCTGACCGCTGAGTATCTGCGGGTTCACTCGCCGTCTGCTGAAGTTCGTGGTCACGGCATTGGCAACGGCACACTGCAGACAGGCAAGCAACTGGTGGGTATTAAAGGGCTGGAGCCGACGGGAAACTATGCCCTGAAAATCATCTTTGATGATGGCCATGACAGCGGTCTGTTCACCTGGGAATATCTCTACGATCTCGGTCGCAATTACGAGACTTACTGGAACCGTTACCTTGCGGCACTTGCAGACGCAGGCAAAACCCGGCACGGTAATATGATCGCCAAAGGATAAACCGCTTTGTCAGCGGCTGTTTTGCGCTGAAAGCAGCATTTTGTTTAGCCAGATCAGTTGATGATGCAAGAGTAAAGACAATTGCCTGTGGCAAAGGTAGAATGCGGCAACGCGAATTATGCAGATTACAGGTTTCCCATGACAGACCAGAAAGCATCTCAGGACAACACCCATTTCGGCTTCGAGCAGGTAAAAGTCGATGAAAAACAGGCGAAAGTTGCCGACGTTTTTCACTCGGTTGCCAGCAAATACGACATCATGAACGATCTGATGTCCGGGGGTATCCACCGTATCTGGAAACGCCTGACCATCGAACAGAGTGGCGTCCGTCGCGGCAATACTGTATTGGATATTGCCGGCGGCACCGGTGACCTGACAATGCGTTTTTCCCGGCTAGTGGGTTCTGAGGGCAAGGTTGTGCTCGCGGATATCAACGACTCCATGCTCAAAGTAGGCCGGGATCGTCTGATGGATCGCGGTATCACCGGCAACGTCGAGTTTGTCCAGGCCAACGCGGAAGCACTGCCTTTTCCCGACAACACCTTCGACTGCATCACCATCGCCTTTGGTCTGCGCAACGTCACCTACAAAGAGAAAGCACTGGCGTCAATGGCGCGGGTGCTTAAGCCTGGTGGTAAAGTGATGGTGCTGGAGTTTTCCAAAACCAACAACCCACTGCTAACCAAAGCCTACGATATCTACTCATTTAATCTGCTGCCAAAAATTGGCAAACTGATCGCCGGTGATGAGGACAGCTATCGCTATCTGGCTGAATCGATCCGTATGCATCCGGATCAGGAAACCCTTAAAGGGATGATGGAAGACGCGGGCCTGACCCAGTGTAAATTCCAGAACATGACCGGCGGTGTCGTTGCCCTGCACACCGGTATCAAACCCTGATCTGTTATGACTATCGAAACGCTCAACGCAACACTGCTGACACTCGCCGAAGCCACGCTGAACCGGCTGCTGCTTCTCAGCCCTGAAACCGTTGATCAACTGTCTCAACTGGACGGCAAAGTCATTGCTATCCGGCTTACCTCCCCTGCGGTATCCCTGTCAGTCCAGCCCGGTTCTTCCGGTCTACAGATCGATCTGATGCAGCGTGACGATGCCGATGTCACCCTGAGCGGCAGCGGCAGTGATTTTTTCCGTTTGCTAAGCGCAGCAGAAAGCAGCGATGCGATGTTTGGCAAAACCATCAAGGTCTCCGGCGATAACACGCTGGCAACCCGCTTCAGCCAGATACTGGTGGATGCCGCACTGGACTGGGAAGGGGCTCTGGCCCAGATCATCGGCGATCTGCCGGCCCACGAGCTGGGCCGCTTACTGAAGTGGAAAGCCGCATTTTATCTGCACAGCGGTAACAGCCTGATGCGGAGTCTGGAAGAGTATCTCAAAGAGGAGCTACAGCTGCTGCCAAGCCGCCCGGAACTGAACAGGTTTTCCAGCCAGGTTGACCAGCTGCGCCAGGAAACTGAGCGGGCAGCCGCCCGGATCGAACGACTGCGACAGAGGATCGAACGCGCTTAAGCAGCGAGTTAAAAAGGCTTAACTATCACAAAGATCAAAATCGGTATAAAGATCAGCAGCGGCAGCTCATTAAACAACCGGAAGTAACGCCCGCTGTTATCGAGAGTACCGGCACGCAGCCGCTTCAGATAGTTAAAACACCAGAAGTGATAACCGATCAGAAATCCGACGAACAATAACTTAGCATGCAGCCAGGCGCCGGAAAACCCGTAACCAAACCAGAGCCATAACCCCAGTCCCAGCGTAAACAGCGCCATGATCGACATGAAGCCATACAACTTACCGGCCATAATCTCCAGCCGGGCAACATCCTGACCCGCCGCACGCCCTTCAACATAATGCACAAAAATACGTGGCAGGTAGAAGATACCTGCCATCCAGCTGGTCATCGCCAGTACATGAAATACCTTAACCCACAACATTGTCGAGATTCCTTATCGCGGCTCAGATAGCCTGTGTCTCAATTCGTAACTGTTCACCCAGTTCAACTAACAGGTTGTCACCGGGATTGACCGCACCGACACCTGCCGGAGTACCGGTGAGCACCACATCCCCCGGCAGCAGCGTAAAATAATGACTCATATAGGCAATCAGCGGCACTACCTTATTGAGCATATGACTGCTGTTACCGTTCTGGCGTAGCTGCCCATTAACCGTCAGACGGATCTGCTGAGCCTGCAGATCACCCACAGCGACCGGCTCAAGAAACGCAGATAAAGGACAGGCACCATCAAACCCTTTGGACTTCTCCCAGGGATGCCCCTGATCTTTCAGCTTGCTCTGCACATCCCGCAGGGTCAGGTCCAGGGCGACGCCAACCCCGGCCAGCGCAGCTTCAACTTCAGCATGGGTAGCATTTTTCAGTGTCTGACCGATCAATATTGCCATCTCTGTTTCGAAATGAACCGAGCCAAAATCCACCGGCACGGTAAATGCGTCAGCCAGCGGTACAATCGCCGTCGAAGGTTTGATAAACAGCATCGGCGTGGTTGGCACTGGATTGTTCAGCTCGGCCGCATGGTCGGCATAGTTACGCCCGACACACACCACTTTACCCACCGGCAGGTTCGCGGCGGTGCCATCTACATACTGATGCTTATACTGCATAATTAATGCTCCATACCCTTAGGGAGTCGGTGAACAGATCGAACGGTCTGATATACGCAAAGCCGTTTTCAGAAGATCGTTAAATTAAAGGAGTGGATATCTCCTCTCTCAATGGGCTTTGATCATACCCCTGGCGCTCAGCGAGCTCAATGCCAGAGCCAGTGACAAAGTCACCAGCAGCACCATCACCGACCCCAGCACAACCCCATCCCAGCCGAGCCATTGCCAGAAAGGATCAAGATAAAATCCACCGCTACTGGCGCCCAGATAATAAAACACCAGATAAAGCGAAGACGCGCTGGCACGGGCATGGGTCGCCTGATGACTCACCCAGCTACTGGCACTGGAGTGCGCAAAGAAGAAACCAAAACTGTTGATAAAGAAGCCCAGCACAATCAGCGGAAGCTCGCTGCTCAGGGTTACCAGGCTGCCGCAGATCAGAATAATAATTCCCGCCCTGATGCAGTTGAGCTGACCGTATCGCTGCGCCAAACGGCCGGAAAGCGTCGATCCCACCGTCCCGGTCAGATAGGTGAGAAACAGCAACCCAATCCATACCGGACTGAGGTGGTAAGGCGCTTCCGACAAGACAAAAGTGATATAGCTGTACTGATTGATAAAGATAAAAAAGTTCAACCCACCGATCAGATACACCAGCAACAGCAACGGATTACGCAGATGATCACCCAGCCGGGATAACATCGTCGGCAGATTCAAAGGCTGCGGTGAAAACTGCCGTGATGCCGGCAACAACCACCAGAACAACAGCAAGCCGAAACAGCTACCGACCCCCATCACCAGAAACAGGTCAGCCCAGCCCAGCCATTCGCCGACAAAGCCGCCGATCAAACGACCGGAGATACCACCCAGCGAGTTACCGCTGATATACAGACCAACGGCCAGCATCATCGCTTTACGTGAATACTCATCGCCCATATAGGCGATCGCAATGGCCGGTAATCCACCGAGAAACAACCCTTGCAACCCGCGCAACAGCACCAGCGTGGCAAAACTGTCGGCCCGGGACAGCAGCAATGTGCAGAGACACACACCGGCCATACTCAGCAGCATCAACGAGCGGCGCCCCACGGCATCCGATAGCGGACCATAAAACAACAGAGACAGACCCAGCATCAGCGTCGTCACCGTAAAAGACCAGCTAACCTCCAGCGTAGTAAGTGCAAACTCCCGCTGTAGCTCAGGCAGAATAGGCTGGGTTACATAAACATTGGCAAAAATCATAAACGAGCCGATACACAACGCAATCGTAGCCCGCCAGAACGCTTTACTACCCGATTCAATCATTACAGCACTCTCAAAAAAGATGCCGTAAGCGTAGCAGCCGCCAAAAAATCACAGAAATATATTAATATGATGATATTGATAATTAAATGTGATGATATATTCAGCTATTCTCACTCATTCATGCTCACCGGCCTTTTAAACAGGTAACTCCATGGATATACGCTCGCTGCGCTGTTTCCAAACCGTTGCCCGGGAAGCTAACTTCACCCGGGCAGCGGAACAACTGCATCTGGCACAGCCCGCTGTCAGCATGTCCATTAAGCGGCTGGAGGAACAGCTGGGGCTGACGCTCTTCCATCGTAATGAACGCCGCATCACCCTCACCGATGAGGGGGAGCGACTGCTGCGCCATGCCGACAAAATACTTCAGGCGGTTGCCGATGCCGAGCTGGAGATGCAGGAGCTGACCGGCCTGACCCGGGGACAGGTCAGAGTCGGTATACCGAGCATGCTCGGGTCTTATTACCTGCCTGAACTACTCATGGGGTTTCGCCACAGCTATGAGGGTTTGCAGCTCTCCGTCGTCGAAGGCGGAACCACCCATATCCGCCGGCTGATTGTAAAAGGCGATCTGGATATCGGCATCGTCGTCGATGGCGGCGAATCAGATGAGCTTGAACGGGTTCACCTGATGCAGGTGGAAACCCTCGCCTGTGTCAGCCCGGACCACCCACTGGCACAGCAGACAAGCATCAGCTACGAGGCTTTTCTGGATGAAGAGCTGGTGCTGTTCAAAGAGGGATTTTTTCATCGACAGGTGACCGAACAACTGGCCAAAAACTACCGTGTCACGCCGAAAATATCCTTTGAAACCAATCTTATTCCGCTGATTCAATCAGTGGTACGTCACGGTTTTGGCATCTCGGCCCTGCTCCGCCCCGCCATCGATGATGCCCGAGATCTGGTCGGCATCCCCTTTGATGAACCCCTGCTGTTTAACCTGAGCATCGCCTGGCGTAAGCAGAGTTATCTGTCCAGAGCCAACAAAGCCTTTGTCGACTACCTGCTGGAGCACTCACCGACAACGCCAAACAGGTGACAATTTCGCCAAAGATATCTACTATAGCGCTCCCATTTATAGGAGTAATACAATGCTGACCGTGAACGAATACTTTGATGGTGCGGTAAAATCTATCGGCTTTGAAAATGCGGAAGGCAAAGTAACTTCCGGCGTTATGGCCGCTGGCGAATATGAGTTTGGTACCTCTGAAGATGAACTGATGAAAGTTGTCAGTGGTGAATTGGTTGTCAAACTGCCCGGCAGTGATACGTGGCAGTCGTTCCCGACAGGCACGGAGTTCAAGGTTGCTGCCAATCAGAAGTTCCAGCTGCAGGTGGCGAAGCCCACTGCATACCTGTGCTTCTACGGCTGATCGACCCGGCAATCTCAAAACATGAATCCAAATCACTATTTTTCCCATAAGTTGATTTGGATTCATCTTTGATTGAATAAAAATCCACCAAATACCCCTTCCGGGCCACACCCTTTTAGCACAACACTGTGTTAACATAGCGCCCTTTCTTTTACCGGCTAATCCGGAGATGCCTGCCACACACAGAAGCATCGCCACTTTAAAAAGAGATCCATACCATGAGCCAAGATACCTCTCTGGAAAAAAGCAAGATCAAGATTCTGCTGCTGGAGGGCGTGCACCAGTCAGCACTGGATACCCTGAATGCGCACGGCTACACCAACATTGAATACCTGACCGGTTCTCTGCCGGAAGCAGAGCTGTTAGAACGAGTCAAAGATGTTCACTTCATCGGTATCCGTTCCCGCACCCAGCTGACCGAAGAGGTATTTGAAGCCGCTGACAAACTGGTTGCTGTGGGCTGTTTCTGTATCGGCACCAATCAGGTAAACCTGGCCGCAGCCACCATGCGCGGTGTCGCGGTTTTCAACGCACCCTACTCGAACACCCGTTCAGTTGCTGAACTGGTGATCGCCGAAGCGATTATCCTGCTGCGCGGCGTCGCCGAGAAGAATGCTAAAGCACACCGGGGTGAATGGCAGAAAACCGCCAAGAACTCTTATGAGATTCGCGGCAAGAAGCTGGGTATTGTGGGCTACGGCAGCATCGGTTCGCAGCTGAGCGTCATTGCTGAGTCGCTGGGCATGTATGTTTACTTCTATGACATTGTCACCAAACTACCTCTGGGTAACGCAACTCAGTTGGGCTCCCTTAAAGAGCTGCTGAACACCTGCGACATCGTCTCTTTGCACGTGCCTGAAACACCGGCGACCAAAGATATGATGGGCGCTTCCCAGTTTGCTGAGATGAAGCAGGATTCTATCTTCATCAACGCCGCACGTGGCACCGTGGTGGTCATCGATGAGCTATGCAAAGCACTGGCTGACAAGCGCCTGCTGGGAGCTGCTATTGACGTTTTCCCGGTTGAACCACGCACCAATGAAGATGAGTTCATCTCACCGCTACGTGAATTCGACAATGTAATCCTGACCCCACACGTTGGCGGATCAACTCTGGAAGCCCAGGAAAACATCGGCTACGAAGTGTCTGAAAAGCTGATCAAGTACAGCGACAACGGTTCCTCTATTACGTCGGTTAACTTCCCTGAAGTATCGCTGCCTGAGCATGCTGATGTTCACCGCCTGTTGCATGTTCACGAGAACATTCCGGGTGTGATGAGTTCAATCAACAGCGTCTTTTCTGAGAACGATATCAACATCACCGGCCAGTACCTGCAGACCAATGAGAAAGTCGGTTACGTGGTTATTGATGTCAACGCAGATACATCAGAGGTTGCACTGGAAAAACTGAAGCAGGTAAAAGGCACTATCCGTTGCCGCCGCCTGTTCTGATCGCTTAAGTGTGAAAAAAGGCAGCCTTGAGCTGCCTTTTTTATTGCCCTGATAGTTCAGTTTGCGGATTAATCATCTCCTCTATCAGTCGGAACACCTGCAGTCGGATAGAGGCATCTTCATTTACCAGATGGTGGCGGGCTTTCTGTAACAGCTTAATCTCCAGCCCCGGATAGAGTCGTCCGATCACTCCGAGATTGTGTCGCCACTCGACAGTTTCATCCTCAACTCCCTGAATACACAGCGGCTGAGTCGGTAAACTATCGGACTGTTCCACCTCCTTTATCCAGCGCAGCATCGCGCCGATCCAGCGCACTGGAATCTTGTGATGCTGTAACGGATCACGGTAGCGGACAAAATCCAGAAAAGTCTGATCCGCAGAGCTTAGGCCATAACTCCTCGATACCGAGCGCAATAGAAAACGTAACCAGCGATATTGACTGCTAATCTGCTGCCAGCCACAGGGACGCACCAACGGTGCCAGAAACACCTGACTCTGCACCGGCCAGTCGCGATAGCCAAACTTTAGCTGTTGCTCTATCAGGATCGCCGCGCCAGTGCTCTGACCCAGCATAGTCCAGGGAGCTTTAAGCCGGTCCTGGCGACTATTCAGCAGTTCGGTCAGTTGTCGGGCATAGGTTTCAAAATTGTCGATAGAGAGCGGCGCCCCCTGTGAAAGGCCATGCCCTGGCAGATCATAGATCAGCACATCCCAGCCGATCTCCAGCAGATAGGAGATCAGATGACCGTACAGACCACTGTGGTCAAAATAACCATGCAGCACCACCACGGTACCGCGGCTGTCATTACGGCAACAATAGTGCTGCACAAACAGACTACACCCCAGCACCGTTTGCCGGGAGGCAAACAGCTTATGCCCTGCATTAAGCACCGGGTTTAACTGATAAAAGCTCAGATATTCTTCCAGCATCTCACTGCTACTGACACCATCTTCCTGATTATAGAGAGGAAGTGCGTTGCGTAGCGATGAGACATTCAGGGCGCTTCTGGTAAAGACATGTCGACTATTAATTTTATATTCTTCCCTCGATTTATTCTCACCCAATTTTAGTACTATTCTGGTTAAAGTCCATGCATCGCCAGAGACTCTAAAAGACAAAACCTAGCTGTTTAAATCACGCTTTGAAGCCGACAATTTAAGATCACTTATCAATCAATAAAACTTTATATTTTATAAATCTTCGTAAAAGAGATCTCTTTGCACATATAACAAAAGATGAAAAGCACTTATTAAAAACGTTATTTGAAGCAGAATTACCTTTTCTTATATCAAAATAAACACAGGAAATATTTTTATCAACCAACTCATTCTTAATCGCAGACAGCAACTGCAAGCCTAACCCCTTCCCTCTCAACTCTCTATTCACTCCTACATGGTAGATATACGATTGAGGCTTAACGAATACACGAATAAATATATAATTGGTCAAAAACCGAACAACTCCGACACTATAACCATAGAACCTTATAAATTTCCCTAACGACTCGTCATAGGGCCCTGTTCCATTCAAATAGTATTTAAGAGAACCCACTGCGGCCCCTTTATGCCGTATAAAATAAATACGATCCCAATTAATATTATCCAAGCAGAAAGAGGTTTGGTTTTCTTTATTACCAAAAATCCACGTTTTAACGTTAAGATCACTTGATGCCAGACGCAACTCAGTATCGGATGGGCAATCATTTTCAGCTATCTTATAGCAGTAAGTTTCAAGGCTTTTCATAAATTCAAAACACTTATATCAGGTCCACAACGTTAACAACCTAAATGCACACTAAGAAAAACAATCCCCCATAAAAAACCGATCTTCATTGGCCCGGCAAACACTATACGAAGACTCTCTTAACATCAAATAACTCCGACACCCGAAAAGTCGAGAACCAGGAGCACGCACAGACCCATTGCACCTAAGACTGACCGATAAACGGGTTGTCTTTCAAACATGATTAACACATAAACCCTGCTTACCCTAAAGTCCAGAAAAGGGGGAACTGCAGCACGACCACAGGATTGACATAGGTACTGTTTGCTACAATACCTGCATCTGCTTGTCCCTTTTCTACCACTGCGTACCAGAGAGAATCGTCAAACGCGATGGGTTGCATACATTTAGCTCAGGCGACAACTTATTACTTGTGCAACAGTAATTGGCGTATATAGTTAACCTCATTACCTCAGGGCACGATCTATGCGACTGTTATTTATATTTCTGCTTCTCTTCAGCCTTTACGCGCGAGCCGAATCTCCCGATCTCAATGCTGAGCTGACACGCCTGCAGAGTCAGCTTCAGCAATTTGAAAAAAACCCTGAAAACCCTCTTAACCTGGTGTATCAGCAGACCGCCCAGTATATTCAGGAGGTCATCAGCCAACGACAGCAAGTGCGGGATCTGCGGGTAGAGATTGAAGCCCAGCCTCTGCAGCTGGAGCAGGCACGCAACAGAGCGCCGCAGCAGAGTTCTGAACTACCCGAAACCCTGCCACCGGAAGCCGAACTGCAACCGCTGCTGATCAAGGTAAAAGCAGGCCTGATCGACCTGGAAAAGTTTCAGGATGAACGGCAACAAACCATTCGTGACAGCGACAAGTTACTGCTGAGTAAACGGGAAAAACAGTCCTCTCTGCAGCAACAACTTAACAGCACTCTCAGTTCAACCCCTGCGACTCCGCCGACAACTGATCTGCAGAAGGCCAGAGAGCAGCTGCGTATGTATCAGCAAATGGCGATGGAAGCCGCTCTGGAGGTGACCGAACTGGAAATTCTGGTGCTGCCCGGCCGCACCGAACTGGCATCGCTGAACCTGAGTAACCTGCAAACGCAGATTCAAAATTACAAAGCCTGGATCAACACAGCCGAAGAGCGTCTGCAGCAGCAGAGCAGGGCCTCAGCTGAAAAAACCCTGAGTCAGTTAGAATCGGCAGACACCGACAACAACCCGGTATTGCAACAGGCTTTCAACCGGAATAATGAGACTGCCGATATTATCCGCCAGGGCCTCGCTGAAACAGAGCAAACCGTCCAGCAACGCAAACAGCTGGAACAGCAGTTACAGATTATCCGCCAGACATACCAGGCGATCCAGTTACAGCTCGAACTGGGGATTGGCTATACCGGTTCTGAGATTCGTAAACATATCCAGCAACTACCCAAAAACCTTAAATCTGACAACACCCGAAACCGTCTTAAAGCGCTGCGACTCAGTCAGCTCACCCTGAGCCAGCCGACACCCCAGACCGAAGCGGCGGGCTTAACCGAGCCGCAGAACAGCAAACTGGCCCAGCTTAACCAAAGCCAGTCAGAGCTGATCTCTGAACAACGCTCACTGCAGCAGAAACTGATCAGTGAACTATCGCAGTTACTGCTGGTGCAGGAGCAATTTAACGCTCAGATCGCCGACAGTAAGGCGTTGTTTAATAAACACCTGCTCTGGCTACCCAGCACGGAGCCGGTATCGGCAAAGTGGCCAGCGCAGGTTATCAATGGTTTCATCGCTTTGGGTAACGAGCTGCCCATGCTACTGCAACCCTATCTGACGGTCCTGACTGATAAAATTTTTATCCCCCTGATGGCGCTGATCATAGCGCTGCCGATAGCGCTATTCTGTCGTCGATACCTGAACAATCGTCAACCCATCTGGTGTAAAGAGATCGGCAATGTCAGTCTGGATCACATTAGTCACACCATTCGACCGTTACTCTACAACCCGCTGGTCGCACTGCCGATGCCTCTGTTTCTTTACGCGCTGGGCAGGCAGCTTGGCAACGATGAAACCTCAATTCAGAATATGTTCTATATTGTCGCGTTTATCAGCTGGCTTTACCTGACAGTAATGCGCTGGCTAAAACAGCCTGATGGACTGATACCCGGCCAGTTCGGCCTGCCGGAACAAGCCGCACAAAAGCTACGCAAGCGACTGCGCTGGCTATTCTGGATCAATACACCCGCTATCGGTTGTCTGTTTATCCTCGATCAGAGTAGTAATGAAACCATTACTGCAGGCCCGATGCGCTTTATTCTGCTGTTGATAACAATGGGTTTCGCCCTGTTCTGGATCAGCCTGTGGCGAGCGACGCCGCAACAGACCAATCAAGGCCAGCGGCAGCGCTTCTGGAGCAATATCAGTGTCTGGATTGGCTTTATCATCGCCTTCAACCTGGCGATGGCCGGGCTGATTATCTGGGGTTACATACTCTCTGCCGGTATTCTCATCGGCATGATGTTTCTGCTGGTCTGCATTACCATTCTGGCCTATCTCATCTTCCATCTGGGACGGCGCTGGCTGTTGATCGAAGAGCGTAAACTCTACTTTACCCAGGCGCTGGCGCGCCGGGCGGAGATCATCTCTGCACGGGAGGAACAAAAAGATGTACCGCCGGTGAAAGAGAATTTTGTCGATCTGCAAACCATCTCTGAACAGGGCAATATGCTGTTAAAAACAGTCACTGCGCTGATTTTTTTCACCCTGGCATGGTTTACCCTGGGCTGGATCCTGCCCGCACTCGATGCGCTCGATACGATAACCCTCTGGTCTACCGGCAGCGGCGATACCGGAGTGCTCAGTTTCATCACCCTGAAACAGATCATTTTTGCCCTCGCCGCTCTGAGTGTCACCTTTATTGCGGCGCGTAATCTGCCAGGGCTGTTCGAGCTGCTGGTACTCAACTATCTGCCGCTGGCACCGGGCACCAGTTATGCCATCTCCACCCTGCTGAAGTACTGTCTGTACATTACCGGTCTGATCAGTTTTCTTAACTTCCTCGGTCTGGAATGGGGCAAACTGCAGTGGCTGGTCGCCGCACTGGGTGTCGGCCTCGGTTTCGGCCTGCAGGAGATCGTCGCCAACTTTGTCTCCGGCCTGATCATCCTGTTCGAAAAACCGGTGCGCATCGGCGATACCGTCACCATCGGCGGCGTCACCGGCAATGTCAGCCGCATCCAGATCCGCGCAACCACCATTACCGACTGGGACCGCAAAGAGGTTATTATTCCTAATAAAACCTTTATCACCGACCAACTGATCAACTGGTCGCTGACCGATGCGATCACCCGAATCGTGATTCCGGTGGGTGTTGCCTATGGCTCAGATACTGAGCTGGTGACAAAACTATTGCTACGTGCAGCAGCGGAGAACAAGAATGTTCTCTCAGATCCGGTACCGATGGCGTTCTTCCTGGCGTTCGGCAACAGTACCCTGGACTTCGAACTGCGCGCCCATATCAGCGCGATGGATAAGCGTAACCAGGCGATTCACGAACTACATGGCAGCATCGACAAAATGTTCCGCGAACACAATATCGAGATCGCCTTCCCACAGATGGACCTGCATCTGCGCAGCAATGACACAGGCAAGCCTGTGGATAAAGGTGATGACGAGTAAATACTGCATGACAGGGATAAAAGGAAATAACAGATGAGTGAAAACCTCAACCGAAAATTATTACATCAATGCCAGATAGCGGTTCGCTGGGGCGATATGGATGCTTACGGCCATGTCAACAATGCCCTCTATATGCGCTATCTGGAAGAGGCCCGGGTGCAGTGCCTGGCCTCAATTGGTGCAACCATGGATGGTAAAGGTACTGACCCGGTGATCATCAATGTGGGCTGTACGTTTCTCCGTCCGGTGACCTATCCGGCGACTCTGATCATTAAAAGTTATGTCGGTGAGATCGGCCGCAGCAGCTTTATGACCTGGTATGAACTCAGCACCACAGAGAGTCCTGATCTGATCTGTACTGAGGGCTATTCCAAAGTCGTCTGGATGGATCATAACACTGGCCGCTCGGTGCCGTTGCCGGATATAATCCGCGAAAATATTTCTTAATCCGTCAAAAGGAGATTTACGCGTATGAATGAAGTTGCTCAGCAGCAAAAGGACAAAGGCGGTAATGCAAAGCTTATCTACATCCTCTATCTGGCAAGCCTGGTTTTTGGGATCACAGGATTAGTCGGATTGATCATGGCCTATATTAACAAAGACGATGCATCCGACTGGCTGAAAACACACTATCAATGGCAGATCCGCACCTTCTGGATGGGACTCCTGTATACCGTCATCGGCCTTATCACCACATCCATCCTGATCGGCTTCCTGATTCTGCTGCTGAACCTGATCTGGTTTATCATTCGTTGTGTCAAAGGCCTCAGTGCACTGGAAAAACAACAGCCACTGCCACAGCCGACCAGCTGGTTTCTCTGATAGACAGGCGCCGTTGCTGCAATAACAAAAGCTGCCCCGTGCAGCTTTTTCTTTGCCCGAAAAGGATCGTTTCCGCAGTCCTGAACATCTATTCCACAATGTGAAATGAATACCTGCACCAAACCACCTGCAGGCTTCATACTTTAGCATTGCTCAGGGGCGACAGCGCTTGCAAAGTGCGATATTGTTGCAACGCACAAGCCACACTACCGGCAGCGCTGATAGGAGCCACCGGATTGCGGCATACAAAAAAAAGACCTGGTCTGGTTGCCTCGCGCCGGATTCGGGACGATTACAATGAGGCAGTACCTTATGAGTCAACGGATACAAACAGGCGGCCTGCAGGTTGCTGAAACGCTGTATAACTTTATTAACCAGCAGGTTATTCCGGGCACCGGTGTAACCGAAGAGCAGTTCTGGTCTGGTCTGGATGCGGTTGTTCACGATCTGGCACCGAAAAACCGCGCACTGCTGGCAAAGCGCGACGCGATTCAGGAGCAGATAGACAGCTGGCACCGCGAAAACCGCGCCAACGGTTTCGACTTCGCTGCCTATAAGTCTTTCCTGCAGGAGATCGGCTATCTGCTGCCAGAGGGTGAAGACTTCTCTGCTACCACCAGCAACGTTGACCCGGAAATGGCCACCATGGCGGGCCCACAGCTGGTGGTGCCGGTCATGAACGCCCGTTTCGCTCTGAACGCGGCGAATGCCCGCTGGGGTAGCCTGTACGATGCACTGTACGGCACCGACGCAATCGCAGAAGCCGACGGCGCAGAGATTACTGCAGGCTACAACCCGGTGCGCGGCGCTAAAGTGATCGAATTTGCCCGCAATGTCCTCAATGAAGCGGCACCGCTGACCACTGGCTGCCACAAAGACTCCGTGCGTTACAGCATCCATGACGGCAAACTGGTGGTGACTCTCACCGATGGCAGCGAAACCGGTCTGCAGGATGAATCTCAGCTGGTCGGCTACCTCGGTGATATCAGCGCCCCCGACTCTATCCTGCTGAAACACAACGGTCTGCACCTGGATGTTAAAGTCGACCGCAGCAGCCAGATCGGCTCAACCGATGCTGCCGGTATCAGCGACATCATCGTGGAAGCCGCGCTGACCGCGATTATGGACTGTGAAGATTCAGTCGCTGCGGTTGATGCAGACGATAAAGTGGTTGCCTACAAAAACTGGCTGGGCCTGATGAAGGGCGACCTCACCGAAGAGGTGACCAAAGCTGGCAAAACCTTCACCCGCCGCATGAACCCTGACCGTAAATACACCGGCGTGGATGGCTCTGAAGTCAGTCTGAAAGGCCGCAGCCTGATGTTTGTCCGCAACGTCGGCCATCTGATGACCAATAACGCCATTCTCGACAAAGAGGGCAACGAGATCCCAGAGGGTATCCTCGACGGTATGGTCACCAGCCTGATCTCAGTACACGATGTTAAAGGCAATGGTCAGTTCAGTAACACCACCACCGGCTCCATGTATATCGTTAAACCGAAGATGCACGGACCGGAAGAGGTCGCCTTCGCTAACGAACTGTTTGGCCGTATCGAAGATGTCCTGGGGCTGGAGCGCTTCACCCTGAAAATGGGCATCATGGACGAAGAGCGTCGCACCACCGTCAACCTGAAAGAGTGTATCCGCGCCGCGAAAGACCGCGTAGTCTTCATCAATACCGGTTTCCTTGATCGCACCGGTGATGAGATCCACACCTCAATGGAAGCAGGCCCGATGATCCGCAAGGGCGACATGAAAGCCGCCGCCTGGATCGGTGCCTATGAAGACTGGAACGTGGATAACGGTCTGGCCTGTGGCCTGCAGGGCCGTGCACAAATAGGTAAAGGTATGTGGGCGATCCCGGATCAGATGGCGAACATGCTGAGCGCCAAGATCGCTCATCCACTGTCTGGCGCGAACACCGCCTGGGTGCCATCACCAACGGCTGCGGCACTGCACGCACTGCACTATCACAAGGTCGATGTATTCGCCCGGCAGGAAGAGCTGAAAAGCCGCACCCGTGCGAGCCTGGACGACATTCTGACCATACCGGTTGCTACCAATCCTAACTGGTCTGCAGACGAGATTCAGAACGAACTGGATAACAACGCTCAGGGCCTCCTGGGTTACGTGGTGCGTTGGATCGATGACGGCATTGGCTGCTCCAAAGTGCCAGACATCAACAATGTCGGCCTGATGGAAGACCGTGCCACCCTGCGGATCTCCAGCCAGCATATCACCAACTGGCTCTATCACGGCATCTGCTCTGAAGCACAGGTAATGGAAACCCTGCAGCGGATGGCTGCGGTGGTTGATCGCCAGAACGCCTCCGATCCTGGCTATCGCCCAATGGCACCCAACTTCGATGACAGTGTCGCCTTCCAGGCAGCACTGGAGCTGGTGCTTCAGGGACGTGTGCAGCCAAACGGTTACACCGAGCCCGTGCTGCACCGCCGCCGTCTGGAAGCTAAAGCCAAATTTGGCGTCTAAGTTTTTGGGACATAAGCTTTAACGATTAAAACCGCGCACTGCGCGGTTTTTTTTTGTGCCGCCTAGACGGCATAACAGAGCACTGTACCTATTGAGTCTGATCTCTCTTGAGGCTTATTCCTGTTGAATCGTTGGTACTGACGGCGGTAACGATTAAACTCTCTTAATGAACCCATATTGATGAGCCCTAATTGATAAGCCCTAATTAATGGCACCAAATCGATGCTGCAGAAGATGATGTAACTGATGACACCGCCCTTAACCGACTTTATCGCTCAGCACCCCCGGCTGTTTATCCTCACCGGCGCAGGCTGCAGCACCCAATCCGGAATCCCCGATTACCGGGACCATAACGGCCAGTGGAAACGCCAGCCACCGGTACAGCACCGTGACTTTCTCACCCGCCACGCCACCCGGCAGCGGTTCTGGGCGCGCAGTCTGGTCGGCTGGCCACTGATGGCCAATGCCCGCCCCAACGGCGTGCATAACAGCCTGCAGCTGTTAGAAGAGAAGGGCTACTGTCGCCAGTTGGTCACCCAGAACGTTGACCGGCTGCATCAGCAGGCGGGTCAGCAGCGGGTGATCGACCTGCATGGCCGCTCAGATCAGGTGATCTGCATGGACTGCCAACAGCTGCATGAGCGCAACACCATCCACCAGCAGATGGCCGCTGAGAATCCGGAATACGCCCACTACAGCGCCAGCGCCGCCCCCGATGGCGATGCCGATCTGGAAGGCATCGACTTCAGCCAATTCAGGGTGACCGATTGCCCCGCCTGTGGCGGTATGCTCAAGCCCAATGTGGTGTTCTTCGGCGATAATGTACCGAAAGAGCGGGTATTCACGGCCCTCGACAGTCTGCAACAGTCCGATGCACTACTGGTGGTGGGCTCCTCACTGATGGTGTATTCCGGCTTCCGCTTCTGTAAACAGGCGGTTAAGCTGAATATCCCCATTGCCGCTATCACCCACGGTAAAACCCGCGCCGATGAGCTGCTCACGCTCAAGCTGGATGGCGATATCAGCGAGTTTCTTATCCCCGCTGCTGCTGCACTCATCCCTTTAGCTTAACGACGCTGATATAAAGACAGACGGAGGAGTCTCTGGTCAGAGAACAGCCTTTCGGGGCAGCGATAATGTCCCGGATCAGGTATACTGACGGCCAATTAAATTCTTATCCCGAGTACACCGTGTCTGATACCTCTTTTGCCTCCCTGAACCTCCCCCCCGCTATGCTCAGCAACCTGGCTGATCTTGGCTACAACGAGATGACGCCGATCCAGGCGGGCAGTCTGCCCCATGTGCTGGCCGATAAAGATATTATCGCCAAAGCCAAAACCGGCAGCGGCAAAACCGCCGCCTTTGCCATCGGCTTGTTGTTAAAGATTAATCAACGGGATTTCGGCACTCAGGCACTGGTACTCTGCCCCACCCGCGAGCTCAGCACCCAGGTCGCTCAGGAGATTCGCCGTCTTGCACGGTTTAAAGACAACCTCAAGCTGGTGATTCTCTGCGGTGGACAATCCGTCGGACCGCAGATCGGTTCACTGGAGCATGGTGCGCATATCATCGTCGGCACCCCCGGCCGGATTCAAGACCTGATCCGCAAAGGCAAGCTGGACCTGTCCCGCTGCAACACCGTGGTGCTGGATGAAGCCGACCGGATGCTGGATATGGGTTTTTATGAGCAGATCGAAGGGGTGATCAACAATACCCCGAAACAGCGCCAGACCCTGCTGTTCTCTGCCACCTACCCCGAAGGGATTAAAAAGCTCAGCGCCGACCTGCAGGTTGACCCTGTTGAGGTCACTGTGGAAGCGGTACACAGCACCAGCCAGATCGAGCAATCGTTCTACGCCCTGGAACAGACCAAAAAACCGGATGCGCTGGCACGGATTCTCAGCCACTTCAGCCCGGAATCCACGGTGATCTTCTGCAACACCAAAGACCAGTGCCGTGAAGTGTCAGAGCACCTGCGTAACCTGGGCTACTTCGCCGCCGCCCTGCACGGTGATCTGGAACAGCGCGACCGTGATCAGGTGCTGGTGCAGTTCGCCAACCGCAGCAACACCATTCTGATCGCCACCGATGTCGCCGCCCGCGGGCTGGATATCAGCGATCTGTCGCTGGTGATCAACTACGACCTGCCCCGTGATCCGGAGATCTATGTGCACCGTATCGGCCGTACCGGCCGGGCGGGCAAAGAGGGCATGGCGATCAGCCTCTACCGCGATTCTGAAGACTATAAGCTGGAAACCATCAGTGAATACCTGTCGCAGACCCTGGAAACCAAATCCCTCAGCAGCCTGAAAAAAACCAGCTCAGAGGAACCGGTTAAGCCCGTAATGCGAACTCTCTGCATCGCCGGTGGTCGAAAAGATAAGATACGTCCCGGCGACATCCTTGGCGCACTGACCGGTGAAGCGGGCATTGATGGCAGCGCAGTCGGCAAAATCGACATCTATGACTATGCTGCCTACGTGGCCGTGAAACGGGATGAAGCCCGTAAAGCCCACAGTCGACTGGTGGATGGCAAGATCAAAGGCCGTCGTTTTAAAGTGAGAATGTTGTAAAAACGTTTTACTGTCTTAAGTAAGGTATTTTAATATGGCTGTAGCATCGGCACGGCATATTCTGGTGAAGACCAAAGCTGAGGCCGACAAGCTGAAGCAACAACTGGAGAAAGGGGAGGACTTTGCCCGTCTGGCAAAAAAACACTCTCTGTGTAACTCTGCCAAACGGGGTGGTGATCTGGGTGAGTTCCGGCCCGGCACTATGGTGAAAGCGTTCGACGATGTGGTTTTCCGTAAGAAAGTATTGGAGATCCACGGACCGGTGAAAACGAAGTTTGGTTTTCATCTTATTCAGACCCTCTATCGCACCTAGGCTAACGCCGCGATACACGTCGCCAACTTACGGAGGTAGTTCCTATGAAACCGGCCAAAAAACAGAAACAACACCCCAAGTTTATCGAAGCGATGCAGAAACTCTCTGCCATGAATGAAGATGAACGCCTCTCCGACGAGAACAAAGACCTGTTTGACCAGGCGATAGCCTATGCGCCGCTGGAAGCGCAGCCGGCGTTGATGGCGATACAGAGGAAATACGCGGAAGTGCATTAGTTTTAAGAGCGGAGACGTAGCTCGACGTCGCTTCGCGACTTGCTCGTAGTTCGTTGCTCGAAAAAGCGTAAGATCAAAAGATTAAAGAGAGCCGATGGGCTCTCTTTTTTGTTATAAAGAAGGGCCGTGATAAATAGCTGCTTAAGAAGGAGCTCCTTCAATGAAACGCCCTAAATGACCAAGATATAAAAATTGTATTGATCTATTTTATTCTGGATAACAGCCTACTCATCTCACCTTGTAGTAACTCTAATTCTTTTTCAAGATTTTCTTGCTTATCTATTAGCTCGACTATTGATAAACTTCTCTCCTTTGTATCCTCGTATTTTTCTTTAATATAGCTAGATACTCTAAGGTTGAATTTCTTTGACGCTATCTCTTCAACATTGGCACGATAAGAGTTCATTCCTCTGCTATCTCGTGCATCGTAATTGCTCACTACGGATGCAATGTAGCCCTCGGTTAAAATATTTCGTTTTTTTTGGGACTCATAACTGTGACTAGACTTGATAAATAGTACATCTTCACAAGAGCCTGGATTACTGAGTACGAGTATATTTGCCGAAATCCCTGTTCCTGGAAATAAATTTGGGGGTAATGAAATAACTGCATGTATATGACCAGCCTCTATCAATTTTTGCCGTATTTTACCTTCAGCACCAGCACGAAAAAGAACTCCATCAGAAACTATTACCGCTGCTTTGCCTCCCTCCTTTAGTGAATATAAGGTATGTAAGACAAATGCAAAATCTGCATTAGAGGCAGGAGGGATGCCAAATTCAAAACGGTGATGAATATCATGTAACGGCTGAAAATCACCTCTACACCAATTTTTCATTGAAAAGGGAGGGTCCGCTAGGACAATATCAAACTTTTCAAGATCTCCATGTGAGTCTAATGAACCTGGGTTAGTAATAACATCACCTGAGTACAATTCAGCATTAGAGATGCCATGAATAAGTAGATTTAGCTTTGCAATAACTAAAGAGCTAACACTAAGCTCTTGTCCAACAAACTTACAGGTGTCGGTTCTTCCGCCATTCTTTTCTATAAAATCAGCTGCTTTGGTCAGAAAGCCACCAGATCCGCATACTGGATCATATATGCTCATACCCTGCTGCGGTTTAAGCAAATTAATAATTAAGTCAGCTACTGAGTTAGGGCTATAGAATTCACCTGCTTTTTTGCCACTAAAATCAGAGTAGGACTCAACTAAAAATAAAAAACATTTCTGAAAAAACTTTGGGTCTACATTGAAAGCAGAATCAAAATCGTTAGAAGCTAGCCGATCACAAATTTCTTGAACGAATTTCACCCACTCTGGATGGCTAGATCGATCGATCAATAAATGATCAACAGACATGCCAATTCCTTCCAGACTAGAATTTCTCAGTTCAAGATCCTTTATTAAGTTGCCGATAAACAGGGGCAGAGAATATTTTTCAACAGCACATAACGTATTAAAATCGCATTCCTCAGGTATGTCGTAGTATCCATGATTAGAAGTAGAGGAGAGAAACCTAAGAAAGAATAATACTAAAACGATGTCACGAGTTTCGGATACATCCAGGCCCCTAGATCTTTGAAGGTCATGGACAAACGTAGACAACTTAAAATACAAACTGTGGCTATTAGTTTTCTCCATTGCTATCTCCGCTTTTATCTAAGATTGATCTACAGGCGCTCTCAACTAGCATTTCTCCGTTAATTAGCATCTCTGACAGAATAAATTTCTGTTTATTCCAGTTCCGATACAGCTCAACAATAGCATCTTGAGTTGAAGTGTCAGGCAGAGGGAATTGAAAAGAAGTTAATTGTGCACTATTAATTTTTGGCACTGTTGTTCCTGTGTTCAAAGAAGCTAACTTTGCTCGCCCTAATGTAGAATTGAAGTACCAAAGCAGGTACTCTAGATTAACTTTGTTAGAGACTGATCTGATAATAGCAACCTGATTCGTTGTAGTAACAACATCACCCGTCATTGACTTAAAGATACACATCTCATAACGGCTACCTCTGAGAGGAAGTAATAAATCATTATCAATAACCCGGACCTTGAGTTTTTCTTTATCGATATTTGCGAATGATAACGAGCTAGACTCAAGGGTACCCTCGTGAATATCTCTTATTTGCACAAGTTTGATACCACTTGCGTTATCAGACGCTTCCGCCTTACCACGGAAGGTCTGACCCAGCTTTATCTCAGCGATATCAGATAATTGAACTAGCATTCTCATTACCTTATTCTGATGTATTAGAAAATTTTATCTTAAATATTCAATACTATTTTATAACTGACTTTCTCAATCCCATTATCTACTTCACTTGAGTAATCAATGCTTACATTAGTTGTCATAACTATACATAACAAGAGCTTCGCGAAAACTTTGGCGCTAGCCCGCATTTTTCATGAATATATTCTGACAGCGGATGCCCTTCAGTATTCCCCGGCGAGTGCCGTAATTTCTCAAATT
>NZ_CAKZLP010000006.1 GCF_937127095.1 uncultured Amphritea sp.
AGCTTCCTGAAGGGTTGCAGTGCAGATCATCAAGATCGCGGCAGCCCTTTTTTATTGTACCGAGAGACTATGAAATCCCATAAAGTCCAGCAAGCACCGATTCCGATGCGTACCGTTGGGCCGCTTAAAATCAGCGGCCATGTCCTGAACGAAAAAGTGTCTGTGCCTCTGGCTACCTATGAGACGCCGCTCTGGCCCTCGGTAGGCCGGGGTGCACGCATCTCCGTCCTGACAGAGGAAGGGATTAAAACCACGGTTGTGGATGAGCGCATGAGTCGCTCGATCCTGCTGGAAGCAGATGACGCCCTGGAGGCGTTCAAAGCGCTGGAATCGATCAAATCCCGTAAAGATGACCTGAATCAGATTGTGGCGACCACCAGTCGATTTGCCAATCTGATTGACATGCACAGTCAGATTGTCGCCAACCTGATCTATCTGCGTCTGGAGTTCACCACCGGTGATGCCTCGGGTCACAATATGGTGACCAATGCGGCCGATAAGCTGATTCCCTGGATTCTGAGTGAGTACCCGCAGCTGCGCTACTCGTCGATCTCGGCCAACTACTGTTCTGATAAGAAAGCCACGGCGGTGAACGGTATTCTGGGCCGGGGTAAATATGTGATCAGTGAGATTCTGATCCCCCGGGAGCTGTGCGAGCGCCGCCTGAAAACCACCCCGGAAAAAATTGTTGATCTGAATATCAAGAAAAACCTTATAGGGACTATGGTAGCGGGTGGTTTACGCAGCGCCAATGCCCATTATGCCAACATGTTGCTGGCGTTTTATCTGGCTACGGGCCAGGATGCCGCTAATATTATTGAGGGGTCTCAGGGGATTGTGCATGCCGAAGTGCGTAATGGCGATCTCTATTTCTCCTGTACTCTGCCGAACCTGATCGTTGGCAGTGTTGGTAACGGTAAAGGGATCGATTTTGTTGAGCAGAATCTGGCTGATCTGGGCTGTAAAGAATCCCGGCAGCCTGGCGAAAATGCCCGGCGGCTGGCGGCAATCTGCGCCGCAACAGTGCTATGCGGCGAGTTGTCGCTGATGGCCGCGCAGACTAACCCCGGCGAGTTGATGGAATCCCATCTGAAAATGGAACGCTGATGTCTGATCAGACCAATGACCGTAAAATTGAGCATATCCGGGCGATTGAGAATGACCCCCTGACCGATCGTGACGGACGCTTTTTTGATCAGATTCATCTGTGCCATCGGGGTTTGCCTGAGCTGTCATTGGAACAGATCGATACATCGGTTGAGTTTCTCGGCAAAAAACTGAGTTTTCCACTGCTGATCTCGTCAATGACCGGTGGCGATCACGCTTTAATTAAAACCATTAACCGCAATCTGGCTGAGGCCGCTGAACGCACCGGTGTCGCCCTGGCAGTGGGTTCTCAGCGGGTAATGTTCACTCAACCCTCGGCCCGGGAAAGCTTTGATCTGCGTCGCTTCGCGCCGAATACTGTTTTATTGGGCAATATTGGTGCGGTGCAGTTGAATTATGGTTTTGAGCTGCAACAGTGCCAGCAAGCGGTTGATCTGCTGGGCGCTGATGGTTTGTATCTGCATCTGAATCCGCTACAGGAAGCGGTGCAGCCGGAGGGTGATACTGACTTTTCTGGTTTACTGAAAAAAATTGCTAACGTGGCCGCAGGCTTACAACAGCCGGTGCTACTGAAAGAGGTGGGTTCCGGGTTGTCGCCACAGGATATTGAGAAGGGCATTGCCGCCGGTGTTAAGTGGTTCGATCTGGCTGGTTGTGGCGGTACATCATGGAGCCGCATTGAGCATCACCGCAGTGAAAAAAGTGGCGATGATCTGGGACTCTGCTTCCAGGATTGGGGAATTCCGACGCCGCAGGCGCTTAAACTGGCCCAGCCGTATCAAAATAGTGCAGGTTTCATCGCCAGTGGCGGTCTCAGGGATGGGATTGATATGGTTAAATCTGTTATACTCGGCGCCTCGCTCTGCGGCATGGCCGCACCGTTCCTGAAACCGGCAATGGATTCCGCCGATTCAGTCGTCCGGGTGATAGAGCAACGTCGGCGTGAATTCACCACAGCTATGTTTCTGTTGGGAATGCCGGATGTTAACAGTTTATTTATGAATCGGGCTCTCATTCTGGGCGAGCGTTGAGGATTTTAAGTACGTATGTCCGTCGGTATTGATGAAATCAGCTTTTACACCTCCAACTATTATCTGGATCTGAAAAACCTGGCTAAGGTCCAGGAAATAGATGCTGACAAATATTATCAGGGTATCGGGCAGGAAAAGATGGGAATGCCTGCCCCGGATGAAGATGTTGTGACGATGGCGGCAAACGCGGCCCTGCCTCTGATTGAGCGGGTCGGGACCGATGCTATCAGCACCGTCATGTTTGCCACGGAGACCGGTATTGATCAGTCGAAGTCTGCGGGTGTTTATGTCCACCGCTTACTTGGCCTGACATCACGCTGTCGTGTCGTCGAGCTGAAACAGGCTTGCTACAGTGCCACCGCTGCGATTCAGATGGCCTGTGCGCTGGTCGCCCGGCAGCCTGAAAAGAAAGTATTGGTGATCGCCTCCGATGTGGCCCGTTATGATCTGGGCACCTCCGGTGAAGCCACGCAGGGCTGTGGCGCAGTTGCCATGCTGATTACTGCCAACCCCCGTCTGGTGGAACTCGATCCTGAAGTGGGTAACCACACCGAAGATGTGATGGATTTCTGGCGTCCTAACTACCGTTCAACCGCGCTGGTGGATGGTAAATACTCCACTAAAATCTATCTGCAATCGCTGAAACATGCCTGGGAACACTTCTGTGATGTCAGCTCCCTGGCGTTTACTGACTTCCAGCATTTCTGTTATCACCTGCCATTTACCCGTATGGCTCAGAAAGCCCATAAGCATCTGGCACGTATCAACCACAGTGTACTGACCCCCGAACTACTTGATATTCAGGTTGAAGATACGCTGATGTACAACCGTATCATCGGTAACAGTTATACGGCGTCGATGTATATCGGTCTGGCCTCGTTGCTGGAGAACTGTAAGCATAACCTGGCAGGAAATCGCGTTGGCTTTTTCAGTTATGGTTCCGGTTCTGTGGCTGAGTTTTTCTCCGGTAAAATCGTTGCCGGTTATGAAAAATGCCTGCACGGAGAAAAGCATAAACTGATGCTGGATGCCCGCAGTGAAGTCTCTTACGAAGAGTATCTGGCGCTGTATAACGATACCGATCCGGTTGATGGCGGCGTTCATACTAAGTCTGAAGGCACGACTGGTCGTTTCCGTCTGGCGGGGATTTCCCATCATAAGCGTGAATATATCGCCTGCTAAGGGCGCTTCAGTTAAGGGCTCTGTTTCATGAAGGCGTGTGCCCCCGGTAAGCTGATTCTCAGTGGAGAACACTCGGCAGTCTATGGGGCACCGGCCATCGCTCTGGCGGTTAACCGCTATATCCATTGTCAAAGTTTCCCCTCTCCCATTGACGGTTTAAGTCTGAATTTGCCCGAAGCGGGTTGGCAGACTCAGATCAGCTGGCCTGAACTGCGCCAACTCACAGCACGACTGAATCAGCGTTTTAGTCAGTTTGAAGAGGGCCTGCTGAGTGCCGGGGAGATCCTCGAAGCACCCCATCAGCTTGCTTTATATGCCCTCAGTCAGTGCCTTGAGGATACCGATCCCGATAGCGGTTTAACCCTGGAGATCCGTTCGCAGCTACCACTGGGCTCCGGAATGGGGTCGTCTGCGGCACTGGGTGCTGCGGTGACCGTTCTGGGTCAGACTCTTTTTGCGCAACCCTTGAATACGGTTGAACTGTTTCAGCGGGTATGCTTCTGCGAGCGTCTCTGTCACGGACGCGGTGGGCTGATTGATGCTGCCACCGTCAGTCATGGGGGAATGGTGCGGGTGCAGGATGGGCAGATAGAGCAGTTGCCGGTACAGTTGGGCAGTGGCTGGTTCTATATTCATACCGGAGCGCCCGCAGTGGGCACTGGTGACTGCGTTGATTATGTCCGCAGTCGCTTTGCTGCAACGGATATATGGCAGGCGTTTACCGAGGTGACTCAACAACTGAGCAACGCTATCGTTAAGGGGGATGATCCCCGTGAGCTGATCAGCGAAAATCACCGTTTGTTAACCCATATCGGAGTGGTGCCAGACGTGGTACAGCGTTTTATCGCGGCGCTGGAACAACGCGGCGGTGCGGCGAAGGTGAGTGGTGCCGGTTCGGTGTCCGGTGATTCCGCCGGGGCTCTGATCGCCTATGCCCCGGATATTGATCTGCACGCACTTTGTCAGCAATACGGCTATAGTTTTATGCTGATTGAAGAGGATAGTGAGGGAGCCCGTCTTGAAGATTAAGGTAACCGCCCCGGGCAGTCTGATGCTGATGGGCGAGCACGCAGTATTGTTTGGTCAGCGGGCACTGGCCTGCGCAGTGGATAAGCGTATCAGTGTCACCCTGACCCCGCGGCAAGACCGGACAGTGAATATCGATTCCGCGCTGGCACAGTACAGCGGCAGTCTGGATGGACTAAAACCGGAACCAGCGCTGAGTTTTGTGCTGACCGCCATTGAGCGTCAGGTGGCTAAGCTACCCGGTGGCTTTGATCTGCTGATCCGCTCAGAGTTTTCTCATACGGTTGGTTTAGGCTCCTCGGCTGCAGTCACTGTGGCGGTGGTGACCGCATTACAGGCCTATTCAGGTAATGAGTGTGGCCCACAGGCTCTGTTCAGTGAATCGCTGGCGGTGGTGCATCAGGTGCAGGATGGCCGGGGTTCCGGTACCGATCTGGTCGCCGCTGTTTATGGCGGGGTGGTGGGGTATACGGTGGCAACCGCGGATATAGCGCCACAGATTCGGGCGCTGCAGGGCATCCCCACGATCAGCCTGTTCTATGTCGGTTATAAGATGAAAACCCCGGACGTGTTGCAGCGGGTTGAGGGGTTTGCCGTCCAGGCCCCCGACCTCTATGCTGAACTCTATCGGCTGATGGGACAGACCACCGAGCAGGCAGAACGGGCTGTGGATAACTCGGACTGGCCGCAATTTGGCCGCCTGATGAATATCTATCAGGGGCTGATGGATGCGCTGGGTGTAAATAACCGTGATCTGGCGGAGATTATCTATACCCTGCGCAGCTCACCGAAGGTGTTGGGGGCGAAAATATCCGGTTCCGGTCTAGGTGATTGTGTGCTGGCCCTGGGTATCCCCTCTGACTTTCAACTGTCTTATGAACAGATTCCCATCACTGTATCTACGGAGGGTGTAACCGTTGAGTATTTCTAAAGCCATCACCAAACAGCGGGTGATTGAACACTATCTGCCAGCGACTGTTATACCGGTGGCGGATAGCACCGATACGCTGTTTGCTCCGAGTAATATCGCCCTGTGTAAATACTGGGGCAAACGGGATGCCGAGCTGAATCTGCCGATCAACAGTAGTCTGTCGATCTCTCTGGCGCATCTGGGCAGCCGGACAAAAATCTCTGTCTGTGATAGCGATCAGGTCTGGCTGAACGGCAGTCAGATCGCCGCGAATGACAAGTTTGCCGCTAAAGTGATCGCCTTTGTGGATCTTTTCCGCCGCGGCGCAGATCACTGCGTCAAAGTCGAAACCGAGAACAATATTCCCACCGCCGCGGGGCTCGCTTCCTCCGCTTCTGGCTTTGCGGCGCTGATGCTGGCGGTGGACCGGTTTTATGGTCTCAATCTCGAACCGCAGGTGCTATCAGCCTTCGCCCGTATGGGTAGTGGCAGTGCCAGCCGTTCACTCTACGAGGGCTTTGTCGAGTGGCAGATGGGCATCCGTGAAGATGGTATGGATAGTGTTGCGCTGCCGTTAGACTGTCGCTGGGATGACCTCAGAATCGGTCTGGTGAAGGTGAGCACCGCCGAGAAAGCGGTGGACTCCCGTTCCGGGATGAACCGCACCGTGGAGACTGCGCATCTGTATCAGAGCTGGCCCTTGCAGGCGGCCACTGACCTGGAGCGCCTGCACCGGGCAATCAGTGATAAGAATTTCACCCAACTGGGCGAAACCGCCGAACAGAACGCGCTGTCGATGCATGCTACGATGATCGCCTCCTGGCCGCCGCTGCTGTACTGGCAACCGGACTCTGTCGCCGCCATGCAGACTATCTGGCAGGCGCGGGCTGACGGGGTCGAGGTGTATTTCACTATGGATGCCGGACCGAACATCAAGCTGCTGTTTACCGCGGATGCTGAAGCCGCGGTGAAGCAGCGCTTCCCGGACCTGGAAGTTGTCGCCCCATTTGCCTGAGTGTCCGTCTTTGAGCCAGCCGTTGAGTCAGACGGTGGATCAGTCGAGCGGTTTTATTCTCACCCGACAGCAGTTTGATACCCCGGAAGGGATCAGTTTTCAGTTCTGGCTGAAATCCGGAGATAATGCATTTCCGGTGACCGTGCCGGGTCAGGAGGGGGTTTTCTTTGTCCTTGAAGAGGATATCCCCCGGATTGAATCGCTGCTGGCAACTCAACTTAAGAATTCCACCGCATCCAGCCCCGAGTGGCGCTTACAATCGCTCCCCCTTAAGGATCTGCAGCAACGTCCGGTGTATGGCCTGTATAGCCGCTCACTGGCGGTCTATCGACAGCTGACGGACCTGCTGCAAACCTATGCAATTTCGATGATCGAGGAGGATATCCGCCCCGTTGACCGGTTCCTGATGGAACGCTTTATTCAGGACAGCGCGCGGGTACGGGTTAGCGATCAGTCGGTTAAACTGCAACCGGTCGACCTTGAACCCCAACTCCGCATGCTTTCGGTGGATATCGAAACGACCATGCGTGCGGACCGGATCTTCTCCATCGGTCTCTACTCTGATCAACTGAGTAAAGTGTTGATTGTCGGCGATGGCCCGAACGAGCCCTGGCTGGAATATGTCAACGATGAACGGGCCCTGTTGCAGGCGTTTGTCCGTGAAGTCGAACGTTGTGACCCGGATATTTTTATCGGCTGGAATGTAGTCGGCTTCGATTTTCGGGTGCTGCAGGAGCGGGCCAGACGCCTGCAGGTGCAGCTGAATCTGGGCCGTGATGGCAGTCGCATTCAGGTGATTGAGTCGGCCAATGGCAAGTGGTTCTGCCGCATCGCCGGACGGGTGGTGCTGGATGGTATCGATACCCTCAAAGGGGCGACCTGGCAGTTCGAAAGCTTTTCGCTGGAGTATGTTTCCAATCAGTTGCTGGAACGGGGTAAGCTGCTTGGTCATCATCAGGATGAGGGGATTAACCGGGGGGAGGAGATTCAGCAGGTCTACCGTGAAGACCCCCGCCGCCTGGCAGAATACAATCTGGAAGACTGCAAGCTGGTATGGGATATCTTTGAGCATGCGCAGCTGCTGCACTATCTGATCGAACGTAGCCGCCTGACCGGGTTGCCGCTGGATAAAGTCGGTGGTTCAGCCGCCTCGTTTGATAACCAGTATCTGCCCCGTTTGCATCGTAAAGGCTATGTGGCTCCGGTGTATGCCTCCGGTGAGTCGCAGATGGGGGCGCCCGGCGGCTATGTGATGGAATCCCGGCCGGGTTTGTATAACCAGGTGCTGGTGCTCGATTTCAAGAGTCTGTACCCGAGTATTATCCGCACCTTTATGGTTGACCCCTATGCGCTGGCGGAGGGCACCGGCACGGAATGTCCCCCGGAGGATCTGGTGCCGGGTTTTAACCATGCGATATTCACCCGCAAAGAGGCGATACTGCCGGATATTATCGAACGTCTGTGGCAGGCGCGGGACCGGGCTAAAGCGGAAAAAAATGCGCCGCTGTCCCAGGCGATTAAGATCATTATGAACAGCTTTTATGGAGTGCTCGGCTCCAATGTTTGTCGATTTTTTGATCAGCGTCTGGCGGGCTCAATCACCCTGCGCGGCCACGAGATTCTCACCCGCACCCAGGCGAAGATTGAGCAGCAGTTTGGTTACAAGGTGATCTACGGTGATACCGACTCGGTGTTTGTCTGGTTGGGGAACGATTTCCCGGTGGACCAGGCACCGCAAGAGGGGCGCAAGCTGGAACAGTTTCTTAACCAGTGGTGGCAGGACGAGGTGCAGGAGCGTTTTGGTTTACCCTGTCATCTGGAACTGGAATATGAAACCCACTATCGCCGTTTTCTGATGCCGACCATGCGCCACTCAGAAAAGGGCACCAAAAAGCGTTACGCCGGTATCCGCCATTTTACCGATGGCAGCGAAGAGCTGATTTTTAAAGGGCTGGAATCGGTGCGTTCCGACTGGACACCACTGGCGCGCAGAGTTCAGCGGGAACTGTATCGGCTGATCTTCAGTGATGCGCCCTATACCGATTATCTGAAACAGACCGTTAATGATCTGAAAGCGGGTTTACTGGATAACGAGCTGGTCTATCGCAAGCGGCTGCGCCGGCCTTTAGACGAGTACCAAAAGAACCGGCCACCCCATGTACAGGCGGCGCAGAAAGCCTACGATGAATTAAAGAAAAACAACCGTCAGGGCAATATCGCCTCCGGAATGCATATCGAATATCTGATCACCGTTAACGGTCCTGAGCCGATGTCGTTTTCAACCTCGCCCATTGACTATCAACACTACCTCGACCGCCAGCTGGTGCCCATTGCCGATGGCATTCTGATGTTTCTCGATGACAGTCTTGATGGCATCTCGGCACCCCAGATCAGTCTGTTCTGATTGCGGCTATTTGTCGCTAACATCCTATAAGTAGCGGTGATATCTACAAGTTTCACCCTTAGTGTTTCATTAAAACTTCACTGTGATCTGCCGCTCAATCTCCGATAATAGCGACCGTTGAGATTCTTCAGAGAGTGCTCTGAAGTCGCAGGAGTGATTATGAGTCAGATAGAGAAAACCGTACAGCCCTGGCTGTTAACCCCCGGACCGATCAACACCAGCCTGAGTGTTAAACAGGCGATGTTGCATGACTGGGGCTCCTGGGACGGTGACTTTCGGGCGCTGACCAAAACAGTCTGTGAGCAGTTGGTGAGCTTTGTGGATGATCAGGATGCCTTTGTCTGTGTGCCAGTGCAGGGCAGTGGCACCTTTGCTGTGGAAGCCACCCTGGGCACGCTGATACCGAATCAGGGTAAAGCGCTGGTGCTGATTAACGGTGCCTATGGTCAGCGGATGACGAAAATTCTCGACTATATCGGCCGGGATTACGTCACCCTGGATAAGGGTGATTATGAACCGCCGCGGGGGGCTGAGGTTGCCGCCATTCTGGAGCAGGACAAGGGGATAACCCATGTGCTGCTGGTTCACTGTGAAACCAGTTCGGGCATTCTCAACCCTGTGGCTGAGATCGCGGAGGTGGTTGAGCAGTATGGCCGGGGGTTGATTATCGACTCGATGAGTGCTTTTGGCGCCATTGATATCCACAGCAGCCGGATTCGTTTTGATGCACTTATCTCCTCTGCTAATAAATGTTTTGAAGGGGTGCCGGGGTTTGGTTTCGCGCTGATCCGTAAAACAGTGCTGCAACTCTGCGCCACTCATGCGCACTCCCTGAGTATGGATCTTTACGACCAGTGGCAGTATCTGGAAAACACCGGCCAGTGGCGCTTTACCCCACCGACGCACGTAGTGGCCGCCTTTATTCAGGCGCTGAAAGAACATCAGCAAGAGGGCGGTATAGCCGGTCGTTTTGCCCGCTATAGCCGTAATCAGCAACGGCTGGTGGCGGGGATGCGCAAGCTTGGTTTTGCAACCCTGCTGGCGGATGAGTGGTTATCCCCCATCATCGTCACCTTCTTCTCTCCGGGTCATGCAAATTTCAGCTTCCAGCGTTTCTACGATCTGCTAAAAGCCCGTAACTACATTATCTATCCGGGCAAACTGACTATGGCAGAGAGTTTCCGGCTGGGCTGCATTGGCCAGCTGTTTGATGAGCAGATCGACGGTCTGCTGGAAGCAATGTCTGCGGTGCTTGATGAGATGCAGATCGCGGATGGTAATCCAAACCCTTAACTGATGTTGGCTGGTCGAAAACGACTGCCGGGAGAGAGCAATGTACCCTAAGGAACGTCAATACTCGGGCACTGACACACGGTCTTTGCAAGCGATCATTATGGACTGGGCAGGCACTACGGTCGATTTTGGTTCGATGGCACCGATTCGAGCTTTTCAGGGGCTGTTTGCCAGTCAGGGCGTGCCCATCTCTGAAGAGGAGGCCCGGGGCCCGATGGGCACCGAGAAGCGCGAGCATATCCGCCAGCTGTGCAGCCATCTGCGCATCAGGGCGAGCTGGATTGAGGTGAAGGGGGAGGCACCGACTGAAGGCGATATCGACCGACTGTACAACGAATTCGTGCCTTTGCAGATCGCCGCCATCGCCGCAACGGCAGTGCTGATTCCGGGGCTGACAGAGGTTTTGGCCTGGGCTGAAACCAACGGCGTTATGATCGGAGCCAATACCGGCTATGCCGATATTATGATCGAAGGCCTGCTGGCGCGCGCCGCCGCACAGGGTTATTCACCACAATCGAATGTTTGTGCTACACAGGTGCCAAAAGGACGTCCTTATCCCTATATGGCGATGATGAATGCCATAGAGCTGGGAGTGAAAAACCTCGCCGCCTGCGTCAAGATCGACGACACTCTCACCGGCATCGAAGAAGGTTTAAATGCCGGTATGTGGACAGTGGGTGTAGCGATCAGCGGCAACGAAGTAGGCATGAGTCTGGAGGACTGGAACGCTCTCAGTGAAGCGCAGCAGGAGACGCTGCGAACTAAAGCCTATGACCGTTTTAACCTAGCCGGTGCTCACTATGTGATCGACAGCGTCGCCGATCTGATTCCGGTGCTGGAAGAGATCGAAATCCGTCTGGCAGCGGGAGAAAAGCCTTAAAGCAGAACGCAGCTGCGCTGCTTGCGAGAACGTTGTCTTCGACTCCTGCTAGTGGTTAGACGGAAAACTTCGTTTTCCTTGCCAGAGAAAGCAAAAAGAGCGCGGATTGGCGCTCTTTTTCGTTTATCAGCACCTTCTCGGGCAACACTGGCTCGGAGCAAAACATATCTATTCAGAACCCTGATTGAAATCTGAAACGATTCGCTTTTTGGCCCGATACGCCTGCCATAACAGCGCTAGCGGCAGTAACACTTCCCCGAGAAAAGTATATTGGGCGATCAGGTACCGGTCAGAGGCAAACGCGAAAAAAGTGACCGTGTCGAGGCAGTAGCCGATCCCGGCAATAATCAGTAATACGCCAATCACTCTGGGCAGAAAACCGCAGCGGTACACCAGATAGCCCATCGGCATTAACCACAGCCCCCAGAACAGGTGGGCGATCATAATACCCTGCCGGTGTAACTCCAGCAGAAGCAGGGTAATGGAATCCAGCTGTTGCGGGGTGAATGTTTCGCTGAGCAGGTCGGATCCCGGTAGCAGCAGCGCGGTGATATGGCTGAGTTCATTGAACAGCGCAATGGGGATGGTAACCAGCGTGAACAGCACCATAAACAGAGCTGCGATAGCGCCGTAGGAGCGCAGCAGATAATAGAGTGCAATTACCAGAAACAGCTGGGTTAGCTGAATCGCAAAAGCACAGAGAATGCTCAGCCGGACGGTGGTTGCATGATCTGTAAGATTGGCCAGCGTTGCGCTGGTATTGCCCGCAACTTCAATAAACTCGGGTATATAGAGTATGCCAAATACCCCCACCGGAATTAGCAGCAGGTAGAGGCAGCCAGCCAGACGTGCCAGACGGATTTCATTTAACGTTTTCAAACTGTTTACCTCTTTTCAGTATCGATATAAAACCTCAATGAGTTTACTCAGTCATGTGTGCAGGTTAAATTGGCTAAAAATGCCTACTATGTATGCATATTTGTATAGGTTGTTGTAGGGGGAACGGTGTGGACTGGAAAACAGTGAATTTTGACTGGAACAGAGCACGGGCATTTCTGGTCACCGTGGAAGAGGGGTCTTTGTCAGCCGGGGCGCGTGCCCTTGGGCTAACACAGCCGACCCTGGGAAGACAGGTGGCGGCGCTGGAGTCTGAGTTAGGGGTCACCCTGTTTGAACGGGTGGGGCAGGGGCTGAAGCTGACGGACGCCGGACTCGGGTTGGTAGCCCATGTGCAGGCGATGGGCGAGGCTGCCAGCCGCTTATCACTGGCGGCATCGGGTCAGTCGCAAACCCTGCAGGGCACGGTGACCATCGCCGTGAGCGAACTCGAAGCGGTATTTATGTTGCCTGCGGTGATCGAACGCCTGCGTAGCGAGTTGCCGGGTATCACGCTGAATCTGCAGGTGTCCCATGAGGTGGCTAATCTGAAACAGCGGGAGGCGGATATCGCCCTGCGAAGTTGTCGCCCCACACAACCGGATCTGATTGTACGCAAACTGCGGGAAGACCCGATCTGGCTATACGGCACAGCGAAATACCTGGCTCCCTATCAGGGCGTTACCTCTGCCCGGCAGTTAAACACTATTCAGATCATCGGCTTTGAACAAAACAACCGGTTGCAGGAATTGCTCAACAGCACAGGCCATGGCTGGTCGTTATCCGCGGAGAACATCAGGGTTGCAACTCTCTCACAACTACTGCAATGGGAGCTGGTGAAACGCCACCTGGGGTTAGGGTTGTTTCCTCAGCCTGTCGGCGACCAGGAACCCGCGTTTGCGCGTGCATTTGAGTCGTTCGGTCCACCGATGGTTTTGCCCCTGTGGCTGGTTTGCCACCGTGAACTGCACACCAGCCTGCGAGTCAGAAAAGTGTTTGATCTGTTAGCCGAGATGTTGTCCGGCTAAAATATCTGAGACTGATTCGAGTCTGTTCACTGCTCTTTATCTGTGTTCTAAGTGTTCTTTGTGGTTAAACGTTCTTTTCCGGTTTTGTCGATCGATACAGCGCAAACCGCAGCAAATTTATGCGCATCTTCCCCAGAGCAAAAACAGGTGCGGTAAACGACAGCTAACAATATGTAATTGCTCAATATTTAGCATTTGCACAAAATATTATTTTTTATATATCTTCTTTTAATTTAACTATTTAACAGAATATTAATAATAAATTATAAGATAATTGTTGCACTGCAACATAGCGAGCTGTACTATCACTCCATCAACTAAATTCCTAGATGGGTACACATCATGTTCAAGAATATTCCTGCTGCTGACTTCTCTGCTTTTGGCGCTCCTGTTCAGAAGCTGATCGAACTGAACACTGCAACTTTTACTAAAGCATTCGAAACTCAGAAAGCTGCTATTGAGAAGCAAATTGCTCAGGCTCAAGCTGATTTTAAAGCGTTCTCTTCAATCAAAGACGTTGAAGCGTTCACTTCTTTTGTAACGTTTAAATCTGAAGAAGCTAAGGCTAAGATTGAAGCGCTGCAGGCTGAAGCTCTTGCAACTTCAGAAACCACCAAAGCTTACTTTGCTGAAGTTCAGGCTATCCTGACTGCTGCTAAGGAATCTGTAACTGCAGCTCCTGCTCCAGTTGCTAAAGCGCCTGCTAAAGACGCTGCATAATGTAAGTGGTTTTTAAAAAAGCCCCCATCAGCAATGATGGGGGCTTTTTTGTGCCTGAGGTATACCAGGACAGACTCAAAAAGGTGGGTATGTGTGCGTATTTACACAGCAGAAAGGGTAATCAGCATTGCCGGAAGGACTTAGTTAAGTCTGCCCCTTTACTTCCCCCTCCGCGTCCCCGTGTCTCCGTTTTGACGGGCTATCGGGTCGCTTTGGGACAAGCCTGTTTAAGGTAGCGCAAGTACCATGGTGCTACAGGGGTTACCTCCTTTTAAGTAATTGAATTACATGCTTTGTGTAATAAAATGGCGCGAGCAGACTTTTCATCAGATCGCTGATCTGTGGCGACTTTGGGCAGGACTTTATGAATCAGATAGCAGCACAACTATTAACCGATTACTACGCAGCCTTTAACCGTCAGGATATGGCTGCATTTTTAGCCTTGCTCACCGATGATGTTATTCATGACATCAATCAGGGTGGCCGGGAAGTGGGGAAAGCGGCTTTTGCTCAGTTCATGGATCGCATGAATGCCCACTACAAAGAGGAGATCGTCAATATCTCCATCACCACCAATGAAGCCGGTGATCGTGCTGCCGTTGAGTTCACCGTATTAGGCGAATACCTGTCGACTGATGAGGGACTGCCTGAAGCAAACGGACAGCAATACAACCTGCCCGCCGGCGCCTTCTTTGATATCCGCGATGGCCAGGTGGCACGGGTGACCAACTATTACAATCTGGAGGACTGGATTGCTCAGGTGTCAGGCTGATCAGCGATGCTGAGGTTTAAACGACTCTCAGGTGAAGGATTAACGCACTATCTTTCTGAACTGGCGCAACTGCGAATCCGGGTTTTTCGTGACTGGCCCTATCTCTATGACGGCGATCTGGCCTACGAAGAGCGTTACCTGCAAACCTATATTCAGGCCCCCGACAGTGTGATCGTGTTAGCCTTCGATGGTGACCGCGTTGTCGGTGCCTCCACCGGTATTCCGTTGCAGCATGAAACCCCGGAAGTGAAACAGCCCTTTATTGATGCTGGTTTTGATCTCGACAGGGTGTTTTATTGTGGTGAATCGGTGCTGCTTCCGGAGTATCGTGGGCAGGGCGCGGGCGTCACTTTTTTTGATCACCGGGAGGTCCATGCCCATGAAGTTGGCGGCTTTGACTTGTGCTGTTTTTGTGGCGTGCAGCGTCCCGATGACCATACGTCCCGGCCCGCTGATTATCAGCCCCTTGATAGCTTCTGGCGTAAACGGGGTTACCGTAAACACCCGGAACTGAGCACCACATTCAGTTGGAAAGAGTTAGGTGAAGTGGATGAATCGCCCAAACCGATGACCTTCTGGATGAAGCAGTTATAAGTCAGAAAACGATGTTTGCCAGATGATTTGGCCGATCAGCATATGCAGATAGATTCGGAAGCAGTGAATGAAAAACGTCAAAGTAGCGGTATCTCAGTACGACATTGGTTTTTTTAAGCAGTGGTCAGATTTTTGTGACAAGTTAACCCACTGGGTAAAAACCGCCGCCGATAACCAGGCCAAACTGCTGCTGTTTCCGGAATATGGCAGTATGGAGCTGCCCTCGCTATTGGGTAAAACCGTCTATCAGGATCTGCAGGGTCAGCTGGATGCGATGCAGGCACTTTATCCTCAATGGCAGGCGTTGCATATTGAACTGGCGCGGCAGTTTGATCTGATGATCTTAGCGGCGTCCTTTCCGGTGCAGCAAGCCGATGGCTCGTTTCGTAACCGAGCTCACCTCTACGGCCCGGATGGTTTAATCGGCTATCAGGATAAACTGATTATGACCCGCTTTGAAAACGAACAGTGGCGGGTGGCCGCCGGCAGTGAGATCAAGGTGATCGAGTCTGATATCGGCAAACTGGGCATCAACATCTGTTACGACTCCGAGTTCCCCATGATCGCCCGTCAGCAGGTTGAAGCCGGAGCTAACCTGATACTGGTGCCCAGCTGTACCGATACCGAAGCCGGGTTTCACCGGGTACGGATCGGCTGTCAGGCCCGGGCATTGGAAAACCAGTGTTATGTGCTGCAATCCCCCACCTTTGGCCGGGCGGACTGGTCCGAAGCGGTCGATATCAATACCGGCCGGGCCGGCATCTATACCCCGGTGGATTACGGCTTTCCTGATAACGGAATCCTGGCGGAAGGCTCGCCGGAGAGGGCAGAGTGGGTCTATGCTGAGCTGGATCTGGAATCGATCGCCCGGGTGCGGGCAGAAGGGCAGGTATTTAACTATCGGGATTGGGATAAGCAGAAGGGGTTGATCTCGCCGTAGGTTGGGATGAGGTACGAATCCCAACAACAGTGAAACGTTAGCGCCTTGAATGATGAAATTAGTGACTCTGAGCCTATTGGCGCTTGAGCTTAACAGCTTTGTCTACCACGGAGGGCACAGAGGACTCTGAGATGTGAGTTTGCTCTGACCCGCCGAGTTTAAAGGTAACTAACCTCAGTCCGGTTAAGCTCCGTTTTTCTTGATCAAAAACAAATTATTAGCGTGAAAAAAAGCAGGATATGAAGCTGACTGGTTTTATACCTTGAGAATGACATAGAATGACCCATTCTCTTTGTCAGGCTGCGTTGGTGTCCCTGTGAACAAGCCTCTTCGTTACTCCCGCATTGAATGGCGGCGGCGTGCGGCAATCATAGCGTTTGCTGTTTTTGCCTTTATTAGTTACATCGTGCTGATCTCCCTCAGCCTGTACCATGCCAGAGAGCGGGAGTTAGAAACGGTACTGACTCAGCAGACGAGCCTGGTGAAGGTATTAGAGAGTCAGGCTGACGCCACCCTCAAAAAGATCGATACAGTACTGCTCTCAGTGCAGCAAAAGCTCACCGGAACGCCAGCAAACCTCCGCCCGGCACCCTCCGTTATGAATCAGATACTGGCATCTCACCTAGCGTTGATCGGTGAGTCTCAGAGCCTTCGTGTTGCGGATGCTCAGGGACGATTTATCTACGATGCCAGTGGTGTTCTCCATTCCGCGACCATCAGTGATCGCAAATATTTTTTACGTAATCGTGCCGATCCCAACGGCGAATTAATCATCTCTGAACCGTTGTTTGCCCGTATCACCCATAACTGGGTGGTTACTGTCAGTCGGCGCATCAATGATGACAAGGGTGGGTTTGCGGGGCTGATTCAGGCAGCTGTGCGAGCCGAGTTCTTCGAAAACTTTTATGAGTCTCTCAACCTGGGAAAATCGTACAGCGTGACCCTGGTCGATGGAAAGTCGCGCATGCTGGCCCGCTTCCCCGCAAAAGAGGACCAGTTGGGTAAGCCTATCAATAGTCCTCTGTTACGTGATTTTATGGCGAGTGGTGCTAACGATACCCAGTACACGACTATCTCTGCAGTGGATAAGGTCGAACGAAGTTATATGGTGCGTAAGGTCGGCCCCTATCCTCTCTATCTGATTATCGGTCATACAAAAAGCGATCAGTTGTCTGCATGGCACCAACAGCTAGTCTGGAGTATTGTCGGCATCGTCGTGCTGGGAGGGGTGTTGCTGGGCTGGATTATTGTCTGGCTGCGCAGTTACGATTCGGCACTGGCGCTGGCGGGACGAATGACCTCGGCTTACGAAGTTACACTACAGCGTATGCGTCATCTTGCCGGGCATGATCCACTGACTGACTTGCCAAATAGGGCTCTTTTGGAAGAGCGGATGGCGGCTGCACTGGCTGATACAAAAGGTCGCCGGGCGGATCTGGTGCTGATGTTTATTGATCTGGACCACTTCAAGGATATTAATGACACCCTCGGTCATGGAGTGGGTGACAAGCTGCTGGTTAAGGTGGCAGAACGTTTGCAGCAAGGTCTGACGGACCAGGACACTATCAGCCGTCAGGGAGGCATGAATTTGCCGTTCTGTTGCGGGGTTATGCCAACCTGACCCGGGTGGCAGAAACGGCGCAACGACTGATCGATGAGCTTGATCCGCCCTTTCTGGTGAATGAGCACGAACTACGGGTAACGGCGAGTATCGGTATCAGTGTCTATCCCCAGGATGGCCCTGATATTGTCACACTGCTTAAGAACGCGGACACCGCAATGTACCAGGCTAAAGCTGAAGGCGGCCGAGCTTTTCATTTTTTTACTGAGGAGATGAATGCCCGGGTGCTTAACCGCGTTACTCTGGATAAAAACCTGCACTTGGCGCTGGAGCATCAGGAATTTGTTTTGCTCTATCAGCCGCAGGTTGACGGAGCCAGTGGACAGATTACCGGTGTCGAGGCCTTAATCCGCTGGCACCATCCGCAACAGGGGGAGATATCCCCGGCCCAGTTTATACCTGCTGCTGAAGAAAGCGGAATCATTAACGGCATCGGCGACTGGGTTTTAAACCAGGCCTGTCTTCAGACACGCCGCTGGCTCGATCTCGGTCTGCCAGAACTGACCATGGCGGTGAATATTTCAGCGGTGCAGCTTCGCCAACCCAATTTTGTCGATAAGGTGATGGCCGCGCTTTCCCGACATGGTCTGCCGGCCGAATATCTGGAACTGGAAATAACAGAAAGCGCATTGATCCGCGATACTCAGCGAATTGTCCGCATCCTCAATGAGTTACGTCAACAGGGGGTGCGGCTCTCGGTAGACGATTTTGGCACGGGCTACTCCAGTCTGGCTTATCTGAAAAACCTGCCCTTCGATAAGATCAAGATCGATCAGTCCTTTATTCGGGGAATTCCTGAAAGAGAGGATGATGCCGCAATTACTGAGGTGATTATTGGGATCGCCAAAAGCTTAAAAATGGAACTGATAGCGGAAGGGGTGGAAACCGAAGAGCAGTATGCTTTTCTGTTACAGCACCATTGCCAGCAGATGCAGGGGTTCTTTTTTGGCAAACCGATGCCTGCAGCGGTGATTGAGCAGCGTTTACGACAGAGTGTCGAAGCAAGCCCCGATCAATAACGCCGGATGCATGTCGTTTATCTGAAGGCGGGGACTCCCGCTATCGCTCAAATACATCATCAACAATATCGCTGTGCTTTTCCCTGGAAGCGGTTTTTATGGTATTCCTGCAGTTATGACTTTATCCCGTGAATTTTATCGCCATGGCCCCGTTGTCCGACAGGGGCAGTCCGTTACCTTTCTTGATGTCAGAAAACGCTTTGATTTCAGAACCATCGGTATAGGCCGCTGGGTGACGCAGCCGGAACAGGAAAGGGCCGCCGGACTGTTTTATGATGCACTGGTTGATCTGATGACCATATTAAAGTGTCCGGAGCCTTTGATATCCCTGCGCGGAACCCTGTCTTTGCAGTATGGGATAGGAGGGCGTCCGGGTGTCGCGGCGCATTATCAGCCGTCAACGCGTTGTTTCTCGCTGGCTAAAAATGCCGGGCCCGGCAGTATTGCCCATGAGTGGTTTCATGCGCTGGACCACTACCTCGGCGGTATGGCATTTGCCGATGCTCCAACAGGGATGTTTGCGTCAAAAGCCTGGTTGTCAGACGCGACGCCGGTGGTTCATCCGTTGAATGATGACCTGTACGGCTGCTTCAGAAGCATGATGTTAGATGAGGACGGTGAGTCCCCCAGTGAGTTGTTTGAGGCATCGGTTAAGATCGACAGGGAGATGAATCAGGTTTACTACAGCCAGGCTGAAGAACTTTGCGCCCGGGCTTTTGAAGCCTTTGTTCAGGATGCGGCTATTTCGAATAATTTTCTGGTCTCCGGGACGAAAGCCACAGCCGAAGCCCGGCACGGCCTCTATCCGCAAGGCGAACAGCGACAGCGTATTAATGTCGCCTTCCAGCGTTACTTTCATCGCCTGGGGGCTGCATTGAATCGGGAGATTCGCAGCAATACGGGTCAGGGCGTAGAGAAGCACGGAAGCGTTTTCGTTGATGAAAATGCTTGCGAGTAAAGAGTCTTACCTGACCTCAGTTTTCACCACAGAGGTCACAGAGAACACATAGAGAGGAGCCGACTCATCGTAGCCTCCCCCTCTCGTGTATCGTTAGCTGAATGCTTCACGACATAAATCTCTCGCCTGTTCCTTGTCTTTTTAGTTAGAAACTAAAGTTAAGCGCCAGGCTCAGGCGTGTATCTTCACTATCATCGTTGGCGACCATCTGCACTATGCGGCCATTCAGTGAAGTTTGTTGTGAAATCTGGCCATTGATGCCCAGCGTAATCTGACCATAGCTGTCATCCTCGCTGACAGACTGCAGGCTAAAGCGGTTGTTGGGCATACTGGCCAGTGCAACTGAGACCGGGTCTGGATCGTTACCGAAACTCTGTGTCCAGACTGCCGTAGCGAAAGGTTGCCAGCGTCCTTGTGTCGATTGTAATTGCCAGCCCAGACTGCCGGTGAATTGATTACGGGTCTGGCTGTCGTATTTCATCGCCGTGGCGCTGCCGGTTGAGCTCTCTTCGGTGAATCCAGACAGATCCTGCAGTTGGTAGCCCAGTCGCGCAATGGGGCCATGACTCAGGGAGTCACTGCTAAACAGGTAGTTTACGCCCAGTTGCATACTGATCTGGGTTCCCTCGGTGCTGCCTTTAACGGTGCGTGTCGCTGGTCCAAGATCAACCTTACGACGGGTGTCGTAGTCACCTTTGGTGACGACAATACTGGTCTGCCACTGCCATTGGGAACGTTGCCAGCCACTGTACAGGCTGAAGGACCGGGCTTGGGTTTCGACAGAACCACCCGACAGGTCAACATCGTCGCGGCTGACATGAAAACCAAAGCCGAAACTGTGATCGGCATTACGCTGGGTAATACCTGCCCCGACAGAGGCCCGGCTGCCCTCAAGTTCGGCGTTGCCCGTACCGCCCTCTCCGATAACCCAAAGATCGGTACTGTCTTCCGCTTGCAGAAATGATTGTGCCAGACGTCCATCAATCGCATCCATCAGGGCAAGCTGTTGGTAGTGAACAGCACGCCCCAGACCTTCGGCAAAGGCCGGAGCTGTGAGAACACTCTGCACGTAATCACTGATAATCTGGTGGCCGCCACTGGTCGGATGCACGCTATCCGCATAGAGGAATGTCTGGTCTGTTCCTGCTGCATAACCCCCCGCACCTTCGACACAGAGCAGTGATGACGTTGCTCCACACGCAGGCGTAGTAACATTGGTAAAACCATACATTGCGGGTTGTGCCGAAACCTCCTTAAGCAGTGTAAACATGTCGACCGGTATCACCTCGACACCACTCGCCCGCAGGGTCGCCAGTAAAACACTGTTATAACCCGCAGACAGAGCGGTCAGGCTGGCGGCACCGGCTGTCCCCTGAGACGCGCCAAAGGGTGTCGCGCCGATATCGGGCAGGGTTGGTACCAGCAGATAACGTGCCCCCGCCGCTTTCAGTGCGGCTAGTGCCTGTACCTGCTCGCCGGTGGTGGTTGTAATATAGCTGGTGATGTCAGCCGGAAGCACGCCGCCGCCAGCGATCCAGAAGATATCATTAGCACCGCCCCAGAGCGTGTACAGGGCATTGGAATCAGCAACACCGCCATTAGCGCTCAGGTAATTTTGCACCTGTGTGGTAATCGGTGTTGCGCCACTGGCAGGTGCCGCACCAATGCCAGGGGTTCCGCTAATGCGGGCACCGCCCTCGGCGTAGTTGGTGCCGCTCTGGTTGGCAGGGCTCAGCGTTACCCCATATTGACCGGCGAGCAGTTCAGACCAGACCGGGCCTGGATTGGTGGTGAATTTAGCGGCCCCGCTATAGGTGGGGTCGACCACCTGCAAAATCGGTAGAAAAGAGCCAGAGTCGGTGAGGCTATCGCCAAAATAATAGGTGTTGCTGAAATCCGCAGCGTGAATCTGAGATGCCATTAGCACTGTTATCAGGGAGGAAAGAACTTTTTTGTGAGTCATTTTGCATTCCATGCTTATTATTTTCTATGAGTAAGAATCGGATACCCGAACTTAAGAAAAAACACGTTCCATCGCAATGGCAAAAACCACCAGTATTAATGGCAAATCAAGCTATGCCAGAGGTTTTGGTTCCTGTTGTTTAACCTTGATTGGATCACTATTTTTATCCGCAGCAAGGATAATCGTTATCCCCATATATCACCACCGAGAACAGGTGAAGAGTTGAGGTGAATCATCGAAGCCCGCAGCTATCGTCAAGAAAAGGTATCAACACATAAACCGGTCGCCTTTTTTTCCTTTTACGGTAGGTTGGGATGAGGTACGAATTCCAACAAAAATAGCCGCTAAGTGTTTAAAAAACGAATCTATTCTTAAATGTCCGAATATCAGACTGAGGAAGGTAGGATAAATCTTCAATGCTCATGCCGTGAGTGTTCAGTAATTTAGCTTCAGCGCCATATCGATACTCTGTCCATCGTATTGGAAACTGGCGGCAGAGAACGAAGGCGCGCTGAGTAATGCTTTGGCATTGTTTGAAAAACCAAAGCCTTCCCTGGGGACCCCCATCCAGTTGGTGTCCAGTATCCCGTTCATGTTTTCATCATGAACCACGGCTATCGCATAGTTGCCAGGCGGAATGTCGGTAAAGTGGCAACTTGCCTGGGACTCCCGAATTCTGATGCTCACAATATTCGTTGCAAAGTGTAAGTAGTCTTTAGGGAATCCTTCCGGCGATTCGAACAGCGCGCAGGCTATCGTTCCTGTACTGTTTTTTATGTTCAGAATCTTCATGTGAATACCTGAACATGGTGGTTGGGCAAAGGCGAGAACAGGAAGGTTCACAAACACCAGCACCGCAAACCAGGCTGCAGATCGAACTCTCATTCGTATCCGTATTCGTGGGTCCCTGATTGTGGCGGCTGACTTCTGAATTGTTGAATCACGCATGAATCTCATCCTGCCTGTTAACCTGCATAGTCTGAGTGGATCGCAGTGGATCCCCGACGACTTCTTTTCTATACAGACGTGTGCGGTGTCGCATCCAGGGGAGAGTGAGGATTAAAGTGCCCGCTGTCATTACACCAGAGCAGCAGTGCCTATTTGAACTGAAAGAGGAGCGCTGAAGCACCTCGATTTTCATCCCGAAAACACGTAAGCACGGGTTGTTGTGAGCTGGCACGGTTTGTCACCCGTCATATTTCCTATACGGCTGATCATGCAACACTTTTTAGTGTTATTCCAGCGCCACAATTTTCTACATCTATCGCTCCACTGTTCTCCGTATCCGAGCGTTTATCGCGCAGACCTTCTTTTACAGGTACAGGTGGCGGTTTCGGGGTGATCTGCCGTTTCAGGCGCAGACAAAGTAGCTTCCAGAAGGTTTATGTTCGCCAGCGAACAGAGGTCTCGGTGATATCGGTGCAAGATGGAACGGAAGCTGGTTGCCAGGAGTCATATAGATTACCTGATAGCTCCCCGTGAGCCATTTATCTCTAATTACACGGTACGTGGGTAAGCGCAGGTCAGGTAGATGAATATCGGGCAGAGCGATAGTCGCGATGCCTTGAGGATAGCGGTCGTTCAGATGCTGGATGGCCAGAACAGGAGTTGAACATGTCATCGAAATTAACAGCAAAACCGAACCTGAAATCAAGCACAGAAACAATAGCTACACCTTCGTCACCGCCGGAGGTTGAATCGACGTTTATCGGTCCACATCATAAGTTGCCGTCGTTTTCTGAGGCGACCGATGAGGTGGCTGATATCGACCGCATCTTGCATGCGATGCTGGGGAAGGTGTTCGGCATATCACCGGTCGCTCTGGGGATGACCTATATGGACTGGATTGGCCATCTAGCCCTCTCCCCTGGAAAGCAGGCTGTACTGGCCCAAAGTGCGGCCGACAAGATGAAATTTATTACCCGCTTTGCTGCCTGTCAGGCGCTGGGGCAGGAATCGGCAGAGAACTCATCGGAGAGCTGTGTCGAGCCGCTGCCGCAGGATCGGCGCTTTGACGATGAGGGGTGGCAAAAGTGGCCTTACAATCTTTACCAGCAGGCGTTTCTGCAAACCGAGCGTTGGTGGGATGAAGCAACCGAGGTTCGCGGGATGACTCAGCACCATACCGCCATCCGCCCGTTTATCGCCCGGCAGCTTCTGGATATGTGGTCGCCGCTCAATTTCCCTCTGACCAATCCGCGTATTATGCAAGCGACGCAGGAGCAGGGGGGGCTTAACTTTTTCCGTGGTGTACAAAACCTGATGGAGGACTTACAACGGTCGGTTGCGAAGCAACCTGCCGCCGGAATGGATACGTTTGAGGTGGGTCGTAATATCGCTGTGACGCCGGGTAAGGTGGTGTATCAGAACCACCTGATCGAGTTGATTCAGTATGCCCCCACGACTGCGGATGTGTATGCTGAGCCGGTGCTGATTGTCCCAGCCTGGATTATGAAATATTACATTCTCGACCTTTCCCCGGAGAACTCGCTGGTGAAATATCTGGTGGATCAGGGGCATACGGTATTTATGATCTCCTGGCGAAATCCCGGCTCTGAAGATCGTGATCTGGGCAACGCGGATTACCGTGAGCAGGGGATTATGGATTCCCTTGCGGCGATCAATGCTATCGTGCCAGATCAGAAGATCCATGCTGCCGGATATTGTCTTGGCGGGACACTGCTGTCCATTGTTGCTGCAACGATGGCACGGGAGGGTGATGACCGGCTGAAAAGTGTCACGCTGTTTGCCGCCCAGGTCGATTTCGAGGAAGCGGGCGAGCTGCTGATGTTTATTGACGAAAGCCAACTGGCGTGGCTGGAGGACAGTATGTGGGAGAAGGGCTATCTCGACCGCCAACAGATGGTCGGCACCTTTCAGCTACTGCGTTCCCGCGATCTTATCTGGTCACGGATGATCGAGAACTATTTGATGGGCGAGCGTACGCCGCCGAACGATATGATGGCCTGGAACGCCGATGCCACCCGTATGCCTTATAAAATGCACAGCGAATATCTGCGCGATCTGTTTCTCAACAACGATCTGGCGGAAGGGCACTATATTGTCGACGGACGGCCCGTTGCCCTCACCGATATCCGGGTGCCGGTGTTTGCCGTGGGTACACAGCGCGATCATGTGGCACCCTGGCATTCGGTGTACAAAATTAAACTGCTCACCGACACCGATGTGACCTTTCTGCTGACCAGCGGCGGCCATAATGCCGGTATCGTCAGCGAACCAGGACATCCGCACCGCCATTATCAGATCGAAACCATGAAAAGCACGGATCAGTATGTTTCGCCTCAAGAGTGGAGTGAGCGCACTTCCTCCCAGGACGGATCATGGTGGCCGCAATGGCAGACCTGGCTGAGACAGCACTCCGAAGGCGAGATCAAACCGCCGCAAACCGGTGCACCGGATAAGGCTTATACTGTGCTGCGTGATGCGCCGGGTGAATATGTCCTGATGCAGTAATCGCTCAGGCTCTACCTTAGCGGCTGATGGGGTCACTCAGACGCCGCTACCTTGCTTCTGCTGCCAGATAGCGTTTGCTATCGGTTTAGTTTGCTTTTTCTGCCTACGACTGCCTTTCAGTAAGGGCGCTCAATGGCCTCTTTCAACGTAACTCATCATTCAGATGTATAACTAAAACTTTGCCTTACAACCTTTTATATAGGGTTGTAATAAAAATATCTTTTATCTGTCCTCTGGGATTCACAATTCGTCCGTAAGCTTCTGACCCATGATGTGAAATTCGGGTCAGGTTGAAGATATGTCGAACAAAGTGATACTGGTGGTGCTGGATGGTCTTGCCTATGAGACCGCGCAGCAGTGTATGGGATTTACCCAGGGGTTGGTTGAACAAAGCCCGACTAAAAAGTGCAGGGCAACGCTGTATAAAGTGCAGTGTGAACTGCCATCGATGTCACGGCCGCTGTATGAAGCGATTCTGACCGGCGTGGCACCGGCCGATAGCGGTATTGTCCACAACCATATTATCCGTAACTCTGATCAGCAGAGTGTCTTCAGTCTCGCCCGTCAGTCAGGTCTGACCACCGCGGCGGCGGCCTATCACTGGTTTAGTGAACTGTATAACCGTTGCCCTTACGATGCGGTGCGGGATCGTTTTACTAATGATCCTGAGCTGCTGATACAGCACGGTATCTTCTACCATCAGGATCAATACCCTGACAGTCATCTCTATCTGGACGCTGAATGGCTGCGCCGTCACCATGATCCCGATTTTCTCTTAGTGCATCCAATGAATATCGACGATGCGGGTCATCGGGCCGGGTTAGATAGTGCTCACTATCGCAACACCGCCCGCCATTCCGATACCCATCTATCAGAACATCTGGTGCAGTGGATCGAAGCGGGTTATCAGATTCTGATCACCGCTGACCACGGCATGAATATCGACAAAAGCCACGGCGGCACCCTGGCAGAGGAGCGTGAAGTCCCCCTCTATGTGATTGGTGATGGCTTCTCACATGATGCAGATGCCGCGCCGCGGCAGCTTGAACTGTGCGGTACGGTGTGTGAACTGCTGGGAATTGAAGGCCATCAGAAGCCGGTGGCGGCTGCGCTGCTTAATCAAGAGCTTAGCAAAGAGCTTAATCAAGGGCTGAACCGATGACCCTGGCGATCTTTGATCTGGATGAGACCCTGTTAGCCGGCGATAGCTGCACCCTGTTCTGCCAGTTTCTCGTGGATGAGGGGATCGCTGCGGCCGACTTTCTGCAGCAGGACGCCCTGATGATGGAGCGCTACCACGCCCAGACACTGGTGTTGGCTGACTACATCCGCTTTCTGATTGAGCCGGTGAAGCATCTGTCTGTCGATCAGATTGACGCGCTGATGCCGCGCTTTGTTGAACGCTATATCGTGCCTCGTATCTATCCCGAAGCACAACAGTTGCTGGCGGATTATCAACAGCAGGGGCTGCGGCCGCTGATTATCTCCGCTACCTCCGAATTTATCGTTAAGGCGGTGGCTGCCCAGCTGGGGGTCAGTGATCTGCTGGCGATTCAGCTGCAGACTGAGAATAACTTTTATACCGGAGATGTCCGTGGTGTGCCGACTTTCCGCGAAGGCAAGGTGACCCGCTTAAACAGTTGGCTGACTGATCAGCAGGAATCCCTCGACGGTGCGCTGTTTTACAGTGATTCAATCAATGATCTGCCGCTACTTGAGCAGGTTGAATTCCCGGTGGCGGCTAACCCCGACACCGCGCTGATGGCGATTGCCAGTCAGCGCAACTGGCCAGTGCTGCAATGGATAGCTCCGAAATGGACAGCTCCGAGATGGACTGCGCCGCAGCTAAACCGATCTACCCCAACCCACGATCAACCCTTATCACGACAGGAGCAAAACCATGTCTAAACTTTTCATCGCAGGTGCTATGGCACTGATGGCGGGTAACGCACTGGCTGCATGCCCGGCTGTTACCGGACCCGACGCGGGTGGTGCCTATCCTCATCTGTTTGAGAAAGCTGAATTTGAAAGCAAACAGGGCTGCACACTGAGCTTCAGTGAAAACCCGGCGATTAGCCAGCTGAACAGTCGCATAGCCGGTAACCCTAAACTGTTACCTCTGGCCCAGCGTCTGCCGCAGGAGCCGTTAGTGATTGCGCCTTACCAGAGCATTGGCGTCTATGGCGGTGTACTGAAGGGTATCTCTAAAGCAACTGAATCAGGTACCTCTGATCTGTTGTCTGTACGTCATGTTAACCTGGTACGTTTCAGCGATGACCTGGCAACCGTTGTGCCCAACGTTGCGAAATCCTGGGAATGGAACGCTGACTTCACCGTACTGAAAGTGAATCTGCGTAAAGGCCATAAGTGGTCTGATGGTGTACCGTTCACCGCTGCTGATATCGCCTTCTGGTACAACAACATGCTGATGGACAGCCATGTTATTGAGAAGCCAAAGGATCGCTTCCTCTCTGCCGGTAAGCCGGTGAAAGTTGAAGCGCTAAACGACACTACGGTTCAGTTCACCATGAATGAGCCGGCTCCGGGTTATCTGGATAACTTTGCTCAGGATTATGCTCAGCCGTTCCTGCCAAAGCACCTGTTAGAAAAATTCCACCCGGCGTTTAACAAAGATGCCGATACACTGGCGAAATCGCTGGGCTTCGACGATGGCTATGCGCTGGTTAACTTCTATTACGGTCAGTCTGACTGGAAAGATATCCCTACACCGCTACTGAAAGATAAAGCTGCGACTGAACGTCTGGTTAAAGCAGGCTACACCGCTGTTATGCCGACCCTTGAGTCGCATCTGGTGGTTGAAGATACCCTGGAAAAACGTCACCTGGTGGCTAACCCATACTTCTTCCAGGTCGATACTGCCGGAAACCAGCTGCCGTATATCAACGAGATCAATGAAGTTTATATCGGTGATGAAGATATTCAGACCGCTAAGCTGATCTCCGGTGAAGTGGACTATAAAGCGCAGGCGGTTAACCTGCCACAGGCACCGGTGCTGCTGGAAAACAAAGGCCAGGGTAAATATGACGTGGCACTGCGCCCGACGATTGCTCAGACCACCTTTGCCTTCAACCTGACCGATAAAGATGTTGAGAAGCGGGCGGTGTTTAATGACGTTAACTTCCGTCGGGCGATGTCGGTTGCTATGGATCGTAACCAGATCAACGAGATCGCCTATTTCGGACTGGGTACACCCACGCAGTACACCGGCTTTGACGCTGATACCACGCCATTCATCACTGAAAAGCAGAAAAACAGCTGGATTCAGTTTGATCAGAAACTGGCCGCTGAGCTGCTGGATAAAGCCGGTGTTGTGGATAAAGACGGTGATGGCCTGCGTGATCTGCCATCCGGTAAGAAGTTTGAGCTGAACATCCAGTACGCCACTCAGGGGACTCCCTCTGAAGTGGTTGAGATCGTGGCGAAGAGCTGGAGCGATGTGGGTGTTAAAACCACCATCAAAGAGGTCACTTCTGACGAATACCGTAACTCTCAAACCGCGAACGACCTGAGCGTGCTGAGCTGGGTGATGGGCCGTCCACTGGCTAATATCGCTTCTAACACTGAAACACTGGTACCACCGTATGGCAGCTTTTTCGACCTGCGGACCGGTATGTTGTGGTCTCAGTATCTGGACACTAACGGTGCTGAAGGTGTTGCCCCGCCTGCGACTGTCGCTGAGATGAAGAAACTGACGGATCGCTTCGTGACCCTGAAAGCGGGTACCGAAGAGTCCAACAAGGTGGGCAGTCAGATCGCCGACAAAGTAGTGGATGACCTGTTTATTCTGGGGACTGTGAAAGCGGTTTCTCCGGTCTATCGCAGCAACGCACTGGCTAACTTTGAAGTGCCTAAGACCTCCTCGTATGAGTTCTATCGCATGTACCCATACCTGCCGTCTCAGTGGTTCCTGAGCACTGACGGTGTGGCTAAACAGTAAGCAGAAGTGGCTTTAAAAAAGGGAGGGGCTATGCCTCTCCTTTTAGCTGTTATACCGGCTGTTATTTAAGTGAGTCGTTTAACTATGTAGCAGTTTACTAACCCAATTCTCATATCTGGAAATTCTAAGTCTGCAAACACTAAGCCTGTAAGCCCGGGTTTAGAAAATGAGATCTGGAAATAGGGTTAGTAAGCTCAGGACGGAGTCTTATCGAAATGATGCAATTCTTATCTGATACCTGGCTGCTGTGGATTCTCCTCAGCGTCGGTGGCCTGCTCTGGTGGAGTGGCCGCGACAGTCAGTATTTTAATTATGTGTTCAATCGTTATCTGCTGGCGCTGGCAACCCTGCTGTTGGTAAGTGGCATTGTATTTTCGCTGATGGAAGTGTTGCCAGGCGACTGTGCCGAGAAGTATATGGCCTATAAAAACACCCAGGGTGAGACCATCACCCAGGCGGATATTCAGGCGGAACGGGTGCGCATGGGGCTGGATAAGTCGTTGCCGGAACGCTGGGGCCGCTGGGTCACCAACCTGACCCTGCGCGGCGATCTGGGCTTTAGTTGTGCTAAGCGACAGTCGGTTAATCTGGCGCTGGGCAACCGCTTCTGGATGAGCTTTATGTTCTGTATCGCCGGGTTGGTGTTCGCTTATCTGATCGCGGTGCCGTTTGGCATTCTGTCGGCTTTCACCATTAATAAATCCTGGACGGATAAGAATCCGCAACATAGCAAAGCCGAACAGCTGCTTGGCACGGTGATTCTCAGCCTGCAAAAAGTGGTTGATCTGCTATTGCGTATTATCAGTTATCTGGGCCTGGCACTGCCTAACTTCTTGTTAGCACTCACCATTATTCTGCTCTATGTGTTTGCCGGTGAGCCGATGCCCACCGGGCTGTTTTCCGACCAGTGGGCTAACGTGCCCTGGTTTGGCGTTGATGGTTTTAGCACCGGAAAACTGTATGACTTTCTCGGCCATATCTGGTTGCCGATCTTTGTGATCGGCTGGTCGGCGACCGCGCTGCAACTGCAAACCGTGCGCGCCCTGGTGGTGGATGAATCAAACAAACTCTATGTCGATGCGGCCCGGGCCCGGGGTGTCGATGGTATTGCTCTCTGGGCTGGCTATCCGGTGCGGCACTCTATCAGTCCGCTGTTTAACTCCATCGGTTTTGATTTTCAGCGGGTGTTTAATGATCTGCCGATTGTGGCGATCGTCATCGGTCTGACCGATTCGGCGGCATTGCTGATTGAGGCGCTGTCCATGACTAACGATCAGGAACTGGCCGCCGGTATTCTGTTTCTGGTGGCGCTGGTGGTGATCAGTATGAACTTTATAACCGATGTGGTGCTGGCGGCGATCGATCCACGTGTACGTAAGAGTGTGTTGGGGAACTGATGATGACTGCACTGTTAGCCCGCTTCCGGCGTAAACAGAAGCCAAAAAACGATGAGTCTTACTACACCGCCGGACAACTGGCGCTGATTAAGGCACGCTTTAAACGTAAAACCTCCGGGGTGGTGGCTGCCTGGATATTGGGTACGCTGGTGCTGATGGGCTTTTTTGCCGGATTTTTCTCGCCGGTCGATCCGACCATTCGCGGCGCCGATGCTGAATACCGTCGCGGTGTGCCACAGGCGGTCTATCTCTGGGATGATAATGGCTTCTCGCTGCGACCGTTCAGCTATACCTATACCAAAGCGAAAAGCAAAATTGATCTGAAAGCGCTGGCCGGTGGCGGGCTGGATGCCCTCGATGCGTTTACCTCCAGCGGCGCGCTGACCTCCTCCAGTCAGAACCAGTTTGAGGTGGATAAAGAGAAGCGTCGCTATCTTCAGTTCTTTGTTAAAGGCTGGGAATACAGTCTGATCGATCTGAGTGTTGGCGGGCTGAATCTGGACCTTCGCTGGGACCGGCATCTGTTCGGCGTTGAGCAGGGACAGATTCATCTGATGGGCACCGATGAGGACGGTAAAGATGTCTTCAGTCGTACCCTGCACGCGATCTGGGTGACCATCAGTATCGCCATTGTGGCGCTGGTGGTAAAACTGTTTGTTTCGCTGTTTGTCGGCGGTGTCAGCGGTTATTTCGGTGGTCGGGTCGACACCATCATGATGAGCATTACTGAAGCGGTACGGGTGATTCCACCAATCCCCATCTATCTTGCCTGTGCGGTGGCGCTGGCACAGCTCGATCTGACCCCGGTGCAGCGCTACTTCGCCATCGCTGTGGTGATTGGCTCACTGGATTTTGCCACTCTGGGGCGGCGTCTGCGTACCCATATTCTGACGGAACGTAATCAGGATTATGTGCTGGCGGCACAGCTGTGTGGTTCCAGCACCTGGCGGATTATCTGGCGCCATCTGATCCCCAGTTTTACCAGTTATATCATCGTCGACACCCTGATTAACTTCCCCTATGTGATTCTGGCGGAAACCAGCCTCAGCTTCCTCGGGCTGGGACTGACCGAGCCGGTCAACAGTCTGGGGGTGCTGCTGCAAAAAGCGCAGGACCCGGATATTCAGCAGAATATGGTCTGGCAGTTCTTTCCGGTGCTGGTGTTTGTGTTCCTGATTATGGCGTTTGTGTTTGTCGGTGATGCACTGCGCGATGCCGCTGACCCCTATTCGGAGAAGAAGTGATGACTGTGAGCAGAAATTTACTTGAGATTCGCGATCTGACCATCGACTTCCATACCGATGAAGGGTTGGTAAGGGCGGTGGATAACCTCAATCTAAGCATCCGTCCCGGAGAGGTGATGGGGCTGGTGGGCGAGAGTGGGTCGGGTAAATCGATCACCGCTAAGACCATTATGCGTCTGGCACCGGGGAATGCGGTGATTCAGCATCCCAGCCAGATTACCCTGAACCATCAGGGGCAGGATGTGAACATTCTGAAACTGCGCGGTCGTGATCTGCGGCTGGTGCGCGGTGATGCGGTGTCGATGATCTTTCAGGAACCGATGGCCAGTTTTGCCCCGGCGATCCGTATCAGTGATCAGATTATTCAGACCATGCAGATCCATCTGGGCTATGACAAAGATCAGGCCCGCCGTGCCGGTATCGAACTGTTTGACCGGGTCGGCATTGTCGATCCGGCGAAACGCTTTGATCAGTATGTGTTTGAACTGTCCGGCGGCATGCGTCAGCGGGCGATGATCGCCATGGCACTATCAACCCAACCGAAACTGCTGATCGCCGATGAGCCGACCACCGCGCTGGATGTGACGATTCAGGCGCAGGTGCTGGAGCTGATGATGGAGCTGCGGGAGCAACTGGGGATGGCGATGCTGTTTATTACCCACGATCTGGGGGTGGTTTCCAAAATCGCGGACAATGTCACCGTGATGCAGCGGGGCGAAGTCGTCGAGGCGGGCAGCGCTGACCAGGTACTGTTTCAGCCACAACACCCCTATACCCGCCGCTTGCTGGATGCTTTGCCGCATCTGGAAAATCTGCCGGAAGCACCGAAGCATACCCCAGAGCCGCTGTTGTCGGTGAAAGATCTGTCGATCAGTTATCCGGTGTCGGGTAACGGGCGTAAAACTGAGCTGTTTACCGCGGTGAAGAATATCAGTCTGGATCTGCCGGAAGGACAGATTATCGGTTTAGTCGGCGAGAGCGGTTCCGGGAAAACCTCGCTGGGTAAGGCGATGCTGGGCGCAGCGCCGATCAGCAGCGGTCATGTTGAATATCATCACACGAAAAAGAAAGTGAAGTTTGGTGTGGGCAAACCGATTAAACGTAAACGGCTGGCGCGCACCGCCCAGTTGGTGTTTCAGGACCCGTACAGTTCGCTAAACCCGCGCATGACCGTGCGGGATATTATTGCTGAACCGCTGGAGGCGATGAAACTGACTAAAAACCGCGCCGAGACCGATCAGCTGGTGATCGAAGTGGCGAAACGCTGCCATATTGAGGTGGAGCATCTGCGCCGTTTTCCCCATGCGTTTTCCGGTGGTCAGCGACAGCGCATCAGCATCGCCCGGGCATTGATCTGCAAACCCAAATTTATAGTTGCGGATGAATCGGTCGCTGCACTGGACGTGTCGATTCAGGCGGAAATTCTGAATCTGTTGAAGGAACTGAAAGATGAGCTGGGGCTGACCATTCTGTTTATCTCCCATGACCTGAGTGTGATCGCCAATCTGTGTGATTGGGTATGTGTGATGCGCTATGGCGAACTGGTGGAGCAGGGCACGGTGCGGCAGATCTTCCTTGATCCGCAACAGGACTATACCCAGAAACTGATCGCCTCTATCCCGCTGCTGAACTCACCGGAGGGACGGTCTTCGCGCACCCCGGATCTGTTGCAGATTGCTGAGCAGTTCGACGAGCAGTTTGATCATCCATTCGATGGGTCACATGACGGGCGATCAGTAAACGGATTTGTGCAGGAGCGGATTTAATATGGACTATTCTATGGCCGAGATCCGGGCCTTCAATGCGACCCTGCAGGCGGGTAATTTTACCCGGGCGGCGGATCTGCTGGAGGTGAGTCAACCGGCGATTACCGCACAGATTCGTAAACTGGAATCCCGCTTCACTGCGCCCTTGCTGGAACGCCTGAGTAAGGGGGTACGGGCAACAGATCTGGGGCATCAGCTGTATCAGATCACCCGGCAGTATCATGATCTGGAAGCAGCGATTGAGGTGCTGTCTAACCCGACACTGAGTCCCGGTAAGATGACCCTGCAGGTCGCTAATGCTTCATCGATCATTTTTATGCCGCTGATTGCAGAGTTCAGTCGCCGGTTCCCGCTGACGACGCTGAAAATAAAGTCGGTTACCACCTCTGAGTGCCGGGCACTGGTGCTGAATCGTGAGGTTGATATCGGTTTGTTTCCTTTGTTGGATGAGAACAGCGAGCTTTCCCGTCTGGCGTTTTCATCGCACCGGCTGGTGGCGGTATTGCGGCCGGATCATCCGTTGGCACTAAGGACTGCTCTGTCGGTAAAAGATCTGGCCACAGAGCCGCTGATCGTCTATAAACCGGAAGCCTGCACCCAGCAATTGCTGGAAGAACTGTTTGGTCGGCATCAACTGACGGTATCCGGTAATGTGGTGGTCGATGGCCGGCTGGATATGTCAGAGGCGGTGAGTCATGGATTGGGGGTGGGGTTTGCGCTGGAGCAGGATATTCGCCCCGATTCGCGTTTGATTGTGATACCGATTAAAGAGGCTACGGATGAGGTGATAGAACATGTCGTATGGATGAAAAACCGCCGCAGTCTCCCCGGCATTCGTGACTTTATCCAGTTGGCACTTGAACAACGTTGCGGTGCGCTGTCAGAGGTGAGTGAGTTATAAAATAATCTTTTTTTGTTTGATAAGACGCTCAAGTTTTCTGTTCACTGCCGATATATTGCATATCGAGTAGGAGTATCACGATGGAAATAACAGCAGCTTCCGCTTCAGCATATCAGCAAGCCTCGTTACAGAACGACGTTGCACTGGCTGTTGCTGGCAAAGTAAAAGATAATATTGATATGCAAGGGGCAATGGCTCTGCAATTGCTGGAAAGTGCAGCGATCACTGCCGTCGATCCTACGTCCTCGCTGGGACAGAATATCGACATCATGGCCTGAGCCGACGTTGATAAAAGCGTTGATCAAAACTGTCATTAAAACCGCCGATTTGGCGGTTTTTTTATCTCTGTTCTTGGTTGAGTGTTTTTAGCCGATGCCTAAATTTCATAGTCCGCGGATGTCAATGCCGGGAATGAAGACTCTATCCGCTCGATAACCCCAGGAAGTTGTTCTGCCGTCACCGGCTTGCTGAGCAGGAATCCCTGGATATTGGCACAGTTGAGTTCGTGCAAATATTGCAGTTGTTCTAGTGTCTCCACCCCTTCAGCGATCAGCTCCAGATTGAGACTCTGAGACATCGCAATAATCGCGCTGACCAGTGACGCATCTTCCTTGTTATCGGGCAGGTCGCGGACGAATGCACGGTCTATTTTCAGCTTATCAATAGGGAACTGCTTGAGATAACTGAGAGATGAATAACCGGTGCCGAAGTCATCAATCGCCAGCTGAGCCCCCAGCGCTTTGAACTGGTTGAGCCAGGTTACCCCCTCATCGGAGCTGTCGAGGAACATGCTTTCAGTGATCTCAAAGACCAGTTTTCGCGGGTCAGCACCAGCCTTGCTGATAATATTCTCTGCCACCTGGGCATCGAATCCCAGATGACGCTGATTACTGGATACATTGACGGATATCAGCAGATCATCGATTCCCAGTTTTTGCCATTGCTGCATTTGTTCACAGCTGCGCTGCAGAACCCACAATCCTATTGGCTGTATGAGCCCGGTTTCCTCCGCCAGTGGAATAAACTCACCCGGACCAATAAGGCCCTGGTCGGGTTGATGCCAGCGAATCAACGCTTCAACCGCGACGACTTTGCGCCGCTTCAGATTGCAGATCGGTTGGTAATAAAGTTCAAATTCGTTGCGTTCCAATGCCAGTCGCAGAGCTTGTTCAAGATCGGTCTTGTTCCTAACGTGCTCACGCATCTCAGCGTTAAAGAACTGATATTGATTACGGCCCCTGTCTTTTGCCAGATACATCGCCATATCGGCATTGCGCAGCATCGAATCACCATTGCTGGCATCGTTGGGATAGCAAGAGATGCCTACGCTGGCACCGATATAAAGCGACCGCGCTGCCAGCTGGAAAGGGGGTTTTAATACCTCTATTACCCGTTGTGCTGTTTGCGCCGCATCTTCAGGGTCGGCGATTTTCTGCAGTACGATAACAAATTCATCACCGCCGAAGCGGGTCAGCAGGTCCGTATCGCGGATGACCGATGCCAGTCTCAGGCTCACCTGTTGTAGCATCTCATCGCCAACAGAGTGCCCAAGGGTATCGTTCACCGCTTTGAAGCGGTCAAGGTCGATAAACAGCAGGGCGAAGCTTTCACCGCTTTGATCGCAAAGCTGCTGGATTTGCTCCAGCTCCCGTTTGAGCATAATCCGGTTGGGCAGTGAGGTGAGGGCGTCAAAATTGGCTTGTTGACGAATTTTATCTTCGTCATTTTTTCGCTGTGTCATATCAGAGAACACGGCAACATACTGTTCCAACTGTCCGTCGCTGTTTCTTACGGCGGCGATCGACAGCCACTGAGGATAAACCGAGCCGTTGCGGCGTTTATTCCACACCTCGCCTGACCAGCTGCCATCCTGTTCCAGTGTTTGCCACATCTCCTGATAAAAGTTCTCTTTCTGTTTGCCCGACTGGAATATTTGCGGGGTTTTGCCAATCACCTCTTCCGCTGTGTAGCCGGTAATATGGGTAAACGCAGGGTTAACTGAGATGATCCGGGCATCCGGTGTGGTGATGATGATGCCTTCATTGGTGGTTTCAAAGACGGCGGCATTCATCCGCAGCTGCTCTTCGGTGGAGCGCCGTTCAGAAATATCCTCCTTCACGGCGACAAAGTGAGTGATCTCTCCGCGCAGGTCTCTTACCGCCGAAATCGTTGCCGATTCCCAGTACAGCTGGCCATTCTTCCGCCGGTTGAGGAAGGTGCCCTGCCAGGCATTTCCGGCGAGCATCTGCTGCCACATATCCTGATAGTTGACCGGAGATATATCACCGGAGCTGAACACACTGGGACGTTTGCCGATGACTTCCTCCAGTGTATAACCGCTGACCTGTTCCGCTTTGGGGTTGATATACTCTATGACGCCGTTTGTATCGGTAATCACCACCGCAGCAGGGCTCTGCTCCAGGGCTCTGGAGAGTTTACGCAGCTCCTGTTCGCCACGACGGGCTTCGGTAATATCGACCCGCACCCAGACTTCACCATCCTCATTAGTCGGACTGTTACTGCAAAGATAGTAGTTGCCATTGTCGAGTTGTTGCACCAGTCTCAGGTCAGAGTTGCTGCCTTGCAGATACCTGCATTTTGCGTCGATGGCGCTCTGGATGATCTCCTTATCGGTACCCGGTTTTAGCAGCTCCGATATCCAGGGGTAGTAGTTGCAAAAGTTGCGGTTGCTGAGGATGAGTCGGTTTTCAGCATCAAACAGAGCAAAGGCTTCGCGGATGTTATCTACCCCATCTTTCAGGCGTAAGCGAACCTGCTCGGTCTGTTGATGGGAGCGGATTAAGCGCAGGTAGAGAAAAGTGAGCAACAGGATCAGCACGGTAGTCAGCCCGATAAGCACCGAGTTGAAATACTCGGTTTGCTGAGCTTCTTTATTACGGTAACTCAGGTAGGCGCTGTATAACTGATTAAACGCCGTTTTATTGGGTATCTGTTTATATTCCGCCAGTAGTTGCGTCAGCTGCGTCTGTGCCATCAGGTTTGCCTGAATGTGGAATTTCAGGTCGGCAATGCTTTCAGAGCTATCATCGTTGAGTGTTTCAAGCTGATGCTTAATCTCCAGAGCGTCCAGGTCACTTTTGAAAATGTGGTATTGATACAGCAGGTTAACGATCGCTTCTACTTTGGGTAAACGAGCGCTGTGAGTTTCGGCGACCCTGTCGACCAGCATCGGCATATAGTTCAAACCGTTGCGGGCGGTCGAGGCCAGTGTTTTTATCCGTTCAGCCAGTGCAACTCGTTGATGCAGTGTGGTGCGATACTGTTTCAGTTTTTCCGTCAGCTCTGCTGGTAGCTCCAGGAACAGCCGGGCCATATCCGGATCGGTTTCCTGCTGTTTCAGTTGTTGGGCCAGCCTGACGATCTCATCATAGTTTTGTTGTTGCATGGAGCTTATCAGCATCACTTCCAGATCAAGGGCGTTATCCAGTACCTGGAGTTGTAATAATATTTCAGAGCGCTGCTGGCCCGATTGAGATTGATCCTCATGCAGTAGGTAAAACAGGCAGGCCAGCATGACGATAGCGAATAGCGAGGTAAGATAGAGCCGTGTCTTAAACCAGATCATCGACTCAGCTCCGGATGCTCGCCCGTCAGTGATTTAATAAACGCGCTGATCGCGGTGATATGCTCATCAGGAATCTCCCGGCCTAACTGAAAGCGCCCCATAATCTTTATCGCATCTTCCAGCCGGGTGACCGAACCGTCATGAAAGTATGGAGAGGTACGTGAAGCCAGGCGCAGGCTGGGGACCTTAAACAGGTAGCGGTCTAAGGCATCGCTGGTAGCGGTATAGCGTCCCAGATCTGTCTCGCTCATAGGGGTTCCGCGATCACTGAAGTATTCAGAGATATCTTTCACTGCGCCGAAACGGGCATACATGTTGCCGCCCACGTTGCTGCCCTGATGACAGCTAATGCAGCCATAAGACTTGAACAGCCGATAGCCTTGTTTTTGCGCATCACTTATAGCTGACTCATCACCTTTGAGCCAGCGGTCAAACGGCGCGTTCAGGGTTATCAGCGAGCGTTCAAACTCGATAATGGCATCACGGATATTACCGGCATTCAGTCCATCAGAGTAGAGCGTTGAAAACCTGCTTTGCAGACCGGGGTCCTGGCTCAGGTTTCTGACGATTAACGGCCAGTTGGAATTCATCTCAACCGGGTTGTGAATCGGTCCATTCACCTGCTCTAACAGATCGGCTGCGCGCCCGTTCCAGAACTGCACAAAGTTTAGGCTACTGTTATAAACCGTCGGGGTGTTTGCTGACCCTAAAGCGCCTCCTACACCGGTTGATACAGCGCTTGTATCAGCGCCGCCATGTTTCAGTGAGTGACAGCTGGCGCAGCTGATAGTGTTATCAGAGGAGAGCCTGGCATCATGAAACAGGTCTCTGCCGAGACTGACTTTGTCCTGATTTAACTCACTGGCGGGTTTGATCGGTTTGATAGGCTCTGAGCTCAGGTCCATTGCTGAGGCAAAGGAAGATAACAGTAACAGAGACATTACTGCTGAAAAGATTATCTGTCGACGGGGCTTGTGTGCCCGATTGTACTGCTTAAAAGCCTGCACAAAGGCATTCCTGTATTCTGAGCATGGTTATTACAACAAGTGGTATTAGTACCGTATTTTCGGGTATTTAACCATGATATCAGTGCCCAGATCGGTGTTAAGGATCAATTTTTTTGACGTCAAACAGGCGAGCGTAAGGTTTTGTGCTGGGTGGGTTTTGAGGCTGAGTTGCGTTTAGAGGGGGCGGGATAACAGTAGCGGGGGGAGGAGCACAATGCGATGTGCCGACCGCTTTTCCGGCCAGCACACCAGGGTTTAGTTAATCATTAATTAGCAGAATGATCAGCTTTTTCGGGCCGTGCGCGCCCATCTGCAGCTTTTGCTCAATATCGGCACTGCGGGACGGCCCGGTAATCATATTGACGGTGCGCGGTAGTACCTCACTGAACTGTTCACGTAGCTTTTTCCAGGCCTCTTCGTAAACGCCGACAATGGCTGAACGACGCAGAACCACCAGATGATTATCCGGCAGAAAGTTCAGGGTGGTTGGGCTGTGCTCACCGGAGTGCAACATCAGTGTGCCGGTTTCTGCGATACCGGCAAAGCTGAGTGTCAGGCTGGCTATATCGCCGGCCTGCGCCACGCGCTCGGTGCGGCTGATCTGCTGTTGTTCTAACGGACTCCAGTCCAACTGGCTAAGCTCGGTGTTGCTGGCGCTGATTAACTCTCTGAAACTGTGACAGGAAAGCCAGTCGGCACAGGCCTGTGGAACCTGTTCGAGGCTGTCCAGCTCGATCAGTTCTGCCACCGCTTCGGTTGCCATCGCTTTAAACAGCTCAACCTGTTCAGCAAACGGCAGCTGCGCCCGGCCTGGAATCAGGTTGTTGGCTTTGGCCGCTAAGCGGTTGGCTACGGTTTGCTGGCGTTGGCTGTCATCCTGACTGCGCTTCAGCCCGCGACGGATATTACCTAAAATGTCTGCACGGCTCATGGCGGTTGTATTGTTTGTGCTCATGGCTGGTTTTTTCTCTGCGCTCATGGCTGTTCTCCCGCTTTCTGTTGCTCTTTCCAGGCTTGCATAAAGGTTTTGCCTTGCGGGGCGGGCATATCACGCCAGTCGGTCCAGCCTCCTGCGAGCGGCAGTTTCTTTATCCGGCCATTTTTTCCGGCCCAGGTTTTCATCAGCCAGCTGGCCATACGGGTATAGGGTTTATAAAGTGCCGGGCGCTTAGCCAGGAATGCCCAGCCCGCCAGACCATAGCGGGCGGCCTTGGGTTGCAGGTGTTTCTCAAACTCATCTTCACGCCAGTGCCGCATCAGTTTTGGCAGCGGGATTTTTACCGGGCAGACCGATTCACATTTGCCGCAGAAGGTTGAGGCATTGGGCAACATGCCGCCTTTTTCGATGCCGATCATCTGCGGTGTCAGTACTGAACCCATCGGGCCGGGGTAAACCCAGCCATAGCTGTGGCCGCCGACTGCGCCATAGACCGGACAGTGGTTCATGCAGGCAGAGCAGCGAATACAGCGCAGCATATCCTGAAACTCAGTGCCCACCATCTCGCTGCGGCCATTATCGACCAGTACCACATGGAAGTTTTCCGGGCCATCCTGGTCGCCTTCGCGACGGGGGCCGGTGGACAGGGTGTTGTACACTGAAAACTCCTGCCCCGTTGCTGACCGGGCCAGCAGACGTAGAAACAGGGTCATATCTTCCAGTGTCGGCACGACCTTTTCGATGGAGGTGACCACGATATGGGTCTTCGGCAGGGTTTGGGTGAGGTCCCCGTTGCCTTCGTTGGTGACGATGATAGTGGAACCGCTTTCGGCGACACAGAAGTTAGCACCGGTAATACCGACATCGGCGGCGACAAATTTCTCCCGCAATACTTCCCGGGCTTCCTGCATCAGCACCGCAGGGTCCATCGATTTAGGCCGGTGGTGATTGGCATGAAACGCTTCAGACACATCTTCCAGATTCAGGTGGATGGCCGGTGCAATGATATGGCTGGGATGATCATGGCGCAGCTGCAGGATATATTCACCGAGGTCGGTTTCGACGGGCTGGATGCCGTTGGCTTCGAGAAAATCGTTCAGGCCGATCTCTTCCGTCACCATCGATTTACCTTTGGTCACGGTTTTAGCATCAACCTGTTTGCAGATATCGAGGATGATCTGGTTGGCATCGTCAGTGGTACGCGCCCAGTGAACATGGCCGCCATTTTCGATCACTTTGGCTTCGAACTGCTCCAGATAGAGATCCAGATGTTCCATAATATGGTTTTTCAGATCACGGCCCTGATTTCGCAGCTCTTCAAACTCGGGCATACGACTGACGGCAATAGCGCGTTTTTCCGGAAAGCCGGCTTTCAGATTGCCCAGTGCCTTTTGCAGGTTGGCGTCATGCAGCGCATCGTGGGCACGCTGTTTAAAGAACGGGGTATTTATTTGCATCGTCTCGCTCCTTAAAGTTGTTGGGCCAGGTCGTAATCGGCTTCGCCAATGGCGGGAATATCGGTCATGCCTGCCAGTACTTCGACAATGTGACGGGCTTCAATGGTTTTACCTTCGCGCTTCAGCTTGCCAGCCATATTCAACAGGCAGCCCAGGTCGCCACCCAGCACCGTATGGGCGCCGGTATTGCTGATGTAATCAGTTTTGTTTGAGACCATACGGTTTGATATTTCCGGGTATTTGACACAGAAGGTGCCGCCGAAACCGCAGCAGGTTTCCGCTTCCTCCATCTCTTCCAGCTCAACCCCTTCAACCTGAGCGAGCAGTTCGCGGGGCTGCTGTTTGATGCCTAGCTGGCGCAAGCCTGAGCAGGAGTCGTGGTAGGTGACCTTGTGATTAAATTGCAACTGTTTCAGTTGTTCTTGCAGGCTATCCATACCGATCACATCGAACAGAAATGAGGTGATCTCAAAGCTGCGGTTTTTCAGCTCCAGGGCGCGTTGGTAATAACGGTCCGAAGGATCGAACACTTCAGGGTAGTAGTGCAGCATGCCGATACAGGAGCCTGACGGCCCCACGACATACTCATAACCGTCAAAGGCGTCGATGGTCTGGCGAGCGATATCCGCTGTGGTTTTACGATCACCTGAGTTGAATGCCGGCTGGCCACAGCAGGTTTGACGTTCAGGGACTTCAACCTGGCAACCGGCCTGTTCCAGTAGTTTTACGGTGGCGAACGCGACCGAGGGGCGAAACATATCCGCCAGACAGGTTACAAACAGGCCGACACGGGGGCCGGAAGATCTATTGGGCATGTGCTTTACCGTATTTATCGTTATGAGCCAGAGGCTTATTTATATTTCTTATCAGTAGTGCTTATCAGTAGTGCTTAGTCAGTAGCGCTTAGTCAGCAGAGCTGTTTAGCCGCGGATTTTGCAGTGGTGCTACCGCTTTGATGCTATGCAAGATAGTTAATGAATGACGGGAAAGAAATGCTACACTGATAACTGGTCTGACCAAGCTTGCAGGATAGCCATCCCGATGAATCAGAATTTGAGCGAAACGCTGTTACAGCAACTGAAAGAAAGCCTGTTTACCGGAGAGCTGTTGCCGGGGGCTGAGTTGCCATCCCAGCGGCGGATGTCTGAGTCGCTGCAAATGTCCCGCTCGACGGTGCGTGAAGCGGTGGGGCAGCTGGAAGCTGAAGGGTATGTTGAGGTTCGTCACGGAGGCAAAACCCGGGTCAAGAATCTGTTGGAGCCTTATTTTAATATGTCGATGGGGCAGGGGGTGGCGCTGGGTGATAATCCTGAATTTCAGCGTCAGGTGCTGGATGTCAGGGCGATGCTTGAAGGTGAGGCGGCGTTTTATGCGGC
>NZ_CAKZLP010000007.1 GCF_937127095.1 uncultured Amphritea sp.
GTTATGACAGACCTCTCTAAATACAGAAACATAGGTATCTTTGCCCACGTTGACGCGGGTAAAACTACCACCACGGAACGTATCCTGAAGCTGACCGGTAAAATTCACAAAACCGGTGAAGTACACGACGGCGAATCCACTACTGACTTCATGGAACAGGAAGCTGAGCGTGGTATTACCATTCAGTCTGCTGCTGTTACCTGTGAATGGGCAGGCCACCGCCTGAACGTTATTGACACCCCTGGACACGTTGACTTCACCGTTGAAGTTTATCGTTCCCTGAAAGTACTTGATGGCGGCATCGGCGTATTCTGTGGTTCAGGCGGCGTTGAGCCACAGTCTGAAACCAACTGGCGTTACGCGAACGACTCAGAAGTTTCGCGTATCATCTTCGTGAACAAGCTGGACCGTCTGGGTGCAGACTTCTACCGCGTTGTTGAGCAGGTGAAGAAAGTACTGGGCGCCAAGCCACTGGTTATGGTTCTGCCAATCGGTACTGAAGACGAGTTTGTTGGTGTTGTTGATCTGCTGACTCAGAAAGCTTACGTATGGGACGACACTGGCCTGCCAGAAAACTTCGAAGTGCAGGACATCCCAGCGGACATGGCTGATGATGTAGAAATGTACCGTCAGGAGCTGATCGAAACTGCTCTTGAAATGGACGAAGATCTGCTGATGGAATACCTCGAAGAAGGCACTGAGCCATCTATCGATGACCTGAAGCGCTGCATCCGCGAAGGTACCCGCACTCTGGCGTTCTTCCCTACTTACTGTGGTTCTGCATTTAAGAACAAGGGTGTTCAGCTGGTTCTGGACGCAGTTGTTGATTATCTGCCAAGCCCAACAGAAGTTGATCCACAGGATCTGACCGATGAAGAAGGTAACCCGACTGGCGAGAAAGCCATCGTATCTGCTGACGAGCCATTCCGTGCTCTGGCATTCAAGATCATGGACGACCGTTTCGGCGCCCTGACCTTTATCCGTATCTACTCAGGTAAGATCAATAAAGGTGACACCATACTGAACTCTGCAACCGGCAAGACTGAGCGTATTGGTCGCATGGTTGAGATGCAGGCAGACGACAAGAGCGAACTGACCTCTGCACAGGCCGGTGACATCATCGCCGTCGTAGGTATGAAGAACGTTCAGACCGGTCACACCCTGTGTGATCCTAAGCACGAATGTACTCTGGAAGCCATGGTGTTCCCAGATCCGGTTATCTCTATCGCAGTTAAGCCGAAAGACAAAGGCGCTGTTGATAAGATGGGTATCGCGATCGGTAAGCTGGTTGCTGAAGATCCATCATTCCAGGTTGAAACCGACGAAGATTCTGGTGAGACCATCCTGAAAGGTATGGGCGAGCTGCACCTGGATATCAAGGTCGACATTCTGAAGCGTACTTACGGTGTTGAACTGATCGTAGGTCAGCCACAGGTTGCTTACCGTGAGACTATCACTCAGGCGCTTGAAGACAGCTACACTCACAAGAAACAGTCTGGTGGTTCAGGTCAGTACGGTAAGATCGATTACCGCATTAAGCCGGGCGAGCAGAACACTGGCTTCAAGTTCACTTCAGTTGTTGTGGGCGGTAACGTACCTAAGGAATTCTTCCCGGCTATCGAGAAGGGCTTCAAGAGCATGATGGATACCGGTCCGCTGGCTGGCTTCCCTGTACTGGACGTTGAGATCGAGCTGTACGACGGTGGTTACCACGCGGTTGACTCCTCTGCGATTGCATTTGAGATCGCTGCTAAAGGTGCTTTCCGTCAGTCCATGCCTAAAGCGGGTCCACAGCTGCTGGAACCGATCATGAAGGTTGACGTGTTCACCCCTGAAGATCACGTAGGTGATGTTATCGGTGACCTTAACCGTCGTCGTGGCATGATCTCTGGTCAGGAAGCTGCGGGTTCAGGCGTTCGTATTAAAGCTGACGTGCCGCTGTCTGAGATGTTCGGTTATATCGGACACCTGCGTACTATGACCTCTGGTCGTGGTCAGTTCTCTATGGAGTTCGCACACTACTCAGCGTGCCCTGCGTCTGTATCTGACAAAGTTATTGCTGAAGAGAAAGAGCGTAAAGCGAACAAGTAATTGTTGCGCTGACGCCACAAAAAAAGGCCCGCAAATGCGGGCCTTTTTTGTTTGTGTAACGCACGCCTGATGCGGGCTTTTTGTTGTCTGGATAAATAGAAACTACAGCACCAGCCGTATATCTGGGGTAGTCATCAGCGCGGTATCATGGCTGCTGATAATAATTATGTGACCAGACCAGTGTTGTCTGAGCCGTTGCAGAATTCGCTGGCTGCGTTCGGTATCAATGCCTGCCGTGGGTTCATCCAGTAGCAGCACCTTGCGGTCCTGCAGGATCAGGCGTGCCAGTCCCAGTCGTTTCACCTCCCCGCCGGATGGCAGGTGCGCGCCTTTGCCAAGCCAGCTGTCCAGTTGCTCCGGTAGCCCGCTGGCCCAGTGATCCAATTCGACCATTTTCAGCGTCTCCCAGAGGACAGCGTCACTGTATGGCTGATGCAGGCAGAGATTAAAGCGCAGGCTGCCCTGTAACAGGCTGATCTGTTGTGGCATCAGGCCGATCTGATTTGCCTCGATGCCTGAGAAGGTTATCCGGCCCTGTTGCGACTGCAACTGTCCGGCTAGCAGCTGCATCAGGGTGGTTTTACCCTGGCCGCTGGGGGTGGTCAGCCAGTACCAGTTAGTTTCAGTCAGTTCAGTGTTGAGCGCGGCTATCGTCGCTTCTTGCCGCGTGGGGTAGCGGTAACTGAGATTTTCCACAGTGATCATTGTTTGCGGGCTGGCCGGATCAATGAAGCGTCGCTGATCAGGTTGCGGTTCGGCAGGGCTTAATTGTCCGATACGTTGCAGTGCCTGGTAACCCAGTGCGAAAGCTGCCAGAGCACTACTGCCGGTGGTCAGCACCTCCTGTAGTCCCAGTGTCAGCAGTAACAGCATAAACACCAGTGCGCCTTCCAGCTGCCCCGTTGCGAGACCCTCAAGTCCCTGCCACAGCACCAGCAGCAGCATCGATGCCTGCACCAGTTGATTCAGTGCGTGGACGCTCTGACGGGCGTTACTGGCCCGTTGTTCGGTCTGGTCGGCGATAGCGGCGCTGTGGCACAGTTTATCGCTCTGTGGCGTCAGCCGGTCAAACAGAATCAGCGTACGCAGGTTGCTGAACAGGGAGTGGGCATCACTCCACTGCTGGCTGCGTTGCTGGTGCAGGGTGTTCTGTGGTTGCAACACCCGGCGCAAATAGAGCGCTGGCAGCAGCACGACTGAGGTCAACAATGGCAGTAACAGCCACAGGGCTAACTGGGGTAGAAACAGTGTCACCGTCGCCAGATACAGCAACGCGCTAAGCAGCATCACCAGGCCGGGCACCAGGGCAGAGAGATACAACGACTCAGCATGGCGTATATCGTCCAGCAGGCGGCTGCTGGCTTCATGGCTATTGAGGGGTTGCTCTTGCCAGTTATGGCGTGTCAGTGTGCCGAACATGTCGCTGCGCAGGTGAGATATCACCCGAAAAGTGGCTTCATGGGTTGCCAGTCGCTCGCCGTAACGGCCAAAGGTGCGCGCGATGGATAACCCCCTGACGATGGCACCCGGAGCAAAGTAGTTAAACCCATGGGCGCTGGCCAGCGACAAACCAGCCAGCGCAGTGGCGCTGATAAACCAGCCGGATACCGCCAGCAGTGCGATACCGGACAGTGCGGTGATGGTTGCCAGAAGAAGACCCAGTGTGGCCATCCCCCGTTGTTGCCAGAGCAGCTGAAAATAGCGTTTTACCAGTTCAGGCATGGGCGCTCTCCGAAGTCGTTAAGCTGTCGAGACAGATCACCCGGTCAAACTGCTCCGCTTCATCCCGGTGGCTGCTGATCAGCACGATGCCGCCCGCCGCCGAGAAACGCTTCAGGCTCTCCATAAACTGCTGCGCGGTGTCATGGTCAAGGTTGGCGGTGGGTTCATCCAGTAGTAGCAGTTCAGGTTTATGCAGGAACACCCGGGCCAGGGCGATACGCTGTGCCTGCCCCCCTGACAGAAAACCGCCGCTGTCGCTGATGTGATAATCAAGCTGTCCGGGTAGCGCCCTGACCAGATCATCCGCGCGGGCCTGTTGCAGTGCGTCGAACAGCTCTGTATCGGTGAACTCCCGTCCCAGACAGAGGTTATTGCGCAGCGTGTCGAACAGCAGCTCTGGCTGCTGAGTCATATAGCCCACTTTTTGCTGCCAGCTGCGATTGTTATAAAGGTTGATACCGATCTCATTCAGCAATATCAGCCCACTGATGGCTGGCAGCACGCCCGCCAACGTATCCAGCAGGGTGCTTTTACCCGCCCCCGAGGGGCCTTTTAGGAGTACATTCTCACCCCGCTTCAGGGTGAAGCTATAGGGCTTGCCGACAGGCGTTTCACCATAGCCAGTCTGCAGTTGTTGCAGGCTGATCTGCTGCAGCGGATTGTGTTCAGACAGCGGCGTCTGATCGGTCGCAGCGGAGCCTGTTGGAGGCTTAAGCTGTATCAGTCTGAGCAGATGATCGGCAACGCTGCTGGCGTCAGCACGGGCGTGATAGAGCGCGCCCAGACGGCGTAGCGGCAGGTAAAATTCCGGTGCCAGCATTAGCAGGAAGATACCGTGAGTCAGGGTGAGCTGCTCCTGCCACATACCAATCTGGTATTTATCGAGATAGAGCAGGCCCAGGTACACCGCCACCATAGCGATACTGATGGCGCTGAAAAACTCCAGTAGAGTGCCCGACAGGAACGCCAGGCGCAGCACCTGCATGGTGGAGTGGCGAAACTGTTCCGATTGGCGGAACAGGTTGTGCTGTTCCTCAGAGCAGCTGTTCGCCAGTTGCAGCGCAGAGATCCCTTTGATGCGGTCAGACAGCAGATTGCCCAGCCGCGTCAGCTCGGTCAGGTTGCGTTTACTGGCGGCGGCAGCCTTGTGCCCGACGATGATCATAAACAGCGGCACCAGCGGTGCTGTGAGCGCCAGCAGCAGGGGAACCAGCCAGCCGCTCCAGAGACAGGCCGCGATAATCATCAGAGGTGCCAGCATCGCCAGCCGCTGCTGCGGTAAAAACTCGGCAAAATAATCCCGGGTGCTATCGATCTCTCCGCTGAGCAGGTTACTCAGCTCTGCACTGCTGAACTGCTGCTCTAAACTCAGCTGCAAGCCTGCGCAATGGGTCAGGACGATTGATCTCAACTGGTTGCGCACCCTTATGCTGGCTCGATCTGCCAGTCGCGTCTGCCACAGGGGTAGCAGCGCCCGTAGCACCAGTAACGCAGCCAGTAGCAGCCACCATGAGCCGTGCTGCCAGAGGTCTGACTGGTTGATGATGCTTGGCTGAAACAGAGTGGGTGCGTTAACTGATCCGCTATACACGGCGCTATTGATCAGCAGTGCGATCAGTCCGGTGATGGCAATGGTGATGGCGGTCTGTAACGCGCCGGTCAGGGTCAGCCAGAGATTTTCGCGGCGGCTGATCTTGCCCGCCTGACGCAGCAGTTGCTGGCCGTTAATACACTGCTGCAGTGTCGAAATGTTGATCTGGCTCATCAATGACGGCCTCTGCCGGTAAGGAGCTGGTAATATTTTCTGCTACTTGACACTATTGACACACTTTAGACATAAGTGACGGAAAAGAAGCAAGGCTATGACAAAAATAAGCTGGTTAAGGACCATGCGCAATGTGCTGGAAAGCTATGCTGATCCTGCGGTTTTGATTGATGCTGATTATAACGTGGTTGCCACCAACAACAGTTACGATTTTCGCTTTGGCGGGCTGAATGGTCGTCGCTCGGCGAAATGTTTCTTTCTTTCTCATGGTTATCAGCGCCCCTGTGATCTTGAAGGTGAAACCTGTCCGATGCAGGAAGCCCGTGACAGCGGTCACCGGGCCAGTGTGCTGCATATTCATAATACGCCACAGGGCAAAGAGCATGTGGGTATTGATACGATCCCGATCAGTGACGAAGAGGAACACCCCTATTTTATTGAGGTGATGAAGCCGATTCGGGAGGTCAGCGCCGAACCGATTGCCAATAAAATGATTGGTCGTAGCAAGCCCTTTAACGAGTTGGTTAATCTGATTCAGCGGGTTGGCAGAACCGACATCAATGTGCTGTTGATGGGGTCTTCCGGGGCTGGTAAAGAGCTGGCTGCGCAGGCGATTCATTCTGCCAGTCCGCGGGCTAGTAAGCCCTTTGTTACCGTGGAATGTTCCGGCCTTACCGACAGTCTGTTTGAGAGTGAGTTGTTTGGCCACATGAAAGGCGCTTTTACCGGTGCGATCAACTCCCGCACTGGTCTGGTTCAGTCGGCCCACGGTGGCACGCTGTTTCTTGATGAGGTGGGCGATGTGCCGCTGCATCTGCAGGTCAAACTGCTGCGCCTGATCGAAACCAAAACTTTCCGTCCGGTGGGTGATAGTAAGGCGGTCGCGGCTGATTTTCGCCTGATCTGCGCTACTCACAAAAACCTGCCCGCCATGGTTGAGCGGGGCGAGTTCCGGGTTGATCTGTTTCATCGCATCAGTACCTTCCCTATTCGCTTGCCGTCACTGGCTGAGCGTCGTGATGACCTGCCGTTACTGGTGGAGAGCATTCTCTTGCGTATCGAAGATAAAACGCCATTGCAGCTCACCGACGAGGCGTTGCAGCTGCTGGCTCAGCAATCGTTCCAGGGTAACGTGCGGGAACTGAAAAATATTCTCGAGCGCGCGGCCGTGTTGCGTCATGATGATCTGATCGGGGTTGATGTTATCCAGCGCAGTCTTGATCTGATGCCTGTTTCTGCCATGAGTGATGAACCTGCCGATGGCTTGCGCCAACTGGCAGAGCAGGGACTTAGTCTGGATCAGGTTGAGCAGCGTTATCTTAAGGCGCTGATGCATACCTGTCCGGATAAAGGCCGCGCTGCTGAGATAGCGGGGTGTAGCCTGCGTACTCTGTACCGCAAGCTGGAACAGTGATTGACTGCTCCAGCTCCGCATCTGTCCGATTTTTATTCGGCGTCATCCATCTGGTTTTCCAGCCACATGGCATTGATAATGCCGAAGCTGCAAGCCAGAAGAACCCCGAGTATCCATGCGAAATACCACATATTATTCTCCTAAGTCTTTAAAGCATTGGTAGTGGTCTGACTCGTTAAATAGTCAGGCACGCTTATAGTCATAACTTAATAGTTAGACACATTATTCTGTTCAATAAAATCGGGCTCGATTCGACGCCACATCTTCACATAACACCAGATGGTGTACAGCAGAATGATGGGGACGAAAATTACCGCAACCCAGAGCATGATCTCCAGCGTCAGTTTACTGGATGTCGCATCCCATAGGGTCAGGCTGCTAGCCATATCAGTAGAGGATGGCATGACAAACGGGAACAGGGTGACCCCTGCCAACAGAATGATACTGCTGATACCCAAACTACTGGTTAAAAACGCCAGACCATAGCGACCGGCCCAGGCTAGCAGGCTGGTCAGCAGCGGCAGAGCCACCGCCGCTAGCGGCAGCAACCAGAGCTGCGGATAGAGGGCAAAATTACCAAACCAGTCAGCGCTCTGCTCCACGGTTTTGTTCAGCGGATTGGAGCTGGCATCGGTAATCACATGACTGCTGATGCTATAGCCAGGAATGCTGCTGTAGAGCCACAGTCCCGCAACCACTAACAGGACGCTGAGCAACAGACCGGAAAAGCCTGCCGTGCTGCGGCTGCGCTGCTGAACTTCACCGCCCGCCCGCATCTGCAGCCAGACGGCTCCATGCAGTACCAGCATCATTACGCTGACCAGGCCGCAGACAATCGCGAATGGGTTTAGCAGCGCCCAGAACGAACCGGTGTAGGTCGAACGGGTCAGTTCATCAAAACTGAAGGGCAGGCCCTGAAACAGGTTGCCGAAGGCCACACCAAACACCAGAGCCGGGACAAAAGATCCCAGGCAAAGGGCCAGGTCCCAGTTATACCGCCAGCGTTTGCCCGGCATTTTACTGCGGTATTCAAAGCCGATCGGACGGAAGAACAGGGCAAACAGTACCAAGAGCATGGCCCAGTACAGGCCTGAGAACGCGGTGGCATAGACCAGCGGCCAGGCGGCAAAAATGGCGCCCCCTGCGGTGATCAGCCAGACCTGATTACCATCCCAGTGAGGCCCTATGGTGTTGATAATAACCCGTCGTTCAGTATCATTTTTGCCCAGTAGGGGCAGCAGCATTGCCACGCCCAGGTCAAAGCCATCGGTAATAGCAAAACCAATTAGCAGGACGCCCACCAGTAACCACCAGACCAGGCGCAAAGTTTCATAATCAAACATGCTGAGTTTCTCCTAGTGCTTCATAGTGATAACGGCCAGTTTCCAGGGCGCTGGGGCCTTTACGGATATATTTGACCATCAGGAAAATTTCGATCAGGAGGAACGAAGTATAGAGTGCGGCAAAACCGGCAATGCTCATCCATAGATCGGTTTCGCTCAGTGTCGAGGTGGCCACATAGGTTGGCAGAATCTCACCAATCGCCCAGGGTTGACGACCAAATTCAGCAATAAACCAGCCGGTTTCCACGGCAATCCAGGGCAGTGGCAGACAGAGTACCGACAGCTTAAGTAACCACCTGGTCTTGTACTCGCGGCGGCGCGCGGTGTAATAGAATGCAGCGGCAAAGGTGAACAGCATGATGACGCCGGTGGCTACCATGATACGGAAGGTCCAGAACATGGGGGCTACCGAAGGAATGGTGTCACGTGCAGCAGCCTTGATCTGCGCTTCAGTGGCATCACTGACATTAGGCGTAAAGCGGGTTAGCAGCAAACCGTATCCGAGATCGTCGCTCACTGCACTGAAGGCTTCCCGGTTAGCCGGCGTATCATTGCCCTTGCGCAGTTGCTGCAACAGGTCGTAGGCGATCATACCGTTACGGATGCGGACTTCGTTCATCGCGATAAGGTCTTTAATGCCAGTAACCTCTTCATCCACCGAACGGGTGGCGATCAGGCCCAGTACCCACGGAATGCGCACGGCATAGTCGGTGACTTGCTGCTCCTGATCGGGCAGGCCGATAAGTGTAAATGCCGCTGGGGCTGGGTGGGTGTCCCACTCGGCTTCAATGGCTGCCAGTTTTACTTTCTGCACATCACCGATCTCATAACCGCTTTCGTCGCCGAGCAGAATAACTGACAGTACTGACGCCAGGCCGAACGCGGAGGCGATAGCGAAAGAGCGGCGGGCAAAGCCGACATCCCGGTTACGTAGGAGGTAGAGCGCACTGATAGAGAGAACAAACATGGCGCCGGTGACATAGCCAGCGGAAACGGTATGGACAAACTTAACTTGTGCCACCGGGTTGAGGATAACATCGGCAAAGCTGTCCATCTCCATGCGCATGGTTTCGAAGTTAAAGTAAGCCCCAACCGGGTTTTGCATCCAGCCGTTAGCGATCAGAATCCACAGTGCGGAGAAGTTTGAGCCGATGGCGACCAGCCAGGTGACACTCAGGTGCTGCACCCGGGTGAGCCGGTCCCAGCCGAAGAAAAACAGGCCGACAAAGGTCGATTCGAGAAAGAACGCCATCAACCCTTCAATCGCCAGCGGCGCCCCGAATATATCGCCCACGTAATGGGAGTAATAGGCCCAGTTGGTGCCGAACTGAAATTCCATGGTGAGTCCGGTGGTGACTCCGAGCGCAAAGTTGATACCAAACAACTTGCCCCAGAAGCGGGTCATATCTTTATAGACCTGTTTGCCGGTCATCACATAGACAGATTCCATGATCGCCAGCATAAAAGACAGCCCCAGTGTCAGGGGCACAAACAGAAAGTGATACATCGCGGTCAGGGCAAATTGCCACCGCGATAGCTCGACAACCGTTTCAGAAACCATAGTTCAAATACCTTCATTGATTCGGCACAAGCCGAAGAGAGCAACAAACGTGCAGAGCACAGCGTAATGGCTTGTAGACAAAAGCTATAATGTCAATTTAGCACAGACTGTACCAATCATGTAAAAAAAACTAACCTATTGTTTTATATGTTTTTATTGTGAGGGCTTCTCTTTCTTTAAGAGAACTTTTCTAGTAATTTATGACATTATGGCGCAAAAAATGACAAAAATAGCTGTGGCATATGGTCACAGGTCGCATTAAGACAAAATTGTCGCGCAATCTGAACTAAAAACGCTGATATGGAAGTCGGCTGACGCGTGAGGGGATGCATATTCATTGCCATAAATAAGCAGTGCGACAATATGTAGCGGGGCTTTAGTTTAGGCGCGGCTTGGTCAGCTAAGGGATGCTAGGGTTTCGATGATTATGTCAAAAAATTTGACATTTTTGTCTAGAAACCTTGTAGATTATATGGATTTAAATGGCTAGTGTTTTGTCTTGCTTCTCCATCAGCTGGATAAGCTTTTCCAGTGGTATAGGCGGACTGAACAGATAGCCCTGTACCTGATCGCAGTTATATCGTTCGACAAAGGCCAGCTGTTGCTCTGTTTCAACCCCTTCCGCAACGACTTTCAGGTTAAGGTTATGGGCCATATCGATGATGGTTTTCACGATCACTTCATCATCGTGGTCGCTACCGATATCGCGAATGAATGAGCGGTCGATCTTCAGCGTATTCAGCGGCAGGCGTTTCAGGCGACTGAGCGATGAGTATGCGATGCCGAAGTCATCAATGGATATCTCCACCCCGAGACTACGAATCTGGTTGAGTTGCTCAAGCAGTGACTCATTCTCGGTGGCCATAAAGGTCTCGGTGATCTCCAGCTCCAGAGCGGTCCCCGGAAAACCGGTCTTTGTGAGTATTTCGGCAATCCGTTTGTAGAGGTCCCGGCGAATGAAGTGTGCTGGTGAGAAGTTAACCGAAAGCTGAATGTGATCGCCAAACTGCTCGCGGACTGTGAGTATATCCTGACAGGCTTTCTTGATAACCCACTGATCGACCAGGCCGATCAGCCCCTGATCCTCAGCCAGCGGGATAAATTCGTCCGGAGGGATTGCACCCTCCTGATCGTCGAACCAGCGAATTAGCGCCTCTACACCGACAATCGCTCTGCGACGTGTACACCATTTTGGCTGATAGTAGACTTGAAAAAGTTGTTCATCGATTGCGTGTCTGAGCTTTTGTGCCAGGAAAATACGCCGTTCAGAACGAATATTCATCTCCTGGGCAAAAAAGCTGAACTGATTACGCCCGGCGGCTTTGGAGCAATACATCGCGGTATCAGCGTGTTTAATAAGGGTTGTTGCGTCACGGCCATCGGTTGGATAGATACTGATGCCAATACTGGTGGTGACCTGCAGGTTAAACTCACGAATCTCAATTGGGTCCTGGATCGCCTGGATCAGTTTAGCCGCGATATCCGCTGCGTGATCCTGAGAGGTATTGACCGCCAGAACGGCAAACTCATCCCCGCCGAGTCGGGCCAGGGTGTCACTGCTGCGCAGGCATTTGCTCAGTCTGGATGAGATCTCTATCAACAGCTGATCACCCATATCATGACCCAGTGTGTCATTGATATCTTTAAAACGGTCGAGATCAAGGAACATAATGGTCAGTTGCTCGTTGCGCCGTTCAGCATAATTGATCGCTGTGCTGAGGTTATTATCGTAAGTGGCGCGGTTGGGCAGGCCAGTCAGACTGTCATGGAAAGCCTGGTGTTCCAGTTGTTTTGTCAACAGGAGCAACTCGGCGGTGCGATCTTTTACTTTCTCTTCCAATAGCTGGCGAGCTTGCTCAAGTTCATTATCCCGTGCCTGAATCTGACCAATCATCTGGTTGAAGTCGGTCGCCAGACTGCCGATCTCATCTTTTGACCGGTTGCGTACCCGTAACTGATAGTTGCGGGTACGGGTTATTTTTCGTGCAGTACTTGCCAGCTCAGAGATCGGCTGGGTAATGATTCGTTGTGCAACACTTGAGAGCAGCAGGGCAACAACCAGTGACAGCAGAAACACCACAAACGCGATACCCATCTGATCTATCTGTCGCGCTTTAAGGCTGCTGAGGTCAGAGAGTAGCAGGGTATAACCGATGATATCGTTATCGATGGTTATCGGGCGTATCACATAGAGCGCATTATCAATCTCACCTTCGCTGTTGCTGGGCAGGACAGGTATTGGGACGTTATCGGGCGAGTATTTTGCAAACAGCTGCTTGTCGGCATCATAGAGCACCGCCATGACAATATTCTGGACATTATTCAGTGATGTAAGGGTTATCCGGGCGGACTCCGCATCGCCAAAGGTGAGTGCGGCAATGGAGTTTGTACTGATTATATCCGCTTGAGAGCGAAGCGTTTCGGTAACCTGAACTTTCGAATCAAACCAGTCATGCAGGGCAAAACCGGTGGTGGCCAGCGCCAGTACCGTACTGCTTATCAGCAGTAGCAGCGACATCAGTTTGCGCCGCAGCGGGAGGTGTTTAAAGATGGACATCTGTTTTATTACCTCCTGATCCGGGCTAATTTGAGGAGTTCGGAACTGATGGTTAGTCCGTTACGGGTGACTTCGGGAAGGTAGATGTCGAGTCCTATACGTGAACCCTGGCGGATAAGGTTAACTGCCGCCCGGGAATCCGATGGCCCGACAGCGTCGCTTTCTGTCAGATCCGCTATGGTTAAAACAGGCAATGGGCCATGGTGAGCCTGGTCTTCAGCGAAAATACTGAGCTGATTCAGCGGGATGAACAGCATAGCACACTGGTCAGTCTTAGCTAATGAGCCAATCAGCTTATCGTCGACTTTTCTGTGCTGTACCTGTTTGCCTAGAATCGACTGAATGGCCGGGTGGAGGCTGTTTTCCCGATAGTGACAGATCGTTAGAAAATCCGGGTTTTCAGATAGGGCCTCTTCCGGCCAGCGAACGAACTTCGCGATATTAAACAAAATCGCTGCTTTCACCTGCTGTAACTTGTGTTCATGGGACTCGGCCCTGAGGTTGAGCGGAAACAGACAGACAAACAGGAGCAACAGCGCTGCTGTATGCCGGAGGTGAAAGAGTAAAAAACTGTGCAGAGTCTGAATCATAGAAAGTCGTGATTCCATTGCAGCCGGAACCAGAGCTCTCTTTCACTGCGCTCATTGTTGTACTGTTTGCCAAAGTCAGCGGCAGGGTCCATCACCCGCTTATCAAATAGATTATCAATACCAAATGAGTAATCCAGCTGCCGGGTCAGTTTGCCAGAGCCAAACAGGTTGACGGTGGTAAATGAATCGGCGGCATCATCATAACTGTTGGTATCAGTACGGCTGCTGTTATAGATCAGGCTGGCACCGAGCAGATGTTCGGGCGTTAACTGGTAATCGGTTTGCAGGCTACCGGTCCAGGCTGCCAGGTAGGGCAGTGATCCTTCATCTGAGTCGTTTTCAATATAACTGATGCCCAGCCGGGAGTGGAGTTTTTGTATCGGCCGCAGGTTTAATAACAACTCCGCCCCGCGAATGCGATAAACAAGATTGCTATTGGCAAAGTATTCATCGGTACTGACCAGACCCGGAGTCGGTACTTCCTGAATAAAATCATCTATCTGGCTTCTGAACAGATTGATATTCATGCTGGCCTCATCCCACTGGTACAGATAACCCAGTTCGGTCATCGCTATCCGCTCCGCATCCACCTGAGGTGGCTGGAAACTGGTCCCCTCCAGTACTTTCAGGTATTCCCTGAATCCCGGGGTGCGAATTGCGGTGCCATGCTGCAACTTCCAGGTTTGCTGATTATCCGGTGTATAAACCAGAGCAGTCCGATGGTTAAAATAACCGCCAAACTGTTCAAAGTAATCATAGCGCCCGCCAATGGTCAGGCTCAGATCCGGACGCAGCTGCCAGATGTCCTGAATAAATGCCGCATAGTCATTGTTGGTTATGCCCGGCTCAGAGAGCAGGTTTCCGGTTTCGGGGGGCGATAGAAAACCGCTGGAATAATGGTAATTGCGGGTATAGTCACTCCGTTCGGCTTTCTCATAGCTCCAGCTGATACCGCCTGCCAGGGTGTGCTCCTGAAGCTGCTTGAGCAGGGTTAGCGAGGCCCCGGCCATAATGCCGTTCTGATGCTCCTCATAGCCTGACGACTGTGTCTTCTGCTCCAGCTCATATTCCCGGGTATTATCTTTCTGATAGTAGAATGTACTTTCCAGCTGTCCCTCCTGGATAGACCCCACCTCATAATGCGCCGACAGGCTCAGATAATCACTGTCGATATAAGCATCCTGAGTTGAAGGGATGAAGAGAAAGGGTGTTTCACTGTGGTTGTAATCCAGTTGCAGTGTCAGTCGTGGCAGCGGCTGCGCTTTAATATGGATATTGCTGTAGTCTTCATCCAGTGGCTGAAGTGAGTCACTTCCGATGAAGCTCTTCCGGTCAGAACGGAAGGGTGCGTCCTGCTGCAGATGGCTGGCAAATAGCTGCAAGTTTTCACTGTTATAGAGTGCAGTGCCTTTAGCTCTCTGATTGACTCCCGCTTCGATTCCCGCTTCCAGCTGTTCAGTCTCGCTGAAACTGCGGGTAGTCACTGAGATGATGCCGGCAAAAGCGTTGGCGCCATAGAGGCTCGACGCGGGGCCGAGAATAACCTCAACCGTTTCAATGTACTCCAGTGGCAGGTTATCCCCGAGACTGAAATGGTTGTAGTAGAGCTGGCGAACCCGAACGCCGTCAACCATCAGCACCATCTTATCGTTGGAGCGGTCCAGCACGCCTCTGGCCCAGATTGAGCGGTGCCGTTTACGGTACTGATTAAGCTGCAGACCCGGTACGAACTGTAAAAGATCATCCAGTCGACGCACACCATAACGGTTAAAATCATCACGGCTGAAGGTGTACACCGTGCCCGGCGCTTTGTTGACCTGAGTCGGCACCAATGAGGCCGAGGTGAATACATCCATCGCCACCAGCTCTTTCAGTGATAAATTACTGAAATCCTGCTCGGCAGCCCGTGCGCTGGTGGAAGTAAAGAATACTGAGTACATAAGCAGTGGTATGACACTGTTTCTCGACATGTGATTTTCCGGAGCAGGAGGCCTGTTTTAAACGATGGCAATATTATTTAAACGTGCTTGTATTGAGAGACTCCGTTCTCTTGCAGCTGCAATGCCCTCCCATGATACAGAAAACCAAACAGGGGAGAAGGGTTCCGTTACTAAAGGCTATAGAAATAGTCTGTCTGCAGACAGATTACAATTGGCAATCAGGTCTGTTTATATCATTCAGTATGATAAGACCTCACTCCTGACAGTAATCCGTGAGTAGTTCGATGATCTGATTTGCAGGCATTGGTTTGTAGAAGTAGTAACCCTGGAAGCTCGTACAGCCGATCTGTAGCAGTTGGTTTAACTGCTCTTCGGTTTCGACGCCTTCGACGACACAATCGATTTCCAGTACTTTACTCATAGCGACAATTGCCTCAATAATTGCTTTATTTCGTTCAGAGGAGATCAGGTCCTGAACAAATGAACGATCAATTTTGATTTCATCGATATCAAGGTCTTTCAGATAGCTAAGGGATGAATAACCGGTGCCAAAATCGTCCAGAGAGATCTGAAACCCCATCTCTTTCAAGAGTGCGATATTGCGAATCGACTGTTCTATATCAGACATCAGCACATCTTCCGTAATCTCCAGTTTGATATTGGAGGGGGAGATACTCTGAGCATCGGTCACCTGTTTGAGCGTTGTGACTAAGTTAACATCCTGAAGCTGTGATGCGGACAGATTTACAGACAACCCAAACGCCGGATAAATGGCCCTGATGGTTTTGAATTTTTTCAGTGCAACATGGTAGATCAACTCACTGAGATCATTGATTAATCCGGTCTCTTCTGCAACCTGAATAAACTTTTGAGGAGGTACTTGTCCAAGAACTGGGTCATGCCAGCGAGCCAGTGCTTCAAGACCGCAAATGGTTGACCCTTGGCAAACCTGCGGCTGGAAATGAACATCAATCTGGTTTTCTTTGATAGCAACCCGCAGACGGTTTTCGATCTCCATGCTTTCCAGTAATACTTCATGATGAGCAGGTGAGAATATTTCAAAACGGTTTTTACCCCGTTTCTTTGACTGGAACATTGCAATGTCGGCATTACGGATCAGTTCAGCGGAGCTATGCGCGTCATCGCCATAGATGCTGACCCCCATGCTGGCGGTTATGCTGAGTTCACGGCCATTGATCAGAAAGGGCCGTTTCAGTGATTTCAGGTGCTTTTTACAGAATGTATCGATCCCTATGTGGCTGTCGGAGACCTCAATCGCCATAATGAATTCGTCACCGCCCCAACGGGCAATCGTATCCTCTTCTCGACAGGTTTCCTTTATTCGATTGGCAATGGCAACAAGAAGCTGGTCGCCTATGTGATGGCCCAGGGTATCATTGATCCGCTTAAAACCGTCAATGTCGAAGAATATAACGCAGAGCTGCTTTTCATTATTATTCGTTACCAGGCGCTGCAGGTGTTCGTTAAACAGCGTGCGGTTTGCCAGCGATGTCAGGCCATCGTAGTAGGCCAGTGTACGCAGCTTCTCTTTAACCCGTTCCTGGGCAGTGAACTCCGAGAACATGCCGATGTAGTGTGTGCTTTTGCCCTGCTCATCTTTCAGGGCAGAGATGGAGAGCCATTCCAGATAAATATCGCCATTGCGTTTGCGATTCCAAATCTCTCCTTGCCAGGAGCCTTCATTTTCCATTATCTGGTACATCTGTTTATAGAAATCGGCTCCCTGTTTTCCTGAGCTGAGGATAGAGGGGAAATGCCCGAGAACTTCCTGGGTGTTGTATCCTGTGACCTGCTCGAAAGCTGGATTAGTATACTGAATTCGCTTGTCCGGGCCGGTAACCATTACACCGATAGGGGTGCTTTCGATAATTTTTTCAGAAATAGAGAGCCTGTCCTGCTCCTCCAGTTGTTGGGTTATATCGCGGCCCGAGAGGAATAGGTGGTTATTCGAACGGTGCAGTTGCCACTCCAGGCATATCAGCGGTGCGCCATCGGCCTGAATTCGCTGTAGTAGGGTCGGACTTTGCTGATCACTGTTTTGCTCCAGTTGGTTAAACAGTTGCTCTATTTGTTGCTGTATAGATGGTAATCCCTGCAACGTTGATATCTGTCTGAATGCATCGTTGGAATGATGGATGACCCTGTGCGAATCAAGTTCCGCAATGGCATAGGGCAGCTTGTTCAGCAGCTGAACATGTCGGGCATGATGTTTTTTTAGTTTCAGGCCGACCATATAGAGACGCCGGGTCTGACGTAGTTCAAACAGTAGCAAACCAATGGCGGTAAACAACAAGCCGAGAATAATGTCAGCCAGGTGTAGCGCATCAACTCCAGAGTACCGTTGTAAATACAGTGCTATGAGTTGAGAGGGCTGAACTTGCACCGAGATAAGCGATACGATGATCAGTATGCCGCTAATAATTGCCAGCCGGTGAATTCTTATCTGTTTCATATGAGATTCCTTTCGCTGCTTATTGCGGCAGAGCAATTGTCATATCCATTAATTTCTCTTTATTCATACTGTCTGGCCCAGAACTGAGATGACAGTTCGGAGAAGCTCTGAGAAACGGATAACATCTGCGCGCTGGTTACCGCAGTTTGTTCAACCGCTACAGCGATCTGGGTATTCATATTGCATATCAGTTCGACTGTGTTGTAGATTGCATTCAGCGTTATTACCGTTACCTCATTCTGGCTAACACAGGTAGTTGTTTTGATCTGCCAGGCCTGCTGCGATAACCGGTTTAGCGGAGTGAAGAAGAAGCAGATAAGCGCAGTAGAGATGAGTAGCGCGGTGAAAAAAATGATAAGCAGCGTTGACGGTAGTTCGAGAAAAATGCTGCCTGCAACGAAAGCAAAAAAAATTGGAAGATAGAGACTCAGCAGGGTTCGGGTTAGTAATGATGGTGTTTTTATAATTTGTCGGGGTTTTTTCCCCTGCATCAGGCTGGGATAGATCTTCTTAGCGCGCTCCACATACTGCGGGTCAGGCTTGCGGCGGACTGATTGGTATTCAGCTCTCTGTCCATTCCGCTCTACGGGTGTCACATAAGCATCCACCCAGTAGTGATCACCGTTTTTGCTGCGATTTTTTACGATCCCCATCCAGGATTCGCCGGTTTTCACTGTAGACCAGAGGTCGCTGAACGCTGCTGGAGGCATATCAGGATGACGGACCGTATTATGATTTTTGCCAACTAACTCGCTAACTTCAAAGCCGCTTAGCTGAATAAAATCTCGGTTTACGTAGGTGATAGCGCCTTTGGCATCTGTAGTCGAAAGAATATTGAGAGCGCTGTCATATGGCACTTCATAATCACTAACCGGAAGGTTCTTTCTCATCAATATCCTCTATGTTTGTTTTTAGTATGAGAGCTATTGCTATAGTGTTCAGGTCAAAAACCGTACAAATAGTATGCAAATCAATATAACTAAAGGCCTAATTGATATCTACTATATTTTATCAAATTTATCATATTATGATCTGGGTTAATGTTACTTATCTGTGTATAGGTTATGGCTTGAGTCTATGAAGCTTGCCTTTTAGTTGCTATCGGGTGCTTGATACTACAAGAATTTGAAATTTATTATCAAATTTCTGTTGTATCAAATATTAAAGTTTGTTTCTGTACAGCCCGATGATTATCGGGTTCGGGAGCAGCAGGAAGCTCAAACCAGAGATTGCTCCTTCGCCTGGCTGACTACTCACACTGACTTCGCCTCCCATTAGTTCGACCAGCTCCTGGCTGATTGTCAGTCCTATACCTGAGCCCTCTACTTTCGCGGAGGTTTGATCCAGACGCTGGAACGGGATGAACAATTTATCAATTAATGCTGCGGGAATACCGGGGCCGTTATCGATGAATTCAACCTTTATGCGACCGTTATCTGATTCGAAGGCGTTGATCGTTACCTCCTCATCCGGCGGTGAGTAGATAATCGCGTTGGTAAGCAGGTTCAGGATCACCTGCTTCAGACGTAGTCGATCTGTGAATACTATACAGTCCTGAATATTGTCAGAGAGTAACCTGATCTGACGTGCCTGTGTCATAGGTCGAAGCAGCGCTTCACATTCAGCGATAACATGATTTAGCGATACCTGCTCCATATGCAGACGTATCTGGCCCGATTCGATTTTAGAGAGATCGAGAAGGTCGTTGATGAGTTGCAGCAGGTGACTGCCAGCCCTGAATATCTCCCTGGCATCCTGTTGCAATGCAGACGCTAACTCTGGATCTTGCAGCAGCAGTTGTGCAAATCCGAGTATAGAGTTCATGGGGGTACGCAGCTCATGACTCATCCGCGTTATGAATTCTGACTTGGCCCGGTTAGCTTGCTCAGCCGTCGCTTTTGCCTGTGTTAACTCCTGTTGGTTCTGTAACTCCTGGGTGATATCGGTGAATGTTACGTACAGGTGGGTAATTGTGCCTGACTCATCTTGAATAGGGCCTGCCAGATTCAGTGCAATGAACTCAGAGCCATCTTTACGTCGCCTTGTTGTCGTGCCTTTCCAGTTCTGCTTTTCTCTGAGGAGCTTGTCCACCAGTTGTGTGGCTATTGTATAGTTACTACTAACCAGATCTCTGCAATCCAGGCCAATGACCTCTGCAGCACAGTACCCCATCACGCGTGTATAAGCAGGATTAATGAATACTATTTTGCCCCGGGAGTCCGCTATCGCTATGCAGTTGTCGCTGGAGTTAAACATCTGGCGGAACAGACTGAGGCTGCCGGAAATCATTTTTTCAGCTATTTTCTGTGCATTTATATCTTCCAACACCCCCTGAATGTGGACTGGTTGGTCATCCTTATCATATATCGTCAGACCTTTAGCACTGAACCAGCGCTTTGAACCATCAGGAGCGGCTATTCTGAGCTCTGTTTCGAACTGAGTCCGCTTTTTCATAGAGGTTATCAGCGCACCTTTTACCCTCTTTCGATCATCGGGGTGAATCATTGATAGCAGTTGATCAGCGTTTAACGGGGCGTTGGCCTCTTTGAATCCAAGTACTCTTACAGCATGCATTGACCAGCAAATATTCTGGTTCTTTACATCCATAACCCAGGGAACCAGTTGAGCCTGGCCCTGTATATTTGACACCAACTGATCGAACTCATGCAGCAGTGATCGACTTTGTTGCAGAGATGATATATCTGAGCCAATGCAGATATATGATGTGACTTTACCGCTACTGTTTCTGAGAGGAAGCATGCGGGAGCAGACCCAGTAAAGCTGTCCGGATTTATTTCGGTTACAGAACACTCCATGCCAGACTTCGCCATTTTTTATCGTCTGCCACAGCTTTTTATAAAAGCTGATTGAGTGGTGGCCCGATTTTAAAATACGATGGGTCTGGCCGATCAGGTCGTGCTGAGAATAGCCACTGATGCTGCAGAAGTTTTTATTGGTGTATATGATTCTTCCTGCACGGTCAGTGGTGCTGATGATGGCGTGCTGACCAAGAACCCGGGTTAATCGTTGAATTGAATTTAAATACGGGCTGTTCTGTGCGTCGCTCCGTTGTTCTGTTATATCCTGCTGGAATTGCTTTAGTATGTCTGGCAACAGTGTTTCTGCCAGGTCGTTGGGAATCATTGCGTAAGTATCGGGTAGAGACAGCGGGTCCTGAGCCGCTGACGTCTCAGTCAGGTATATGACCGGCAGAGCTGCAAAGCCCTGTTGTGATTTAAGTATTCTGACCTGATTAACACCAAACCTATCTATGGCGAGTATCAGGTCAGCTGCTATCTGGTCTGGAGAAACAGTGGTGCTATTTCGGTTAATCGAAATACTGCTTATATTCTGTTTTTGCAGAAGGCTCTCAAATCGGCTGGTTGTCTGTTTTGCTTCTGCAAGCAGGAGTACCACTGCCTGGTCTGACTCTGATACAGGCTGGTAACGGGTCAGCAGCCTGAGGAGTGGTTGCTCAAGTTCGGGGGGAAGTAGATGGTTTATGCCGGATTCTAACCAGTGCAGCACTGTATCATTGTTAACCCCCACGTCATTGATGCCAATCCATTGCCAACACTTCCCGGCTGCCTGAGTCAGCTGTTTTTTTTCCGACTTCGAAAGCGTCTCAAGCCAGAGAATGCTGGTTATGATAATAGAGGTGTCGAGCGATGCAGGAAGCTGGCTCAGGTCTGTACAGCACAGTAATCTGATGTCGGGACGAAGTGCTCTGATATAGCTGTACTCAGGTGGACTATGGAAGGTACCAACGAACAGCAATTGAGCATGTTTCATAATTATGACCTGACTCCAGCTTTGATAATTCAGACCATCATTTAATGATTGATAGTGTAAGAATAGAATAATGGTTATCGATTTATTATCAATTCTTTATCAAATATTTCTATATCTCAATCTGAGAACGTATTTAATTGATACCAGGGTGTGTCAGATGAGTAGAGAAACCCGTTCTGGTGTGACGCATTGATGAGGTGAAATTGATATGGGGCTTGTTAGGGGGGATGGGCTATTGTATCTGTGTAAGATAATTCGCCAGGAGGTCGATATTCAAGGGTTTGTGAAACACCTTGGCAACATAGGGTGGGATTGGCGACAGGCTTTTCAGTTCTTCTGAATCGTAAGCTGTGGTTATGATCAGAATGGGTTTTTCGTTACCGAGTTGCTGATGGATCGCTTGAATCATTTGCAATCCGTTCATATTCGGCATATCCAGATCGGCAAGCAGTATATCGGGCGGGTTTTTGCCTACGCGGATTAGTGCTTCAAAGCCATCCTCGGCTTCAGTAATCTCAGCATCTGGAAAAACGCTGAGGATAATCCGGGTTAACAGGCGTGAATCCGCTTTGCTGTCATCGACAATCAGGAACTTCTTAATCGCTTTGCCGGGTGAGGGTTCTGTACTTAATACGTCGGGTGTAGGGTCGGAGTTATGCAGTGCATGAACCGACTTTCTTGATAAGCGTCGATGACCGCCGGATGTTTTCCAGGATTCTATCCGTCCAGCTTCTCCCCATAATTGTACCGTGCGAATACACACACCTAGAACTTTGGCAGCCTGTCCAGTCGTATAATATTTTGTCATAGGCTGCCCTATTTTATTTGCTACTACCGCACATGAAACAACATACCATATTCGGACACAAACGGAATAAAAAACTGATGCCTGAGTTAAGTTGTTAATTGTAAGTTAAATATGGATTAATAAAATCCGCAAATGGTAGTTGATAATTGTTATGTACCTGGGTTTTATTTAGTCATCTGTTCAGGGATCATAACTATCAATAGTCCGGATTTACTTTTCGAACCACTCTTATTGAGGAGCAGAGCTTTAGTTCTGCTGTTTATTAATACTCATGGCAATCGCTTCAGCGATCTTAATACCGTCGATTGCCGCTGACATAATGCCACCTGCGTAACCGGCACCCTCACCGGCCGGGAATAAGCCTTTGGTGTTGATGCTTTGCATCGTATGGTCACGTTTGATGGAAACAGGTGATGATGTGCGGGTTTCCACGCCGGTGAGCAGGGCGTCATCCTTGGCAAAGCCTTTGATCTTCTTATTAAATTCCGGGATCGCTTCACGAATCGCTTCGATGCAGAAGTCCGGCAGGGCTTTAGACAGGTCGGTGAGTTTAATGCCCGGCTTAAATGAGGGTTGTACGCTGCCGAGTTTCTCTGAGGCCGAGCCTTTCAGAAAGTCGCCGACTTTCTGTGCCGGGGCGTCGTAGTTCTCGCCGCCCATCAGGTAGGCGTTGCTTTCTAACTGGCGCTGCAGGTCTATCCCAGCCAGCGGGTTGCCGGGGTAATCTGATGGGTCGATGCCCACCACGATAGCGCTGTTGGCGTTGCGTTCCTGACGGGAGTACTGGCTCATGCCGTTGGTGACCACCCGGCCCTCTTCCGATGATGCCGCTACCACTGTACCGCCGGGGCACATGCAGAAGCTATAGACCGAACGACCACTTTTGCAGTGGTGTACCAGTTTATAATCCGCGGCACCGAGAATCGGGTGTCCGGCATTTTTGCCGAAACGGGCCTTATCGATCAGTGACTGTTCATGTTCTATGCGAAAGCCCACCGAGAACGGTTTGGCTTCCATATACACACCTTTGTCGAACAGCATCTGGAAGGTATCCCGGGCGCTATGGCCGATCGCCAGGGCGACATGCTTTGAGCGGATCGTTTCGCCGCTGGACAGGGTGATACCGGTGACCTGGCCCTCCTCAATATGCAGATCATCAACTCGGGCGCTAAAGCGGATCTCGCCGCCCAGTTCGATAATCTTAGCGCGCATCTTTTCCACCATCGACACCAGACGGAAGGTGCCGATATGGGGTTTGCTGACGTACATGATCTCTTCCGGTGCGCCGGCGGTAACAAACTCAGTCAGTACTTTACGGCCATAATGGTTCGGGTCTTTGATCTGCGTCCAGAGTTTGCCATCGGAAAAGGTGCCTGCGCCGCCCTCACCAAACTGCACATTGGATTCGGTATTCAGTTTTTTCTGCCGCCAGAAACCAAAGGTGTCTTTAGTCCGTTGGCGCACCTCTTTACCCCGTTCGATAATCAGCGGCTTATAGCCCATCTGTGCCAGTACCAGACCGGCGAGGATACCGCAGGGGCCAAAACCGATCACCAGCGGGCGCTCCTGCAGATCGGCCGGAGCCTGAGCAACAAACTTGTACTCCATATCCGGGGTTGGGCGAATCGACTGATTACCCACATGCTTTTGCAGCAGCTGTTCGTTAATAGTGGTGTCGACATCGAGGGTATAGATCAGAAAGATGGTGTTCTTTTTCCGTGCATCGTAACCCCGGCGGCATATGTTAACCGCCGTTAACTGCTCAGCGGTAATGCCGAGAGTGGTTAAAATAGCATCGGTGAGCGCCTGATCATCATGATCAAGTGGCAGTTTAATATTAGAAACACGTATCATCTGAAAAATCCGGAGTTAGGCGAGCTGGAAAAACAGCTCTGGCGTTACTTGGTTATAGTAAAGCCGGCATTTTACTGTATTTCTGAAGCGGATGCCGAAAAGTTTGGCGTCATCAGGCCGTTGTTTTGGTTACTCCAGCCCTTCGATCACCCCACTTTTCAATAATCGCATCTTATTGGCGGCAGGCTCTTTCGGTAGCCCCGGCATGCGCAGGATATCGCCGGTCAGAATCACCAGAAATCCGGCACCGGAATTGATCTGAATCGCTCGCACGGTGACTTCAAAGTCTCTGGGTCTGCCATGCAGTAACGGGTCATCTGACAGCGAGCTGGGTGCTTTGGCGATACAGACCGGCAGATGGGTCAGTCCCAGCTGCTCGACCAGTTGCAGGTCTTTTGCCGCCTCTTTGGTAAAGGCAACATCATCCGCACCATACATCTGTTTGCACACCGCCCGCACTTTTTCCAGTACGGTCATATCCAGATCATACAGGGGTTTAAATGGCCGGTTCTGCGCCACTGAATCGATCACCGCCCGGGCCAGTTCAAGTGCCCCTTTGCCGCCATCGGCATGGTGAGTGGTCTCCGCGAATGCTACCCCCAGTTCGCTGCAGCGCTGACGAATAATAGCGACTTCGGCATCGGTGTCGGTGGCGAAACGGTTGAGCGCTACCACCGGTTGCTTATTGAACAGCATGACACTCTCAATATGTTTATCCAGATTGCCGAGGCCCAGTTTTACGGCGGTGAGGTCTTCATCGTCCAGCGCGCTTTTGTGCTTACCGCCATGCATCTTCAGCGCCCGTACGGTGGTTACCAGAACCACTGCATCCGGGTCCAGCCTGGCGATGCGACATTTAATATCGAAGAACTTTTCTGCCCCTAGGTCAAAGCCGAAACCCGCTTCTGTAATGGCCCAGTCGGCATATTGCATCGCCATGCGGGTGGCGATAACGCTGTTGCAACCGTGGGCGATATTAGCAAAAGGGCCACCGTGAACAAACGCCGGGGTGCCTTCAAAACTTTGCACCAGATTGGGTTGCAGCGCATCCCGCAACAGCGCCATCATCGCTCCGGTAATCTTTAGCTGCGCGGCATACACCGGCTCACCGGCATAGGTGTACCCGATCAGGGTGCGATCAAGACGCTGCTGCAGATCTTCAGCATCTTCGGCCAGACAGAGCATCGCCATCACCTCAGAGGCGGCGGTAATATCGAAGCCGCCCTCGCGGGGAGTGCCCTGCAGCTTGCCGCCCAGGCCCAGAACGATTTTGCGCAGACTGCGGTCATTCATATCCATCACCCGGCGCCAGACGATCTGCCGCGGGTCGATACCCAGCTCATTGCCATGATAGATATGGTTATCGAGTGCGGCTGACAGCAGGTTATTGGCGCTGGTGATCGCATGGAAGTCACCGGTAAAGTGCAGATTGATGCGGTCAGCAGGCATGATCTGGCTATAACCACCACCGGTGGCACCGCCTTTCATCCCTAGGCAGGGCCCCAATGATGGCTCCCGCAGGGCCATACACACCGACTCATTCAGTTGTGAAAATGCCTGTGCCAGACCAATGGTTGTCGTGGTTTTTCCCTCACCAGACGGTGTGGGGGTGGTGGCAGACACCAGAATCAGCTTGCCTGGCGTGCGGTTGCTGTGGGTTAACGCCCGCAGATCGACCTTGGCGATGTCGCGACCATAATGGCTGAGGTAATCACTCTCGATGCCCAGTTTTCCGGTGATCTCAGTGATGGGGCTGGGTGTGAACTGTAGCGCGATCTCGACATCGGTGGCCATAACTGACTCCTTCATTATCATCCACTTAACTAAACATGGGGATAAAACTGGCTGGCGTCAATTTATTCCGGGGCTTTTTCGTGTGAGTGTCATGGGTGATATCACTAAACACTGTTGCTGATCGCTGCCGATAGCTCAGCCCGCTGCTCGATTCTTTGTGCGATTAACAGCGCAACGCTACCACCTAACATGACGATCAGTGTCAGTATCAGGCCGTTGTTAAAGTTACCGTCATGCTCTGCCATCAGGCCCACTACGGCGGGAGCGATTACCTGGGCAATACCATAGCTGAAGGTGAGTCGGCTCATCGGCTTTGATGGATTGTCCGGGAATAGCCGCCCGACCATCGACAGCATCATACCGACGATACCGATAAAACTGGCGCCATAGATCAGGGCGCTGACAATCACGGCAATCAGGTCGTGGCTGAGTAACAGAATCAGAATGCTCAGCGCGTTGAGCAGGTAGGCGGCAAACAGGGCCTGCCACTGACCGGTGACATTGACGACTTTATCCCAGAGTGCGCTGGCTGGCGCGCAACTCAACCCGGCTACCAGCCAGATCATCCAGCCCTGGCCGGCCAGTGCTTCAATATTTTCAGCAATGGTGATCAGAAAAGTGGCTGAGATTACATATCCGGCACCGGCACAGAAATAGGCGAGTTGCAGAACCGGCATAAAAGAGGAGGGCATCGGGATCTGCCGGGTATGGTGTTTAGGCAGTGATTGCTCAGCACTGAAGTCCGGCAGCCAGACCCATACGGGCAGGATCAGTAACAGGGTAACGGCGCCATAAATCAGCCACTGTTCTTCCCAGGTGAATATATCTTTAATGATCACCGCGAGAATGGCGGTGATCACAATGCCGATACCCAGCCCGGAAAAGAAGATACCCAGTTCTGCTTTGTGATTGCGCTTCATTAGCCAGTGCATCAGTAAGCCACCTCCAAGCAGCATCCCGGCTGAGCTGCTCAGGCCAGACAGATAGCGCAGCAGATACCAGACCGGTTCGAGTGTCGTCAGGGCCATCGCCATGCTGGTGAGCACTGCGGTGAGCAGGCCGATTTTATAGAGCCGGGCTTTCAGTGCGAGGCTGTGGATAAACGAGATCAGCAGTGCCCCACTGAGATAGCCGGCATAGTTGGCCGCCGCCAGATAGCCCGCCACCGATTCACTCAGACCGACACCCCGGGCCATCTCCGGAATCATCGGCGTGTAGGCAAAGCGGGCGATGCCGATGGTGGCAACGACGCCTAACACACAGGTGAGTAGCATGCGAAATTTACTAATGTCTGGCATCTATAGTTCTCAGGCGGGTAGATGTAAAAGTTAACAGACCACAGGTTAACGGATACCTTTCCTGTTATCTTTCTATAAAATGACAGAATGTGTATAAAACAAGACAGATGATGGAATAGAGCTTATGACGAAGGATACTGCCCACGAACTGGGTCTGTTGGCGATGCAGTCCCTGCCCCGGGAACTGTATGTGCGTCAGGAAACGATGCCTGCCGGGCACTTTTTCCCGCCCCATCGGCATGACTGGCATCAGCTGCTCTATGCGGTATCCGGTGTGCTGGTGGTGGACCTGATCGGCGAACGCTATTTTATTCCGCCAGAGCAGGCGATCTGGCTGCCCCGGGGCTGCCAGCACAGCGTGTACACCGAGTATGGCGCTGAGCTGAAAAGTCTTTATCTTGAAGCGGACTATCAGGGCCTGACATCAGAAAAGGCGACGGTGCTGCAGGTAACGCCCTTGTTCCGGGAACTGATACTGACGGCAGCGGCGTTTGCGGTCGAGTACCCGATACAAGGCTATGAAAATGACCTGATACAACTGTTATTGCAGACACTGGAACGTCTCGAACGGAATGACCGATATCTGCCCTGGCCGGTCAGCGCAGATCTGATCAGCCTGTGTAACGGGCTTTACGAACAGTCTGACAGCAGTGCAACATCGGAACAACTGGCCGCTGAACTGGCGGTTTCGCTGCGGACACTGGACCGCCGTTTTCGCCGCGAAACCGGTATGTCAGTGAAACAGTGGCGGCTGCAGCTACGCCTGATGCAGGCGATAGAGCTGCTGAACACAGGGCAGAGCATCACCGCAATCGCATTGGAGCTGGGCTATAGCTCACCTTCACCCTTTATCTATATGTTCCGGGAGCAGTTCGGTGTTAGCCCGGCGCAGTATCGAAAGCAGAAGTAGAGTGTGCTGTTGCGATAAAGTCAGCGAAAAACTTACAGCAGCAATATATCCGCTGATCACCCCTGTGTTACTGTTCGGTCAGTAGGTTTCAGAATTCTTTACCGAGGGATTGAGCGTTGAAAAAGTTTGAGTTGCATCTGGATGCGGTGATCGTGGTCGCCCTGTTGTTTGTTCTGTCGCTGGGCGTGAACTATGTGCTCTATACCCTCTATTCTGCTGAGGCAAAGGCTAACGTCAAACTGCAGATTCAGAGCCAGGTCGATCAGCTCAATCTGGCGTCTATGCAGGCCTATATCGATAAGATGCAGGCGAAACAGCAATAGAGTCGCTTTTCAGAGGGGGTCTGATGGATAGTCCGCTTAACCGTTTTCGGCTGGAGTTACTAAGAGTGCTGAGCGGCGCTGTTGGATTATCGCCTGAGGCCTATAACACAGTAGAAGCGATCTGCCTCAGACTTGAACAGCAAGGTGATCTATCCCCGCTAACGCTAAAGACTAGTCCTTTGCATGATATTCTTCAGCAGGTGAAACAGAGCTATCCATCACTGCCAGTCGGATTACATTCATTGGCAGAATCTTTCTTCAACATCGCCGACTCTCTGTCCTGGTACAAAAGGCCAGCACCGGGTATGGAAGACTTTACGGCTGGCCATGCGAACGCTGATATTATAGGTCCGCGGGGGCTGGTGGTGCGTGATGATATTCAGGTAGGGGTGACTCTTATGCGACCGGGGTTAACCTACCCGGATCACCACCACCTTCCGGAAGAGGTCTATATCGTGTTGAGCGAGGGTTTCTGGCGGCAAAGCAACAATGCCTGGCACTCTCCGGGCCCCGGCGGCTTCGTCTATAACCCCGCTGATATTGTTCACTCCATGAGGTCTGTGGATACACCGTTATTTGCCCTGTGGTGTCTGAAACTATAAAAGGCCTGTTCCTTTTTTTGCTGTACATCAATTCTGACTTCCAGAACCTTGCACACTTCTTGCAATCCTCTCCTATCCGGGAGCTTCTTTTTAGTCATCAACAGGATGGTTGATTCATCACCTTTACCCTGAATGCTCCTGAGCCTATATCTGACGCTGTCTGGGGGAGGTCTGAAGTGTTGTAATGAAGACAGGAATGCGATGGAAAACATAGCGATACTGGAGGGTAAGCAACGTTACTTTTCCGACAATTTGTCGGACGAGTTGGGGCTGGTGCTCTATCAGGCGGCCAATCAGAGTGATCCTCTAGCAAAGGAAATCATTCTGCTGGACGCGATGCAACGCTGGCCTGACGCGCTGGATACCTATATCGCACTGTACAAACTTTACTTTCGAATTGCCCGGTATAAGGACTCAGAACGGCAGGTCTGGCTGACCCTGACCGAAGCGGCCCGTCAGGGTGGTTTCAGACGTAACTACCGTTTGTTAGCAAAGGACAGTGCTCCCTGGCTGGAAGACAAGTCCGTTGCCCGGCTTTATCTGTTCAGTCTTAAAGCGCTTGGGGTTATCCGTCTGAGACAGGGAAAGGTCGTTCGTGCCAGGCAGGTGTTGAGTAAACTGCTGGAACTTGACCCCACCGATGAGATCGGCGGCAGCAACTTTCTGCATATCGCTGAACGTTTTATTGAAGAGGAGATGGCGGGTGAATAGTCTTTCTGTGTTAAGTCTGCCGCTGACATTCTGTATCAATACGGGGAGAGCGTAAAATGGTAACCCGCACTAGTCAGTCCCATCCCTTGCAGATCGCCGAAGTCCGGGCGGCACCTTCCCAGGGCCGGATCGGCATCACCTTCTGTCCGGGCAAGCACGACCCGTTTGCGATCACCGGCGCCTGGGCGCGGGATCTCGATACCGATCTTGATCTGATTGCCGAGTGGGGCGCAACGCTGGTGGTCACCCTGGTGGAAGACTTTGAGCTTAAAGAACTTAAGGTGCCCAATCTCGGGCAGCAAACTCAGCGCCGGGGGATCGGCTGGCTGCACCTGCCCATTGCGGATTACTCTGTTCCGACAGAAGCGTTTGAGCAGCAGTGGGCCACCGAGGGGCGAGAGATCCGCAACAGGTTGCGCAAGGGTGAAGCTATACTGGTGCACTGTAAGGGCGGCCTTGGCCGCGCCGGGATGATCGCTGCACGGCTGCTGGCAGAGCTGGGTATGCCGCCTAAAGAGGCGATTAAAACGGTACGTCGTGCCCGTAAAGGTGCTATCGAAACCCCGTCACAGCTGACCCTGGTGCGACAAACCCAGGCTATCGATGACGAAGAGCAGCGCTGCGTCTGTGAATCCGTTGATTGATACCAACACCCTGCAACGGGTAGGCGGTCAGATCGGCAGCAACCCGGCCGGGGTTTTTCAGGACCGCAATGGCCAGCGCTACTATGTGAAATCGCTGGAATCGCCGATGCATGCCCGCAATGAATTGATCGCAGCAAGGCTCTATCAACTGGCTGGCGCCCCAACCCTGACCTATCTCAACAGTGTCGACCCTTGTCAGATCGTCACCGAATGGTTAACCCTCGACAAAAAAGTTATTGCGCACTTTAACGAGAGCGAACGCAAACAGGCGCAGCAATGGTTCGGCGTACACGCCTGGAGCGCTAACTGGGATGCCGCCGGGTTTGATGGCGATAATCAGGGCGTGGTCGATGGTAAAGTGATAACCCTGGATGTCGGTGGGGCACTGGCCTTTCGTGCCCACGGCGACCCCAAAGGCAAAGCGTTCGGGACTGCCGTGGAAGAGCTGAATGCATTGCGAACAGATGCAGATAATCTCCACGCCCTGAAGCTGTTCGCCGATATGACTGACGACGAGATTAAACAGGCGATCAGAGTGGTCACGCAGATCCCGGACGAACAGATCCGCCGGGTTATCCTCAACAGCGGCGGCAGTCAGAAACTGGTTGATAAAATGATCGCCCGTAAAGCATATATGCGGGGTTGGCTGGGGTAGGTGTTACGATCTCTTAAACGCCGATCCCTTCCAACTCTATACTCAACATCCAGGCATTTCGCATTTAATCAGAGTAGTATTTAACGCTAATGAGGTAACGCAGAGGTTTGCAAAAGCCTCATAGAAACTACAGCATCGAGGGTAAGAGTGTTGAACAAGGAAGAGCAGCAGTTACCGTTATTTGAGTTCGATAAAGCTAATATAGACGTTCATGCAACGAATTATAAAGTCGAGCAAGAATCCCCTTTTAGTAAGTACATTGTCTACGTGGATGAAAGTGGGGATCACAGTCTTCAAAGTATTGATCCGAACTACCCTATTTTTGTTTTAGCGTTCTGTGTTTTTCATAAACGGCACTACAGTGAAGCCATTGTCTCTGCACTTGAAAAATTCAAGTTTAATCACTTTGGGCATGACCAGGTCGTATTGCACGAGAATGAAATTCGTAAGGAAAAGGGGGTATTCAACATTTTCCGGAGTAAGGAGGAAAAGTACGATTTTCTCAACCAACTAACGGAGATTATCGAGTATAGCAATTTTATTTTGATCAGTTGCTGAAAAAGCCGAATGAGATTGATTCGAATCCGTATCACACTGCTTTAGGGTTCTGTATGGAAACTTTGTATGAGTTTCTGCAAGAGAAGGGGCAGCATGAGAAAAAAACACATATCGTGGTCGAGTGTCGGGGTAATAAAGAAGACAAAGAGTTAATCTATTAATAATGTAGTAAAGGAATTGTTAAACAAATAAAGTTTTAAAGATTTATAAGATTATTCTAATCCAAATAAAGCAGTAAAGTTTTTAATCAAATCCAAATCAATAAACCAATAAGATTAATAGTTAGAAGAATAGTTTTTAGAATAGAAAAATTTATAAGAAAAAGTCAAATTATTATCCAAATAATAAACATTATAAAATCTAGTTTAAAAGAGAAAATCAAAAAAATCCTTTTATTAAGAAACTGATGATGGAAATGTATAATGAGTAATATCAAAGGTATAACCATAAGAAGTAAGAAAAAAAAGTAAATATTATGTAAATTAGAATTATTCTTATGAATTAAAAATACCAAAAAAAGTAATAAAAATTGACTATTTTAACATAGATCCTAAAATGATACCAAATTAATGAGTTTAAGTAATTAAAGCACCATAATTACAAAAACAATCCAATATGTAAATTGATCAATATAAACAATAAAAATAAAAGATTTTCTAATAGATATTTAAAAATAAATAAAATATTCTTAACAAAATAATTGATATATCTGAAAAGACCAAAAAATGATTAAAAGCTAAAAAATCATAAAATTTATCATAACTTGAAAATGTATCCTTTAATGAATAGAATTTAAAATAAAAAAGTTATCTAATATAAGCTAAAGAATTCCTAAAGAATAAATACTTTTAATTAATTTAAGATTTTTTATTAAATTTTTATTTAAAATTTTATAATGAAAATCTCAAAAAGTTAAAAACCGAAATTTTAATAAAATAACTTTTTCTATATCAGTTAATAACCATCCTTATTTGAATAGACAAAGATTATTAATCAAAGTATTAAAAAACTAAAAGAAATCAATAATGATCTTAATAGTAACAGCTCTTTTAACAAATTAGTTTCTTTTAATTAATATAGTTTTCCTAAAACATTTGGTGATTAAGGTAATTACGATTATGAATCTTTATAGACAGAAATATAAAATCTATAACAAAATATACAACTGGAAAACCAATAGAATAATAACTTAAATAATCAAGTAAATTAGTTATAAAAAACAAATATTTTAAAAAGTAATTTTATATAAGAAAATAAGTATTTATTTGATAAGTAACAAAATCATATAAAATTAAATTCAAAAGATAATTCTCAACTTGAACCTAATCAGAATGATTAATCCATTATCTATGCATTAAAAGAGAAAATTTAAGACCTTAAGCTACAGCTTAACATAATCTAAACAGATAATAAAGAATTAAAAAAGACACCCATTTATTCCTAATACACAGAAACCACATAAGAAATTCAAGATATTTAAAAAGAACTTTCTCATTATAAAGAGAATCTAAAGGATAACAATCTTCTTTTTAAGAACTTTTTTATTTTTTAAGATGATACAATTTTTGATAGAAAAAAGACTTAAGGAAACTTTAAAATAAAAAGATGAGCCAAAACAAGTAAAAAAATCAATTTTAAACAAAGTGGTCAATACCAAAATAAGAATTAACTAAAAGTAGATTTTACTTTTAAGCATATATTAATAACACATATGAAAAGTATCAATAAGAATAAACTAAAAGAATTAATGTATACATAATCTTAAAAAAATACTTAAGAACAATCCGAGAATCACCTAAAGCATATTTTAAAGGAATAAGAAAAGTATTATTATTAATAGAAAGAATATCTTGGATATTTAAAGAACTCTTTTAAGATTCTACAATAAAAGAACAAATTTACATAAATATTTGATCAACAAAAAAAACTCATTTAAGAAAATGAGAACAAAAAAGCAGAAATAGAATATCTTAAACAAAAGATAGAACAAACAAGGACAGTTATAGAAGATAAATAAAAAGTTAAAAATCAACTTTGGTAACAATTTAATGAGTTACAAAACTAATACTAATAAATATAAAGAATATATTGTTTATAAATTTTAATATATTTTTATATATAATTAAACCATTAAATTTATTTTAAGAATTTTATTATCTAATTTGATTAGGTTATTGTTATAGCATTTTGCTTTGTGGTATATTGTTTAAATTACACCAGTTCTTAATGCTAAATGAAAAAGGTGACTTTATTTACCTTGG
>NZ_CAKZLP010000008.1 GCF_937127095.1 uncultured Amphritea sp.
GAGTACGGTGATGATCGTCGTTCACCTATCGTCGCCCGCGAAGAAGCGAAAGTGATGGATGAGAAAGCACTGCTGACCGCCGAACCGATTACCGCTGTTATTTCGAAGCAGGGCTGGATTCGTTCGGCGAAAGGTCATGATATTGATCCTGAAGGGTTGAGCTATAAATCTGGCGACGGCTTTAAGCTAGCCTGTCCCGGGCGGATGAATCAGCCGATTATACTCATGGATAGCACCGGCCGGGCTTACTCCCTTGAAGCCCATACTCTGCCTTCAGCACGGGGCCAGGGTGAGCCAATTACCGGTAAACTAACCCTGCCAAAAGGTGCTACGATTGATGGGGCTATCGCCGGTAAAGACAGCGATGCGGTATTGCTGGCGTCGGATGCCGGTTACGGTTTTGTCACCAAAATTGCCGATATGACTAGTAAAACCCGTACCGGTAAAGCGACTCTGACCCTGCCTAACGGCGCTAAGGGGATGGCACCGATGGCGCTGCGGAATAAGGACACTGATCTGTTAGTCGCAGTGACTAATGAGGGGCGGATGCTGGTGTTCCCGGTGCAGGAACTGCCTGAGCTGGGTCGCGGTAAGGGGAATAAAATTATCAACATCCCGTCTGCAAGAGCCGCGTCCCGAGAGGAGTTACTGGTTGCACTGGTGACCCTGTCGCCGGAAGATACCTTGCAGGTTAACTCCGGTCGTCAGCACCTGAAGATGAAACCATCCGATCTGGAACACTACCGGGGCGAGCGTGGCCGGCGGGGCAATAAGTTGCCACGGGGTTATCAGCGGGTCGATTCTCTGGATGTGATTGCCAACGCTTCGGTCGCCACCGAGTCGGATTCTGAGGCTGATGAGTGATTAGTCGACAGGCGTAAGAACTCGATAGGTGTAAGCACTGGCTAGTCGTAAGAACTCGATAGTCGTAAGAGCTAACAGGGGGCACGTGTCCCCTTTTTTGTGTCTCGACGCTGCCGTTATATGATTCAGATAATATCGCTGTACCCTCGTATGGGATGGCGCAAATACCGGTTTAATCTTTAAAATTACTAATTGATTACTACATTTACTTTCTTCTTGATGCAGTAATCTGTAAAATACTGCGCCTAACCCTCTCCTGAATGATTGTTTTTTAGTCAGTCTCTGCAATCGCTCAGGATAATTAAACTGCCCTGTATCAACTGACAATACAGGTATGACCCCCTGCGAACACCCGCAATATATGGTGTTCGTTGTATAGGAAAACGCATGACCGAAAGCTTTGCTGACTTATTTGAAGAATCCCTTGAACTCGTTGCTATGGTGCCAGGCACCCTCGTTATGGGTGAAGTTATCGACATCGATAGTGACTGGGTTACTGTAAACGCTGGCCTGAAATCTGAGGCAGTTATTGCCCGCAGCCAGTTCCTTAACGACGCCCAGGAACTTGAGGTTCAGGTGGGTGACATGGTTAAGGTTACCCTGGAAAGCGTTGAAGATGGTTCCGGTGAGACTCGTCTGTCCCGTGAAAAAGCGAAGCGCGCTGAGTCCTGGGGTGTTCTGGAAACTGCATTCGAAGCTGAAGAAACTGTTAAAGGTTACATCAGCGGTACTGTTAAAGGTGGCTTCACCGTTACCGTTAACAAGATCAATGGCTTCCTGCCAGGCTCACTGGTAGATGTCCGTCCGGTTAAGAACGTTGACCACCTTATCGGTCAGGAACTGGAATTCAAACTGATTAAGCTGGACCAGAAGCGTGACAACATCGTTGTTTCTCGTCGCGCAGTACTGCAAGAAGCTAACAGCGCTCAGCGCGATGAGCTGCTGGGTACGCTGGAAGAAGGACAGCAAGTTAAAGGTTACGTTAAGAACCTGACCAACTACGGTGCATTCGTAGATCTGGGTGGTGTTGACGGTCTGCTGCACATCACTGACATGGCGTGGAAGCGTATCTCTCACCCTAGCGATATGCTGACTCCGGGTGATGAGATCACTGTTCAGATCATCAAGTTCGACAAAGAGACTAACCGTCTGTCTCTGGGTCTGAAACAGCTGAACGAAGATCCTTGGGCGTCTATCCTGGCTCGTTTCCCTGCCGGTACTAAGGTTCCTGCACGTGTCACTAATCTGACTGATTACGGCTGCTTCGCATCTATCGAAGATGGCGTTGAAGGTCTGATCCACGTGTCTGAAATGTCCTGGACTAACAAAAACATCCATCCTTCTAAAGTTGTTCAGGTGAACGACGAAGTAGAAGTTATGGTTCTGGATGTTGATGAGAAGCGTCGTCGTATCTCTCTGGGTATGAAACAGTGCATCGCTAACCCATGGTCTACTTTTGCTGAGCAGTTCGCTGCTGGCGATAAAGTGACTGGTACTATCAAGACTATCACTGACTTCGGTATCTTCGTTGGTCTGGATAATGATCTTGACGGTCTGGTTCACATGTCTGACATCTCCTGGGATGCTGACAGCGAAACTGCGCTGCGTGAATACAAGAAAGGCGAAGAAGTTGAGGCAGTTATCCTGTCTATCGATGCTGAGAAAGAGCGTATCTCTCTGGGTATCAAGCAACTGGAAAGCGATCCTTTCTCTGAGTACGCTGCTGCCAACGATAAGAACACTATCGTTAAAGGTATCGTTAAGTCTGTAGACGCTAAAGGCGCTAACATCGAGCTGGCTGAAGGCATCGAAGGTTACCTGAAAGTGTCTGATATCAGCATTGATCGCATCGAAGATGCTTCTACTGTCCTGAAAGTAGGCGAAGAAGTTGAAGCGAAGATCATTAACCTGGATCGTCGTAACCGTTCAATCACTCTGTCTATCAAGGCTAAAGACCAGGCAGATGAGAAAGCGGCTATCAAGGCTGTTGCTGATGCTCCGGTTGAAATGGCTGGCCCAACCACTATCGGTGACCTGATCAAGGCACAGATGGAAGCTAAGAAGTAAGGCTTCTTAAGCTGATAAGCTTGAGCTAATAAAAAAGGAGCGCTGATGCGCTCCTTTTTTTGTTTTGGATTTCTCTCTCTTTCTGATGTTCAGTGTTGTTAACTGTCGAGACCGTATGGATTGTAAAGCACAGGGATAGGTGTATCGGATGGTGTTTTAACTTTCTCTGTAGAAGGGGTGAAGGTTATCCGCTGCAATGCTGTCCTTCTGGGTCAGCTATAAAAGAAGGAGCGCTAATGCGCTCCTTCTTCGTTTTATGCTTTCTGTAGTGTGTTATACGGTGAAGCGCTCTGAGATCTCTTTAAGGTGTTCAGATAGCCGTGCCAGCTCTTCACAGGTCTGGGCGATCTGATTCGCGCCCTCGGCGCTATCCATAGAGACACTGCTAATGTTGACTACATTTTGGTTGATCTCTTCAGAGACGAGGCTCTGTTCTTCAGAAGCGCTGGCGATCTGTATGGTCATCGCATTGATATGCTCGACAGCTGTGGCGATTTCATTGAGTGAGTCACCGGCTTTAAGTGTTTGCTGAACTACCTCTGAGGCTTCGTTGCTGCTGGTTTGCATCGCTTTTACTGCCGCCTTTGTTCCGGACTGAAGGCGCTCGATAACCGTAGCAATTTGCTTGGTTGATTCTGCAGTCCGACTAGAGAGGGATCGAACCTCGTCGGCAACAACCGCGAAACCACGTCCCTGCTCACCAGCACGGGCTGCTTCTATCGCTGCATTGAGAGCCAATAGGTTGGTTTGTTCAGCAATATTGTTGATTACTTCCAGCATGTTGGCAATGTTGGTGCTTTCTGCTTCCAGGGTGTGTGTTAGTTCTGCTGAGTCTGCTAAGCGTTGAGAAAGTGTTTGTACGGCGGATATTGTTGCTTCGACCACTTGTCTGCCTGTTTTTGCGGCATCGGCTGCGTCGCTGGAAGCGGTTGCTGCTTGCTGAGTGTTCTGTGCGACTTCATAAACCGTAGCGGTCATCTCGGTCATTGCTGAGGCAACCTGTGCGGTGTCATCCTGCTGTTGCGTCATGCCTCTGCTGGTTTGTGCTGTGGTCGCTGAGAGCTCCGTTGCTGAGCTGGCTACCTGGGATGTGGCCGCAGTTAGCTCCAGTATCAGTTCATGGAAGCTGGCCATCATGCTGTTGAATGCCTCACCCATCTGGCCAAACTCATCACGGCTATGAATCTCTGATCGAAGCGTCAGGTCTTTGTTGGTGGCGGCATCTGTGATGATGCCCGTTAGGCTTTTAACAGGATCGGTGATCGCTTTGGCTACCAGTGTTGATACTATCCCGGTAATAATGAGGGCAAATGCCAGTATTTCCATTTCGAGCCAGAACTCATGCCAGAACCTTTCTGAAATATCGTCTGTGTATTCGCCGGTAGCCAGCACCCATCCCCACTGAGTGTTTAGGCGTCCATAGGCTAGTTTCGATGCTGCTTCCTTCGAGCCAGGCTTAATCATCTCATACTCCATGAAACCGCCGGCGGTGCTTGCTTGTGCTTTGCTGAGGAGTGTTTGTGAGATTTTCTGACCATTGGCATCGGTCATGTTAGCGACATTTGTACCTTCAATCTTAGGATTGGCTGGGTACATCAGCATATTATGTCTAGTGTCGACGACGTAAAAATAGGTGTCTTCGCCATATCTGAGAGTACGTATCAGTTCCAGTGCTTCCTGTTTGGCTTCTTTTTCTGTCTTTCGGCCAGATTGAATCAGTTGCTGCTCATGTAAGATCAGTGAATAGGCAACTTCGGTCAGTCGTTGAATTTCAGACTTTCTTTCGGTGTAAAGGTCGTCTTCCAGTTGGAGGAGTGAGAAAGAAACCATTCCAACCAAACTGATGACAGTGATGATGACAAGTAATAAGACTTTGGCGCGCACGCTGATGTTACGTAATAGCTGATTCATGTATTACCCCACGTTTATACATAAATGTATGGAGAAGCGATCCCTTATGAGTTTAAAGGTTGAAAGCTTCCAGCTATCCCCGTGTTGAAGCAAAAATTTTTTAGTTCTACGCTAATAGGTGATCTTTGGATTTATTGGTCTTCATTAAGATTTTGATTCATAGAGTTTGAGCGATGATTCAACAGACTTCATTAATACTTAATTTATATGAGGGTATGTAAAAAGGGAATCAGCATAGTGTGATTTCCCTCATTGTGAGTACTAAAGGTTGTTATGGGGGCAATTGGCGGGCTGTTTTCGGATCATTATCCGGACGGGCTTAACTGCGACGTGTTAACAGCAGACCTAGCCCTGCGCATGCGAGAAAGGTTGCACAGCTACGATTAAATATCTCTTTTTTTTGTGGGTTGGCAAACCATTGGCGCAGATAGAGACCGAACAGGGCATAGATGGCGATGGCAACCCATTCCAGTAGGAGGAAAGTGCTTCCAAGTTGCGAGAACTGTAACTCGGTATTGCCGCCTGGATTGATAAACTGCGGCAGAAACGCTGTAAAGATCAGGATCGCTTTCGGGTTGCCGGCGGCGAGTAGGAACTCCTGCTGCATCAGTTCAAACTGTTTTTTATCTCCCTGTGTCTGAGCTGTGTCGCTGTTCGCTGTATCAGCTGTCCAGAGCTTAAACGCCAGCCAAAACAGGTAACAGGCGCCAATAACTTTTATCATCATAAAAACAATTTCAGATGTGTGTAGGATGACTGCAAGGCCGGTTGCTGCGAGGAAGATCATTCCTGCGAACGCGATCAATCGTCCTGCTCCGGCAAAGAACGCGCTTTGAAATCCATAGCGTGTTGCGTTGTTCATCGCCATCAGATTGTTCGGCCCGGGGGACATGTTCAGTGCAAAGCATGCGGGAATAAACAGCAGTAGCGTCATTATATCCATAATTCTAACCTGTCATTGAGAGGTATTGAGTGCCCGGTTGTATTGTTGGATCAGGTGCTTATAGGTACACATCGTAGAAAAAATACAGGGTGATACCGATGCTGGCAACAATAACAAAATGACGCACCCGTTGCTGAGGCAGTTTTCGCGATAAGTGTGCCGCAACATAGCCGCCAAGAACCGTTCCTGCAAGGACGATAGAGCCTTCATACCAGGCGATAACGCCATCATAGATAAACAGCGCAATAGCGATCAGCGAAACAAAGGTTGAGATCAGTAACTTCAGACCATTCATCCGGTTGATGTCGGTATGCCCGGCCAGTGCCAGGTAGCTGAGCGCGATGATGCCTAAACCCGCATTGAAGAATCCGCCATAAAGGCACACGCCAAGCAGCAGGAGTGTAAGTAGTGTGGCTGCTGCAGTCGAAGCGTGGCGATGTTGAGTTCCCAGTTGTTTGAGTGCCCGGTTCAGCTGTCCGCCGAAGATAAATAGCAGGGTGGCAAATAGTAGTAGCCAGGGGACTGCTGCTTCAAAAGAGGCTTCAGGTGTCTGCAGTAGCAGCCATGCGCCGCAGATACCGCCGATAAGGCTGATGATGATAAAACGGGGGAGTTGATCTTTAATCTCCAGAAGGTCTTTTCTGAACGCCCAGGCGCCGCTCATATAGCCTGAACAGGATGCAAATGTGTTGGTGGCGTTGGCGCTGATAGGCGGGACGCCTGCCAACAGCAGTGCCGGGAAGGTAATAAAACTGCCGCCACCGGCTATGGAGTTCAGCACTCCGCCGAGAAGTCCGGCGGTAAACAGCATTATTAGGTCAGTAAACATAGTTGCGCCTTATCGGTAATCAGTCAGCTGAGCATAGGGGAGAGTGGAGTTGCATGACAGATACAGCCTTGCTGCAATTAACCATAAATCTGTATGGTTGTCGTTCGCTGGAGTGTCAGGGGAATAGCTTGTTCAGCAGGTGGCGGGCCTGTTTGTCCAGAAGCTTTTGGTAGTTGTCGTTGACTGACTTTATCAGAACTTTGTCCTCCTCTGCCCGGACAATATTCGCTCCGGCCAGCAGGCTGACCTTAAGATCGGGTGCTTCGCTGAGTGCTGTGTGGGTAATCAGTTCATTACTGTCTGTGCTGTGGGTCAGATAACGGGCTTCTTCCTGCATGCGGGATAGCTTTTTATAGTGGCCGCGCACCAGCGCCATATGCAGGTTAAGTACGGGTTTAAAGCTGCGAATGCGCTGCTGGTTGAAGAGTTTGTACAAACGGTTAAATAATTGGCTTGCACAGATCGCATTAATGCCGTGTGAGTCATCCTTGTGGGGTTTCAGGAACGCCAGTTGCAAGTCGCCGTTGTCCAGTCTGGTTGCGTCGCCCTGATAGATGGCGATCACCATGTCCAGCATGCGGTAGTAGTATTCCTGGAGTTCCTGCAGCTCTTCGTGGCGAAGATTGTCGGAATGGCCTGACGCGAGGTCTAGATAGAGCAGATAGCCCGCTGCTTCCGCTGCAACAATCAGCTCAAGCTCCTGCTCAAAGGCGTAGAGATCGAGCTGAACCTCATGCGGACTGTTTGCAAACAGAGGGTTGTGTGTTTTTTTGCGTGGTTGTGGTTCCAGGTTGGTCTCTTCAATGATGGTGTTTTCATCTGCATCGGTAAGCAGGTACTCAGTTTCAGCCCTTGGCTTGTGATCAGAAAAGGGGGCAAAGCCAGGCATGTGCGGCGCATCTTCGTCGGGTCGTAGCAGGTCAACTAATAGTTCCGGATGACTGTTGTGCTGTTGTTCCGGTGTGCTGGCGGCGTCGCGGGAGTCTGGCGCTGATGGCGATTGCGGTTGTGGCCAGGTGAGCGCTGTCGGGTCTGCGTCCGGGATGCTTTTGGCTGGTGGGTTCTTGTGGGGTGCGTCAGGCGCGACATCCGCGATTGCGTTGCGGTTCAGGGTAAACCAGCAACCTGCAAGCGCTGCGATAGCGGTCATCAGTGCCAGAAAAACGGCCTGTACCAGCAGGGCGTTGAGGGTGGTTTTACTCGCTTGTGGGTTCAGGTATAGCTCAAGAATAGCGAGGGTCTCATCCTGCTGTCGGATCAGCACATCCTGCTTAATCAGATTGTCCTGTTTTATATCGCCAGCCCGGCCCAGTAACCGGTCTTTTGTATCGGTGAGGACAATTGCATCGACGTGAGGTTGTTTCACCAGTTGATTGAGAACGAAGTTAAGACTGACGCTATCACCTGCCATTAGTGCAGGCTTGATCATGGTGACCGTTTGCTGGCCGAGTAGCTCGCCCTGTTGTCGGGTTTGTAGTTGAGCTGTTTTATTGGCTACAACCGAAAGATAGATGCCAGATAAGAGAATGCCTGCGAGTAAAATAAAGGCAAGCGTGATCATCAGCCGGGTGCGCTGATTGATCATGGCTGTGAAGCGTTGCGGTGTATCCATATTCCGACGGCTAATATTCCCGGGCAGTAGAGCTTGCAGATGATAGCAGCTTAGTTACGCTGCAAAAACGGCTTTTTTTCTGTTTTGCTTTCTCTGTCGATGACCCCCGCTGTCGGGCGGGTTATAATGCCCGGTCTCGACGGAGCAGGAAGGTTATGAACGTTAAACAATACATGGCAGAACTGGGTCAGCAGGCGCGTATCGCGTCCCGCGAAATTGCCAAAGCTGATACCGGAACAAAGAACCGCGCTTTGCTGGCGATGGCGGACGCTATTGATGCGTCCCGTGAAAAGCTGGTGGCGGCGAATGCTGAGGATCTGCAGCAGGGCCGTGCCAAAGGCCTTGATGATGCGATGCTGGATCGTCTGGAGCTGAAACAGTCGCAGATTGATACCATGATCGAAGGTTTACGCCAGGTTGCTGCTCTGCCCGATCCGACCGGCGCGATCACCGATATGAATTATCTGCCCAGCGGCATTCAGGTGGGCAAGATGCGTGTGCCACTCGGGGTAATCGGTATTATTTATGAATCCCGTCCGAATGTGACCGTGGAAGCCGCCAGTCTGTGCCTGAAATCCGGCAACGCGACTATTCTGCGGGGTGGATCTGAAGCGATTCACAGTAATGCGGCGGTTGCCGAGTGTATTCAGGCCGGTCTTAAGGCTGCGGGTCTACCCGAGAATATCGTTCAGGTTGTCAAAACCACTGACCGTGAAGCGGTCGGTGAGCTGATCACCATGCCTGAATATGTCGATGTCATCGTACCCCGTGGCGGCAAAGGTCTGATTGAGCGGGTGAGTCGTGACGCCAAGGTGATGGTAATCAAGCATCTCGATGGCATCTGTCATGTCTATATTGATGAAGATGCGGATAAAACCAAAGCGATCAATGTCGCTATTAATGCGAAAACCCACCGCTATGGCACCTGCAACACGATGGAAACCCTGCTGGTGCATGAAGCCCGTGCGGCCGAGATTCTGCCTGAGCTGGCGGAACGTTACCAGGCAATCGGGGTTGAACTGCGTGGCTGTGAAAAAACCCGTCAGCTGCTGCCAAATATTATCGCGGCCACCGAGCAGGACTGGGAAACTGAGTACCTGGCACCGATTTTGTCGATCAAACTGGTTAGCAGTATGGCTGAGGCGATTGAGCATATTAATCACTATGGCTCGCATCATACTGACTCTATTATTACTGAGAACTATACCAAGTCGCGCAGTTTTCTGCGGGAAGTGGATTCCAGTTCGGTGATGGTGAATGCTTCGACTCGTTTTGCGGATGGCTTTGAATATGGCCTGGGTGCTGAGATCGGTATCTCTACCGATAAGATCCATGCCCGTGGCCCGGTGGGCCTTGATGGCCTGACTTCGCAAAAGTATGTGGTGCTGGGTGACGGCCATATTCGTCAGTAACGCTGAATGAGCGAATCCGTTAAAGTCTTCATGGGTGGAACCTTCGATCCCATCCATAATGGACATCTGCGCACCGCGCTTGAAATTCAACAATGGCTGGGGGTGAAGCAGGTCACTCTTATGCCCTCCAAAGCTCCGGTGCATCGCAAACAACCCGAGCGAACCGGCCAGCAACGTCTGGACATGGTTCGCCTGGCGGTGGCGGATGAGCCGGCTCTGGTTGCCGATAACCGGGAGGTTATCTCGGCTGATGCTTCCTATACTGTACTGACACTGGAGTCTTTTCGGCGGGAGCTGGGAGCGGACGTGCCGATCTGTATGATACTGGGTATGGATGCCTACCTGTCGCTGCCAAAGTGGGATCGCTGGCAGGAACTACTGAAACTTTGTCATATCGTGGTGGTTAAACGGCCAGGATGGATCTATGAGCCCTGCGAGCAGATGCAACAGGTGAGCAGGATTCATGAGCTGGACGATATTGACGCAATGCTGCAATACCCCGCGGGTCATGTGATTTTTCGTGAACTGACGCCGTTGGGCATTTCTGCCACCCAGATCAGAGAGCTGATCAGGGGTGGGCGCTCACCCCGTTATCTGATACCAGATGCGGTTTGGGGTTATATAAAACAAAACAGGCTCTATAATTTTGAGCAACATAATGAAGGTAAATAATTACTAATGGAAATGGATCAGATGATCATCGCTGTACGTGAAGCCCTTGATGATATGAAAGCGCGGGATATTGTCGAGATTGATGTGACTAATAAATCAACCGTGACAGACCGGATGGTGATAGCCAGCGGAACCTCTAAGCGTCATGTGATGTCAATAGGACAGCATGTGCAGGAAGAGATGAAGCACCAGGGGTTAATGCCGCTGGGGATTGAAGGACTGGACACCGGTGACTGGGTGCTGGTGGATCTGGGTGATCTGGTGGTACACGTGATGATGCCCGATGCGCGTAGTTTCTACGATCTGGAAAAACTCTGGGGTTATGACGAAGAAGTCGAGCAGGATACAGCACATTAATAACTGCTGTAACTGAAGATGACTGACGTTTGAGTGGATATCGATATCCCTCGCCAGACAGGGTTAAAGGAAACTGGTTTTTAGCATGAAAATACGCCTTATCGCCGTAGGTACCAAAATGCCTGGCTGGGTTACCGAAGGGTTTAATGAGTATCTGAAACGATTGCCAAACGAGTTTTCACTGGAACTGGTGGAGATTCCTCTTGGGCATCGGGGTAAAGGGGCGGACCTGGCTCGTGCGAAGCGTCAGGAAGGCGAACTGATGCTGGCCGCCATCCCCAAAGGTGACCGGGTCATTGCGCTTGAGGTGGGCGGCAGAAACTGGAGTACCGAGCAGTTGGCGGAACAGGCTGAACAGTGGCAGATGTCCGGACAAAATGTCTGCCTGCTGGTTGGCGGCCCTGATGGGCTGGCGCCGGAGTGTGTTGCTATCGCCGATCAGAAATGGTCGCTTTCAGGGCTGACTATGCCGCATCCGCTGGTGCGTATCCTGCTGGCGGAGCAGTTATACCGGGCCTGGAGTATCCTGCAGGGCCATCCCTATCATAAATAATCTGTTAGACAGACCAGTGAAGAATAGCTTAAATGTCAGCGTTTGATAGTCTGAAAGACCATACAAAAGAGGGACGGGTGTTCCTCTCACGCGCGCTGATCGCTTTTGTCATCGTTCTGCTGCTGATCGGACTGCTGATCGGCCGTCTCTACTACCTGCAAGTCATTCAGCATGATCAGCTGGCGGCGGTTTCTGATGATAACCGGATTCAGTTGCAGCCCGTCGCACCCACCCGTGGGCTTGTTTACGATCGCAATGGCACTTTGTTAGCGGATAACCGTCCCAGTTACAGTATTACGCTGCTGAAAGAGAAAGTGGGCGACCTTGAACATACGCTTGCTGAGCTACAAAAACTGATACCGATTACCGATAGAGAAGTTGAATTATTCCGTAAACGTCTGCAACAGCGCCGTCGACCTTATGAAACGGTGCCGCTGCGATTTCGCCTGACCGATGATGAGATCGCCCGCATTGCGGTGAACTATCAGCGCTTGCCCGGGGTTCAGGTGGAAGCAGATCTGATTCGCTACTATCCCTTCGGGGCGAGCCTGGTGCATGCACTGGGCTATGTTGGCCGGATTAATGAGAAAGAACTGAAACGGGTCGATCCAAAAAATTATAGCGCTACACACTACATCGGTAAGCTGGGCATTGAGCGGTTTTATGAGCCTTTGTTGCATGGTGAAGTTGGTTATCAAAAGGTTGAAACCAATGCCCGGGGGCGAGTGATGCGGGTGCTTGAACAAACGGATCCGATACCCGGTAAAGATATTGTCCTGTACCTGGATATTCGTTTACAGCAGGCAGCTGAAAAGCTGGTTGAGGGGCTACGTGCTGCGATTGTGGTTATCGATCCGAAAACCGGTGGGATTCTTGCGCTGGTTAGCAATCCGGGTTATGACCCCAACCTGTTTGTTACCGGTATCAGCACCCAGGACTACAAAGATCTGCGGGAGTCACCGGATCTGCCGCTCTTTAACCGGGCGTTGCGAGGGCAATATCCACCGGGGTCAACCATTAAGCCGATGGTCGCTATGGGGGTGATTGACAGTGGGGTCGTGAGTCCAACCCATACTGTTTTTGATCCGGGCTTCTATACCCTCACTAATGGTGGGCGACGCTATCGGGATTGGAAACGGGGTGGTCATGGCACTGTTGATCTGGATATGGCGATCTATCAATCCTGCGATGTCTGGTTCTACGATGTGGCTAATCGCGCCGGAGTGGATATTATATCCGATTATCTCGGTCGGTTTGGTTTTGGCCAGGTTACCAGTCTTGATCTGCCTGAAGCGCTGTCAGGTATTCTGCCGTCAAAAGAGTGGAAGAAAAAAACCGGTAGGGGATCGTGGTTTTCCGGTGACAGCCTCAATCTGAGTATTGGTCAGGGGTGGATGCTGGCAACACCGTTACAGCTGGCAACTGCTTCAGCAGTCATGGCCAATCGCGGCCAATGGAAACAGCCGCGAATGCTCAAAGGTGTGGTGAAACATAACAAACATAAAATCGACCAGGTTGTTGAAGATGATGTGGTTGAGATCAGTGGGTTGGAAGGGACCTCAGCGGTATTGCCCGATATCCATCTGAAAAGTAACCAATATTGGAAACGCATTATCGATGCCATGGTCGCTGTGGTTCATGGTCCCAGAGGGACTGCCCGTAAAATTGGTCATGGGCTGGATTTTCAGATTGCCGGTAAAACCGGTACTGCTCAGGTCGTTGGGATAAAGCAGGATGAGATCTACGATGCCGAAAGCATGGCTGAGCGTCATCGGGATCACGCACTCTTTATCGCTTTTGCGCCCGCTGATGATCCGGAGATTGCGGTATCGGTGATAGTTGAAAATGGCGGTGGAGGTTCCAGTACCGCCGCGCCGATAGCGCGGGATGTGATCGACGCATTTATGGCGCTGAAACAGCAAGATGCGGAGCAGGACAAGTTGGCAGGAGTACCGACCGATGGCTGATTTTCAGCGCACCATGCCTGATGCTCAGCCGCACCTGGCTCGCCGTCGGGGGCTGTGGTCATATACCCGTCTGGATGCCTGGCTGCTGCTGCTTATTCTGCTGCTCTGTGGTTACGGATTGCTGGTACTGTATAGTGCTTCCGGTGGCGATATGGGCTATGTGATCCGCCAGGCAATTCGTATGGGGACCGGTTTGGTTGTTATGACCGTCTTCGCACAGTTGCGGCCGCAGTTATTTGCCCGCTGGGCACCGGCGATGTATGTCATCTCTCTGGGGTTGCTGCTGGCGGTGCTGTTAGTGGGGGTTGGCGCTAAAGGGGCGCAGCGATGGATTGCGTTACCGGGGTTTCGTTTTCAGCCTGCTGAAATTGTCAAACTGGTGTTGCCGCTGATGGTTGCCTGTTATCTGGCAAACCGGCCATTGCCGCCCAGCTTTCGTCATATCCTGATCTCCCTGGTGCTGATCTTCGTACCGGTGGTGCTGATTATGAAGCAACCTGACCTTGGGACATCATTACTGATTGCCGCGTCGGGGGTATTTGTGTTGCTGCTATCAGGCATCTACTGGCGTTATATTTTTGGCGCTCTGGCGGTCGCTGCAGCGGGTTTGCCCGGGTTGTGGATGGTGATGAAGGATTATCAGAAGCAGCGGGTACTGACCTTTCTCGATCCTGAAAGTGACCCCCTTGGGGCTGGCTGGAATATCATTCAGTCGAAAGCCGCTATAGGCTCGGGTGGTATTGAAGGCAAAGGCTGGATGCTGGGAACGCAGTCGCAACTGGATTTTCTGCCGGAAAGTCATACTGACTTCATTATCGCTGTCATGGGTGAAGAGCTGGGAATGATTGGCATATTGGTGTTGCTGTTTATCTATGTGTTAATTATCGCCCGTGGGTTGGTCATTGCGACCAAAGCGCAGGATAGTTTTGGTCGCCTGGTGGCCGGCAGTGTGACGCTGACCTTTTTTGTCTATGTGTTTGTGAATATCGGTATGGTGAGTGGCATTTTGCCGGTGGTGGGAGTGCCGCTGCCGTTGGTTAGTTACGGCGGCACATCGATTGTGACCCTGATGGCCGGTTTTGGTTTGTTGATGTCGGTACAGGCGCACCGGCAGATGATTAGTCATTAAGAAGATGGGTTAAATAAACATAATAACTCAGCGGTTTTGTTCTGGTGCGAGTGTGATAAAGTCGTGATTCAGCTGAGGTGCGTGTAGTGCAGCTCAATCGTTTAAGGAATGCCAGGCTGTTAGGCAAATAGGGTAGGGTGATATGTTCAGAACTAGATTTACAGGCTTGCTGGCAGGCGTTGTGCTGAGTACCGGTTTGGTATGGGGTGTTGCGGTTGCGGCCGATGATACCCGTGGCTATGCAGATCACCCTGCTGCTCAGGAGTTCATCTCAAATATGGTGAGCGAAGGCTTCGATGAAGATGAGGTCAGGGCGGTACTGGGGTCTGCTGAACGTCAGGAGGGTATTCTTAAAGCGATCTCCCGTCCGGCGGAAAAACGTCTCAACTGGGGCGAGTATCGTAATATCTTTCTACGGGATAAACGGATCAATCAGGGCGTTGAGTTCTGGAACGAATATGACGCAGCTCTGGAACGGGCCGAAAAAACATACGGTGTTCCAGCAGAAATTATTGTAGCGATTATCGGTGTTGAAACCCGATATGGACGCAACATGGGTAGCTACCGGGTGGTTGATGCATTATCGACACTGGGTTTTGATTATCCTCCTCGTGGGAAATTCTTTCAGGGGCAGTTAAAAGAGTATTTTTATCTTCTGCGTGAAGAAAATGTAGATCCGTTCAGTTTGAAAGGCTCTTATGCTGGAGCGATGGGCTTTGGTCAGTTTATACCCAGCAGCTTCCGAAACTTTGCTATCGATTTTGATGGCGACGGTAAAAAAGATATCTGGAACAACCCTGTGGATGCGATTGGCAGTGTCGCCAACTACTTCAGTGCCCACGGTTGGAAAGCCGGAGAGCCGGTGCGTACTAACGTAGTGATGGAGCAGTTGGCAGAAGAAGACTGGATAAATGCCGGTCTGAAGCCAGAACTGACCCTCGCGCAGTGGTCAGAGAGAGGAATTCGTACGCGTACAGACCTGAATGCTGAGAATGAAGCGACTTTGATTCGGCTGGAAACTGAAGGTGAGTTTCAGTACTGGTTTGGGTTGCACAATTTTTACGTGATTACGCGCTATAACCACAGCCGTTTATATGCAACGGCAGTGTTTGAACTAAGTCAGGCCGTGATTGAAAAGCGTAAACAGACTGTGAGCCAGTCAACTGGAACGGCAGGCTAATTGATGAGGCGCCTAATCCCCTGTCTGATAACGCTGTCGTTGATAGCTATCCTGGCGGGCTGCTCTTCTGCACCCACCGGGCGTTATGCTGTAGAGAAGGATTACGGACCCTCAGCCAGTGTCGATGTTTCTCATGTGCCCGATGCTGTGCCCAGAGTTGAACCTAAAAGTCGTGGCGGTAATAAAAGCCCCTATACCGTGTTAGGTAAAAGCTATTCAGTGATGGCCTCGAGTAGTGGCTATAAAGAGCGTGGTGTCGCGTCCTGGTATGGTAAGAAATTTCATGGGCATCTGACCTCCAATGGCGAAACCTATAATATGTACGGCATGAGTGCCGCACATAAATCCCTGCCGCTGCCCAGTTATGTTCAGGTGACTAATCTCAGGAATGGCAAGCGGGTGATCGTTCGGGTAAATGACCGGGGGCCATTTCATGGTGGGCGGATCATTGATCTTTCCTATGCGGCAGCATCCAAGCTGGACATGCTCGGCGGCGGAACCGCCAATGTTGAGGTTGAAGCGATCGATCCACGTACCTGGGGCAACTCCTCAGGTGCCGCTGTTGCTGCAGGAACGCGTGCGTTAGCTCCGCCGGATACCGTTAACTCTGCGGTCGGCGCGCGGTACTTGCAGGTCGGAGCCTTCGGGCTGGAAGCAACCGCAGTTGAGGCAAAACAGCAGTTGCAAACGATGCTGCCTGGGTATCAGGTCAGAATTGTGCCGCTTCAGCTACAGGATCGCACACTCTACCGGGTGCAGGTCGGACCGGTACAACTGAATGCGAATCTGGCTGAGTTGGTTTCAAGGGTTGAAGCCGCAGGCTATCTTCGTCCACATTTGGTAGACTAGGCAGCATTAAAACGATTTGCTAAAGGAAACCGCTGACTATTGGCCGAACCTTTAGACTATTTGTAGGTCTCAGCTGTATCTGGACCCTCTGTAACCGTAAAAAAAGTACCTATAAAACACTATGATTAGAAAATTTGCTTTTCGCTCTCTATTGATTCGCTTGTTGTTTCTCTCGATCTGTTTTTCCTCACTGTCTGTGCAGGCGGCAAAGATTACCCCAGCTCCTCCTCAGGTGGCTGCCCGGGCGTATATCGTTATGGATGCTGATACGGGTAAAGTTATTATGGCCAGTCGGGAGGAGGAACGCTTCCCCCCTGCCAGTCTCACCAAGATGATGACCAGCTATATCCTTGAGGGTGAACTGTCTAAAGGTAATGTTAGTAAAACCGACCTGGTGCCGATATCGGTAAAAGCCTGGCGTGCGCCGGGGTCACGGATGTTCATTAAGGAAGGCACCCAGGTACTACTGAATGACCTGTTGAAAGGGATTATTATCCAGTCGGGTAATGATGCCAGCGTAGCTGTAGCAGAGTATATCGCCGGGAGTGAGGCGGCCTTCGCGGATATGATGAATCAGCATGCGGCGCAACTGGGAATGAAAAACAGCCACTTTATGAACGCCACCGGCTTGCCTGCAGAAGAGCATTACTCTTCTGCTTATGACCTGGCAATCCTGGCCCAGGCTATCATTAATAAATACCCTGAAGAGTATGGCGTCTATTCAGAAAAATATTTTACCTATAACAAGATTCGTCAGCCAAACCGCAATAAGCTGTTGTGGCGGGATGACTCTGTTGATGGTCTGAAGACCGGACATACCGATGCCGCAGGCTTCTGTCTGGTGGCGTCAGCTAAGCGTGATGGGATGCGCCTGATTACGGTCGTCATGGGGACTAGCAGTGAAGAAGCGCGGGCGCAGGAAAGTCAGAAACTGCTGGCGTATGCGTTCCGCTATTTCCGTACCCATAAGCTCTATGATGCCGGTCAGGTGCTGGAAACCGCTAAAGTGTGGGCTGGCAAGCAGGATCAGCTGAAAGTTGGTCTGGAAAATGCGATGGCGATCACTATTCCCCGGGGTGAGGGCGAGCAGCTGCAGGCGGTACTGGATCTGGATAAGGTGATCAAAGCACCGATCGAAAAAGGCCAGAGTTTTGGTACCCTGAAAGTGATGATTGAGGATAAAGTGGTTGCTGAGGCGCCCGTCATCGCATTGGAAAGTATTGCTGAAGCGGGACTGTTGCAACGCATCTGGGATGCCATTGCACTATTCTTCTATAATCTGATCAACTGACCCTGGGGTTCTGATGAATAGGTGCCCGGACTTAGTATATGAGTTCGGGCATCTGTCGTTAAATGAAGATGAAAACAGTATTTCTGAACGGCGAGTTTATCGCGGAAGACCAGGCTAAAATATCCGTTTTTGATCGGGGGTTTCTGTTTGGCGATAGCGTATATGAAGTGATTCCGTTCTATCGGGGCCAGGGGTTTCGGCTGGATGAGCATCTGCAACGACTGGAGTACAGCCTGCGGGCGTTACAGATTAACGCAGAGTATGACTGGAAAACTATTCTGACCCATCTGGTTGAACTGAATGGTGGGGGTAATCTGTCCGTGTATCTGCAGATTAGCCGGGGCAGCTCTGGCCACCGTAGTCATATCTATGATGCCGAGATGACCCCCACCGTGTTTGCCTGCTGTAGTCCGATCAAAGATATCTACGATGCCGGTCCGGACTCGGTTGCAGGCGTACGGGCAATAGTGACTGCTGATCTGCGCTGGGGCCGTTGCGATATTAAGAGCACCGGTCTGCTACCCAATATTCTTGTCATGCAACAGGCCCGCCAGGCGGGTGTGCAGGAAGCGCTGATGATTCGTGATGGTCTGCTCACCGAAGGCGCCTCCTGTAATCTGATGCTGGTGGATAAAGGGGTGATCTACACCCCCAAGCGAGGCTCGGAGATTCTCGGGGGCACGACCCGCGAGTTGATACTGGAACTGGCGGCAGAGAACGGTATTCCCACCCAGGAGGTGGATATCGATTATGAGCGTTTGATGTCTGCCGATGAGGTCTGGATCAGCAGCTCTACCCGGGCTGTAGTGCCGGTGCTGGAAATTGATGGTCAGCCGGTGGCTGACGGTAACAAAGGGCCATTATGGGCCAGAATGTTTGAACTGTTTACCCGTTATCAAAATAATCTGATGAACGGCTGAGTGATCGAGAGATAGTTATGCCACAGAAAACTGAGCAAGAAGCACCAAAGATTGAGTTCCCCTGTGCGGATTACCCGATTAAGGTGATTGGCCGCGATGGCCCGGATTTCCAGGAGGTGGTGATCGAGGTGGTGCGTATCCATGCGCCTGATCTTGATGTTACTAAAATTGAGATCCAGGGCAGCAGTAAAGGCACCTTTACTTCAATTCGCATGAAAATTACAGCTACAGGCCATGAACAGCTGAAAGCGCTGCATCAGGATCTTCTGGGCACTGGTCGCGTACAGATGGTGATGTGATGCCGGTGTCACCTCAGCCTGAAAAAATAGTGATCCGTGATCTGGGCCTGGTGGAGTATCTGCCGACCTGGCAGGCGATGCAGGATTTTACCGCGTCACGGGGTGAACACAGTGTCGATGAGATCTGGGTGCTGGAACACCATCCGGTGTTTACTCAGGGGCATGCGGGCAACGCAGAGCATCTGCTTGGCACCGGTGATATTCCGGTGGTGCAGGTTGACCGTGGCGGTCAGGTGACCTACCACGGTCCGGGGCAGTTGGTGGTTTACCTGTTGCTCAATCTGCGGCGGAAAAAGTTTGGCGTTAAAGAACTGGTCGCACGGATGGAGGCCAGTATTGTTGAGTTATTGGCAAACTATGGCGTAGAAGCCTATGCCCGGGCGGATGCGCCCGGCGTTTATGTCAATGAGGCAAAAATCTGCTCGCTGGGATTGCGGGTGCGTAAAGGCTGTTCGTTTCACGGGCTGGCCTTTAATCTGGATATGGATCTTGAACCCTTTAACCGGATCAACCCTTGTGGTTACGCCGGTATGGCTGTTACCCGATTGAAAAACCTGGTCGATACGCTCGACAGGGAATCCGTTAAGGATTCACTTACAGAAATTCTGGTGAAAAGACTCGACTATAACGAGCGCACCAATGCTAATTCGTTGGAAGGTATAGATGTCTGAGAATAGTGAAAATGTGCAAAGTGCAGCGATTGCGGTTGATAAGCCACAGCGTGCTGAAGCGGGTGTAAAGCTGCGGGGGGCGGAAAAAGTCTCGCGTATCCCGGTTAAGGTGATTCCCACCGAGCGGGACCAGATTCTGCGCAAGCCCGAGTGGTTGCGGGTATCTCTGGGTACCTCGCCCAAAGTACAGGGAATCAAAAACAAACTGCGTAAGCATAAGCTGGCATCGGTCTGTGAAGAGGCCAGCTGCCCGAATCTGGGCGAGTGCTTCAGCCATGGTACCGCCACCTTCATGATTATGGGTGATATCTGTACCCGTCGCTGTCCGTTCTGTGATGTTGCCCATGGTCGGCCAAAACCACTGCCTGAGAATGAGCCTGCCGAACTGGCTGAAGCGATTGCCGATATGGGGCTGCGCTATGTGGTGATTACCTCGGTGGATCGTGACGATCTGCGCGATGGTGGGGCAGAGCACTTTGCCCGCTGCATTACTGCGACCCGCACAGCTGTCCCATCGATTCAGGTGGAGACCCTGGTGCCGGATTTCCGTGGGCGGATGGATATCGCCCTGGATATTTTGCAGCAAACGCCGCCGGACGTGTTTAACCACAACATGGAAACCGTGCCGCGTCTGTATCGCAAGGTTCGCCCCGGTGCTGATTATCAGTGGTCATTAGAGTTGCTGCAGAAGTATAAGCAACGCTGCCCTGATGTACGGACAAAATCGGGCCTGATGGTCGGTGTGGGTGAGACCAAAGAGGAGATTATCGAGGTATTGAAAGACCTGCGGGCGCACGACGTCGATATGCTGACGATCGGTCAGTATCTGCAGCCAAGCCGCGATCACCTGCCGTTAGACCGCTATGTGACCCCGGAAGAGTTTGATGAGTATGCCCGGGTGGCAAAAGAACTGGGCTTCTCTCAGGTCGCCAGTGGCCCGCTGGTGCGCTCTTCCTACCATGCAGATCTACAGGCCAAAGGTGAAACAATCAGCTGATGCGGCGCGCTCAACTGCTTAAACTACTGCTGTCAGTGGTGATTCTGCTAATCACCCTGGCAGTGGTGGAGTATAAGATCGGCTGGTATAGCCTGCTGACCTCCTGGCAGGGATTTTCTCTGGGTACGCTGGCATTGCTGGTAGTCCTGTCGCTTTGTAGTAATGCGTTGCGGGCACTGCGGATCAAGATCAGCTTTGAACTTCCGGCCCGGCGGTATCCGCAGATGTTCTATCTCAGTACCAATCATAATCTGCTCAATAATCTGTTGCCGATGCGTACCGGTGAGGTAGCCTTTCCGGTGCTGATTAAGCGCTATTTTGGCATCGGGTTGATCAATTCATCCTCACACTTGCTGCTCTATAGGCTGCTGGATCTGGTGGCGCTGCTATCAGTCGCGGGCGTGCTGGCCCTCTGGCAGTTTAATCCGTTGGCCGCTGTGATGCTGGGGCTGATAACGGTTGTGGGTTTATTGCTATTTGATCAGGGCAAGCGTTTAGTGGTCTGGCTGCTGGGACGCTTCAGTAACCCGAAGCTGGTGAAACTGGCTCAGGCGTTCGCTGCGCTGCCAACCCGTGGTGGACATTTTGCTGCCATCGTCCTGACTACCTATGCTGTCTGGTTGACTAAATTGCTGGCCTTTCTTGGGGTGGTGCTGCAGCTGTCCCAGTTAACACTGACGCAGGCGGTAACCAGTGTGGCGATTGCTGACCTCTCCTCTATTTTGCCGATTCATGGGGTTGCCGGTTCAGGGACTTTCGAAGCCGCTTTTGTGCTGGCCGGACAGTTCTATGCCATTGATACGACTGCACTGCTTAAAGTAGCGGTGCAGCTGCATCTGTTTCTGTTGCTGATGTCATTTGTGGCCTTTGGTTTGGGCTGGCTGGTGGCGAAGGTTTTTCATCGCCAGGAGGTCTTGCAGGCAGAAACGGAATGACCTGCAATACCTGCTATGGCGGGCTTTACCTTCATATCAAAAGGGCTTTGTGATAGAGTCCGCTTACACTTTTTAATGACTTGAATTCGGATAATTTATGAAATCATTATCGATCGTCGTACCGATGTATAAAGAAGAGGATTGTGTCTTTCCGCTGGTCGAGCGGGTACATGAATGCCTCAGTGATTATGCCGGTAAGTGGGAACTTATCTGCGTCGATGATGGTAGTCCGGATAACACTGTTGCACGTCTGTACGAGGCTCAGCAACAGCGAGGTGATCATCTGCGGGTAGTGGAACTGCAGCGTAACTTTGGTCAGACCGCAGCGATGCAAGCGGGTATTGATGCGGCTCGCGGTGAAATTATTGTCACCATGGATGGCGATCTGCAAAATGATCCCGCCGATATCCAGCGGATGATCATTGAGATGGAAGAGCGCGACCTGGATATGTTACAGGGCTGGCGCAAACAGCGGGAAGATGAGTCAACCCGCAAGTTCTTCTCTCGTCAGGCTAACCGTCTGATCGCCAAAGTTACCAGCGTACGTCTGCATGACTATGGTTGCAGCCTGAAAGTGTATCGTGCCAGTGTGATTAAACAGGTACGCCTGTTTGGTGAGATGCACCGGTTTATTCCGGTCTGGGTTGCCTCGGTAACAAAGCCTTCCCGCATTGGTGAAACCGTGGTTGATCATCATGCCCGTCAGTTTGGCGAATCTAAATACGGTTTGTCACGCACCTTCCGGGTTATCCTTGATCTGTTGGTGGTGTTCTTCTTCCTCAAATTTAAAGCGCGTCCGGGACATTTCTTTGGCTATCTGGGCCTGGGTATGGGGGTTGTCGGGTCGCTGATTATGACCTGGCTCATGATGGTGAAGCTGTTTCTGGGTGAAGATATTGGTAGCCGGCCACTGTTTATGATCGGCATCTTCCTGCTGGTAGTTTCGCTGCAGTTTATCACCACCGGTGTACTGGCCGAAATGATGTCGCGGATCTTCTTTGAAACCTCGAACACTCGTGGTTATACCCTGCGTGAAAAGCTAAATAATGATGATGAAGGGCGTTGGTATACGCAACAGCCCGATGTAACGGATGAGACCTCTGCGCATGACGCCGACTCTGCGCCAAAGTAACCTGCTCCATTACGGACTGCTGTTCGCCGCACTCTTTTTTGCTTTCTTTTGGAATATCTGGGGCTTCCCTCTTTTCGATCTGGATGAGGGCGCCTTTTCCGAAGCAACCCGGGAGATGCTGGCTAACAGTAATTTTGCCGCAACCTATCTGGATGGCGAGCCCCGTTATGACAAACCCATACTGAGTTACTGGTTTCAGGCGCTCAGTGTTTCACTGTTTGATCTGAGCGAATTCTCCCTGCGATTGCCCTCTGCTATCGCTGCAAGTTGCTGGCTGCTGGTGTGTTACCGTTTTGCCCTTCAGCAATGGAACCGTACTACCGCGTTGTATGCGGTGCTGATCATGGCGAATACGCTCTGGATCGGCATTATCGGTAAAGGTGCTATTGCCGATGCTTGGTTAAACCTGTTTCTTACTCTCACTGTTCTTGATATCTGGCGTTACTGGCAGCAGCCAGATGAGCGGTCGCGTTTTCTGTTGCTGCGTGTTTATCTTTGGATGGCACTGGGGCTGCTTACCAAAGGCCCGGTAGCGGTGCTGATTCCGTTGCTGGTCAGCGGTATATTCTTTGTTTTTCAGGGACAGTGGCGACGTTGGCTGACAGCTATCTTCTATCTGCCGGGCTGGGTCCTGTTGCTACTTATACTGACGCCCTGGTTATGGCTGGTGTATCAGGATCAGGGCGTGGGGTTCTTTAAAGGATTTCTGCTGGATCACAACGTTAACCGCTTTAGTGATACCCGCGAAGGTCATGGGGGTAAGCTCTGGTATTATCTCATCGCCCTGCCATTGGTGTTACTGCCCTTTAGTTCAGCATTGTTTACACTGCTGCGCAGCCTGCGAGAGTATTGTAAGGACTCACTTACACTCTATCTCATGATATGGCTGGGTGTGGTGTTTGTGCTTGTGTCGGTTTCCGGTACTCAGCTACCTCACTATGTAGTCTATGGTATCTCTGGCTTGTTGCTGCTGTTTGCCCGTTATCGCGAGTTACTGTTCCGTAGTTGGGGATTGGTGTTTCCGGTAGTGTTCTTCATCCTCATGCTGGCGCTGCCCTGGATTCTTGAGTCTGCCGCAGGCAGTAGTCGTAAAATTTATGAGCAGGAGATGCTGGGGCGGGTTTGGGATGTGGTTGGTACACCCTATCTGATCGCCAGCATTGTCGCGCTGATATTGGTTCTGGGGATAGCCATTACCCCGAAACTGGAAAAGCCGGTTAAGTATGTCACTATCGGTTTCATTCAGACCCTGTTTGTCTTTAATTTCTTTATTCAGGTGATGGCCGGTCTGCAACAGTTACCGGTGCAGGAAGCTGCCTATATCGCTAAAGCCCGGGAAGGTCAGTACGTGGTCGCCTTTGGTTTGCATATGCCAACGTTTAGTGTTTATCGGGATGCGATTACACCGAACGAGAAAAACCCCAAGCCGGGAGACGTTATCTTTACCGATGCCGATAACCTGCTTAAGTTACAGCAACGTCATCCCGATGCAGTGTTAACTGAACTGTTCAACAAAGGCGGAATCCGTCTGGTGGAGTGGCAAGATGCGAAGCCTGCGGGAACAGATTAACAATACGTTTATTGTTGCTGGGCTATCCGTGCAGCTGAAAAGCTCACAGCAACAGTTTTTGGCCCGCAATGACGTTGCCGCACTAAAGCAGCTAATGCTGGTGGCGGCGGGCTTGCTGATAACCGCTTTATTGCTCTGGATTACCGCCGGGTATCATGGCGCGTTTCACCTGTTAAATCAGTTTACTCCGGCCTTTCCTGAGGCCTTTTGGCAGATCATCACGTTTATGGGTGACACCACTTTGGCACTGACGCTGGCATTGATTATCGCCCGGAGAAATCCGGCGATCCTCTGGGTGATCTTTATCGCTGCAATATATGGAACACTGGTGACTCATGGCCTGAAAAATCTGTTTGGTGCGGGTCGGCCTCCGGTTGAGCTGGTGGCCGGTGAGTACAATCTGGTGGGTAAAGCCTTCAGAAACGGTAGCTTTCCTTCTGGTCACTCACTAACCGCTTTTGTCTTCGTCTCAATCGCTTATTACTTCTTTACTCAGCCGTTGCTGCGCCGCGCTCTGCTGCTATTGGGTGGGCTGGTCGCATTAAGTCGGGTGATGGTAGCGGCTCACTGGCCGGTGGATATATTGGTAGGCAGTGCCTTCGGTATCCTGGTTGCGGTAGCCGCTGTTAAGACTGCAGAACGATTAAGCTTTGGCTTTAAGCCGTCGATGCACCTCTTTATTGTGTTTCTGTTGCTGGTAGCTGCCCTGATGATTATGAGTGGCCATGATGGCGGTTACTCTGAAGCTCTCCTTTTTGGCAAGTTGATCGCCTTTTCTGCGCTCATGGTATTTATTACCGAATATTTCTATCCGGGGCGTAAATCACCTTGAGCTTAAGCTGCACTGCAGCTCGTATGTATTCACAACATCGTGATTAAACTTTCTTTAACGTGTCGTTTAAGGCTATCTCTTATAAAGCTCTATATGCGATAATTCTAATATTACGTTTTACTACATTAAGGATAGTTAATATGTCTGCCAACAAAGTTATCTCAGTGTCCACTTCCATGAATGCCGGCTGTCAGGTGCATGCTGATATCCGTGGTCATAAAGTTACTATCGACCAGCCAAAGCAGGCGGGCGGTACCGATGAAGGCCCGACTCCGCTGGAGTTCTTCCTCTTTGCGCTGGGAGGCTGTATCGCCAGCATCGCCCGTATCGCTGCAACTCAGCAAAAAATTGAGATGCGCTCTATCGATATCGATGTCGATGGCACCATGAACCCTGCGGGCCTGCTAGGTAAGCCCACAGAGGACCGTGTAGGTTTCCAGACCATCACCGTCAGAGCAAAGATTGACGCCGACCTGAGTGACGAGGAAAAAGCTAAATTTCTTGAAGAAGTCTGCCACCGCTGCCCGTTAGATGACAATATAGCGCTGGAAACGAAAGTTACGCATTCTTTAATTCAGTAGCCAGAGACGGCTTCGTCGCATGCAAATCGTTAGAAAAAACTGAAAAAAGAGAGCCAGCCAGGCTCTCTTTTTTTGTCTGCTATCTACTGTGGATTCAATGAGTCTCTGCTGCGTGTATAGATATTCAGATACGCATTTAACCCAGGCTAAAAAGTCGCTGCCAGATGCGGTTACTGCCCGTCTTTTAAACGCTTTATCTAGCAAGGAAAACGAAGTTTTCCGTCTCGCCACTAGCAGCCGCGAAGCGGCGTTCTAGCCAGCTGAACTTGTTCAGTGGTCTGCTTTTAATGGCGATCTTCTAATAAATTCTTAAGCTGAACAGGTAATCGACTATCGCATCGGCCTGCTTATCTGTGAGGTGCACGAAGGCTGGCATGTCGGGACGCGCGGGGTCACCCTTGCGCACTAGTGCGACGACCTGATTGTATGATAAACGAGTGCTTCTGTTCGCGGGTATCCCTTCCAGAAATTTACCGGAGCCATTACTTTTATGGCAAGCCTCGCAGTAGAGTGAGTAAAGTTCTTTGCCATCGGTTGAGCTTGTTTCGGGATCGCTGTCAGAGCAGCCGCTAAGGAGCAGGGTAAATAAGATGGGGAAAAAAGCAGATCTTGTTGTTATCACACCGAGCTTCCTTCTGCAGAGCCAGTCCTGAGTATCGCCTATATTCTCAAGAGAGGTCAATATTGGAGCTATCTTGATATTCAGGTGAGTATTGCTTTTTCTAACAAGGAAAGCGAAGTTTCCGTCTAGCAGCCGCGAAGCAGTGTTCTCGCAAGCTGAAAGTGTTCTGCTCTTACCGCTCTATATTAAGCTCTATTCCTGCCAACTGGAGGGTGATGCCGGTTAGCGTTAGCCAGGGATCACCGAGAGCGCCTTTAATCTGCGCATCGGCTTCTGAACACCGACTGAGCATATGGCTGAGTCGGTCAGCGGGAATTCTCTGAGCGGCATTGCGCATCTGATTTTTGCGGTTGCCCCAGATCCGTTCGCGCTGGCAGAGGGCGTCAAAGGGAGTGCCTTTCTGCAGGCCGTTCTGAATCACAATCAGGGAGCGAATTTCGCGGGCGATGGCCCACAAGGCAACGGTCGCTTCGGTACCTTCCTGTCTCAATACTTCAATAATCTTAGTGCAACGGGGCACCTGCTGCAGTATCGCAGCTTCAGACAGACCGTAGATGTCGTAACGGGAGCTATCGGAGACGCTGTCCATCACCATATCTGCGGTAATTGTCTGACCGGCATAGAGCAGATTGAGTTTATCCAGTTCCTGCTTGGCCGCTAACAGGTTGCCTTCGATCCGCTCACTGAGCAGCTGAACCGCATCGTTTTCCAGTGTCAGACCGATCTTGCGGGCTCTGTTGTTGATCCAGCCGGGTAGTTGTTGCAGATCTACCGGCCAGATCTCAACGATAATGCCCTGTTGATCAATGGCTTTAAGCCAGGCACTTTTCTTCGCGCCGGCATCGAGTTTGTCGGCGATGATCAGCAGTACATTGTCTTCGGCGGGACGTTTCAGGTATTCCTGGAGGATGTCGCTGGCCTGCTTGTTGGGCTTATGGCTGCCCAGTCGCAGTTCGATAATCTTCTGTTCGGCAAACAGTGAAAGTGCGTTGGCGCATTGCAGCAGGTATTCCCATTTGAATCCCCCCTCAACATGCAGGGTTTCCCGCTCGCAGAAGCCGATCGAGTTGAGGTGCTTGCGCAGCAGGTCGCAACTCTCTTCTATCAGTAGCGTTTCGTCGCCGGTGATCAGATAAACCGGAGCCGGTTGCGGGCCGAGTTTGTTGGCAAGCTGCTCCGGTTTTATCTTCATAGTGGTTTAGGGTGCCACAGGTTTCAGGTTGGCGTAGAAACGCATAATCTGAATCGCCAGTTGCTGATCCATCTCGATATAGAGCTGAGCTTCCTGAGCACTACTGGCGGTCTCTTTGTTCGCGTCGTAGTCGTAGGTGCGCTCGGCAAGAATGTCGCGTTCGAGCAGCGGATTACCCTGTGGATCTTGCACCATGAATTTAACTTTGGTGGTCAGCTCGTATTCATCAATATCGGCATTGGCTCCCAGTGTGGCTTCACGCCGGGAACGGGATTCCGAAATGATCTTTAGCCGATAGCCGGAGCCGGTATTAACGGCTATTCCGTTGGCTTCCAGTTGCCTGCGAAGCACCGGCTCAAGCTGGCTGCGGGAGCGCTCAGGGGTGACCAGTGTGAGCTGCCGTAACGGTTCCGCAATATCTGCACTGCCCCGCAGCTGGAACCCGCAGGCAGACAGCATGAGACAACAAACCGTCAGCAAAAGAGTGGCTGAAAGCCGGTTCTGGCAGCGATTCATCCTTGCCCCCTTAGCCTACTACGATGTTGACGAGTTTATTTGGCACTACAATCTGTTTACGGATTGTTTTGCCGTCCATGTGGCGCTGCACCCCCTCATCGGCCAGGGCGGTATGCAATACAACACTCTCATCGGAATCAGCGGGAACGTTGATTTTACCGCGCACTTTACCGTTAACCTGAACCACCATCTGCACATTGGCGAGGGTCATTGCGGCCTCATCCACCATTGGCCACGGCGCATCCAGCAGATTACTGCTGTTGCCCAGGTCTGCCCAGAGCTGATGAGTGATATGCGGCACGATCGGGGCCAGCAGCTGCACTGCGGCGGTCAGCGCTTCGCGGACAACCGCGCGGCCCTGATCACTGGCATCAACAAAGCGGCTGATTGCGTTACTCAGTTCCATCACTGCGGCAATCGCGGTGTTGAATGTCTGGCGGCGCTCAACATCATCAGACACTTTTTTGATGGTTTCGTGGGTTTTGCGGCGCAGCTCTTTTTGTCGCTCGTCCAGGCTGTCAGGTTGCAGCGCAACAACATCACCCGGGAATTGCAGGTGATCGTAGACCAGCTTCCACAGACGGCGCAGGAAGCGATGAGCACCCTCAACACCGGAATCAGACCACTCCAACGATTGCTCCGGCGGCGCGGCAAACATCATAAACAGACGCACCGTATCGGCACCGTATTTGTCGATCATTATTTGCGGATCGATACCGTTGTTTTTCGACTTGGACATCTTGCCCATACCCGCCGATTCGACGGGCTCGCCATCAACAATATGAACCGCTTTGGTTACCCGGCCTTTTTCGTCCCGCTCAACCTTCACGTCAGTCGGCGAGATCCAGATCTTGCCGCCATTTTCATCATCACGGTAGTAGGTATCCGCCAGCACCATCCCCTGACAGAGCAGACGCTCAAACGGCTCATCGGAGTTTACCAGCCCTTCGTCCCGCATCAGTTTATGGAAGAAGCGGGAGTAGAGCAGGTGGAGGATCGCGTGCTCGATACCACCGATATACTGATTAACCGGCAGCCAGTAATTAGCCGCTTCGGGCTCCAGCATGGTGTCGGCATTGCGGCAGGCGTAGCGGGCGTAATACCAGGAGGACTCCATAAAGGTGTCGAAGGTATCGGTTTCCCGCTCGGCATCACCACCGCACTTGGGACAGCTGGTTTTTTTAAAGCTGTCCATTTTCTTGATCGGCGAACCGACGCCGTCAAAAGTGACATCGACGGGCAGAATAACTGGCAACTGGTCTTCAGGCACCGGCACGGCACCGCAGCTGTCGCAATTAATCACCGGAATAGGTGTGCCCCAGTAACGTTGGCGGGATACGCCCCAGTCACGCAGACGATAGTTAATGGTGGTTTTACCTTTGCCTTTACTGTGCAGTTCGGAGGCGATTGCTTTGAAGGCCACTTCAAAATCAAGTTCATCAAAGCTACCGGAATTGACCAGAATACCTTTGTCGGTAAAGGCTTCTTTATCGATATCGGCATCGCTGTCATCCGCCGGACGGATCACCTGTTTGATCGGCAGATCGTACTTTTTAGCGAATTCGTAATCCCGCTGGTCGTGGGCAGGAACGGACATCACTGCGCCAGAGCCGTAATCCATCAGCACGAAATTGGCGGTCCAGACCGGAACCTTTTGACCTGTCAGCGGGTGAGTTGCCTCAATCCCCAGGGCAAAGCCTTTCTTTTCCATGGTGGCCATATCCGCTTCGGCCACTTTCATGTTTTTACAGTCGTCGATAAAGCCGATCAGTTCAGGATTGTTTGCTGCGGCCTGTTGCACCAGTGGGTGGCCGGGCGCTACGGCTACATAGGTGACACCCATCAGGGTATCAGGGCGGGTGGTGAAGACGTCGAGTTCACCAAAACCATCGACATGGAAGCTTAACTCAACCCCTTCAGAGCGACCGATCCAGTTGCGCTGCATGGTGCGAACCTGTTCCGGCCACTCGCTCAGCTTATCCAGATCATCCAACAGTTCATCGGCGTAATCGGTGATTTTCAGGAACCACTGAGGGATTTTCTTACGCTCAACCAGCGCACCAGAGCGCCAGCCGCGACCATCAATCACCTGTTCATTGGCGAGTACGGTCTGATCAACCGGGTCCCAGTTAACCTCAGAATCTTTTTTATAAACCAGGCCTTTTTCCATCAGTCGGGTGAAGAACCACTGTTCCCAGCGATAGTAAGAAGGGTGGCAGGTGGCAACCTCGCGGCTCCAGTCATAGCCAAAGCCCATCTGGTCCAGCTGATTACGCATGTAATCGATATTTTCATAGGTCCAGCTGGCGGGCGGAACATTATTTTTCAGAGCCGCGTTTTCCGCAGGCAGGCCGAATGCATCCCAGCCCATCGGTTGCAGGACATTTTTGCCCTGCATACGCTGGTAGCGTGAAACCACATCGCCAATAGTGTAGTTGCGTACATGCCCCATGTGCAGCCGACCGCTAGGGTAGGGGAACATGGAGAGGCAGTAGAACTTCTCTTTGGACAGGTCTTCAGTGGCTTTGAAGCTTTCATTGTCGACCCAGTGTTTCTGGACTTCAGGCTCTATATGCTGCGGCTTATATTGTTCGTTCATTTCGACTCTGATGATAAAAACCGGCTAACGTTGGATACCGGTCAATGGAATGTTTTGTCTGTAGCGCATAGGATACAATATATGCAATGGTACATATAGTTTTTAGTCGGCTTTGGAGATGGATATGAGCAACAATAGCAGTGGTAAAGATCGTAGTGCTCAATATGATCGGGTGCTAAGCCGGTTACGTCAGGATCTTGAATCTGTAGAGCACCGCTCCTGGGACTATCTGCAGGAGAAAATAGAAGAAGCTGTCGAGCTTGAGCTGACCGCTGAAGAGATGACCCGCGATGAGATGGATCTGCTCAGCGCTTATGTGAAAAAGGATCTGAAGCAGCTGGGGTATTATGCACACGAAACCGGTGAGGGCGTGGCTGCCTGGCTGAATTTTGATCTGAACTTTCTTGAGCAGACTGTTGCCCGACAGTTGATGGATCTGGCCGACCGAACCCGCATAGGTATCACTGAGCTTGAACAGCGCCTGGCAGACGGTGAAGACCAGTACATCGCGGGTGATACCGCGGCTGCCGGTACCTTTGTCTGTGTTGATTGTGGTGAGCAGGTCACTCACACCAGCACCAGCCGCTTAGCGGCTTGTGCGAAGTGTGGCTCAGAAACCTTTACGCGACTGTCGGCTCCGTGGGACGGTGAACAGACCGAACAGTAACATCAGCCCGATGATAATCTGCAACGGTTTGATCCCCCATTCCTGATAGGGGGTCAGACCCTGCATCTTCTGCACCTGACCGACCATCACCGCCTGTTCATATTGGGGCACCGTGGAATTGATTTTACCATCAGGACTGACCAGGGCGCTGATGCCGTTGTTGGTTGAGCGAATCAGCCAGCGACCGGTTTCCAATGCCCGCATCCGGGCGATCTGCAGATGTTGCGCCGGAGCACTTGAATGGCCGAACCAGGTATCATTGCTGACGGTGAGTAGCAGGTCGCTGGTCAGGCTTTGTTGCCGGACCAGTTCCGGATAAGCGATCTCGTAACAGATAAACGGTGCAATCTGACTGCCAGCGGCTTCCAGCAGGGGCTGATCAGATGATCCCAGGCTGAACTCTGACATCGGCAAGTTAAAAAAGTCGATGATGCCGCGCAGTTGTCTCTCCAGTGGAACATACTCCCCGAAAGGCACCAGCCGTTGCTTGTCATAACTCCCTCTGCCGCCAGCAAACAACGTGAGGCTGTTGGTATAGCGCTTACCTTTGGGTTGTTCAGGGTCGTTATAGGCCGTCGGAATACCGCTGATCATGGCGGTGTTGCTCTTTTCCAGCATCTCAGTAAACGGGCTGAGCATGACGCTGGCTTTCTGATAGAACGTGGGAATGGCGGTTTCAGGCCAGATCAGTAGGTCGGCTTTGTCGCTGCCCTGACTCAGATCGACATAGGTTTGTAGAATATTTTCCAGTTCGCTGCGCTGCCATTTCTGCTGTTGCGGAATATTGGCCTGAACCACCATGACGCTGAGCGGCTCACCAATCGGTGTGGTCCAGTTTTCCGGGATCTGATGCTGCTGAATTGCCACCAGTGGCAGGCCCAGCACCATCAGAATGGTGGCCGCCTGTAATGGCTGATTGAGGCGTTTAACGAAGGTTACCAGCAGGGTGCTGGTAAGTACGACATAGAGACTGAGCAACCATACTCCGCCCAGCGGCGCGAAAACCGCTAGTGGTGTATCGATCATGCTATAACCGAGATAGAGCCAGGGGAAGCCGGTCAAAAGCCAGCTGCGCAGCCACTCGAACAATACCCATAAAGCGCAGAAGCCGATGACGTTGCGGAAAAACCGGCTGTAGAGCCATCCCTGCAGGGCAAACAGAATCGCCAGCGCGGCAACGAACAGGGCGGTCATTGAGCCTGCCAGTAACCCCGAAGCACTGCTGTGCTCATGGATGCTGACAAATACCCAGGATACGCCTGTGCCAAAGAACCCGAGACCATAGCACCAGCCCAGCCAGCCGCCTACCCGGGGGGAGCAGTTGTGTAACAGTATAAATAGGAGGGCGACCGAAACGCCGCCAAGGTACCAGTAATCGAATGGGGCCAGCGATAGTGGCGCTATTGCACCGGCAATGGCACAAAGAATAATGCGCCAGACTATAAACGGTGTGCGTTTATTCATTATTGGCCGGCCGGTTCTGACCGAATAACCTGAAGCAGACGGATACGCCGGTTGTCTGCACTGAGCACTTTAAAGGTAAATGCATCAATTTCCACTGTCTCATCCTTGCGCGGCAGGTGACCAAACTTTTGTGTCACCAGACCGCCGATAGTGTCAAAGTCATCATCGGGCATGCCGATATCGAAAAACTCATTGAAATCTTCGATCGGGGTTAGCGCCTTAACGATATAGCCATTGTCGTCAAACGGTTTAATGTTGCCTTCATCATCTTCGACATCGTGCTCATCTTCAATCTGGCCAACAATCTGTTCCAGCACATCTTCGATGGTAATAACGCCGGATACACCGCCGTATTCATCGACGACGATTGCCATATGATTGCGCGTGGCACGAAACTCTTTGAGCAGCACGTTGAGGCGTTTGCTTTCCGGTATAAAGGTCGCTTTGCGGACATGTTGCTTGATATCGAAGTTTTCCAGATTGTTATCTTCGAGAATCAGGGAAAGCAGATCTTTGGCCAGTAATACCCCGAGGATATCATCCGGGTTTTCACCGATAACCGGAAAACGGGAATGGGCAGATGAGATAATAATCGGTAAAAACTCTTTCGGTGTCTGATCGGCTTCTACTACAACCATCTGTGAGCGTGGAATCATTACATCCCGCACCTGTTGGTCGGCAACCTGCATCGCCCCCTCGATGATGCTGAACGCTTCCTGATCCAGGACGTTCTCATCGGTGGCGTCTTTCAGATCTGCTAGCAGGTCTTCACGGGTTTTGGGTTCATCAGAAAATACCTGGGCGAGTTTACCCAGCCAGGATCTGTTCTGGCCATTTCCCGATCGCTCTTCGCTCATGTGCTGCTCCGTTTCTTCGGCATCTGCTTATTCAGTTAGCAAGCTTATTCAGTTAACAAATAGGGATCAGGAATATTCAGACTGGCAAGAATTTCACGTTCCAGTTGTTCCATCTCTTCCGCTTCATCGTTATTTATATGGTCGAATCCAAGCAGATGCAATACTCCATGTACGACCATATGACACCAATGATTAAATAATGGCTTATTTTGTTGCTCTGCTTCCCGCGCAACCACCTCGGCACAGACTACCAGATCGCCCAGAAGATCGAGTTCTATCCCTTCTGGCATCTCGAAAGGAAAGGATAAAACATTGGTGGAACTATCTTTGCCCCGGTATTGGCAGTTGAGTTCCTGACTTTCTTCAGGAGAGACAATACGTATTGACAGTTCAGCAGCATCCAGGCGACCTTTAAGCGCCGTGCTGACCCATTCGGTGAGCTGTTCTTCCGAGGGAAGGTTTTCATCCTCTATCTGACACTGTCGGTCAACGTAGTAGCTCATCTTCTGTCCTGCTGGCGGTTATGTTGATTGGTCTGTTGATTGTCTTGTTGCTGATCCTGGCGTTTTTCGTACAGGTCATAGGCGTCGACAATGTGCCCTACCAGCGGGTGGCGTACCACATCTTTGGAGGTGAAATGGGTAAAACCGATCCCTTTGACCTCTTTCAGTACCTCAATCGCATGGATAAGACCGGAGCGAACCCCTTTGGGTAGATCGATCTGCGTGGTGTCGCCGGTGATAACCGCTGTCGAGCCAAAGCCGATGCGGGTGAGAAACATCTTCATCTGCTCGCGGGTGGTATTCTGGCTTTCATCGAGAATCACGAACGAGCCATTCAGGGTTCGGCCACGCATATACGCCAGCGGGGCCACTTCGATCACATTGCGCTCGATCAGTTTGCTGACCCGCTCAATGCCGAGCATCTCATAGAGTGCGTCATACAGCGGACGCAGGTAGGGGTCTACTTTCTGACTCAGGTCGCCGGGCAGAAACCCCAGTTTTTCACCGGCTTCGACGGCGGGGCGTACTAACAGGATGCGGCTGACCTCTTCGCGCTCAAGTGCTTCGCAGGCGCAGGCAACCGCCAGATAGGTCTTACCGGTACCGGCGGGGCCGATCCCAAAGTTGATGTCATGGGTCAGAATAGAGCGAACATAGCCCTGTTGATTTGGCCCACGGGGACGGATCAGGGTTTTACGGGTCTGAATCGCTATATCGGCCTGATAAACCGGTACCACCGGCTCAGCTCCTGTCAGTTGTTCAACGCCGGATTGCTGAAGTAACAGGTGGATCTGATCCGGGGTGATCTGTTCACCCTGCCGGGCATCTTCGTAAAGTTGCTCCAGCAGCTTGGCTCCGGCGCGCACGACGTTAGACTGGCCCGCCAGTTTGAAACTGTTGCCGCGGTTGCTGATCTCTATTCCCAGGCGCTGCTCAATCAGACGCAGGTGCTCATCGAGCTGGCCGCAGAGGTTGGACAGGTGTTGTGTGTTGTCCGGTTCCAGGGTGACCTGAATGGTTTGCGCTGTGTTCAACAACGGATCCTTTAATAAAGATGCTATAGCGTTTGTCTGTCAGGACTGTTTTACAGTCAGTGTAACCGTTATCGGGCCTTCCGGATGACAAAACAATAGAGATTACTGCAACGTGCCATCGAGCTCGGAGCCAACCAGTTCGCCCAGCAGTGAGTTAGTATAAACCTCAGCGATGCGGACGTCGGCAAAGTGGCCAATCTGATCCGCATTATCGCAACGGAAATTAACCACCCGGTTGTTTTCGGTGCGACCCTGCAGCATGCCCGGATCTTTGCGAGAGTAATCGGTCACCAGAATGCGCTGGACTGAGTCCACCATCCGGCGGCTGATCTGTAACGCCTGCTGCGTGATGCGTTGCTGCAGAATATTCAGGCGCTGCTTCTTGGTTTCGTCGGATACATCATCCGGCAGGTCGGCAGCCGGAGTGCCGGGACGGCGGCTGTAGATAAAACTGTAGGAGTTATCAAAGCCGATCTCGGCGATCAGGTTCATCGTCGCTTCAAAATCGGCGTCGGTCTCACCCGGGAAACCGATAATGAAGTCAGATGACAGTGTTATATCCGGACGGGCTGCGCGGATTTTGCGAATCAGTGATTTGTATTCGAGCGCCATATGACCCCGCTTCATCGCCATCAGAATCCGGTCAGAACCACTTTGCACTGGCAGATGCAGGAAACTCACCAGCTCAGGAACATCGCGGTATACCTCGACCAGACTGTCGGTGAATTCAACCGGATGAGAGGTGGTGAAACGGATGCGGTCGATGCCGTCGATAGCAGCGATGCAGCGGATCAGCTCGGCCAGATCTGCACTATCGCCATCATCGGTTGCGCCCCGGTATGCATTAACATTCTGCCCCAACAGGTGAACTTCACGAACCCCCTGTTCAGACAGTTCAACGGCTTCGGCGATGATATCGTCCAGCGGTCGGCTGACCTCTTCGCCACGGGTGTAGGGTACAACACAGAACGTACAGTATTTACTGCAACCTTCCATGATGGATACAAAGGCTTCTGCGCCTTCAACTCTTGGGGCGGGCAGATGGTCAAACTTCTCGATTTCAGGAAAACTGATATCGACGATGCCTTTTTTCTGCGTGCCGGAGTTGGTAAGGTCGATCATCTCTGGAAGACGGTGCAGGGTTTGCGGACCAAAAATCATATCCACATAGGGGGCGCGTTTGAGAATGGCTTCCCCTTCCTGTGAAGCCACACAGCCACCCACACCAATCTTCAGGTCAGGGTTCCTGGCTTTAAGTTTGCGCCAGCGGCCCAGTTGATGGAATACCTTCTCCTGAGCCTTTTCGCGAATCGAACAGGTGTTCAGGAGCAGCACATCCGCTTCTTCCTGATTGTCAGTTAACTCGAGTTCATGGCTTTCGCCCAGCAGATCCGCCATCCGTGAGGAATCGTACTCGTTCATCTGGCATCCGTGGGTTTTAATGAATAGCTTCTTGGCCATTGCACACCTGTTCTACAGCTTGGGAAAATTAAAAGGGCGGGAATTATACTTTATGGCAATCCGGCTGCATAGTTTTTAACCGCTTCGGATAATGACTTGTAATCATTTAAAGCGCCCCCATAATAACGCCTGTTAACCTTTTTTGAGTGCAGTGAATCATGGCTAGTGACCCGATCTATCGGATAAAATTTCTAAATCAGAACGAGATCTATGAGATCTATGCACATAACGTCTATCAAAGTGACTTGTGGGGCTTTCTGGAGATAGAAAATATCGTTTTTGGCAGTCAGAGCGCAATGGTGGTTGATCCCTCAGAAGAGAAGCTTAAAAAGCAGTTTGAAGATGTGGAACGCAGTTATATTCCGATGCAGGCGATTATTCGCATCGATGAAGTAAAACATGAAGGGCCGGCTAAAATTACCGAAGTTAAGGGCACTGTCACACCGTTTCCGGTAATGCCACCGAGAAACTGATCTGTATCAGCGTATAAAACTTGATATTTCTCATAGTTTCTATAACTTGTGCCGCGCTATCATCTGATAGTGTCTGGCTCACCACCAGCAACTAACCCATACACTTAAGCAGATCGCCTTGTAGTTGGCCAGGTAACTGTTATTCGATCAGGGCTGATCAGTTATTAATAAAGGATTATTTAATGAATACAAATGTTTATGAAGCGCCTAAGGCCGAACTGTTGCAAGCAAATTCGGCGGTTGCTCCGCTGACTTTAAAGCAAATACTATTTTCATTTCAGGGGCGTATCGGCCGCAAGTTCTTTTGGCTTACAGCGCTGGGGATGCTTGTCGCTGAAATGGTTGTTTTTGGTTTGCTGACAGCCTTGACTGTCAGTGATGAAGTACTAATGATTTTCGTGGGCCTTGTGTATATTCCGTTGGTGTGGGTTGGTCTGGCTATTCAGGTAAAACGCTGGCATGACCGGAATAAGTCAGGTTGGTGGGTTCTGTTGAACTTGGTGCCGCTGATTGGCGCGATCTGGGTATTTATCGAAGTTGGTTGCCTGGCAGGCGATCAGAACGCGAATGACTACGGCTCGCCAAGCGCCTGAGCGTTGATCTATTGGTAATATTGCCACTCACAGCCTGATATGTCTTTTTCCTTTTCAGTCAGGCTGATTTTATTCCCTCCCTCTTTTTACTTATGTAGCGGCCATTTTGCTATACAGCTCAGGGTAAGAGGCTATTCACCGGTCTAAATATTTTGGATCCTGCGATTCAAAATATGTCGGCAAAGGTTCGTTGGCTTGCGTCTAAAGTATTATCGCTTGCTACTCTAGGCGCGACGATCCCGGTGGCAGATTGGGTAATAAAAGCTCAATATCATTTCTGATTTAAGTACATTGTTGTTAGAGTTCACAACAGACAGTATTTATAAGAGCATCTAAACGCAGTATGTCTTCAATCCTACACATTGCTAAGTCAGCCCAACACCGTATTTCTGAGCTGTTTTGTACTCATATACTACCCGGCCTGGTTTATCTGTTGCTGGCTCAGGTGTCGATAGGGCTGCTGTCGATCCCTCCAAGTGATGCTTCCGCGGTATGGCCAGCGGCGGGTGTGTCTATTGCTGCAATTCTGCTGCGGGGCTATCGTGCCTGTTTTGGCTTATTTGTCGCTTTAATGATTTTTTATGCGGACAGTTGGTTGGATACAGGCAGTACCGCTGCGTTGATTCGCTCTATTGGATTGATGACTCTACTCAGTATGGCCGCTATTCTTGAGGCTGCAGGTGCTGTGTGGCTGACTCATCGCCTGTTAGGCGGGATGCCGGACCTGGTTGATGATAAACAGATAACCCTTTTTCTTGTAATCATCGGACCTGTGGCGTCGCTTGCTGCGAGCCTGATGGCTATCACAACACTCCTTTTATTTGGCATTATTGGCTGGGAAAACTTTTTTATCAGCTGGTTAACCTGGTGGATTGGAGACAGTATAGGTGCCATTGTTGTCGCACCTATGTTGCTGGCTTTTTTTGCAAATAAACGCAGTACATTATTTTCCCGCAAGTGGGCGATCGTTTTTCCAATGGGGAGCCTGCTGATCGTCATTGTCGTTCTTTTTTTGATCACTAAAAACTATGAGTCGCAAGAGCGAACCCTGAAGTTTAATCAACAGGCGGAGCAGCTGCACTCCAATATGAAGGTGCGGTTAGATGGAGGGATAGAGGCGCTCTACTCTTTACGCAGCCTGTTTTTGAGCAGTTCTCACATTGACGCCGCTGATTTTTATAGTTTTACGCATCATATGTTGCAACGCTATCCTGAAATACAGGCGCTGGAGTGGATTCCCCGAATTCCCAACGAGCGCCGGTCTGAATATGAAAATTCCTCTGAAATTCCCCTGCAAATAGTAGAGAAGGGCGATGACGGTGAGCTGTTCAGGGCGCCTGTGCGAGATTATTACTATCCGGTCACCTACGTTGAGCCCTTTGCTGAAAATAAGCGTGCTTTTGGCTTTAATGTCACCAGTAATCCGCCGGCAGAGGATGCACTGCAACGGGCGCGTGGGCAGGACAGTGTCGCTTTTACCGCCCCGATCAGATTGGTTCAGGAGTCGGGCGAGCAAAAAGGTCTTGTCGCTTACCTGCAGGTTAACCATGCGGGGGTTGATCTTGGATTGTCTACTGAGGGAGTGGTTGCGGCGGTTTACCGGATGGACGATTTCATACAGTTTGTGCTGAGTGAACACCATGATCTGGCGAAACAGATTAGTGTTGAGGTCTTTGATACGACAGATAGCAGGCAGCAGATATATGCGTTAAATCATAAAAACGTCAATGAGTCTCTGTACTGGACTGATGAATATGTAACGGGTGGAAGGGGTTTCCGGTTTGAGTATCGGGCGAAGCCTGAGTTCTTTTTGCATTTTTCTCAGTGGAGCAGTTGGATTGTGCTGCTTGGCGGCATGCTGTTTGCGGCACTGCTGGGTGGCTGGTTGCTCTCTCTGACAGGTCGTACGTTACGTATCAGTCAGTTGGTGAGTGAAAAAACCGCGTCACTGCAGCATGAAATTGAGGAGCGCCGCAGGGCAGAGCAGTCGTTGCTTAAAGTGACTAAAGCGGTAGAGTTTAGCCCGAATATGGTGCTGATTACGCTTCCGGATGGTGAGATAGAGTACACCAGCCCGAGATTTACAGAGGACACTGGATTTGTTCCTGAGGATGTTATTGGTCATAACATCAATATGCTTCATTTCGAGCAAAAGGGCGAAGTTTCATACCGGGATATCTGGCCTCGCCTGATCAATAAGCCTAATTGGCGCGGCGATATCGTCAACCGGAAAAAGTCCAAAGGGCATTACTGGGCGCAGGTGAATATCGCGCCGATCTATGATTTTCACGGGGTCCTGACAAATTATGTGGTTACCCTGCAGGATATTACCGAAAACCGGTTGATCTCAGAACAGATTAGTTATCAGGCCAGTCATGATCAGTTGACAGCACTGGTCAATCGGCGAGAGTTTGAGGTTCGTTTGCAGTCTCTGTTCTACTCGCAGCGATCTCCCGGTTGTCAGCATGCGTTTTGTTTTCTCGATCTGGATCAGTTTAAGGTGGTTAACGATACCTGTGGTCATGTGGCGGGAGATGAACTGTTGCGGCAGGTTGCGTCGATTCTTCAGGGGCGGGTGCGGGCTAATGATACCCTGGCTCGGCTGGGGGGGGATGAGTTCGGTATTTTGCTGCAGAACTGTCCTATCGACAAAGCCCGCAGTGTGGCCGAGGGCGTGCGTGATGCTATTGCCGAGTTTAAATTCTGCTGGGAGCAGCAGGTGTTTAATATTGGTGTCAGTATCGGTGTCGTCGCGATCAATGAACATTCTGCCAATATGACTGAGATTCTTAAACAGGCAGACTCGGCCTGCTATACCGCTAAAGATGCCGGGCGTAATCGGGTGCATCTCTACGTCCAGGGCAATGAGATGCTGGCCCGTAGGGAAGGGGAGATGCACTGGGTTTCTGAGATTAATTCTGCGCTGGATGAGGGACGTTTTTTGCTCTACGGCCAGGTCATTGTACCTTTGCAGAATCCTCAGCTTAAACCCGATGTGGAGCTTTTGCTGCGGATGAAGGATAGGGAGGGAAATATTGTGCCTCCGGGAGCTTTTCTGCCTGCAGCCGAACGGTATCAGCTGGCTGGCCGGATAGATGAGTGGGTGGTGGGTAACGCATTTGCCTGGCTGGAGCGGAACTTTACCCAGTTCAGCAAGTATTTTGGTTGTTGCGCGATCAATCTGTCCGGGGGCAGCCTTGGGGACGAGCACCTTAAAAAGGTTATTATTGGTTTTCTGGAAAGCTCAGCTTTGCTGCCTTACAAGGTTAAGTTTGAGATCACTGAAACCTCGGCTATTGCGAATCTGGTGGAAGCGCAGCGGTTTATTAATGCCCTGAAAGCCTATGGTTGTCAGTTTTCACTTGATGACTTCGGCAGTGGCCTCTCCTCCTTTGCGTATTTGAAAAACCTGCCGGTGGATAATCTCAAAATCGATGGCATGTTTGTTAAGGGGATTCTGGATGACGAGCTGGATCAGGCAATGGTTAAATCGATCAACGATATCGGTCATGTGATGGGTAAAACTACCATAGCTGAATTTGTCGAGAATGATGAGATTTGTGATCTGCTGCGTGAGATTGGTGTTGATTATGGGCAGGGCTACGGCCTGGGTTTACCAACCCCTCTGGATGCTCTGTTGCAGCAGGTGAGTGGCGATGATGATCGTTAGAGCAGAGGGCTGAGAGTTTGGGGTCTCAGTGCTTCAGATAGTAGCTATCATAACGTGTTAACCGGTTATGGCGGATCATAGCATCCAGCCGCGCAACGTAGTCATCACCCAGCTCACTGTAACGGTGCAGATGTTTTATCAACGCCAGGCTATCCTGAGTGTTGCGGGCCGCCTGGCGTAACTCGGTGTAGGCTCCACCTCGACCCAGTGTCAGAAAGTAATCCTCAATCGACCCCAGTAGCGACGCATATCGTTTGACATAGATTGCCTCACCATCGCGTCGCTGACGGGCCATAATCCGTGCTTCCGTAGGGTCAAATGACCAGACACCAAAGACATTATTCGCCTGGACAAAAAACCGCGAACTACCCCAGCCGGTCTCAATGGCTGCCTGCGCCAGAATCAGGCTGTTGGGAAAACTGACCATGCGCCGGCGCAGCTGTGTTGGCGATTCCGCATCGTATTCTGCCATAAGCCGGTCCAGCCAGGCCTGGTCGGCGCTACTGATACTGGATGCTGACAGCAACTGCACCAATTTGTCACGTCGCTGTTGTAGCTGCTGTTTGCTGATCAGGATAGCTGGCAGCAGCAGCGCCACAAAACGTTGCTTCTTGTCGGCAACCGGTAGCTTAGCCAGTGATACCACCGAGGTGTAAGCCACCGCTTTGACCGGATTGCTCAGAGGGACAATATCTGCCGGTGTTTTCAGGCGTTTGTAGGTGACAGAAATATCACTCGGGTTACGCTGATCGCCAATCTGTACCAGTGCGCCAAAACCAAACATCAGCGCGGCGATAAACAACAATACGGTTTGTAACGGAGCCTGGTCTGATTTTGAGTGCATCGGTTGTCTATTCCTGATCAGCAAATAACAGCGTTTTAGCCCTTCGTCCGGGAATTTCACGGGCCAGTTTCGGCACCAGATAACCCGGAAGCAGATCCTGCAGTTGCCCCAGCAACTGTTTTGCTTCGTCATCCGGCAGGTCAAAGTGCGCCGCGCCTTTGACCGGATCAAAGGTGAACAGGTAATAGGGTAGTACGCCGATATCGAACAATTTTTCACTGAGCTCTTTAAGGGTGTCGATGTTGTCATTGACGCCCCGCAGCAGCACCGCCTGATTGAGCACGGTGACACCGGCCTGTTTCAGGCGTTGCACCGCCGCCGCAACACTATCATCCAGCTCTTGTGGATGGTTGCTGTGGATTACAGTCACCACTTTAAAGCGGCTTTGCTGCAGTATGCGAGTGAGTGATTCCGTAATCCGTTGTGGCAGAACCACCGGCAGCCGGCTGTGAATGCGCAACCGGGTCAGGTGTGGAATCTGCTCAAGGTCAGTGATTAGCTGCTGTAAACGGGCATCATTCGAGACCAGCGGGTCGCCCCCGGAAAAAATAACCTCAGTGATACTGGCATCGGCAGCAATATAATCGAGGATTCCCTGCCACTGTTGCGGCCCCAGACGGTTTTCAGCATAGGGGAAGTGGCGTCGAAAACAGTAACGACAATTAATCGCACAGGCACCAGTGAGTATCACCAGCACCCGGCCATTGTATTTATGAATCAGTCCGTTCACCGGATTGCTGTGCATCTCCTCCAGCGGGTCGCGGATAAACCCGGGAACATCATTGAGCTCTTCGCCGAGAGGGAGTACCTGACGTAATAGCGGATCATCGGGGTTGCCTTTTTCGATGCGCTCCAGCCAGGGCCTGGGAATGCGCATAGCAAACTCCAGGCTGGCGCGATCGGCACCTTCCAGCAGTGAGTCCGGCAGTTGCAGGTAACGAATCAGCGCTTTCGGACTGTCTAAGGTCTGGCTCAGGAGGGCCTGCCAGGCGTCCGGTAACGGCATAGATGAGTTCATATCAGAATAATTTCGCTGGAAAATTTGCTCGCATTCTCCTTTCAAGTAGAATGTGTGTCAATTTTGCGGTGGCTACGGTTCACCTGAGTCTAATCTATTTCGAGATCGATATGGCAAATTACGCATCCAACCAGTTTAAAAACGGCCTGAAAGTGATGATCGAGTCTGATCCTTGCTCCATGGTAGACGTTGAGTTCGTTAAACCAGGTAAAGGCCAGGCCTTCACCCGGGTTAAACTGAAAAACCTGCTCACTGGCCGTACCTGGGAGCGGACCTTCAAATCGAACGAAACAGCAGAAAGTGCAGATGTCATGGATACTGATATGGAGTATCTCTACAGCGATGGCGAGATGTGGCACTTTATGGACCCAACCAGCTATGAGCAGGTCGCTGCCGATAAAACCGCTATTGGCGATGCGCACCTGTGGCTGAAGGAACAGGATAAGTGTCAGGTCACCCTGTGGAATAACAACCCTATATCCGTAACACCGCCAAACTTTGTTGAGCTGGAAGTTATTGAAACTGATCCGGGCCTTAAAGGCGATACCGCTCAGGGCGGCTCTAAACCCGCCAAGCTGCAATCCGGTGCTGTCGTGCGTGTGCCGCTGTTTATTGAGCAGGGCGATGTGCTGAAGATTGATACCCGCAGTGGCGAGTACGTGTCCCGCGCTTAAATAATGGTTTGAGCGCTATTGCGCTTGTTCTCACTGGGCTTTTAACGCGTTCAATTCAATTTTTACTATTTCAATGGCAGCCACGGCTGCCATTTTTATGTACAGGATGTACGGTATGCCGCGGGCGCATGGATGGGTAACAGCGGCGCTTTTTCATTTATGAGTAATCCCCGATGACTGAGTTATGGCAGGCGACAGCACCGATTGAAAATCTGCGCAAACGGGCACAGATCTTTGCGCAGATACGTGAGTTTTTTGCTGCGCGGGATGTGCTGGAGGTGGAAACCCCCCTGATGACCTCGGCGGCGGTGAGTGACCCCTATATCGATACCATCGAGTGTCGCTACCATCCGTTACCTGGACAGCAGGAGCAGGCCCGCTATCTGCAAAGTTCGCCAGAGTATGCGATGAAGCGGCTGCTGGCGTCCGGCAGCGGCGCGATCTACCAGATCTGTAAAGCGTTTCGCAACGGCGAATGCGGTCGTCGCCATAACCCGGAATTTACCATGCTCGAGTGGTATCGTCCCGGCTTTTATCACCATCAGTTGATGGATGAGGTTGAAGCGCTGGTGGGGCCGGTTATTGGCATGGCTGGGTTTCAGCGTATCAGCTATAACGAACTGTTTCGGCAATACCTCCAGCTTGACCTGCAAACCGCGACGGTTAACGAGCTGGCAGCTATAACCCGTCAGCATATTGACATTCAAATGGACGATGATAACCGCGACAACTGGCTGAATCTGCTGATGTCTCATGTGATTGAGCCGCAGCTGGCCGATAAAGGCGCGGTGTTCGTTTACGATTATCCAGCCAGTCAGGCTGCCCTGTCACGTATTGCTGAAGACGATAATGGTCAGCCGGTAGCGTGCCGTTTCGAACTGTTTATCGCCGGAGTGGAGTTAGCTAACGGCTACTACGAACTCACCGATGCGGCAGAACAGGCAAAACGCTTTGCTAAGGATATCGCCCAAAGACAAACCGAGGGATTACCGCTCAGACCGACTGATGGCTTGCTGGTTGAGGCGCTGGAAAACGGTATGCCTGAGTGCGCCGGGGTCGCGATGGGGCTTGATCGTTTAGTCATGTTAGCCCTGGGAACGGAGCAGATTAGTGATGTGATCGCTCTGCCGTTTGATCGGGCTTGATAAGAGCTGTGGCTAGATCGCCGCTTCGCGGCTGGCTAGTGGTTAGAACGTCGCTTCGCGACTGCTAGAAAAAGCGTAAAGAGCGAACTGCGGAGGGGGACTTACGGTTGGTTTTTTAGGAATCAGAATTTAGGGTGGGTTGGTCTGCTTTGTGCCAATAGCGGACATGCTCACCAGTGATTGATACGACGTGGTAAAGCTTTTCTTAATCCTTCAAGAACTTTGCTCCAACCAATTCGTTTTTTCCAAAGTTTGCCGTTTACCCAAACGTTGTAGCAATCAACACGGTTACTGCGATATAGTTCAATTCGATGGGTAAGTGGAACCCGTTGTAGTCTGTAATTTTGATTAGCCTGCGCAGCTCGGGTAACTCAGACGGATATTCAGGATGAATACCATAAATCCTTTTTTCCTCTCTGACAGATCCTGCCTTTGCATATTTAGTCTCATATTCCTGATACTTACGGCTTCTGCGATACTTCTTTTGCCCATCCTTACATATAAATACACCTTACAAGATAGCAAACCTTGCAAGCTTGTAAGGGCTCAATAATAAATTGTTATGCGGATAGTCGTGAATGGAGTTCATTTGTCTACTGAAAGTAAAATAATCGAAAAATCACTAAAATATGTTTCTTATTTGCAAAAAGGGAATCAACCTCGGAACCATAAGGAAGCTTTAAAATATTTCGTGATGTTTTTGAATACAATCGAAGAACTATCAAAAAATAAAAAACGCTATTCCATCAAAGTTGGCATCAACACACCTGAAGGAAAAAAAGAAGTTAACCTTCTAGACGATTGTGGTTTTGTATTGCATCATTTATATCCAATTATATTAACTTATTCTGATTTAGAAAAATTCGATCAATATTTTAAAATAACAACCAAGTTTCTAGAGTCGTCTCATGTCTCTTCTATATCAAAAACATACATAATAGATTTTGAGAATAAGAACTTTAAAGAGAAAATAGAAGAATCATTCGCAATAAGTTCTCAAGGTTTAGCAGCACTAAATGCTAGGCTAAAATTCAGTCGTATCGCACTTTCAAGTTCGGATAATGAGATATTTGGCGATAAAAATTCTATACGTAATGTTTTTTCAAAATACGTTTCTAAAGCTATTGAATTCTTTGTCTATAAGGGACAATTCATACAGGCAAGTGATTTCTTGAATGAGTTTCTAGATACTGCAAGCTCATCAATTGAAAAGTCTGTTTTAGTAAGCTCTATCGTGTCTCACAACGCTTCATATAACTTAAGAAGTCGAGCTGAACTTAATTCCTTTATAGAAGAGTATGAAGAGTTAATAAGCGATGAAGATTTAGAATATTTAAAAACCACTGTAAATTCTGAAGCGGGAGGAGTTGAAGTACATGGCTTTTCATTTGGTAATGGGACGTTATCAATAAACTCGACAAAAGATAAAAACGTTGTAACGCTAATACGTTTTTCAATTCCATCTGTTTGTTATAGTGTTGACAGTCAAGTCATTGAAATTGATGATAAATTAGAAATTATGTTATCTCCTGTATCAGCTTTTTGGGCTGACCCCATGTTTAGAATTATGAGCGGGTGGAATATAGCAAATATGGGGTGGAGCCACTTTTGTGATATTGAACCTGAAGAGGGGAAGAATTATACCCATATTCTTATTGCGATTAGAGAACTATATACACCTGATGTTAAATTAAATGAAAATAGCTATGACAATATAGATTTTTCAGAAAAAGAAGCCTTAATTGGGCGTACTTACTACCCACATAAAGAATTTGTTGTTAAGACTCTTTTATCAAATTTAACCGCGCTACAAAAGCATATAGAAATAGACAAAAAAGATATAAATGTAAATATGTTCTCTAATTATTTTGTTCAACATATAAATGAAATAACTAGAGAGAATATACATCACAAATTGTACGCAATAACAAATCCTGATTCTTACTCTAAGACTCTAACCAGATTTGTTGAAAGGCTTAATAGTGTAAATTTGGCTGATGCATTTATTGATATTCGAGAATTGATGCTCACAACCAAAATTGAAACTGAAAAAAGTTTAAAAGAATTCGTTTTTAGGTGTGTAGATCTATTTGTTAAGCATAATATAGAAAATCATGGTGGCTACAAATATTTATGGAAGAACGATGTAAATGGCAAACAGATTCCTTGCCGCGAACCAGAAACGCAACCTTATATATTTAGCCATTTAAGAGCAATTTTCGATTTTATGGGAATACAAATTTCCCGAGAAGTAGAAAGCTCAAATGGAGAGGTGGATTTCTTAGTTTCGTTTACTAATAGCCAAAATAAACTACTCAAACTTTGCGTTGAATTAAAATTAGCCCATGCCGAAAATGTTGAGAAAGGTTTAACTAAGCAATTACCCGCTTATTTGAAAGGTGAACGTTGTAAATATGGTGTTTATTTGGTTCTTTGGTACAAATGTGAGTTATTTGATCGACCAACAAAGTATAATTCTTTGGATGAATTGGAAGCTCAACTTAATAAAATAAATGCTAATAAAAACATATCTAATCTTATTATTGATTGTACTAAGCCCGTATCTCCTTCGAAGTTGAGGTGATAATAGGCGTTCAAACGGGAAAATAACAGCTGGTTGTTGTTCGTGCCTCACTCCTTATAGCCAGCTATTATTTGCCGCTTAACGTGGCGTTAATGTCCGCTTTGTGTCGAAAGCGGACATCTGGTGCCTGTTCTTTTTCTAGCAAGTAAAACGAAGTTTTACGTCTAACGACTAGCAAGCTGCGACGCAATATCTTGCTTGTTCGCCGCTACGCGACCCACCAGAAAAAGCGTAAAGAAAAACCCATGAGTTTGTTATAAAAAATTGCCCTGTGACATGAAAGGGTGTTGTTCTGGAAGCTGAGTGCTTGAAGCTTGGCGGGCAGGCCGTTACCTTTTAGTCAGTGTGTCTTTGAATAACGAGAAGAATTAGTAGCCCGTGTGAGCAGTGTTTAGCTGATCGCGTTTGATGCAGTAGACCTCTCAGCTATTGATTTGTTGTAAGTAAAGATGGCAGGGCCTGATATGAAAAAAAGAGATTCTGGTTTTACGCTAATAGAGATCCTGATTGCGGTGGCAATTGTCGGGGTTCTTGCCGCTATCGCTATACCTGCGTATACCAGTTATGTCACCCGGGCTAAAGTTACCGAAGGGTTTAGCATGGCTGATGGGGTTAAGTTGCAGATAACGCAGGAGGTGATGAATACCGGCAAGGTACCCATTACTGAAGCAGACCTGGGTCTGAGTCCGAATGACTACGAAACCAACTACGTTGAAAAAATCTGGATCACCGATGGCATTGTCAATGTTAGTTATAAACTACAGCAATTGGGTAGTCATAAGATTCTCCAGTTTGTGCCTGAATGTAACAATAACTATCTGACCAGCTGGACCTGCATGTCCCCTCCTGGAACAGGCGTATCAACAGATTATTTGCCTGATAGCTGTCGCTCGGGTACCGCACCAAGCCCTGGCTCCTGTACCGTGGCAAGTGTTTACACTCCCGGAAACAGTGGAACAGGTTCAAGTGGCTCAGGATCAACGGGAACAGGCTCGACGGGAACAGGCTCAACGGGAACAGGTTCAACGGGAACAGGTTCAACGGGAACAGGTTCAACGGGAACAGGTTCTAGTGGCTCAGGATCAAGTGGCACAGGCTCTAGCGGAACAGGTTCTAGTGGCACAGGTTCAAGTGGCACAGGCTCAAGTGGCACAGGTTCAAGCGGTACAGGTTCAAGCGGTACAGGTTCAAGCGGTACAGGTTCAAGTGGCACAGGTTCAAGCGGTACAGGTTCAAGCGGTACAGGTTCAAGCGGTACAGGTTCAAGCGGTACAGGTTCAAGCGGAAGCGGTTCAAGTGGCACAGGCTCAAGTGGCACAGGTTCAAGCGGAACGGGTACAAATGGCCCAGGTACAAGCGACACAAACCCACCTCTACAGTGCAGCGCTATAACCAATAAAAAAGATTGCGATGGGCAGAAAAAAGATCCTAACTGTGACTGGGACAGAAAGAAGAAAACGTGCAGTACGAGTTCTTTCAGTGGACCGGTTCAGTGCAGTGCAATAACGGATAAAAAGACCTGCGAGAAGAGTGAAAAAAGTAACAATTGTAAATGGAAAGACAAGAAAGGCTGTTATACAAAGCACTAAGATCTGCAGGGGGAAGCGCAGTCGTTAGATAGGTTACTTGCTTGAAAAAGCAGACATGGGCATCAGACCCTGTGCTTTTTCTAGCAAGTAAAACGAAGTTTTACGTCTAACGACTAGCAAGCTGCGAAGCAGCGTTCTGCTTTTAAGCGAAGTGAGCTACCCCCCAGGTAGCTGACTTAACATCGCCCGGCGTATCCGGTCTACCGCTTCAATCAGCAGGCTGCGGGTGCAGCCGAAATTGAGGCGCATAAAACGGTCATCGCCGAAGTCTCGTCCCGGTGACATGCCGACGCCGGCCTGCTCAAAGAAGTGGGCGGGGTTTTCCAGTTTTGCGGCGGAGACGTCGATCCAGGCGAGATAGGTGGCTTCTACCGGATTGAGTTTCAGCCCGGGAATCTGATTGATCTCTTTCATCAGGTAGTCGCGGTTACCTTTTAGGTAATTTAGTTGCTGTTGATGCCACTCGCCACCCTCCTTGTAGGCGGCCATCGTTGCGGTATAACCGAGCAGGTTAACGTCCGGGACGATCCCTTTGCGGACCTGCTGAAACTGTTTGCGCAACTGTGGGTCGGGGATGATGGCAAAGGAGCAGCCCAAACCGGCAATATTAAAGGTTTTACTGGGGGCCATCAGAGTGATGGTTTTGCTGGCGATCTCGCTGTCCATCGATCCCAGCGGAACATGTTTCAGCCCCGGCTCCATAATCAGATCACAGTGGATCTCATCCGAACAAACCGTCAGATTGTGTTGCAGACAGATATCCGCCAGACGCTGTAATTCATCTTCACGGTAAACGGTGCCGCCCGGGTTATGCGGGTTGCAGAACAGCAAAAGTGTGGTGGTGTCGGTAATTGATTGTTCCAGGGCGTCGAAATCGATTAGCCAGCGTTGCTGTTGTTCAACCATGGGCACGGTGATCAGACGCCGGTCAGATAAACGGGGTGCTGACATAAAGGGCGGATAGACCGGTTTGGCGGTGGCGACCTCATCCTGACTGACACCGACACTGCGGCAGGCCAGATTCAGACCACAGACAAGCCCGGGCAACCAGACTAACCACTCCTCCTGAATCTGCCAGTGATAGAGTGTTTGCATCCGCTCGATAATTAACTGACTGAGTTCAGTCGGAGTGTTGGTATAGCCAAAAATTCCATGATCAACCCGAGCCTGCAGCGCTTCAATCACTGCAGGAGGGGCCATAAAGTCAGTATCGGCGACCCACATCGGCAGAATATCGGTGTCGCGGTATTTTTCCCACTTCTGGCTGGAGGTTGTATGGCGGTCTACTGGTTGATCGAAATGATCACGGCTCATCGGCTGAATCCCTTTAGTTTAGAGGCTGGCAGAGACTTATTTGTATGTCATTAAGTTGCAAATAGCCATCAGGAAGTTATATTAGTCGGTATCAGATAATATAGTGGATATGGCCTTAATTTTCCGGCAATTTTTTGATTGTAGCGATACAGTCCCGCCAGCTGCCGATCCCTTTTCAGCCTAATCAATACAGCTTGTTTGCCGCATCTTTTAAAGTCGCAGCTAATCAGTTTCTGGAGTCCGGTCATGACCGATAATAACCGTGTAATTGTTTTTGATACCACCCTGCGTGATGGTGAGCAGAGCCCTGGCGCATCGATGACCCGCGAAGAAAAACTGCGGATTGCCAAGCAGCTGGAGAAAATGCGGGTGGATGTGATTGAGGCGGGTTTTGCGATCGCTTCTCCGGGTGATTTTGCGTCGGTTAAAGCGATTGCCGACACTATCAAAGACAGTACTGTGTGTTCTTTGTCACGGGCACTGGATGCTGATATTGACCGCGCCGGTGAAGCGCTGGTGAATGCCAATTCCGGGCGTATCCATACCTTTATCGCCACCTCGCCGATCCATATGAAGTACAAGCTGCAGATGGATCCGGACCGAGTGGTGGAGCAAGCGGTCTATGCGGTGAAGCGTGCACGCAATCTGATTGGTGATGTTGAGTTTTCGCTGGAAGACGCCAGCCGTTCAGAACTGGACTTTATGTGTCGCATCATCGAAAAGGTGATCGATGCCGGTGCCCGCACCATCAATATTCCAGATACCGTTGGTTATGCGGTGCCGGAGGAGTTTGGTCACACCATTCAACAGTTACTGCAGCGGATTCCCAACGCCGATAAGGCGGTATTCTCCGTACACTGCCATAACGATCTGGGTCTGGCGGTGGCTAACTCGCTGGCCGCTCTGAGTGCCGGTGCACGGCAGGTCGAGTGTACTATCAATGGTCTGGGAGAGCGGGCTGGTAATGCGTCACTGGAAGAGGTGGTGATGGCGCTGCGCACCCGTCAGTATGTGCTGGGGCTGCATACCGGTATCGACACCACGCAGATCGTGCCGGCTTCGCGACTGGTGTCCAGCGTGACCGGCTTTCCGGTGCAGCCAAACAAGGCGATTGTCGGTGCAAATGCGTTCGCTCATGAATCGGGCATCCATCAGGATGGTGTACTGAAACACCGCGAAACCTACGAAATTATGACCGCTCAGGATGTCGGCTGGAACGCCAATAAGATGGTGATGGGCAAGCATTCAGGCCGCAGCGCTTTCCGCGCCCGCCTGGAAGAGTTGGGCACCAGCTTTGAATCGGAGGCCGAACTGAATACCGCGTTTGCCCGGTTTAAAGATCTGGCCGATAAAAAACATGAGATCTTCGATGAAGATCTGCAAGCACTGGTGAGTGATACCCGTGCGTCTCATTATGAGAAGTTCAAACTGAGTAGCCTGTCAGTGACTTCACAGACCGGTGAAGTGCCGGTGGCTAACGTGACCGTTGTGGTGAGTGATAGCGAACACACCGCAGAAGCGGTTGGCAGTGGCCCCGTAGATGCTGCATTCAAAGCGATTGAGTCGATTGTTAAGTCACATGCGTCACTGGAACTGTATTCAGTAAATGCGATTACCAGCGGTACCGATTCTCAGGGTGAGGTGACTGTGCGGCTGGAGAAGGGAGGCCGTATCGTTAATGGTTTGGGAGCGGATACCGACATTATCATCGCTTCGGCTAAAGCCTATATCCATGCGCTGAATATGCTTGAATCAACCGAAGAGAAAGCCCATCCGCAGGTTTAACTAACGCTTTAATTTAGTTATCAGCTCAGGGCAAAGGGAACAACAAAATGGAGCAGTCGCTGCGTCATCAATATCTGGAAACGATGGGCATTGTCAGTTGGCTGCCCCGTCGACAGCTGCCCGGTGCCCGTCCCACCCCGGACTGGGTGTTGGAGTACTGCTGGCCGGAAAATGACACTGCAGCGTTATCGGGTAATGGTCAGGCAGCGACTGCTGCGCCGATTCTGAATCCTGCTGATCGTGCCATCGCTGCCAGACAGGCCCGTGCTGAGCTGAGTGCCAGCTTTGGTTCTGAGCCAAAACCCGCCCGCGTTAGTGCCTCTGCTGTACCCGCAGCGGTTGCTGCGACGATTACTCAGCCAGCGCCGGTTTCTGTTACGCCGACGCCTGCTCCGGTTGCAACAGCACCGGCTTCAATCGTCCCAGTTTCAGTACAGATCGACGCCGGTGCTGATGATATCAGCCTGTCGTCGTCTGAGCCGGTCGATCTGCATCTGCCGTCTGTGTCTGAGCAAGCCGAGCAGAAGCCCTTTAAACTGGCGTTCATGGTGTATCAGGACTGTCTGGTTATCGACTCTCTGCCACCAGTGTCAGCTTCATCCCGGACACCACAGAACAGTGGTCAGGCCGATGCTCATCATCAGATATTGTTAGATAAAATTCTCCGCTCTATCGGTCTTACGGGGGGGACGACAACTGAGTACTACACGCTGCCCTGGCCGATGTTCGCCAGTAAATCACTGGATCAGGGAGCGGAACAGGCACGCCTGACCGTACAGCATAAACTGAAGAAAAGTTTGCAAAAGAGCCCGGTGAATACCGTGTTATTACTGGGTGAGTCCGCCGCACAGATGGTGTTGGAACGCACCGAGCCGCTGGATCAGTTGCGGGGTATGCTGTTTAGCCTGCGTTCCAGTGTTAAAACCCTGGCCTCTGCCAGTCTGACCGAGATGATGATGTTGCCGGGCTGTAAACGGGAGGTCTGGAGTGATCTTCAGCCGCTGCTCGATCACCTGCAAAAGCACTCTGTCACCGATGGAGAGTAATCTTCTGCGGCCGCTTGAAGCAGCCGACCTTCCCCAGCTTTCGCAATTAGAAGCCTGTTGTTTCAGTCCGCCATGGTCTGATGCTCAGTTACTTTCGTATCTCAGAGGTAAGCGCTATCTTTGTTATGGCCTGTGGCAGGATGAGCAGTTAAATGGATTTGCTCTGTTAACCACGGTTCTGGATGAAGCTGAACTGTTGCAGATCGGCATTCGACCTGAAGCGCGGGGACAGGGTTTTTCGAGTGAGTTACTGAACTTCGTTCACGAGCAGTTGGAAAACTGTGGTATTAGCCGAAATCTGCTGGAAGTGCGCAGATCCAATGAGGCCGCCCGAAAGCTTTATAGGCGCTTGGGCTATAAGGAAGATGGTGTGCGTAAAAACTACTATCCGGCTGAGGTTGGCTACGAAGATGCCATTTTAATGAGCTGTAACAACCTTCTTTTACTGTAAGGCAGCTAAACTCTGCAGAATTCACTATACGGATGCGGATATGAATATAACCACAGAGCTGATTACCGGCTTCTGGTTCTGGTTTGCACAGGTCGGCTATTTTCTCCTGCTGGGGGTGGCAATCTGGTCCGCCCCCTGGTCCACTCTGGTCAACAGTCGACAACTACAGCACCTGTTTCTCGGGACTACCGTCGGTTTGATGATTTTATGGCAGATGCGGGCCGGAATCTCTCCCGGACTGGGGATTCATTTCCTCGGGGTGACGGTGCTTACCCTGATGTTTGGCTGGGATCTGGCAATCCTGTCAGCCAGCCTGGCACTGTTGGGGACCACCCTGATCGGACGGGAGGGCTGGGACGGTTTTGCCGTCAACGGGCTCTGTACTATCGTCATCCCGTCGCTGGTTAGCTATCTGATTCTGCGTCTGGTAGAGGCCCGCCTGCCGCCCAATTTTTTTGTCTATCTGTTTCTTTGCGCCTTTCTCGGGGCAGGAGTGGCAACTCTCACCGGCGGGTTGAGCATGGGCTTTCTGCTATGGATCAGTGATGTCTACAGCAGCGAGAAGATTTATAACGAATACATTCAGATTCTGCCCCTCATCATGTTTCCGGAGGGCTTGCTGAACGGAATTATCATGACCGGTATGATGGTGTTTTATCCTGACTGGATCCGCACCTTTGATGCGAAAAAATATATTGATGATCAGTAAAGGATTCTAACTCGACTGTCACAAAAGCTTTAAAAGCCGTTGCTCGTTGCTCGGAAAAGCCTTCTAAATAGTTTCAGGATTAAGCGATCAGGTTAAGCGCTTTGTAAGAAAGTTGTTGTGTTCGGTTTGTGAAGGGCAATAATCCCGAGTCCACAACGAGCAACGTTAATGCTCTTCCCTGACCGGACGTTTTTGCAGCTTGCGTTGCAGGGTTCTCCGGTGCATCCCTAATGCCCGGGCAGTGGCGGAAATATTGCCTTCATGCTCGGTCAGCACTTTCTGAATATGCTCCCACTCCAATCGGCCAACGGACATCGGTTTGTCCGCAATTTCGACATCTGGATCGGGTTGGGTGCCTTTCAGTTTGGCCAGAATCTGGTCAGTATCGGCAGGTTTAGCCAGATAGTCAGTGGCTCCTAGCTTAATCGCTTCTACCGCCGTAGAGATACTGGCGTAACCGGTCAGAATCAGAATTTTGATATCCGCATTCACCGCTTTTAACCGGGGAATGAGGGTGATGCCCGAGGCACCGTCCATCTTCAGGTCAAGGGTTGCCAGATCGGGAGTGAACTGCTCCAGAATCAGTAGTGCCTGTTCGGCAGAGCTGGCAACCGCCGTTTCATAGCCGCGCCGTTTAATTGCCCGGCTTAACACCCGGGTGAAGGTTTCGTCATCATCGACAATCAGAAAGCGCAGCGGCGTTGAATTAGTATCCATAGTGTGAACTCTCCTTAATCAGAGGCAGTTTAACTTCGGTGAGTGTGCCACCGTCGGGATGATTAAACAGGCAGACTTGGCCACCGTAGCTATCCAGAGCCGAGGCCGTTAGAAATAGCCCTATTCCAAGGCCTTTTCCCTTGGTGGTGATAAACGGGCTGCCCAGATTTTCAGCTTGTTCAAGTGGAATACCGGGGCCCTGGTCATGGATGGTAAAGAGTATCTGTTGGCTGTCAGATGAAAGCTGAATCTGCAGCGGCTGCTCAGAGGCGTCAGCGGCATTATTCAGCAGGTTGATGAATGCCTGTTGTAATGGAATTGAACTGAGAACAGTCGGTTGCCCCTGCAGATGAATTACCGGCGTGTTAAAACTGGCGGTAGGCCGCAACAGGTGCCAGCGTTCCAGTATCTCATGGAAAAACTGCTCGGCAGGCAGCGCTCGTGCTTCTTTCTGTTCCTGTTTTACCGATTCTGCCAGGTGCTTCAGACGGTCGGAACAGTTTTCAACCTGGGTCTGCAGTATCTCTATATCCTCAAGCAGTTCCGCATCATCACTATGATCCAGTTTCATCTCATGCAGCACCACTCGCATAGTGGCGAGTGGTGTACCCATCTCATGGGCGGTGCCCGCGGCCATGGTCGCCAGAGAGAGAAGCTGATGATTGCGCAGACTGGACTCTCTGGCGCGGTTAAGTTTCAACTCCTGACGCTGCAGGTTCTCGCGAATATTAACCACAAACCAGGTGATCAGAGCTGTTGTGAGAATAAAGTTGATCCACATGCCTGCCAGGTGAAGGTCCAGGAGTGCGATTGCCTGATGCTGATGTCCGGTATCCGGAAGGGTTATCGGTATAAAGAGTTGCATCAGCAGAGAGTAACTGAGAGTGACCAGCAGTGCGGTCAGCCAGGTATAGCGCCGGGGTAGTGATGTTGCGCTGATAATCAGAGGGATCAGTAATAGCGCAGAAAAGGGGTTGCTCACTCCGCCCATCTGGTATAACAGGCAGACATAGAAGGCGATGTCGGCAATCAGTTGGAAAAAAAACTCCAGCTGGGTCAGCGGCAGCGGGGAGTTCAGGCGTAACAGTGACAGCAGATTCAGTAGCGCCATCGCCAGCAGCGCGAAGGCGATCAGCCAGAAATTAAGACTGACATGCAGGCCAAAAAACAGATACAGCAATAGCCCGCTCTGGCCAAAAATAGTGACCGTACGGATATAACTGAGCTGGAGTAGCTGGTGGCGGGTATTTGTGATGTAGTTCATAGCGCTAGCTTGGCAGAAAGCGAAATTATAACCAAGAGCGCTGCGTCACGAATGTGGCAGATTGTCGCACTGTTTATCCTCAATAGTTGTGGACTGCCGGGTTTCTTTGATACTTTGCTTTATCTTATTGGTCTGGCAGGCGAGTCTCCGGTTTAGCTTAGCTGTTTTTGCGAACATAAAACGGATTTGAATATGGAACAAAACAGGACAATTAGATTCCTCTTCGGGTTAATTCTGCTGGTGAGTGCGTCGCCTGGCTATGCTCAGGCTCCTCTAAACTGTGATCCGGCTGAGGTGCCTGCGTATGTCATCACCTATGATCATGTGGTGACCCGGTTGATTGATGAACAACCGGATAAGAAAGGCCGCCAGGTCATTACCGCAAGCAGCGATGCCAGTTTCCATGAGGAAGCGGGCGAGATGCTGGATAGCGCCGCAAAGCGTCGTGGTGAAACAGTCTATAGCTCATACCGAAAAGAGCGATGGGAAACCCCGGACGCGATATACACCTACCTCTCTGTTGGCGATATCGCTCGCGTGCGGATGCATCCGCTGATTGAGAAAAACACTATCCCTTATGCGCTATTATCCCCAAGTGAGCCTGTGCGAACCATCGCCGGGTTTCAGTGTAACTGGCGTGAAGAGGATCTCGCCGGAGTGCAGACAACTCAGCGCTGTGAGGCAGCTTTTTACGGTTGGACCGTTCCGCTGTATACCCGCACGATAGCTCAGGGACGTGATATTCTGTTTTCTGAAGCAACGGATATCAGTCATCAGTGTGTCAAAAAAGAGGCTGTATATGTGCCTGAAGACCGGCCCTGGAAGTTCTCTGAATGAGCTTGGTTTAGTCCGGTCTGTATCAATAGTACTAAGTCAGGTTTCGTATAGCCCTTGCCGGGTGATTTTATCGAGGGTGTCTGTCCCCATCATCGCCATGGTGACTTCCAGTTCTTCCCGTAAGATTCTCAGCATATGGGCGACCCCGGTTGCGCCTGCCACGGCGAGTGAATAGAGCTGTGGTCTGCCGACCATCACCAGGTTGGCTCCCAATGCCAGTGCTTTATACACATCGGTGCCGCGTTCGATGGCGCCATCCAGAATCAGTGGGTAATCAGGTCCTACCGCTTTGCGGATGGCGGGTAGCAGTTCTATGGCGGCGGGGATTGAGTCCAGCGTCCGGCCGCCGTGATTAGAGACGATTACGCCTGCGATACCCATCTCTTTGGCTTTTAGCGCATCTTCAGGATGGAGGATCCCTTTCAGAATGATGGGCAGATCGGTCTGTTGTTGCAACCAGGCGATCTCTTTCCAGGTGGGGGCTTCGGTCATCATTCCCTGAAAGACAATGCTCTGTTCCGGCGTCAGCGTTTTGTGGGGCAGGGGTGGCCGGTAGCGCAGATTGACGGGCTCGACCTCTTTTGGGAGCGAAAACCCCGCCCGCTGAGCCCGGTTGCGAATGCCATGCAATGAGGCATCTATGGTGACGATGAGTTTACTATACCCGGCGGCTTCAGCACGTTTTACCAGATCCCGGGTAAATGTGAGCGATTGCTGAAAGTACAGCTGAAACCATTTTGGTGAGGTTAGCTGCGCTGCGATCTCTTCAAGGCTATAGCTCGACAGGGTGCTGACAACCATACCGGTTTCCAGGGCGCTGGCAGCCTGTGCGGTTGCGATCTCCCCCTGAGGGTGCACCAGCGTATGAAACGCTACCGGCGCCAGAAGAATCGGATGACGAAATTTTTCCCCCATGAACGTTGTTGCCGTTGTGCCCTGGGTGCAGTCGTTAAGCATGCGGGGCAGCAATTGAATCTGGTCCAGCGCCTGGCGGTTTCTGCGCAGGGTTAACTCGTCAGCGCCACCCCCGGCGATATATTCATAGATGGCGTGGGGGATATGCTGTCGGGCATAGCGCGGGTAGTCTGATACAGAGACCAGATCAGATGGGATCTGTAACAATGCTGCCTGGGGGTTATCTGACATCGATCAGTCCTGTTTATGCGTGTTGTTAAATGTTTGTTTAGTTGCGTTGTTTAGCCGTTCTAGGTATCCGCCAGTTGACGGATGAGTCGATGATATACGGCGGTGAGGCGAACCACATCGGGGTGTTGATGGTGATGCTGCATCGTGAGTGACTGCACCGATTGATCCAGATCGTAGAGCATCTCGCGTTGTTCATGCTCTCTGACCATGCTCTGTATCCAGAAGAAAGCCGCCAGGCGGCATCCCTTTGTCACCGGGGTTACCCGATGTCGGCTGGTTGAGGGATAAAGAATCATATCGCCTGCGGAGAGCTTCACCCGGTGGGTTCCGTAATTGTCTTCTATCTCCAGCTCACCCCCTTCATATTCATCGGATTCACTGAAGAAGATAGTCGCGGAGAGGTCTGTGCGAATCCGGGTGTGGGTGCCCGGTGCGATGCGGATAGCGTTATCCACATGAAAACCGTAGGTTTCACCGATATCATAGCGGTTGAACATGGGCGGTAATATTTTTAAGGGCAAGGCTGCAGAGATGAATAGCGGATGCTGTGCCAGAGCATTGAGAATGCAGTCACCCAGTTGCTGTGCTAAGTCGGAATCGACCGCGAGTTGCTGGTTGTTTTTTATATCTGCCGCCTGGCTTCCGGCAGTGGTTTTGCCATTCTGCCATTGAGCCTGCAACAAGTGGCTGCGAATCTCTGCGGCCTCGGCTTTGCTGAATACCGATTCGATTGGAATAATCATCGTGATCTCACTTTAAAGTGTTGCCGTCCGTGGCAGGTATCGCTCCATCATTTTTTGAAGTGCTCCTGTTTAGAACTTGTAGCTCAGCGTCAGGTTGGCCGAGCGTGCATCACCGATATAAACGATGCTGCCTCCCCGGTAGACGGCGGTGTAGTACTCTTTATCCGTGAGGTTCTGAATGTTGGCGCGCCACTCAAGCTGGCTGCTGAATTGATAGGTCGCAAACAGGTCATAGACGCTATAGCTGGAAATACTGACTCTGCCAGTGCTGCCAGCATCAGGTTGCCCTCCTTTAATGTCACTGGAGTAGGTGGCATTGCCTCCCACAGAGAATTGTGGCGTCGCCTGGTAACGCAGCTGCACATTGGCGCTTTCTTCAGCGAAGTTGGCTTTAGGTAAACCGACGTTCGCCGCGTTAAAGGATTCCAGCGTCTCCGAATCCATCACCGCAATACCGAACTGGCCACTCAGTTTCGGGGTAAGGTTGCCGGATAATCCAAGTTCTACACCTTCGACCCGGTTTTTACCGGTATTAAGGTTGCCGCCTGACTGATAAGAGTCATTCCCCCCTTCGATGACATCATCTTTGGTAATCTGAAACACTGCAGCGGTGAGCAGTAGTTTTTCATCCATCAGGTTCCATTTGGTGCCCAGCTCGAGATTGATTGCCTGCTCGGGTTTGGCGTTGGAGTAGTTGCCATCGGCATCGGTACAGATGCCTCCATAGCCACAGTTGCCTGCGGAGTCGGCTTCACCGCCATTGATATTCGATGAGCTGCTGACGTTGGCGTAGATATTGCCATTTTCCCAGGGTGAGTAGACCACCCCAAGGTGACCATTGAGGAAGCCATCTTCATACTGGTAGGTTTTTTCCGGCACCGGTCCACCGCGACCATTGGACGCTGCCAGCCACAGGTCATATTCAAAGTAGTCATAGCGCAGTCCGCCAAACAGCTCCCAGTCCTGATTCAGGGTGATAGTGTCCATCAGGTAAGCTGAAGCGGTATTCAGGGTTAAATCAGTTGTCGGGCTATGCTGCTTAGTCGCACGGTTGGTGCTGAAATCAATGTTGTACGCATTGCCATCACTTCTGCCGACGGCGAGAAACGCATCAGTGGCACCCTTGACCTTTTCCTGAGCCAGCTCGATACCGGTGATAATGGTGTGGCGCTTGCCCCCGATCTCTTTATCAATGATCAGGTTGGTCTGGTTGCCGACGTAAGTATTGTCCTGCCAGCCGGCAAAAGTGCGGTTGCTCAGGGTGACAGGAGTGGTACGAGAAGCCTGCTTGGTGGTCGTCACATAGTCGTTGCTGGTTTTGCCGTAACGGGTTTTGTTTTCCAGGCGGGTCTCATTGTTCAGTTGGTAATCGAACGTCAGGGTGAGGGTATCTGCGCCGGATCGCTGAAAATCCAGACCTTTGATACCTGGGTAATCCTGCCCGCTATAAGGTTTACCATCGACTAACCGTGTACCCAGATCGGGCCGGTCATCGGCGCGGTAGTGGTAATAATCGGCTGAAACTTTCAGATCTTCGCTCGCCTGATAAACTCCGGACAGCAGCGCCCCCTGTCGCTGTTCGTCGGCCGGATCCCGTGCGGGAATGCCTGCCTCACTGTAGAGGACGTTAAAGCGCACCGCGAGGTCATCACTGACGACTTTGTTGGTGTCCAGGGTGTAGCGTTGATAGTCGTCAGTGCCGAGACCGCCGGTCAGTTCAGTGAAATCATCCTCCAGACTGGCCTTTTTAGTCACACTGTTGACTGAGCCACCGGTCGAGCCGCGCCCGGCAAACGTTGAGCTGGGGCCTTTACTAATTTCAACCTGTTCCAGCGCAAATGTATCCCGCGAAATCAGCCCCGGCTCGCGCAAGCCGTCGGTAAAAATATCGCTGCGAGCTTCATAACCACGGATGATATAGCGGTCACCAAATGAGTTGCCGCCTTCGCCGGTTCCCAGGGTGATACCGGGTTGTGCACTGAGAATGTCTTTCAGCTCGGTTTTACCCGAATCTTCAATCGCCTCTTTGGTCAACACCGTCATGGTAGCCGGTGTTTCAGCAATATCGCGGCTGTGTTTACTGCCGGATAGTTTTTTGGCCTTATAGGCCGCGCCGGGCTGAGCATAGGGATTACTGTCGGGCTGAATCGCATTATCTTCAACCACCAGCGAATCAAGTCTGACCTCTTCCGCGTTTACATTCGCAATAAAGGTTGAGGATATCGCCAGTGCCAGAGAGCTCGCGACAGTACCTGACGACAGACTGCTTCTGGGTTTTGTACGTAGAGTGTTTGGACGGTATAAATTGGACACTTACTGCTCCTTATGTGTTTATAAATCAATCTCTTATTGATTTAGTTTGAAAACGATCGGAATACTGATAGTGAGCATCGACTGCGTCAGATCGGCGGGAAATGCGGGTAGGGGTGAAGCATCTTTCAGCATCTTTTTCACCGATCGGTCGAGTTTTGTGTAGCCTGAGCTCTGCTTTATCCGGGCATCCCTGATCAGTCCGCTACTGAGTACTGTGAAGGTGAGGATGACGGTACCTTCCTCTCCCGCGTTACGGGATGATTTGGGATAACGTTTATACTTCGCCAGCTCAGCTGCGATGAGTGAGTAATAGGTCAGATTGGGGCCTGCATGCCCACCGGACGTAAGTGCATTGGCGCTGCCTGTGGATATTTCCTGGCCCGCGTCAGCATGAGTAATGTCGTTATCCATCGATGTTTCTGTCAGGTCGCTCTGTGCTTTAGCTAAGCGGGTTTCAGGTAACCGGTCTTTAGTGAGCGGAACTTGCTGAATCTCCGTGGGTGTCGATACTTTTTCCTTCTTTACTGTCAGTTCAGCGCGCTGTTTCATCTCGGCTGGTGGGCTGACCGGTGTCGGCTCTGGCGTGGTATCGAGTGGCTCGCTAACCGCTGGCTGCTGTTCCGGTTCGTTGTTCTCAGCGGTTGATGCAGCCTGGGCCGATTCAGCCGTAGTTGATGCCGCTGTGCCCAGATCGCCGAGCATCCCCAGATCAATCTCGATCCCCTGTTCGCCCTGTGCCCGGGCGCCGCCCAGTGTGAGGTGGGTCATCAACAGGATGGCGCTAAGGTGAAGTAGAATCGCAGCGATAATCGCAACGCAGCGGTGACGCAGTAAGATTATTCCGCTTTTCATCCTTCCTGCTTCCGGGTGATCAGTGAGACATGGGTTAAGCCTGCTGCTTTAATGTTGCGCAGGATCTCCTGCAGTGTCTGCGCCTCCAGGCTGGCATCCGCTTTGATATGGACCCTGAAACTATTGGCGTCCTTAGTCTGATCAACTTTGCTGCTCAGGCTTTGGCTAAGTTCATTGATGCTGAGCTGCCTGCCATCGATAAACAGTGTTCCGGTGGCGCTAACCAGCAGTTCAACTGAGCCGCTATCGTCCAGATTAGGCGCTATAACAGACCCCGGAAGCTCTATTGGGACTGCATCTGATGGCTGAACCTGGCCCGCAATCATGAAGAAAATCAGCATCAGAAAGACAACGTTGATAAGCGGGATCATGTTGTCATCATTTTGTGGCCGTCGTTTGACGACGTCAGTGGTCAGCATCAGGGCATCACTCCTGTCAGGGACACGTTAAGGGCGCCGGCTCGTTTGAAGTTATCCAGCAGTGTCAGCATTGACTGAGTGGACACCTGCGGTTCCACATCGAGGGCAAAGATGGTGTGCGGATTGCGCATGATTAGGTCGGTCAAAGCAGACCGGTCTGACAGGTCGTAGCGTTGCCCGGCGGCGCTGAATGCCGTCCCTCCTGCGTGCAGGGTGATCAGCAGCACATCATCGGATGATTCTGCAGCCTGGGTGGCGGCTGGCAGGTTGATCTGTTTGAGTTTTATAAAGCTGGACGAGAGCATAAAAAACAGCAGCAGGATAAACACCACATCAATCAGCGGCGTCAGACTGATCGCTTGTCTGCGCTGTACCCGGCTAAGATCAGGCAGCATGAACGGCCTCACTTTCCCGGACGGTTTTATCTTTGCCGGTCATACCTGCGCTGGGCGCATCTTCGACGGACGTATCTTTAAGGGTTGAAACGCTGCTCCGGGTTTGCTGGGTGAACACCTGGGTGACGGCATCGTTCATCAAACTGGCGATGCGCTCTACTTTTCTGTCCAGCGCGTTAAATGCGGCAACAACCGGGATCGCCACGGCCAGACCAACGGCGGTGGTTAACAGTGCTTGCCAGATCCCCCCGGAGAGCACCGCCGGGTCAACCTGACTGCCCGCCGCTTCCATCTGCTGGAAGGCACTTATCATCCCTAAAACCGTCCCCATCAGCCCCAGTAACGGACTTAAGTTGGCAATGACCTCTAACGGGCGAAGTAATGAACGAAACTGATTTAGCTGATGGGTTGCTTTGCGGCTTAACTCTTTTTGCAACAGGTCCGGGTCTTGTTTTTGGCGGATGCCAGTCATCGCCATAGACACCAGCGCGGATACTGGGCGTGTGGCTATCAAAGCATTGGAAGCTTTGTCCGCCTGACCCAGGCTCCAGTAGTGCAGCGCCTGTTCAACATCGTTGGTGCTCTCCGCTCTGTGCAGAGCAAACTGCCACAGTTTTATCAGGATGATGCTCAGGGAAAAGATGGACATGCCCGCGAGAATCCAGACAACCGGTCCGCCAATATCCAGTAACGATTGAATCTGGTCGATGCTATCCGCCAGCGGAAGGTCGAAAAAATGATTAGTTATATCTGAGTTACCTGTTTCAGACAGATTAGACCGGAGGTCGGGCGTCAGCAGCGTCTGGGTATCATCAGACAGATCAGAGGCAAAGTCGGGGAAGTCGGTTAGTTGCTCATCAGAGGGAGCATCCTTCGGCTCAGACAACTCAGTTGCAGAGAATGTGGGTTGTGCAACCTCTGTCGGAACCGTTGCAGTTGAACTCTGTTCTGCAGGAGTGATTGTAGTAGCCAAAACGTAACCTCATTGTTTAAAAAATATCCAGTAAATCGTTGCCGGCCCCTGATCTTTTAACGGATCGCTTTTGGGCAGTTGTTACCGACCTGTCTGATGAGGTTGTATGCTAATTATTTTTAGATGCGAATGCAAACGATTCTCAAATACAAAATTAAATAATTCTCATTATGTTTGTGGGCGGTGCTTTGAGCTCTTAGTTGCTTATCCGTAGTGAAATGCGTTGGGGTCAGAAGCTTGCGATTTTTCCGGGAATAGCGGGTGGATAGGGATTTGCGCGTTTGGCTGAGCTATAACAATTGCTGTTATTAGCGCTGCCTGTCACAATCTATGCTCTTCGGTGTGGTTTTACTTTCTGCTGTTTAACCTGAGTGTGTTCGAAGTGCTTTGAACAGTAGATGACATCGTTTTGATAAGGCTTCGCGGCTCCGCCACAAGCGCTATATTTTCATAAATATCAGTCGGTTGCGGGTAACTGATTTTGTTCAAAGGGATATTGCATCATTATGTTTGGCGTTCCGATTAACTCGTTTTATCTGATCCTGTTGGTGATTATTCTGCTGATCAGCGGCAGCCTGATCAGTTCCCGCATTGAGCGGCAGCATCCTGATAAAGATTACACCGAGCTGCGACAGCGGGTGCAGTCCTGGTGGCTGATGATCGGTATTCTGTTTGCTGCGTTGCTGTTTAACCAGACCCTGGCGGTGGTGTTTTTCGGCTTCCTCAGTTTTCTCGCCCTCAAAGAGTTTCTTTCGATTGTGCCAACCCGACAAACTGATCGTCGGGTAATCTTCTGGGCGTATCTGTCAATTCCTGTGCAGTACTACTGGGTGGCCATTGGCTGGTACGGCATGTTTATTATCTTTATTCCGGTGTATATCTTCTTACTGCTGCCGGTGCGGATGGTATTGCTGGGTGAAACCCGGGGCTTTATCCGCTCAGCGGGTATCCTGCACTGGGCAACCATGCTGACGGTCTTTTGTATCAGTCATATCGCTTATCTGCTGGTCTTGCCTGTGAAGAATGAAGCCGCAGGTTATATCGGCCCGGTACTGTTTCTGCTGTTTATGACCCAGTTCAACGATGTCTGTCAGTATATCTGGGGCAAAAAACTGGGGCGGCATAAGATTATTCCCAGGGTCAGCCCGAACAAAACCTGGGAAGGGTTTCTCGGCGGTGTTGCTTCCATTACCTTGCTGGGGGGGCTGACGGCGCCGTTGCTGACGCCGTTAAACTGGTGGCAGGGGTTGATTGCCGGATTGCTGATCAGTGTCAGTGGCTTCTTCGGTGATGTGGTGATCTCTTCGGTTAAGCGGGATCTGCAGATTAAAGACACCGGTAGCCTGATTCCTGGCCATGGCGGTATTCTGGATCGGATGGATAGTCTGATTTTTACAGCGCCGCTATTTTTTCATTTTCTGTTTTATAGCTACTATTGATCGGCGGAGCTAATCCCATGGATAGACTGATTAAAGTGCTGTTTTTTGCTCTGCTGGTAAAACCGGTGGTGCTGTTGTTGCTGGGGTTGAATGTCCGCGGCAGGAATAACCTGCCGGATAGCGGCCCCGCTATTGTGATCGCTAACCATAACAGCCATCTGGATACGCTGGTGTTACTTAGCCTGTTTCCATTGTCGATGATCCATAAAGTACGTCCGGTGGCCGCAGCCGATTATTTTCTCGGTAATGGTGGTTTTCTGGCCTGGGTCGCCCTGAAATGTTTCGGTATTATACCGCTGGATCGCAGTGGTGGTGCCGACCGCGAGGTGTTGTTCAGTGGCTGCACCCGGGCGTTGGCGAATGGAGAGATTCTGGTGCTGTTTCCGGAAGGCAGTCGGGGTAAGCCGGAACAGCTGAGTCGTCTGAAGAAAGGTGTTTATTATCTCATTAAAGAACGCGCAGACATTCCTGTCGTGCCAACTATGTTGCATGGTCTTGGCCGGGCGCTGCCCAAAGGTGAAGCGCTGCTGGTGCCCTTTAACTGTGACGTGGTGATCGGTGAAAATCTGACTGACCGGGAGAGTGCCGCCGGATTTATGAACTCGGCGACAGCGTCCTTCAAACAGTTATCCGGCTATTGCCTGACGCTGTCGGCATCTGATTCGGTTGATGAGGCTCTTTAATCGGACCCGGTGGCCGCTTTGTCTGAAACCTCACGCAGGGCTGATTTGGCGCGGTTAATAATGGTGACCGCCAGCAAAACGATAATCAGCAGTAACACCGCGCTACTCCATATTCCCGGGTTAACGCCCAGGGCATAGAGAAACCCCAGCAGACCAAAAAACAGTGCCCGGTCACTCTTACCGGAGGGGCCGTCATAGCGGCGGCTGGCACCGATCTGCACAGCAACAACGCCGATCATCTCGCTCATTACCGCGAGCAGTGTCAGGATAACCAGCAGCGGAATGTTGATGCCCGGCAGCGCGGTAAACGCCAGAAACAGGGCGCTGTCGGACACAACATCGCCCATCTCATTGAGAATGGCCCCTTTCGGGGTCGACATATCATGTTCGCGGGCGAGCATGCCGTCGATATTATTCAGCGCCATGCGGATAAACATCCATACCGGCACCGACAGCCAGATGAGTGGTGATAGATTCAGTAGCGGCGAACCAAAATAGAGTGCGACTGCCAGCGCAACGGAACCTGCCAGTGCCGCAATAGTGACCTGATTCGCGCTAATGCCAGCGGCTGCCAGGCGTTGCGTGATCGGGCGGAGAATATCGGAGAACGCACTTTTAAGCTGATAAACACTGGGCATGAATAAATCCTTTTAACAAGCGGCGCTGATTAAGCACAGAACCAGACTGAGTAGGGTCAGCAGCGATTGTACTATAGCCAGCCAGCACTGCCGAAAGAATAGTTTTCTGATGCCCTGTAGGCGGTCACTCATTGTGACGGTTGTCAGTGAATCGGCTTTCGCCGGAAACAGGAACCGGAGTCCCTGATCAAAGGATTGCGCACCATGTTTGAGTAAGACTGGCATTAGTTTTCTATCAAGAGAGACTCGCCAGAAGTAATAACTTTGCAGCAGCGCAATGAATATACCGGCGAAAGCGATCAACCTGACCAGAAGCGAGCCGCCGAAAATAATCAACAGGCCACATATGCCTGCCAGCACCGCAGAGATAAAACCAAGCGCATGTGTGGATGACAGGGCCGCCAGCAGCACCTCTGCTTTCACCTCCTCAGGTTTTTCGGCCAGCACCGTTGCGGTTGGGGATTGGTTAGTGATCATTATCGATCTCCATTGTCGGCCTGCTGATCTTATGGAGTAGTGCCCGATGATCTTCGTGGAGGATGCAGTCGGGCCTGACCTGAGTGATCATGTCCACAGCCTGCCCGACTGAGCAGGCTTTATGGCTGTATAGCAGCCAGCCAGCCACCACCAGTGCACTGCGTGATAATCCCAGTGCGCAATGCACCAGCACCGTTTTCTTTTTCTCAACCAGGCAATTGAGTGTCTGAATCGCTGTCCACAGTGTTGCCTCATCGGGGATCGCCAGGTCGATCATCGGTATGCGGTATGTATGGTTGCAACGATAGCTCAGCGGCCGCATCTCGGCGGTTAGGTTCAGGTGTAAACTGGCGCCGCTGGTTTGTAATTCCTCCCTGCCGGGTACTTTACTCAACCAGACTCCGTCGGTGACTTTTACACACCCCTGTCGGTGTCTGCTGAGCAACCGGGCGCTGAGATGGGCGCCGAGCAGGTAGGGGGTCAATAGTATCAATGCCGGCAGCGACATCTTTTGATTATCATATTGAAAAACCGAGATGCCTAAGCCCCAATAGGCCAGCGCCATCAGGGCTGTTGCCGTGGCTGGCCACAACAATAACCAGCCCCAACTGCCGATAAAAATAGCGCTGAGGCTCAGAATCAGGGTGGCGAAACAATAATAGCCGGCCAGTTTGCTCTTCCGCTGTGCTGTCCAGCGCCAGTGATGAGCAACCGGGGGAATCAGGTACATCACCACTAGCGCAACGATAAGTCCCCCAATCACATCAATGACGTGGTGTTGCCAGGTGGTCAGTACTGAGATGCCGATTAACAGCATCCAGCTATGCATTAACAAGCGCGGCAGTAAGCCCCTGAGGTGTTGGCTGAAGGTGTACCAGATTAGTACCAGTAAGCTGATATGCAGAGAGGGTGCCTGATTGTAGGGCTTATCGAAGCCGGTTAGCAGATTAAATAATTCACCATAGAGTCCATCGGTGGGTGGACGGACAAAGGTGAACTCCAGCGGAAACAGCAGAAAACAGATAACGGAAACAGCGGTAGCGGTTAGCAAGCGCAGTGCATGGCGGTCAAGCTCGGCTTTGCTGGTGCAGAGAAACAGTGAGATGCCATACAACAGGTCGATGGACATATAGGGAATGATAGTCCAGTCCCAGAAGGGGATCTGTGTCTCCCAGGCAAAGACATACTGCCCAACATCGCTGCGGCCCGCCGTAAACGTATTGGCAAAACCGTAGCTGATAAAAAATGCTGGCCCGAGAAAGGCCAGCCAGATTAACGCTCTGAGCCAGGGGCGTGGCGGTTGATCACCGAGCATGACGGATTCAGTATTCATCGCTGCTTCCGCTTAGCGTCGCTGGGCAATTGAGACGCTGAAAATACCCCACTGGTCGATCAGCTGAGTACATTTTTCAAAACCTGCATCGGCAACCAACTGGTCCATCTCTGCCTGCGAACGACAACGCATCACCCAGGGCTTATTGCTTTGGTGGCTGTTCAACACCCGCGCGATCAGCTCCTGCTGCGGATGCCAGGGCTGGTTGGTGTAGATCAGATAACCGCCGGGTTTCACCGCGTCGGCCAGCCCGGCAAGGGATGACTGCAGCAGGCTGTTATCGCTGAACAGTTCATATAGTCCGGAAACTATGGCCAGGGTCGGTTCTGGCTGTACTGCGGCTACCGACGCCTGATCGAACGCATCCCCTTGCTGGAACGTGCCGAATCTGTCAAAGCCTCGCTCAGCCAGCGCCTGGCTGCCTGCGGTCACGTTAATATCGCTGAAGTCCCGCAGCAGAATGCTATCGATCTCATCTTTACGGGGAGCGATAGCATCCAGAATATAACGGCCATGGCCCGCAGCAATATCAACGATACGGACGGGTTGCTGGTTCGCCTGTAGCTGATCGATGGCCTGACTAATCAACTGTTCCAGGTGAAGTTTGCGTTGCCGGATGCCACGCCAGCCAATGCTATTGAGATATACCCGGTCGATCTGCCTGCCCAGCCAGTTTTTCCCCTGTGGCTGGTTGCGATAGACATAATCGAGGGTGCTGCCGGAATCAAAGCCGGTCTCTTTACCTAACCGATACCCCTCTGATAACCGTGCGCCCAGACCGACCATTTTCTGCAACAGCTGCCAATAGGTTCGCTTCAGCCCCGTTTCTGCTGTGGCCAGACTTTTATAGTGCTGATAACCCTGACCCTGCTGATCTGATTGTCTCAGGTCGGGCTGATGTCGGGGCGTGTCAAAAAGTTCGCTGGTAAATTGGCGTATCTCTGTCAGAGCTTGCTCCCGGTTGAGTTCGCCCAGCGTGTCATGGAAAAAGCCGGGTAGCTCTATCAGCCGTTTGTTGCTGCTACCCAAGCGTGCCGCAAATTCATACTGAGGCTGTTTTCTGACTACCCAGTCACTGCCAGATACCAGTGTCAGGGTTGGTGTGTTGATAGCGTGGGCGTCTTTAACAGACCGTTCACCTGCGGCATAAAGATCCAGCAACAGGTTGGAGGCGATGGGACGGGTAATCAGAGGGTCTGCATTGTAGCTGTGAATTCTGTCAGGATCATGGGTCAGCTGACTCGCTTTGACATAGGAGTTAACTGTGAAAATACCGCCGACTTTTTGGCGCATTGCAATCATCTGTCGGGCGAAGGGGACATAGAGTTTAATATCAAATGCGGGTGCCGCCAGTATCATCCCGCGAATATCAGGGGCGTAGTCATGCACCCAGGTTGTCAGCATGACGGCACCGACACTCTGGCCTAACACGATGATCTGATCGGTTTTAAAGCCGTGGGCCTTGGTGATATGGCGAATAAAACAGTCGATATCCTGCACCAGAGTGGCAAAGCTTTCGGCATGGCCCCGTGCGCCGGAAGACTGACCCAGCCCCCGTGCATCCCAGGCAAAGAAGGCGGTATCAGGCAGCTGCAGTTCATCCACCAGATGACTCATTCGCCCGCCATGTTCGTGACCCCGATGAAACATCACAATCGCTCGTTGCGTATCTGTTGGTTGTATAGCGGGCCAATAGCGGTAAAACAGTTCGCTGTTATCGTGGCTCAGGAGGGTATGTTGCTCAGCACTGCGGTTGATAGGACGGGTCTCTTCCGCGATTATGGCAGGTTGGTTCATCTGTTGAGTCCTTGGTTGATTAAAGTCGGCTTAGTCTTCCATGATCAGACTTTGGTGAAAGCTTAAATCGACGGAGTATCGTTATCTGCTACTCAAGGGCGCGAACAGGGTTGTTGAGCAAAAGGAGGAGAGGGCGAGCGGTTGTCGGAGTGATAGTCCATATCATCATTTGTCCTCTGCTTTCCTTAGCAGTAAGAGCTAGTCTGTCAGAATAGATGGGTCAGTCAATAGCTTTCAGTTGTGGATTTGAGGCATATCAGCGAAAATAGCGCCCAATTATATTTTCTGGCTTCTGCCGATTGGTGTGCAGGGCAGTTTCCAAAACAACCGGATCTCTATGTCTAGTATCTCAAAGGAAGTATCGATTCGTCGTACTTTTGCTATTATCTCCCACCCGGATGCGGGTAAAACGACCATTACTGAAAAGCTGCTGTTGTTCGGAAACCTGATTCAGAAAGCGGGTACGGTTAAGGGTAAAAAATCGGATCGTCATGCAACTTCAGACTGGATGAGCATGGAGCAGGAGCGGGGTATCTCGGTTACCTCTTCGGTGATGCAGTTTCCCCACAAGGGACGCATTGTTAACCTGCTGGATACGCCGGGACACGAAGATTTCTCCGAGGATACCTACCGTACACTGACGGCCGTAGACTCGGCGCTGATGGTGGTGGATGGGGCGAAGGGTGTTGAGGACCGGACGATTAAACTGATGGAAGTTTGTCGTCTGCGGGATACACCGATTCTCTCCTTTGTGAACAAAATGGACCGGGATATTCGTGACCCGGTTGATTTGCTCGATGAGATCGAAGAGGTGCTGAAGATTGCCGCCGCCCCGATCACCTGGCCGATTGGCATGGGTAAGGACTTCCGCGGCGTGTATAACCTCTATACCGACACTATCCATGTGTTTACACCGGGACAGGGCAGCATTATTCCCGATGATATCCAGGTGCAGGGACTGGAGAGCGATGAGGCAAAAGCGCTGCTCGGAAATCTCTATGAAGATTTCCTTGAGGAGATCGACCTGGTACGTGGTGCCAGCCATGAATATGATCAGGATGAATATCTGGCGGGTCGTCTGACGCCGGTGTATTTTGGTACCGCATTGTCGAACTTCGGTGTGCGGGAGATGCTGGATGGTTTTGTTGAATTCGCGCCATCACCGATAGCCCGTGAAACGATTAGTCGTACAGTCGATGCAGATGAAGAGGCTTTTTCCGGTTTCGTGTTTAAAATTCAGGCCAATATGGACCCGAAACACCGTGACCGGATCGCCTTTATGCGGGTCTGCTCCGGAAGTTATACCCGGGGCATGAAGATGCGTCATGTGCGTATTAAAAAGGATGTGAAGATCGCTGATGCCGTGACCTTTCTGGCGGGTGATCGCTCCAACGTTGAAGAGGCCTGGTCCGGCGATATTATCGGTCTGCACAATCATGGCACCATTCAGATTGGTGATACCTTTACCGAAGGCGAAGATCTGAAGTTTACCGGTATTCCCCACTTTGCCCCGGAGATGTTCCGCCGGGTGCGGCCGAAAGACCCGCTGAAGATGAAACAGCTGCAAAAAGGCTTGCAGCAGCTGTCAGAAGAGGGGGCGGTGCAGTTGTTCCAACCGATCAATAAAAACGATCTGATTCTGGGTGCGGTGGGACAGTTGCAGTTTGAGGTGGTGGTATACCGTCTTAAAGATGAGTACAAAGTTGAATGCATGTATGAGCCGGTCACCATCGCAACGGCTCGCTGGGTTGAGTGCACCGATCACCGCAAGCTGGAGGAGTTCCGTCGTAAAGGCGGTGATAACCTGGCACTCGATGGCGGTGGTCTGTTGACCTATCTGGCACCCACCCGGGTTAATCTCAGCCTCACTGAAGAGCGCTGGCCGGATATGCGCTTCCGCGCTACCCGCGAACACTAGACATGAAAACGCGCCACTGGCGCGTTTTTTTATGAGTGACCAGAAAGGAGTTCTTATAAAAGGTACTCTGATTTTTAAACTTGATACTTTTACAGAACATTCTTAAGCTTTCACGAGCCACTAGCCACTTCAGGCAACTTATATTCTATGCAGCTTATTGATACCCACTGCCATCTGGACTTTCCTCAGCTGGCAGATGACATCGACAATGTTTTGAATCGTGCCCGGAAAAATGGCGTGACGGGCTTTGTCGTGCCCGGTGTATCTGAACTTCACTGGAGTCGCTTACTGACTCTCTGTGCTGAGCATTCCGACCTTTATCCTGCGCTGGGACTGCACCCCTGTTTCGATCATCCCGATCTGGAAAACAGTTTGCTTAGGCTGGAGCGGGAGTTACAACACCGTTCTGAACTGGTAGCTGTGGGAGAGATAGGTTTGGATCTGTTTATCACCGAAGTGGATCTCGATGCTCAGCTGGCTGTGCTGAGGCCTCAGCTTGAACTGGCAAAAACCTATCAGAAGCCGGTGTTGTTGCATGTTCGTAAAGCTCATGATCTGATGCTGAAACAGTTACGCCAGATAAAGCTGGAACGAGCAGGAGTGGTGCATGCCTTTTCCGGAAGCGAGCAGCAGGCAAAGGAATACTTGAAACTGGGATTCCGGTTGGGTATCGGCGGTTCTGTTACCTATGACCGGGCGACAAAACTGAGAAAACTGGTGGCAGAGTTGCCGCTGGAGAGCTTTGTATTGGAGACTGACAGCCCTGATATGCCGTTACTCGGTTATCAGGGGCAGGTGAACTACCCGGAGCGGGTGGCTAACGTCGCAGCGGCTATTGCCCGGATAAGGCAGCAGCCATTAACAGAGGTTGTCGGGACAGCGACAGCTCAGTCCATGATAATCTTGCCGTTATAGAGGGCATCATTGATATTCTCCAGCGTTTGCCAGACTGTATCGGTATATGCGTTAGCGGGCACGCGGTAGAAACGACCATTGTCACTGGCCTTCTCAGCGGTGTAGGGCGCGCCTTCAGGATTGAGTATCATCCGTAATAGGCTGCCACGGTAGTTAGGGCCACTGATCTTGTAGCCGTATGCCTGTTCTATCGGCCCGGCATACTGGGTGCTACTGACAATTGAGCTGAGGTCACGGCAGGTCGATCTGTTACCCTGGCAATAACTGAAGTTTTTCAGATCCACCGTGTAGTAACTGACATCCGCCGGTTCAGACAGTTTGGTGATGCTGTCCATGCATCCGGTCAGGGCCAGGGTCATTAGTGTTGCAGTGATCACTCTGAGCATGATATTTCCTGATATTGATCTGTTTAAGTCTTAATAACGTTCTTTAACACCACCGCGTGTAACGACGGAGTCTGTTATTGTCGGCGTGGTGATGCTTAGTTCATATCCTCGAACGGGTTGCCTATATCCAGGCTGACAGGCTGGCTGTAACCCGGCAGCCGGATCTCCCGGTTGCTGATTTCAAGGTCTTCACCGGTCAGAACATTATGGTCATACAGGTAGATCGGTCGGGTCAGGCCTTTGATACTGTTCTGATCATAAGCGGCGGCCGCTTCCCGGGTAGCAACAAGCTTATCCTGGTAACGGTTGATCACGTCCTGCCCATGACGCTTCAGCAGCATCTGTTGGGTAATGTGAGGGGCTAATACAACGGCGCTGGCGTTGTTACCGCCAAACCCTTTTGAGTTGAGAATAACCGAGTCTATCCCCGCTGTCCCAACTTCAATATGCTGGTTACTCAGGTTGAGGTTGCTGTTGTGAATGTCAGTGGCAAATTCCGGTGTGGTGGTGATGCCTGGGATATAACCATATTGCCAAACGCCCAGTGACAGGTTCATCTGATCGCCGCCAGCGGTTCCCTGCGAGTGGCCGATGAAACATTTCAAGGCTGCGACGGTCCAGTTCTGAATACCAAATGCTTTGGCCGTTTCATTGATAACATGGGACTCTGTCACCCGGTTTTGCGGGGTGCTGGTGCCGTGGGCCTGAACGAAACTGCGCTGCTGTAAAGACTCCTGCCCGAGCATATTATTGACCAGCGCCGCGGCTTTGCCCAGGGTAATATAGTTACCGATGCCCGGCGCTGAGATTGATTTTTTATGGCCGTCAGCGTTGACGAATACTTCCGGCACTGCGCCGTATATATCGGCACCCAGTTGCAGGGCCAGATCATCGCTCATCAGCAGGGTAAACTGCGAAGACTCAGCAATAGTAAAGCCGCAGTTGTTACCAAAGGGTCGACAGGCTTTACGATAATCATCGGCGCTCAGCTCGGTCAGTTTATCCAGTGCCAGCAGGTCTTTATCCTCTGCAAGCGCTCCCATCGAGCGGAAACCCTCAATTACTTCCTGCGTCACCGGTGCATCACTACCGCCCACGAGTACGACCTTACGGCGTCCTGAGCGGATATCGTTAACGGCATTGCGCAGGTTGTAAAGGAAGGTAGCGCAAGCTCCCAGTGAACCGCCGGTGACGCCAACGCTGCCAAGAATATAGGCGTTTACAAAGTCAGCCGGCATCTGCGCATAACCCAGGGGCATCTGCTTTGAAGTGGTACGCTTGCCGATGGAGGGGTATTTGGTCAGCCCGCCAAAGCCAAGGTCATCAAGCTGACCGATAGAGTTGCTGGCGTAGACGCCGATCTGGTCAGGGCTGACCGCCGCCGCAATGGTATCCCACGGAATTCCCGCTGAGTTAAGTGCGTCAGAGGCGCCAAATACGGTCATCTGTATATTGCGCGGATGGTTGCGTGACTGATACAGCTTACCCGGCTGAAAGCCACTGGGCAGTTGTCCGGCCGATTGCACCAGGGCTTCTTTAAAATCCGGGAAAATAACCTCAAGGTCACCCTGTAGGGTTACTTCAATCTGAGTCGCGGATAATGGCTTGATTGACCAGTTGGCAGGGATGTTCTGCGGCAGTTGGCGCTTGCGCAGGGTAAAACTGATCGGTTCTGCTGAGTTGATCGTCGCAGGCTTGTTAAAGGTGACGCTGTGGACATCAAAACACTCTTTCTCGATACGTCGAATCAGGGTGCTGTTGCACACCTGCGGCGTAATCATTTCGAGTAGCTCACTGACCGGCGTAGGATTGCCTTTCTGGTCGAGGTAACTATTATCTTTGAAACTGGCAAGCCCCATCAGCGTGGCGAGGTCGAGTAGCGTCTCATTTCGCGTCGTGTCGTTCAGTTTGTCGAGAATCAGGCGACGATAGCCATGGTGAAAGGAACTTCTTCCGGCTGGGCTGATGCCGCCGAAACCCACGATGACTGGTAGCTGAGACAAGTGATAATCCTCGGGACAAAATGAAACGATCGCAATACAAAGGTCGTACTTATATGTTAATGCAGATTCTATAAGTTGTTGTAACCTGAGGCCAGATCTATCTCGGTAAAAATGCCTCGCTAAGGTGATATTCAGCTTAAAAAGCGATAATTTAGCAACTAGATTGGCTAAGCTGGAACTTAGTAGGCAAAATAGCAACTAAGTCGGATTGAAAAACAGGTGGTTCCCATCACTTTTTCAGCAATCAGTAGTGTCTGAGTCAGGCTGAGCTTTTTCACAGATTACCAAAGGAGTGATAATGAAAAAAATTATTGTTTTAGCTGGCGCAATTGCGTTGGCTGGCTGTCAGTCCATGGATCCTTATACCCAGGAAGCCAAAACCAGCAATGCAACGACAGGTGCCGGCATCGGCGCTGTTGCCGGTGCCGTCCTGGGTAATGCGGTAGCCGGTAAAGGCAAACGTACTGAAGGTGCGATTGCCGGTGCGTTATTAGGCGGTGCCGTCGGTGGTGGTATTGGTTATTACATGGATCAGCAGGAGATGCTGTTGCGTCAGGAGCTGGAAGGCACCGGTGTGCGGGTTGAACGGATTGGTGATTCGATTCGCCTGATTATGCCGGGCAATGTGACCTTCCCGACCGGGTCTTACAACATTGATCAGGGGTTCTATCCAACCCTGAATTCAGTTGCCAAAGTACTGGTGAAATTCGATAAGACAGTCGTCAACGTTGACGGTTTCACCGATAGCACCGGCTCATTCGAAACCAACCAGACTCTGTCTGAACGCCGCGCAGCCAGCGTTGCCCAATACCTGGGCGGTAGTGGTGTGGCACCGTTGCGGCTTCAATCCCGAGGTTATGGTGAGCGTTACCCGGTTGCCAGTAATGATACCGCCGGTGGCCGCGCGATGAATCGTCGGGTAGAAGTTAATATTCGTGGGACGCAGAAATAATTGCGGAGCAATTATTTCCAGACCGCCGCTTCGCGGCTCGCTAGACGCGACTGCGTCGCTTGCTAGTGGTTAGACGGAAACTTCGTTTCCTTGCTAGAAAAAGTATAAACAAGAAACCGCCTAATTGGCGGTTTTTTTTGGAGGAAAACTGCTTTGTATAAATGCAGTCTGCATTGGAGTGATGTACGAAAAGTAATGTAAAATTATTTTGAGTAAGGATATTAGTAGGTTGGATAGGTGTTGCTTCTGTAGCACCTTTGGATAGGTTTTAGGAGTACACATGGATATAGTGCTAGAAAAGGGTGAAAGCGAAACAGTATTTGATTATAAAGTTAGGTGTTTGCGAACATATATCCTTTACATACAAGATCAGTTTTCTTTATCTCATACATTTGAGGTTCATCATATAGACCGCTCCATAAATGAAAGTGATATTCCTTCCAAGGGCAGTGTTTTATCCATTACAGGTGATGAGGTTCATTATTATTATGTACCCTATCAAGAGCCTGGTTCGCCAAAAGTGAGTCAATACTCTCTCAGCAGTATCTATGAGTTCATTGATGGTCCTCTTAAAACCCATTTGATTACTAAAAACGCATCGTATGATTTAGTAAAAGTAAAAGGGCTTCCTACTGAACTAAAAGACATGGTTGAGCATCTCGAAGAGCTTAAATTAGAAATAAAGCAAATTGCTAGGCAAGAACTTGATGCGTTGAAACAAGACAAGGATGAGGGCCAAACAGATACATTCATAAACTATCTTGGCAGTGTGGAAAGTATTGATTTTAATCCTTTTGAGTGCTCTGAAAAGAAGAGAAAAGAGCTTGCTAGTTATGCTATGACGGTGTATCCATTGGCCAAACAGTATTTTACGGAGCAGCTATTAAAATTATCTCAAAGTGAAATTACCGGAAAAATTAATAAAATCTGTTTTTGTAGAAAGGTTTGAGAAGGTTTAGTTTTTTATATTTTTGCTGTTTTAGGTTTTTTATATAAAAGAGAGAGCAATATAGTTCTTTCTTCTTTGCTTTTTCTAGCAAGAAAAACGAAGTTTTTCGTCTAGCCACTAGCAAGCGACGCAGTCGCGTCTAGCGAGCCGCGAAGCGGCGGTCTGCCTGGTAAGCGCTCCGCGCTTACCAGGAAATCACGACATCGTCTGGCTGTATATTGTACAGCGCGCCATCCTCTGCAAGCCGGCCGATGGAGAACATGGGTTGAACTTCGGTGACGGTGATGGTTTTGCGGGTGTTGGCGAGTTGTACATGGCTGCGCATATCGTCGGTGAAGAAGTTTGATTTGCGGTAGACCGTGAGTTTGTCGCCCGCTTTTATGCCTGCCAGGGCTCCGGCGTTAAACCAGAGGAGGTTGTCTTCGCTTTTGGTGATGCGGGCCGAGAAGGGCATGCAGCGTAGTTCGTTATTGAGGTCGGCAGCAATCTGGTTCAACATCTCCCGGGTTTGCTTGCCGTAATCCAGTCGCCAGAATTCTGCGCTGGCAAACCCAGGGCGGGCTTCGGGTTCGAGATTCCAGCGTCCGGCGGTAGCGTACTGTTTACTGAAGAGCAATGCGCCGGAAAATCCGTCATGGATATACAGATCCAGCACCAGCGACCGCAGGTGACGTTTACTGCGATAATCCATCCGGTTATACAGATCTACCAGAATATTACGATTCGGATCGATCACCGATGAGTCGTACATAGACATATCGCGAATCACGCCGGAGACGATGTATTGCACATCCAGCTGGCGGGTATAGTCGAGTACGGTGGTCAGCGCACCCGCGCTGAGCTGGCGGGTTGGTGCCGTAGCGGCGCTTTCCAGGACATTGAGCATGCCCGCATTCATCGCCCGCAAATTGCTGGTCTGATTGATCTGGTTGCTGAGAATATGGCTCAGCTCCGTCTGAATATTGCTTAGATAGCCGAGATTGGCCTGTTGCGGATAGAGCAGAGGAAACGCGGTGATCGCTACGGATTTCTGGTAGCCGTGCCCGGACACTCCTGCCGCGCAACCCTCTTCAAAGTCGATATCGGCGCGGATTTTAACCCATAGCATGCGCCCCTGAATTTTTTCATCGAGGATATCGATGTTGCCCACCAGCCCCAGGGTGCTGACCTGCATATTGTCGATGCTCAGGACACCCTGGTTAATGGTCTGAGTGCTGCTGACAATAGCACTGGCCTGAAGTGATGCCTGCTGGGTGGCATTTTTGATGGCAGCCTGACGCGCGGAATCAATATCCTTGTCGAATATCAGTGCGCGCCCCTCTGCTTCCATCGTAACGGCATGCAGTGACAGGCTGAGAAGGCTGAACAATAGTGCTGCAACGATACGCATCATAGGACTAAACATACTTTCTGGGTGACCGATAATACACTAAGGTATGCAAATTATTGATCTGTTGCAATACGGCAGGGACTGTTTAAGTACCTGATTTATGTTAGTTTAAACGCATATTTAATTCTGGGTGTCGGGTGTCGATGAGATATTCTTTACTGCTTGGTCCAATCCTGTTGACTGGATGTGTGCTGAATCAGCCGGTTCCGGTGACGGTGCAGAGTGTTGATCCGCAGGCGCTGGTGCAGATGCAGGAAGCAGAAGCGGCTAATCTTGAAGCGCAGCGGGAACTGACCAAACATGAGGTCAAGGTGGTTGCTGATCAGCCTTCCGGTGCTGATCCGCTGAGCGAAGCGGTGGCACAGATGGCGATACAGTTAAATGTCGGACTGAGCGAGAATCATGTAAAGCGCTTGCCGATTGCTATCCTTCCATTCGTGCAGCTGGGCAGCAAAGCCTCCGGTACACCGACCGGCGAACGATTGAGTGAGAACTTTATCTTTCAGCTGCAGCAGCATGGCTATAATCTGGTCGATTTTCGCGCGGTGAGTCTGAATACCACGGTTAAAGATCCACTTTCCGCTGAAAACCTCTCCGGGATTCGTAACCGTTTTCGCATCCATTTCGTCCTGACCGGTACCTATAGTCAGCATCCGGATGGCATTATTATCAATGCCCGGGTGCTGGATACCACCAGTCGTCAGATACTGGCGGCGGCCCAGACAAATATCCCCTCGGTTCGGCTGGAAGGTGAGTTGCCGGGTTATGATCCGATTAAGGCGATGGATGACGGCATGATTATTGAAAATGGTACCCGTCAAACGGCTGCGGAGCGTGCAGAGTGAAAGTGAAATCCTGGCTGAAAAAACTGACTCTGGGGGCTCTGGCGATACTGCTGGTTATCTCTCTGGGGGGCTGTGAAACCTTTGTTGAGTCCACCAAGGATATTATCTCTGCGCTACCCGATCTGCCGCCCAGTGTTGATAATACCCCGGTAGAGCCAAACTGGGTGCAGGTGACCGGTTATGCGCCGATCAGTCTGCAGGAGGGCCAGAGCCAGCAGCATAAGGTGCTGATGGCGATGAAGGCATCAAAGCTGGATGCCTATCGTGAGCTGACCGCGCTGGTGCATGGCCAGTATGTGGCGGGCACGACCTCGGTGAAGGATATGATTCTGCAGAATAACCAGTTCCAGGGCGCAGTGGCCGGGATTGTACGCGGGGCGCGGGTGGTGAAAAGTTATCCGGTGCAGACCGATGTCTATGCCACCATTCTTGAGGTTGATCTGAATCAGGTGCAGCGGGCCTGGCAGGCAAGTAATCAGTAACACTGCCCGCGCTGACATAAGCGCGGGCAAAAAAATAAAAAAACGCAGCTGCTTTATCGCACCTGCGTTTTTTTATTGCCTGCGGTTGGTAAGTTTCAACCGTTTACCTGATGCGGTTTACTGGTGGGGCTTCTGCGTCGCTTCATAGGCCGCCAGTTGCTCCGGTGTCGCCTTCTTCTGGTGTTGCGCTTTCCATTCGGAATAGGGCATGCCGTAGACCTGTTCACAGGCCTGTTCGTAACTCAGTTCAACGCCCTGTTCGTCGGCGGCCGCTTTATACCACTTGGACAGACAGTTGCGGCAGAAACCGGCGAGGATCATCAGGTCGATATTCTGCACATCCTTACGTTCATCCAGATGTTGTACCAGGCGGCGAAAGGCGGCGGCTTCAAGTTCGGTTTGGGTCTGTTTATCCATGATTACGTCTCATATTCATCGTCAATGTCGGTCGTCTGTGGGGTTCAGGCGGACTTACTGTATTCGTCCAGTTGCTGACAGATGGCTTGCTGTAACTTCATACAGATGTCCGGGTCGCTGATAGGGTGCCCCTGATCATCGGTGATAAAGAAAAAGTCTTCTACCCGTTCGCCAATACTGGCGATTTTTGCCTTACGTACCGAGATATCAAAATCAACAAAGATACCGCCTAAGCGAGCCAGCAGGCCTGGGCGGTCAGGGGTGATGATCTCCAGTGTGGTCAGCTGGGTGGCCGGATCGGTACTCATGTTGACCTGAGTAGGGTAAGCAAATAGTTTCATCTGGCGTGGAATGCGACGCTGAATAATGGCTGGGAAATCATCGGGATCATCCAGTTCTTCAACCAGATGTTTGCGAATGGTCTCTAGAAACGCGTCATCATCGGGCAGTGGCATGTTGTCTTCAGCCAGTACCGTATAGGTGTTTAGTGCCTGATTGTTGTCGGCCACCATAATACGGGCATCCTGGATGTTCAGGTTGAGCTGATCCAGGGCCGAGGCCGCGGCGGCGAACAGTTTTGGCAGATCGGGCATGTAGACAAATATCTCGGTCGCGCCTTCAAATGCCCGGTAAGAGGTTTTGCGAATCATCACCAGCGGCTGATCAGAATCTCCGTGTTCGAGGATCGCCTTGGTTTGCCAGGCGATATGCTGCGGTTGTTCCCGCAGGAAATAATCATCGCCCAGTAGTTTCCAGAACTCCATCACTTCATGTTCGTTAAACCCTTTACGCTGCATAATCGCCAGGGCTTCATTCTGGATCTGTTCGACCCGGTCATCTTTGTTAACCGGATTCTCCAGACCCCGACGCAAGGCCCGTTTGGTCTCGGTATACAGCTGACGCATCAGTGTGGCGCGCCAGCTATTCCAGAGACTGTGGTTGGTGGCGTTAATGTCAGCGACCGTGAGGATGTAGAGATAATCCAGGTGCACGATATCCCGAACCTGTTTGGCAAAATGCAGAATAATATCGGGGTCGGAAATATCTTTGCGTTGGGCGGTCATCGACATCAGCAGATGGTTGCGCACCAGCCACTGCACCATGTGGGTGTCCCACTTACCCAGGTGGTGACGCAGGCAGAAGGCTATCGCATCTTCTGCGCCCAGCTCAGAATGGTCGCCGCCACGGCCTTTGGCGATATCGTGATAGAGGCCGGCGATGTAGATCAGTTCGAGTTTCGGAAGCTGATTGATAATACGATAAGCGATCGGGAACTTCTCCCGTTGATCCTTATGGCGGAACTTGCGGATCTTCTGAATCACTTTCAGGGTGTGGGCGTCAACGGTATAGATATGGAACAGGTCGTGCTGCATCTGGCCGACAATGTCACCAAACTCCGGCAGGTACAGACCCAGAATGCCGAAGCGGTTCATCCGCTTCAGTTCAGTGGAGACCCCTTTTTCCTGTTTTAACAGCTCCATAAACAGCGAGGTATTACGAATATCATTTCTGAACTCGTCGTCGATCCTGTGTCTGTTATTTCTGATCAGGCGGATGGTGGACGCCCGCACCCCTTTGATCTCAGGGTTTTGCGCCAGCAGTACAAACATCTCCAGCATGGCAAATGGGTGGTGTTCAAAGACGCTCTCGTACGCCACCCGGATAAAACCGTTGTGTAGATTGAATCGATTGTTCAGCGGTTCAATTACCTGCTCTTCTTCATGGCGCAGAATAACCTCATCGAAATATTGCAGCAGCATGCCGTTGAATTCCGACATCGCTTTGGCGACCCGATAGTATTTGTTCATGAACTGCTCAACCGCCAGCGCGCCGTTCTGGTCGGTGTAGCCGAACAGGTCTGCCAGGCTGCGCTGATGGTCGAACAGCAGGCGGTCTTCGCGGCGCTGGCCGAGCATGTGCAGGGCGTAGCGAACTGTCCAGAGGTATAGCTCGCCTTTATTCAGGGTGTCCAGTTCCAGCTCGGTGAGGAAGCCGTGATCCACCAGGTCGCGGATATAGGTGGCACCAAAGTGTCGTTTCGCCACCCAGCCAATGGTCTGCAGGTCCCGCAGTCCTCCCGGGGAGTTCTTCAGGTTTGGCTCAAGATTGTACTCGGTGTCATTGGTTTTATCGTGACGACCGTTTTGTTCGTTAACCTTGGCGAGGAAGAACTCTTTATCGGTCCAGGCGCCCTCGGAGGTTACCCGCAGGTACATCTGAATATGCAGGTCGGCATTGCCCACCAGTGGACGTGATTCAATCAGGTTGGTGGCGATGGTGATATCGTTTTGCGCTTCGTCATAGCACTCATCAATGGTGCGTACGCTGGAGCCGATATCCAGATTGATATCCCAGAGCAGGGTGAGAAAACCGCTGATGCTGTCCTGCACTTCGCTGTCACTGATGTTGTCCAGCAGAATCAGAATGTCTACATCGGAGCGGGGATGAAGTTCCCCGCGGCCATAGCCTCCGACAGCCATCAGACAGAAATGTTTTGTCGCAGGCCATTCAAACAGGTTCCAGGCTTGCAGCAGTAGCTGATCGATTAGCCAGGCCCGACCGTAGATCAGTTTGCGGATATCTTCCCCGTCCCGAAAGCGGGCATCCATCTTTTCCTGGGCTGCTTTCAGTGCATTTTTGAAAACGGGTATGGGAGATTTTGATTCCGCCAGAGCAGCCGTAAAGTCACTGGCTGAAAAGAGCGTTTCATCGGCAGCAAAAGCGGTGTGCGACATGGATTGTCCCCGTCAGCAGTAGGTTAGAATACTTCATCCTTGCGTTTGGTCAGCGCTTCATAACCGACAGCTGTTACCAGAATCGTGTGTTCCCATTGAGCAGAGAGTCGTTTATCGGCAGTTTCCACCGTCCAGCCGTCCCGTTTCAATAGTTTGACATGGCGTTTACCCGCGTTAATCATCGGCTCGATGGTAAAACACATCCCTTCCAGCAGCTCAACGCCGGTGCCGGGTTTGCCATAGTGCACCACCTGAGGGTCTTCATGAAAGCCGATGCCGATGCCGTGGCCGCAGTATTCACGTACCACTGAATAATGATGCGACTCGGCATGTTGTTGAATGACATAACCGATATCACCCAGGCGAGCGCCGGGTTTGACCAGTTCCATACCTTTGTACAGGCATTCCTGAGTGATTTCGCACAACCGCTGCGCGTGGGGTGGGACGTTACCAACATAGAACATCTGGCTGGTGTCGCCGTGGTAACCATCGTGGATGACAGTGATATCAATATTGATAATATCGCCGTTTTTCAGGGGTTTGTCATTGGGGATGCCATGGCAGACAACGTGGTTAACCGAGGTGCAGATTGATTTTGGAAAACCGTGGTAGTTCAGTGGTGCAGGAATCACTTTCTGTTCATTGACCATATAGTCGTGGCAGAGTGTGTTGAGCTCTTCTGTGGTGACGCCCGGCTTAACGAAAGGGGCAATCATTTCCAGTACTTCCGCAGCCAGGCGGCCGGCGACGCGCATTTTTTCGATCTCTTCCGGCGTTTTGATAGTAATGCTCATATAAACCCTTAAAATTGTAAGCCTTTGGGGCGAAAGACAATATAGTGTAAACAGTTAACCGATTGTAGCGAATTTAGGGACTAAGAACAAAACACTGAGGATAAATAGATTATAATTGCTGCTTCAAAACAAAGGCGGTTTGTGGTATAAAATCGCGCTCGAAATTTATGTTTGTAAACATTTGTGTTTTAAAACTCAAATTTCATAAATCCACACATGTTACCGACACATCTCCTTGGGTGCCGCTTGCGGTTGGGAGCTGGGGTGCATGGACGTCTAACCCTATACTTAGGAAAATATAATGGCAAAAGTTACAATGCGTGACCTGCTGAAAGCAGGTGTTCACTTCGGTCACCAGACCCGTTACTGGAATCCGAAAATGGGTAAATACATTTTCGGTGCTCGTAATAAGATTCATATCATCAACCTGGAACACACTCTTCCAGCACTGAACGGTGCCCTGGATGTAGTTGCGGGCATGGCTGTCAACAAGAACAAGATTCTGTTCGTTGGTACTAAGCGTGCTGCCAGCAAAACCATCAAAGAAGAAGCACTGCGTGCGAATATGCCGTACGTTAACCATCGCTGGTTGGGTGGTATGCTGACTAACTACAAGACTATCCGTCAGTCTATCCGTCGCTTCCGTGATCTGGAAGTACAGAGCCAGGATGGTACTTTCGCTCAGCTGACTAAGAAAGAAGCTCTGATGCGTCAGCGTGAGATGGAAAAGCTGGAACTGTCTATCGGCGGTATCAAGGATATGGGTGGTCTGCCAGACGCACTGTTTGTTGTTGACGTTGATCACGAGCGTATCGCTATCAACGAAGCTAACAAGCTGGGTATCCCTGTTATCGGTATCGTTGATACTAACAGCAACCCTGATGGCGTTGACTACGTTATTCCGGGCAACGACGACGCTTTGCGTGCCATTCAGATCTACGTTAAAGCGATTGCTGATGCATGCTCTGAAGGTACTGAAGTTGAAGCGGGTGAAAAGAGCGAATTCGTTGAAGTTGAAAACGACGCTGCTGCTGAGTAATCAGACTGTCAAGCGGTTTGAATAGACTATTCAGACACGCTGGAGGGGAGCTGAGTTGCTCCCCTTTTTTTGAATTTGAATCAATAGACTGTTAATGGGGTAAAACCAAATGGCAAACTTCTCCGCTACGCAGGTAAAAGAACTGCGCGATCGTACCGGTCTGGGTATGATGGAGTGTAAGAAAGCGCTGGCTGCTGCTGATGGCGATGTAGATCTGGCGATCGAAGAGCTGCGTAAAGCATCAGGTATGAAAGCCGCTAAGAAAGCGGGCCGTACCGCTGCTGAAGGTATCGTTGTCGTTAAAATCGCTGATGACAACAGCTTTGCTGTTGCAGTAGAAATTAACTCTGAGACTGACTTCGCTGCCCGCGATGGCAACTTCACCTCCTTTGCTAACACTGTGCTGGAAAAGGCGTTTGCTGATAAGCAGACCGATGTTGCAGCATTGATGGCGGGTGAACTGACCGATGTGCGTGATGCGCTGGTACAGAAAATCGGCGAAAACATCAGTGTTCGTCGTGTCATGATCGTAGAAGGCGAGATGGTTGCTGCCTATGTTCACAGTACCGGCACCTTGGCTGCTCTGGTTGCGCTGAATGGTGGTAACGCTGAGCTGGCTAAAGATGTTGCGATGCACGTAACTGCGGTTAACCCACAGGTGGTTAGCCCGGAAGATATGCCTGCTGATGTAGTTGCTAAAGAGAAAGAGATCATCCTGGCACAGCCTGATATGGCGAGCAAGCCTGCTGAGATCGCTGAGAAGATGGTGGTTGGCCGGATCAACAAGTTCCTGGCTGAAAATAGCCTGACAGAACAGGCTTTTGTTAAAAACCCTGATGTTAAAGTGGGTCAGCTGGTTAAAGATGCAGGCGCTTCTGTTGCATCATTTATCCGCATTGAAGTAGGTGAAGGTATCGAAGTTGAGCACAAAGACTTCGCTGCTGAAGTTGCTGAGCAGTTGAAAGGTTAAAAACTGATCCTGCGCAGATTGCGTACCTGTTCTGGGTGCGCAATCTATTTTTTTCTTGTTACACTGTTCGAACTCATTCCGGGTGGAGACGATAGCGATGCCTGCCTCACATAAGCATTCCAAGTACAAACGTATACTTCTCAAGTTAAGTGGCGAAGCCCTGATGGGCGAAGCTAATTTCGGCATCGACCCTAAAGTGTTAAACCGGATGGCGCTGGAAATAGGCCAGCTGGTGGGTATAGGTGTTCAGGTCGGTATGGTTATTGGCGGTGGCAACCTGTTCCGTGGAGCGGCATTGAGTGCTGCGGGCCTGGATCGGGTGACCGGCGACCATATGGGTATGCTGGCAACCGTTATGAATGCGTTGGCGATGCGTGATGCCCTGGAACGTTGTAATATTGCTACCCGGGTCATGTCTGCTATTCCGATGCGCGGTGTGGTAGATGATTATGACCGGCGTAATGCGGTCCGTTACCTGGCTCAGGGTGACGTTGTGATTTTTTCTGCGGGTACCGGTAACCCGTTTTTTACTACTGACTCAGCCGCGTGTCTGCGGGGCATCGAGATCGATGCGGATGTAGTAATTAAAGCCACCAAAGTTGATGGTGTGTATACCGCAGATCCGATGAAGGACCCTTCTGCTAAGCGATATCGCCATCTGACATTTGATGAGGCGCTGGATAAGCAGCTGGGCGTAATGGATCTGACTGCAATCTGTCTGGCCCGTGACCACGATATGCCGGTCCGGGTTTTCAATATGAACAAACCAGGTGCGCTTGCCAACCTGATTGTTGGTAGCGACGAAGGAACCGTCATTGATAATAATGAGACGGTAGGAGAGATATATGCTGAATGAGATAGCGAAAGATGCCCAGGAACGCATGGGTAAAAGTCTTGATGCTTTGGCGACCAATCTGAAGAAGATTCGCACCGGTCGTGCACATCCGAGTATTCTGGAAACCGTATATGTAAATTACTATGGTTCCCCTGTACCGCTGAGTCAGGTAGCAAACATCAGTGTTGAAGATGGTCGTACTCTGTCCATCTCTCCATGGGAGTCAAACCTTGTCCCGGATATCGAAAAGGCGATTATGAAGTCTGATCTGGGTCTTAACCCGTCGACTGCTGGTGCGGTGATTCGTGTGCCGATGCCTGCGCTGACCGAAGAAACCCGTAAAGGCTATATTCGTCAGGCGCGTGCCGAAGCTGAGAATGGCCGGGTTTCTATCCGTAATATTCGCCGGGATGCAAACGGCGATATCAAAGATCTCCTGAAAGAGAAAGAGATTACCGAGGATGACGCGCATCGCGGTGAAGACCAGATTCAGAAGCTGACCGATAAGTTTATTGCTGATGTTGATCAGCTGCTTGTGGCCAAAGAATCGGACCTGATGGAAATTTGAAGGGAATAGCCGGTGGCTTGTTAACAGCAGCTATCGGCATCTGATATGTCTGAAAAATTACAGCTCAGTTTGCCTGCGGGAAGATCTGTACCACGTCATATTGCGATCATTATGGATGGTAATAACCGCTGGGCGAAAAAACATGGAAAGGGAAGTCTGGCCGGGCATCGCGCCGGTGTGGACAGTGTCCGCAGTGTGGTGCAAGGATGTGCTGAGCTGGGTGTAGAAGTGTTGACGCTGTTTGCCTTTAGTAGCGAAAACTGGCAGCGACCTCCCCTGGAAGTTAAAGGGTTGATGGAGCTGTTTGCGCTGGCACTGGATCGTGAAGTAAAAAAGCTTCATAAGCACAATATTCGCTTGCGCGTTATCGGTGATACGAGTCGCTTCAGTAGCTCGTTACAGAAAAAGATCGATAAAGCGGAAGCGCTGACAGCGGGTAATACGGGCCTTATGGTGAATGTGGCCGCTAACTACGGTGGTCGCTGGGATATAGTTGAAGCGGCCCGGCGTTTTGCCCAGGGCTGTGTAGACGGGAGTTTTACCCCGGAACAGCTGGACGCTGATCTGCTCGGGTCGATGGTCTGTCTGAGTGATCTGCCTGCGCCGGATCTGTGTATCCGAACTGCGGGTGAGCAGCGCATCAGTAACTTCCTGATCTGGCAGATGGCTTACAGTGAATACTTCTTCAGTGACCTATTGTGGCCCGACTTTAATAAGTATGCACTGGGAGCCGCGATTCAAAGCTACGCCACACGCGAGCGCCGTTTTGGTAAAACCAGTGAACAGATAGAGGCTGAGAATGCTTAAACAGAGGGTATGGACTGCCGTCCTGTTAGCTCCGTTAGTTTTGGCGGGGCTGTTCCTCTCCAGTGTTGATGTGTTTAAACTGTTTGTTGCTGCCATTGTTCTTTTTGGTGCCTGGGAATGGGCTAATCTGTCGGGCCTGAGTCTCCCCACTGTACGTTTTGCATATACCTCGTTTATTGCAGCGCTCATTGCGGCGCTTAATTACTATTCCCCGGATGCGGCGTTTAGTGGCTTTCTTATGTTAGCGGTAGTGTTCTGGCTACTGGCTGCGTTCTGGGTCGTACGCTATCCTGCCGCTAGTGGCTGGCAGACTATCTGGCAGCGTGCTCTGATCGGTATTCTGGTGCTTGCTTCCAGCTGGATGGCGCTGGTCAGTCTGCACCATCATCCCCGGGGAGATACTTTGTTGCTGATGTTGCTGCTTCTGGTTTGGGGAGCTGATATCGGTGCTTATTTTGCAGGTAAAACCTGGGGGCGGGCTAAACTTGCGCCTAACGTCAGTCCTGGTAAAACCCGGGCAGGGCTGTGGGGCGGCCTTGCCTCTTGCGCAGCAATCTCCTTCTGTTTTGTTATCTATCTTGAACTTGATCTGCTTACCGGAGTCTATCTGTTGCTATTAGCGATGGTTGCCGGACTGGCCTCTGTGCTGGGTGATCTGTTTGAGAGTATGTTGAAGCGTCATCGCGGCATTAAAGACAGTAGTCGGCTGCTCCCCGGTCATGGTGGAGTGTTGGATCGGATAGACAGTATTACTGCTGCAGGGCCCGTGTTTGTGATGGGTGTGCAGTTGTTAGCGATTAGCTGATTCTGAGGAAAGATGGATATTATAAATACCGTATTAGCACTGATCGTCACTCTGGGTATTCTGGTGACGATTCATGAATATGGACACTTCTGGGTGGCCCGGCGTTGCGGTGTCAAAGTTTTACGTTTTTCGGTTGGTTTTGGTAAGCCCCTGATTCGCTGGCGAGACCGGCGGGATACTGAGTTCGTTATCGCCATGATTCCCCTGGGTGGTTATGTGTCCATGCTGGATGAGCGCGAAGCTGATGTTGCGCCGGAACTACTGGATCAGGCCTTTAACCGCAAGTCGGTGTTGCAGCGGATTGCGATTGTTGCTGCGGGACCTGTGGTTAACCTGCTGTTTGCGGTGTTAGTGTATTGGGGGATGCTGGTCTCCGGCGTGGAAAAAGTAGTTCCGGTGATTGGTAGCATTACCCCGGATAGCGTTGCGGAGCAATCCGGGTTGCAGCCAGGGTATGAGGTTCTTTCTGTTGCCGGGCGTGAAACGCACTCCTGGGATGATGTTAACCTTGCGTTGGCGGCCTATCTCGGTGAGTCAGTAGTGGTGCCAGTTACGCTGCGTCAGGGTGCTAACGGTCTGAGGCAGAATTACGAGTTGAATCTGACTGGTTGGCATTTTGATCCTGAAGCGCAAAGTCCTCTGTCAGCGCTGGGTATTCAGCCATACCGTCCCGTGTATCCGTCGGTGATCGGGCAGGTCGTCGAGGAGGGTGCCGCGGGTAAGGGTGGGTTGCTAGCCGGAGACCGGGTTATCGCCGTAGATGGCCGGCCGGTGTCAGAGTGGATTCAATTGGTTGATATTGTTCGCCAGAGCCCCGGTAAGGCGCTTCAGTTTGACGTGGAGCGCAACAGTCAGCGACTTACGCTAACGATTACGCCGGATGCGAAGCCGGAAGTGACCGCTACGGTTGGTTATATCGGTGCCGGTGTTGCGCCGGTTGAGTGGCCAGCAGAGATGCTGCGGGATGTTCGGTATGGTGTTATCGAGTCAATCGGCGGTGCGTTCTCTAAAACCTGGCAGATGATTAGCCTGACTCTGGATTCTATCTGGAAAATGCTCGAAGGCGTGTTATCCGTAAAAAACTTGAGTGGGCCGATAACCATTGCTAAAGTGGCAGGCGCTTCTGCTGCCTCTGGTGTTGAGGCGTTTGCCGGATTTCTGGCATATCTGAGTATCAGTCTCGGTATTCTTAATCTGCTACCGATCCCTATGCTGGATGGTGGACATCTGCTGTATTACGCAGTGGAGTTGCTAAGGGGACGGCCGGTATCTGAAAAGGTGCAGATGGTCGGGTTGAAAATCGGGATGGCAATTTTGTTTTCGCTTATGGGCGTCGCTATTTTTAATGATCTGATGCGACTTTAAATTATCTATTTCAATATAAGAACCAGTTCATGAAGATCAGAATCGGACTTCTCTTTTCCCTGGCACTGTTTTCGGCGGTTGTTGGTGCGCAATCATTCACTGTGGAAGACGTGCGTCTGGAAGGGCTGCAGCGTGTCGAGCCCGGCCTGGTGCTGCGTAACCTTGATATTGATTCGGGGCAGAGCGTTGATCAGGGCGAAATCGCTGAGGCTACACGGCGGGTGTTCCGTACCGGTTATTTTGACGATATCCGTATTGCCCGTGATGGTAATGTGCTGATCGTTAAGGTTCAGGAGCGTCCGGCTGTCAGTCTCATCCGTCTTGACGGGAATAAGGTGCTGGACGATAAAGTTTTGCTGGATGGTCTGAAACAGAATGGTCTGCGTGAAGGCGATGTCTTTAAGCGGGCAACGCTGGAAAAAATCCGCCAGGACCTGCTACGTATGTATGCGGGGCAGGGTCGTTATGGCGCCGCTATCGACGCTGAGGTTGAGACGCTTTCAGAGAATCGCGTTGCCCTGAATATCGATATTAAAGAGGGTAAGGTTGCCACAATTCAGCATATTAATATTGTCGGTAATACGGTGTTCACCGATGCAGATCTGAAAGATGGTTTTTCTCTCAAGCTGCCGGGTTTCTGGGATTTCTTCAGTGACTCTGATAAGTATGCCCGGGAAAAACTGGCGGGCGACCTCGAGCGACTGCGCTCATACTACCTTGACCGGGGTTATATCAATTTCACCATCGATTCATCTCAGGTCTCTTTGTCTCCGGATAAAAAGCACGTATATATTACTGTCAGTGTGACTGAGGGTGAGAAGTTCTCCGTTGGCAGCGTAGCTGTTGCCGGCGATCTGGTAATTGATGAGCAGGAGTTGCTGGATGCGATAACGGTTGTCGAAGGGGCTACTTTTTCGCGTCGCGACATGACTGAATCACAGGATGCACTGATTCGAAAGCTGGGCGATAAGGGGTATCTGTTTGCCAATGTCAGCCCGGTGCCTAAGATTAATGACGATAATACCGTTAATCTGCAGTTCTTTATTGCACCCGGAAATCTGACCTATGTGCGCCGTATCTCGATAAAAGGCAACACTAAAACCGCCGATGTCGTGGCCCGGCGTTCAATGTCTCAGGTCGAGGGTGGTCTTGTGTCCTCCGCGGCCATCGAGCGATCCAAGCAGCGTATTGCCCAGACCGGTTATTTTAAAGATGTGAATGTGGAAACTGCGTCGGTACCGGGTACGGATGATCAGGTGGATCTGGAATACAGTGTTATCGAAGACAATACCGGTAACTTCTCTGCCAGTGTGGGCTTTTCCCAGACCAGTGGCGCAATCCTCAACCTGAGTGTCGAGCAGGATAACTTCCTCGGTTCCGGTAACAGCGTCGGCTTTGGTGTTACACAAAGTGATACCATCACCGAATACAAGTTCAGCTATGTTGAACCCTACTATACGGTTGATGGCGTCAGTCGCGGCTATAACATCTATTCCCGCGAAACCAACTATGATCAGGAAAACGTCAGTAACTACTCGACTGATACTCTGGGTGCAGGGGTTAACTTCGGATATCCAATGGATGATTATCAGCGCCTCAATTTCGGTCTGAACTATGAAGGGATCAAGGTTAAGCCCTCGACTGATGTTTCAGCGGAGGTGACCGACTATCTCGCAGAGGAGGGGGACAATTTCAATATTTTCAACGTTCAGTTCAGCTGGAGTGATAATCACCTGAACCGGAAAATCTTCCCTACTGAGGGCTACTCTCAAAGTGCTTCGATTGAGATAGGGATTCCCGGTAGCGATCTGTCTTATCACAAAGAGCAGTACAAGGGGCGTATCTATTACCCTTTGACAGAAGATAAAGAGGGTCTTATTGGCTCGCTGAGAGGTCGACTTGCTTTTGCGGGTAAGCTGGGAGATAACGCCTACCCGTTCTTTAAGAACTACTATAGCGGCGGTTTGAGTTCAGTACGCGGATTTAAATCCAACTCGCTGGGTCCCAGAGATTCACAGGCTGACCCTTTTGGCGGGAATGTTGCTGTTGATATGAGCGCTGAGCTTATCTTCCCGGTCCCCTTTATTAAAGACTCAAGTTCAATGCGTACCCTGCTATTTGTCGATGCCGGTAACGTTTTTTTAACAGAGTGTCCTACCAGTAACAGCTGTGATAGCGGTATTAAATTTGACGAACTGCGTTACGCTGCCGGTTTTGGATTCAGTTGGCTGACCCCGATCGGGCCGATCTCAATTGCACTGTCTAAGGCGCTAAATGCAACAGATACAGACGATGAGCGGTTCTTCGAATTTGCTCTTGGACGAACTTTCTAAGGAGAAAACAATGCTTCGACCAACTATGTTTCGATCACTGATACTTATCGCAGGGCTGGTATTCAGCTTCAATGCAATGGCTGAGAAAGTGGTTGCGCTCAGCGTGCAACAGGCTTTGCTGACCAGTAAAGCTGCGGATGCATTCCGTGAGAAGCTCAAGTCAGAGTTCAGCAGCGAGCAAAAGCAACTTATCGACCTGGAAGCTCAGGCGAAAAAGATTCAGGACGATATTAAAAAAGGCCAGGGCACTCAGTCTAAGGAAGTTCAGGATCAGCAGCGTGTGCAGTTTCAGAAAGCCTATGGCGAATATCAGCGTTTAGGGCAAGAGTTACAGCAGAAACAACGCCTGCGTGAAGACGAGTTTCTGAAAGAGATGCGGCCCAAACTGGATACAGTTATTCGTGGTCTGATCGAGACAGAGGGCTATGATATGGTGGTCAGCAAACAAGCGACCATCTTTGCAAAGCCTGAGCTGGATATTACTGCAAAGGTTGTTGAACTGCTGAATAAGCAGTAAACGACCGATGGCGAAACCTTCTTTTACTGTTGCTGAGCTGGCTAGCCTGCTTGGGGCTGAAACGGTTACTTCAGATTGCCTGATCGAGGGTATAGGGACATTACAGTCGGCTACTGAAAAGCAATTGTCATTTCTACACAATGGGCGTTATCAGCAGCAGCTGCAGGCCTCCCGGGCCGGTGCTGTTCTGGTGCGGGCTGAGCATCGTAACGACGTAGCTTCGATTGCTCTGGTGGTTGCAGACCCTTACATTGCTTATGCACGGGCAACCGCGTTGTTTTGTCAGCAGCAGACGACTGAGGTAGCAGCTATCAGTCTTTCCGCAGAGATCAGTACATCGGCGGTGTTAGCGGATAATGTAACTATAGGCGCACATGCGGTTATCGGTGATGATGTGAAGATCGCATCCGGTGTGACGATTGGCGCTAACAGTGTTATTGGCCCCGGCAGTGTGATCGGTGAAAACACCCGTATCGCTGCCAATGTTACGCTGTACAGCGAGGTCAGGGTGGGGGCATTATGCGTTATCCACAGCGGTGCAGTGATCGGCGCCGATGGCTTTGGTTTTGCCAATGATGATGGCCAATGGTTGAAAATTCATCAGTTGGGTGGCGTTAGAATTGGTGACCGCGTTGAGATCGGTGCAGGTACCACCATCGATCGTGGGGCGCTGGATGATACAATTATTGGCGATGGTGTCATACTCGACAATCAGATTCAGGTCGGTCATAACGTTAATATTGGCGATAATACGGCAATCGTTGCCTGTACCGCCATTGCTGGTAGCACCCGCATAGGAAAAAATTGTACTATCGCGGGTGCTGTCGGTATTGCCGGGCATCTGACGATCGCAGATGGTACGCATATCACCGCGATGACGCTCGTTAGTAAATCGATATTGCAGCCGGGAGTTTACTCTTCCGGAACGGCTATGGAGCCGCATCAGCAGTGGAAACGTAATGTGGTGAGATTTCGTCAGTTAGATGAGCTGTCTCGTCGGGTTAAATGTTTAGAACATATTGTAAAGCAGCATACTGAAGGTCAGCCTGAATGATGATGGATGTAAAAGAGATCCGCAAATATTTACCTCACCGTTACCCCTTCCTCCTGGTAGACCGGGTGGTTGAGCTGGTGCCGGGTGAGTCGATCGTCGCCTATAAAAACGTCACTGTGAATGAAAACTTCTTTAATGGCCACTTTCCGGATCATCCGGTTATGCCGGGTGTACTGATTGTTGAGGCGATGGCGCAGGCTGCCGGAATTCTTGGCTTTAAAACCATGGATAAGACGCCTGAAGATGGCTCAATTTATTATTTCGTCGGTTCTGATAAAGTACGCTTTAAGCGTCCTGTCGTGCCAGGTGACAGACTTCAGTTGGAAGCCACTATCGTTTCTGAAAAGCGTGGTATCTGGAAGTTTGATGTTCGTGCTACAGTTGACGGAGAGCTGGCAAGCTCGGCAACTATTCTTTGTGCAGATAGAAAGGTCTAATTTTGATCCACTCCAGCGCCATTATTGACCCGTCTGCCCGCCTGGCTGATGATGTTGAGGTGGGTCCCTGGACGGTTATCGGCCCCGATGTAGAGGTCGGTCCCGGGACTAAAATTCATTCTCACGTTGTTATCAAGGGGCCGACTAAAATCGGTTCACGTAACCATATTTATCAGTTCGCCAGTATCGGTGAAGACTGTCAGGATAAAAAGTATAACGGTGAGCCTACACAGCTGCAGATCGGGGATTACAATGTCTTCCGTGAGGGCTGTACCGTGCACCGGGGTACGATCCAGGATAACAGTATTACTGTTATTGGCAGTCATAACCTGTTTATGGCGAATGTTCATGTAGCCCACGATTGCATCGTTGGCGATAACAATATTCTGGCTAATAACTGCGCCCTTGCAGGGCATGTTCACCTGGGAGATTTTATTATCCTGGGTGGCTTTACCGCTGTGCATCAGTTCTGTCTGATCGGTTCTCACAGTATGTGTGGTGCCGGTAGTGTGGTGCTCAAGGATATTCCTGCATTTGTCATGTCTAATGGCAACAGCGCTCAGCCGCATGGCATCAATGCTGAGGGGCTGAGGCGGCGCGGTTTTTCTGCGGCGGCAATTCAGAATATCAAGCGTGCTTATAAAATCATCTATCGTCAGGGTTTGAAGCTGGATGAGGCGATAGCTGAGCTTGAGCCGCTGGTGCTTGAAACGCCGGAGCTTAAGCTGTTGTCTGATTCCCTCAAAGCCTCCACCCGGGGCATCATCCGTTAGGGTATGAGTACCCTGCGCATTGGTATCGTAGCAGGTGAAGCATCCGGAGATATTCTGGGTGCTGGCCTGCTGGCAGAACTCAGACAGCGTTTTCCTGATATTGAGATTGAGGGGATTGGCGGTGAGCTGATGCAGGCCGAGGGCTGCGACAGTCTCTATCCTATGGAACGTCTATCCGTAATGGGGCTGGTTGAAGTGCTTGGCAGGCTGAGAGAGTTGCTGGGGATTCGTAAATCGCTGGTGTCCCGCTTTTGTCAGCATCGCCCGGATATTTTTATCGGTATCGATTCTCCCGACTTTACCCTGAATCTGGAAGGTAAACTCCGTGTTGCAGGTATTCCGACGGTGCACTATGTTAGTCCATCGGTCTGGGCCTGGCGCAGTAAACGGGTGTTTAAAATCCTCAAAACAACTGATCTGATGCTCACCCTGTTCCCGTTTGAAGCTCAGTTTTATGAGCAACATGCGATGCCGGTTGAGTTCGTTGGCCATCCGTTGGCGAATATGATTCCCCTTGAACCGGATCAGCCAGGTGCCCGGTCCGATCTGGATCTGCCCCATGGGCAGCGCATTGTCGCGCTGATGCCCGGCAGTCGCGGCGGCGAGTTGAAATATCTGGCAGAACCTTTCCTGGATACCGCGCGCTGGTTGTTGAAGCGCAACTCTGATCTTGTCTTTGTGATGCCGGCGGCCAATCAGGAGCGTTTTGATCATTTACGTGCGCTGATCGATAGCCGTTACAGTGATCTGCCTATAAAACTGGTGTTGAAGCGTTCGCGGGAGGTTTTGACCGCTGCGGACGCGGTGTTGATCGCCTCGGGTACCGCGACCCTTGAAGCATTATTGCTGAAAAAGCCGATGGTGGTGGCATACCGGATGGCTCCGATTACCTATAAAATCATCTCCCGCTTGCTCAGTAGTAAATATATATCCCTGCCGAATCTGCTGGCAGATGCGCCTTTAGTGCCTGAAATCCTGCAGAATGAAGTGCGCCCTGAGGTGTTGGGGCCAGCGATTGAGCAGGCATTGATAGACAGTGATGAGCAGAGCGCGTTAAAACAGCGCTTTTACGAGATCCATCTGCAGTTACGACAGGATGCCAGTAAAAAAGCGGCCGATGCGATCGTTCAATTGCTGCAATCCCGCGGGAGGCTGAGTGAAGACGCTGGGGTTTGATTTTGCCGCGGAGCGGTTGATTGCCGGTGTCGATGAGGTGGGGCGCGGCCCTTTGATTGGCAATGTCGTTGCTGCTGCGGTTATTCTCGATCCGGCTAAGCCGATCAGCGGTCTGACCGACTCGAAGAAACTCAGCGAGAAAAAGCGTGAACAGCTTTTTCCGCTGATTCAGGAGAATGCTCTTGCCTGGTCTATCGCCTGGGCGACACCTGAAGAGATCGATGAACTGAACATCCTGCATGCCACCATGCTGGCGATGCAGCGCGCCGTTAATCAGCTTAAAGTTGTGCCTCAGTTTGCCCTGATTGATGGCAATCGTTGCCCTCCCGGTTTGCCCTGTCCTTCCGAGGCGATTGTTAAGGGTGATCTGAAAGAACCCGCCATCAGTGCCGCATCAATTCTGGCAAAGGTGTATCGTGATCGGGAGATGGCCGAGCTGGATAAGCGTCACCCGGGCTATGGTTTTGCCCAACATAAAGGCTATCCCACCGCGCTGCATATGGAAAAATTGCGTCTTTTAGGCCCGCTGCCAGAACACCGACGCAGCTTCAGGCCCGTTGCAGAGTTACTCTCTGTTAATAGCCTTTAATAACGAACTTAACTGAATAAACGAGCTGAAATGACTGACCCGGCATTTGTACATCTTCGACTACATACAGAGTATTCACTGGTCGATGGACTGGTGCGTATTAAAGAGCTGGTTAATGTTGCCAAAGATCAGCAGATACCTGCCATTGCGATTACCGATCAGGTAAACCTGTTTGCTCTGGTTAAGTTCTTCAAAGCGACCACCGGTGCGGGTATCAAACCTATTTTTGGTGCAGATATCTGGATCGAAAATGAGACCGACCCGGAAGCAACGCCTCACCGGATGACGCTGCTCGCGATGAATGAGCAGGGTTACCGTAACCTGATGGAGCTGATCTCGCTGGCCTACGAAAAAGGTCAGAATATCCAGCCGGAACTGGCGCTGCTGAAAAAGAGCTGGATCGCTGAACGCTCACAGGGTCTGATTGCTCTGTCGGGTGCCAAAGATGGCGAAATCGGACGGGCACTGGCGGATAACGACTCTGCCAGAGCCGTGCTGGACGCGTGGCAAAAGGTGTTTCCTGATCGTTTCTATCTGGAGATTCAACGCACCGGACGTCCCGGAGATGAGAGCTGTGTACATGCGTCGGTTCAACTGGCCCATGAGTCCGGCTGCCCGCTGGTCGCCACCAATGAGGTGATGTTTCTCCGGCCCGAAGATTTCGAAGCCCATGAGGTGCGGGTCTGTATCAACCAGGGTCGAACCCTTGAAGACCCCCATCGGCCGAAGAACTACACCGAACAGCAGTATCTGCGCACCGCTGAAGAGATGGCTGAGTTGTTCAGTGATATCCCTTCTGCAATTGAAAATACCGTTGAGATCGCTAAACGCTGTAACGTTCAGCTGGATCTTGGCACCTACTATCTGCCGAAGTACCCCATCCCGGCCGGGATGACGATGGATCAGTTTTTTGCCGATGTTTCCTGGAAGGGGCTGGAAGAACGTCTGGAGATTCTGCTGGACAAAGATGACCCGGACTATGCAGAAAAACGCCGTCCCTATGAGGAACGACTGCGGTTTGAGCTGGATATCATCACCCAGATGGGTTTCCCCGGTTACTTCCTGATCGTCATGGACTTTATCCAGTGGGGCAAGGATAACGGCGTACCCGTCGGACCTGGGCGGGGTTCAGGTGCGGGTTCACTGGTCGCCTATGCGCAGAAGATTACCGATCTTGATCCGCTGGAATACGACCTGCTGTTCGAACGCTTCCTGAACCCGGAACGGGTATCGATGCCCGACTTCGATATCGACTTCTGTATGGATAACCGTGACCGGGTCATTGATTACGTCGCCGAGACCTATGGCCGGGATGCGGTATCCCAGATCGTCACCTTCGGTACCATGGCGGCAAAAGCGGTTGTGCGTGACGTTGCCCGGGTGCAGGGCAAAGCGTTTGGTCTGGCGGACCGGCTCTCTAAGCTGATCCCCTTTGAAGTGGGTATCACTCTCTCCCGGGCGATGGTTGAAGAGCCGCTGATGAAGGAGTTCGTCGATTCCAGCGAAGAGGCTCAGGAGATCATGGAGATGGCCCTCAAGCTGGAGGGTCTCACCCGTAACGTCGGTAAACATGCCGGTGGGGTGGTGATTGCACCGACTAAACTGACCGATTTCTCGGCAACCTACTGTGATGAGTTTGGTCACGGCCTGGTGACCCAGTTCGATAAGAGCGATGTCGAGGAAGCCGGACTGGTTAAGTTCGACTTTTTGGGGCTGCGTACACTAACCATCGTTGACTGGGCGGTGAAAACCATCGATAGGATCCGGGCGAAAAATGGCGAAGAGCCGTTGAATATCGCGTTGATTGATCTGGAAGATAAAGCCACCTTTGAGCTGCTTAAATCCGCCGAAACCACCGCGGTGTTCCAGCTTGAATCCAGTGGTATGAAAGATCTGGTTCGCCGCCTTAAGCCTGACCGCTTTGAAGACATTGTGGCACTGGTAGCGCTGTTCCGTCCCGGCCCGCTGCAATCAGGCATGGTGGATGACTTTATTCTGCGTAAGCATGGTCAGGCAGAACTCGCCTATCCGCATGCAGATTATCAGCTGGACAGTCTGCAACCGGTGCTGGAGCCCACCTACGGTATTATCCTGTACCAGGAACAAGTTATGCAGATCGCCCAGGTGATGGCCGGTTACACCCTCGGTGGTGCCGACATGCTTCGTCGGGCGATGGGTAAGAAAAAGCCGGAGGAGATGGCGAAGCAGCGCAGCTCCTTTATGGAGGGCTCTGCAGCTAACGGCATCGACCCCGATCTGGCAGGCAACATCTTTGATCTGGTAGAAAAATTTGCCGGTTACGGCTTTAACAAATCCCACTCAGCTGCCTATGCGCTGGTTTCCTATCAGACCGCCTGGCTGAAAGCACACTACCCCGCGCCGTTTATGGCGGCGGTGCTCTCCTCAGATATGCAGAACACCGATAAGGTGGTGATCTTTATCGAAGAGTGTCGCACCATGAAGTTGCCGCTGGTGCTCCCGGACGTTAACTGGGGTGAATATATGTTCACTGTTAACGACAAGGGTGAGATTGTATACGGCCTGGGCGCTATCAAGGGAGTCGGTGAAGGCCCGATTGAGGCGATTGTTGAGGCGCGTAATCAGGGCGGACATTTCAAGGATATCTTTGATTTCTGCAAACGGGTGGGCAGTAAAAAACTCAATAAGCGGGTGCTGGAAGCGTTAGTGCGCTCCGGTGCGCTGGACCATGTGGGGCCGGACCGTGCCCAGCTATGGGCCTCTATCGGCGAAGCATTGAAAGCGGCTGATCAGTCTGAGCGCAATCAGAGCGCCGGCATGTTTGATCTGTTTGGTGATGTCGAGGCGGAAGAGCCGCGCGATCCTTACGCTGAGTATATGAAGCTGAGGCGCTGGACCGATAAAGAGCGTTTGCAGGGCGAGAAAGACACCCTGGGGCTCTATGTTACCGGTCATCCGATTGATGAGTATGAGTCGGAGCTGCCTAACTTTATCACCCGGCGGATCGTGGAACTGGTGCCACAGCGGGGTCAGCAGCAGAAGATGCTGGGCTTAGTGGTGGATGTACGCGTTAAGAAAACTAAAAAGGGTGATTCGCTCTGTTTTGTCACTCTGGACGACCGCACCTCCCGCATTGAGGTATCGCTGTTTGGTGAAGCCTACGATGAATACCGCACCATGCTTAATAAAGACTCAATACTGCTGATTGAGGGCGAGATCACCATCGATAGTTACTCCGGCACCGACAAGCTCAAAGTGCGCGGCAATAAGGTGACTGATATCACTCAGTGCCGCGCGCGTTATGGTCGTCATATCGAGATTGATTGTCAGGATACACAGTTGAAAGAGCGGTCGCTGAAGGCCTTTGGTGAGCTTCTGGCTGCACATAAAGGCAGTGTGAAGATGCCGGTGGCGCTGCGATATAGCAGTAATAATGCCTCAGCGACACTCTGTCTGGGTGAGGCGTGGCAGGTGCAGCCGACGGATGATCTGCTGATCAAACTTAAGGATCAGTTTGGTGGTGATGCGGTCAGGATTCGCTACTGATCAGGGTGGTTCTTAGTTGCTACACAGGGTAGAATTAGGCCAAATTTTATCGTCGGCTGATCTTTAGTTGCTACTGTGTCCCGGCCGGAACGAAGCAAACTTACGGAATATCAATACATGAATCCCAATTATCTGGATTTTGAACAGCCAATTGCAGACCTGGAAGCCAAGATTGAAGAGCTGCGTCTGGTTGGTGATGACAATGAGCTGAATATTGAGGAAGAGATTTCCAAGCTGCAGGCTAAAAGCCGTTCGCTGACCAAATCTCTTTTCAGTGACCTGAGTGAGTGGCAGATCTCCCAGATCGCCCGCCATCCGCGACGTCCCTATACGCTTGATTATGTGAAGCTAATTTTCGACGAGTTTGAAGAGATTCATGGTGACCGTCATTTTGCGGATGACCGTGCGCTGGTCGGCGGTATTGCCCGTCTGGAAGGTCGTCCGGTGATGGTGATTGGCCATCAGAAGGGCCGCGAAGTGAAAGAGAAAGTGCGTCGTAATTTCGGTATGCCGCGTCCTGAAGGGTACCGTAAGGCGCTGCGCCTGATGGAGATGGCTGAGCGTTTTAAGATGCCGATCCTGACCTTTATTGATACTCCGGGGGCCTACCCTGGCATCGATGCAGAGGAACGTGGTCAGTCGGAAGCGATCGCTTTCAACCTGGCGGCAATGTCTCGCTTGAATACGCCGATTATCGCGACCGTTGTGGGTGAAGGTGGTTCTGGAGGCGCCCTGGCTATCGGTGTCTGTGATGAGCTGATGATGCTGCAATACGCTACCTATTCAGTTATCTCTCCGGAAGGTTGTGCCTCCATTCTGTGGAAGAGTGCAGACCGTGCACCGGATGCTGCTAAAGCGATGGGTCTGACCTCAGATCGTCTGCACGCGCTGGGCCTGGTGGATCAGATTGTTGATGAGCCGCTGGGCGGAGCCCACCGTGATCACGGTCTGATCGCTGCGAATCTGAAAAAACATCTGTTGGAAACGCTGGATCGACTCAGCGAGATTGAGCCGGAAGAGCTCATTGAACGACGTTATCAGCGTCTTATGTCCTACGGCATCAGCCAGTAATATCGGAACCGTCGGCTACCCCGGCGGTTTTTTTTGTCTGCCAGCAGAGTTAAACACTGCTATAAGTAAGCTACATGAAAGACCTTCAGTCCCACTTCAATCAGCAGCTTGATAATCGATCCGGTACGGTGACGCGCTGGGTGATCGGTTTGAGTGGTGGGCTGGATTCCGTCGTTTTACTTCACCTGGCTGCCAGAGCACTCCCGGCCGACCGGATATTGGTGGTCAATATCGATCACCAGTTACAGACTCCGTCAGCGCAGTGGAGCGCCTTCTGTGGTCGCTTAGCCAATACGCTCAACCTCCCCTTTAGAAGTGAAAAAGTCGTTGTCGATGGCTCGGCCAGCCTTGAACGGGCGGCACGTCGTGCGCGTTATCAGGCGTTTGAGAATATTCTGCAATCGGGGGATTGTCTGTTGCTGGCTCATCACCTGGATGATCAGGCGGAAACCATGTTGTTTCGTCTGTTGCGGGGTGCCGGTGTGCGCGGTCTTGCCGGTATTCCTGAACGTCGGTCGTTGGGTCGGGCAGAGCTGTTCCGGCCGTTGCTGTCGGTGTCCCGGCAGCAGCTCATGGCGTGGGCTGAAGCTGAGCAGCTGGAATGGATTGAAGACCCGAGTAATACCGACTTGAGTTATGATCGTAACTACCTGCGTCATGCTGTATTGCCCCTGTTGCAGGCCCGCTGGCCGGGTTTCTCTCAGCGCTGGTCGGATACCGCTCGTTACATGGAAGAAGCAGAGCAGTTACACCACGATCTCGCTGAGATGGACAGTGCGTCCGTCTCTAAAGACGGTGGGCTGTGCTGCGAAGCGTTGATGCGGTTGAGTCAGCCACGCAGAAACAATCTGCTGCGTTTCTGGTTGCGTCGGGCAGGGGTTGCTGTCGGTGAGCGTCAGATTCTGAGTATCATTAAGCTGATCGCTGCAGCTGATGATCGGCAGCCGATTGTTACGCTGGGAGAGGTGAAATTGCGTCGCTATCAGGGAGTGTTGCTGCTACAACCCGATGAATCAGTGTTTGAGTGGGGTGGTCGGCCCCTGACGCTGGCAGGCGAAGTGACTGTTCAGGGCTGTCTGGTTGTTAATTCTGATCTCGATGGTGCGGGGTTGAAATCATTGTCAGGTGTGACCCTGCGTAACCGTCGTGACGGGGATCGTTGCAAGCCGGTAGGGCGGGGTGGTTCATGCAGTTTGAAGAAGGTTTTTCAGGAACTCCGTGTTCCCGTCTGGCAACGAAGCTCATGGCCGGTCTGTGTGGTTGGTGATGAGATTGTTGCTTTGCCGGGGATCTGTATCTGCGAAGGTTGGCAGAGTGAAAAAAAAGGCAGTGGTTTTGCAGTGAATTGGCAGCCAACTGCATTGTCTGTGCGGGGTGATTCTGATACCCTGTAGCCCCATCTTTAGTAGCTGTTTTCGGAACAGCTCGACTCACTTTTCACGACCAGACACAGGTTCCCCATGACGCGATATATTTTCGTCACAGGTGGTGTTGTTTCCTCATTGGGGAAAGGCATCGCATCCGCATCACTCGCAGCAATACTTGAAGCCCGGGGGCTGAAAGTGACTATGCTGAAACTGGATCCCTATATCAACGTAGATCCGGGGACCATGAGCCCGATCCAGCATGGTGAAGTATTTGTTACCGAAGATGGTGCCGAAACTGACCTGGACCTAGGGCACTACGAGCGTTTCATTCGTACGACGATGTCCAAACGCAATAACTTTACGGCAGGCCGTGTCTATCAGCATGTGCTGCGTAAAGAGCGTCGTGGTGATTATCTGGGTGGTACGGTTCAGGTTATTCCTCATATTACTGATGAGATCAAACGTCGGGTACTGGAAGGTTCCGGCGATGCGGATATCGCCCTGGTAGAGATCGGTGGCACCGTAGGTGACATCGAGTCCCTGCCGTTTATGGAAGCGGTGCGTCAGCTGCGGGTTGAGCTGGGTGCCCGCCGGGCGATGTTTATGCACCTGACGCTGGTGCCCTATATTGCGACTGCCGGTGAGATTAAGACCAAACCATCACAGCACTCGGTCAAAGAGTTGCGGTCGATCGGTATTCAGCCGGATATTCTGGTATGTCGTTCTGATTTTGCGCTGCCGATATCTTCGCGCCGCAAGCTCTCCCTGTTTACCAACGTTGAAGAACGTGCGGTTATCTCTTTGCCGGATGCAGACTGCATCTACCGTATCCCGCGGATGCTGAGTGAACAGAAACTGGATCAGATTGTTATCGAACAGTTTAATCTGGAGTGCCCACCTGCTGATCTGAGTGAATGGGATCGGGTGTCCGATGCCAAGCTGAACCCTCATCGTGAAGTGACTATCGCGATGGTTGGCAAATATATGGAGCTGCTGGATGCCTATAAATCGCTGATCGAAGCGATCACCCATGCGGGCATCGCGCTGCGTACCAAAGTGAACATCATCTACATTGATTCTGAACAGATTGAGCGTGATGGTGTCGACCTGCTGAAGGATGTATCGGCAGTTCTGGTGCCCGGTGGTTTTGGTGAACGCGGTGTCGAAGGAAAAATTGCAGCGGTTAAATATGCCCGGGAGAACAAGGTGCCTTATCTGGGTATCTGTCTGGGTATGCAGGTGGCGGTGATTGAATATGCCCGCCATGTGGCCGGTATTGCCGATGCCAGCAGTACTGAGTTTGATGCGAATACGCCTTCACCGCTGGTGGGTCTGATCACTGAGTGGATGACCGAAGAGGGCGCCAAAGAGATTCGTGGATATAAGGATGATCTGGGCGGCACTATGCGTCTGGGTGCTCAGGGATGTACGCTGAAAGAGGGCACTAAAGCCTATCAGGCGTACGGTTCAACTGAGATCAAAGAGCGTCATCGTCATCGTTATGAAGTTAACAACAACTATGTTCCTCAGCTTGAAGCGGCTGGCCTGATTATTTCCGGTCGCTCTGTTGATGGCGAGCTGGTTGAAGTGGTGGAAGCGCCGGACCATCCGTGGTTTGTTGCCTGTCAGTTCCATCCTGAATTTACCTCTACCCCGAGGGATGGTCACGGTTTGTTCACCGGTTTCATTGAAGCCGCGCTGGCCTATCAAGACCTCGAAAAATAAAGAATACCTATACTATTTGGAGTTTAGTCAATGGCACAGATTGCTGACATTAAGGCCCGTGAAGTTCTCGATTCCCGTGGTAACCCTACCGTTGAAGCGGATGTGATCCTTGCGTCTGGTGTGATAGGTTCTGCCTGTGCACCGTCAGGTGCGTCTACCGGCTCACGTGAAGCCCTTGAATTGCGCGATGGCGATAAAAGCCGCTATCTGGGTAAAGGCGTTCTGAAAGCGGTTGGTGCGGTGAATGGCGTTATCCGTGAAGCCCTGATCGGTATGGATGTGACCGATCAGCGTGCGCTGGATAATAAAATGCTTGAGCTGGACGGCACCGAGAACAAAGAGAATCTGGGGGCTAACGCTATCCTGGCGGTGTCTCTGGCTGCTGCGAAAGCGGCCGCAGTTGTTAAGGGTATGCCATTGTACGCGCACATCGCTGAGCTTAACGGCACTGCGGGTCAGTTTTCACTGCCGCTTCCGATGATGAATATCCTCAACGGTGGCGAACACGCGGATAACAACGTTGATATCCAGGAATTTATGGTGCAGCCGGTTAACTTTACTAAGTTCTCCGATGGTCTTCGCTGTGGTGCTGAGATTTTCCATGCGCTGAAGGCAGTACTGAAAGCCCGTGGTCTGAGCACCGCTGTTGGTGACGAGGGTGGTTTTGCGCCTAACCTGGCCTCTAACGAAGAGGCGCTGGTTGTCATTCAGGAAGCGATCTCAAATGCTGGCTATGAGCTGGGCAAAGATGTCACTCTGGCGCTGGATTGTGCTGCGTCTGAGTTCTATAAAGATGGCAAGTACGACCTGTCTGGCGAAGGTAAAGTGTTTGATGCTGAAGGCTTTAGTGACTACCTGGCTGCGTTGACCGAAAACTACCCGATCGTCTCTATCGAAGACGGTCTGGACGAGTCTGACTGGGATGGCTGGGCGTACCTGACGAAGAAGATTGGCGGTAAGGTTCAATTGGTGGGTGATGATCTGTTTGTGACCAACACCAAGATCCTCAGCCGGGGTATCGAACAGAATATCGGCAATTCCATTCTGATCAAATTTAACCAGATCGGTTCTCTGTCTGAGACGCTGGATGCTATCAAGATGGCTAAAGATGCTGGTTTTACCGTGGTTATCTCGCACCGTTCAGGTGAAACCGAAGATACCACTATCGCTGATCTGGCAGTCGGTACAGCTGCCGGCCAGATTAAGACCGGATCGCTGTGCCGTTCCGACCGTGTCGCTAAGTACAACCGTCTGCTGCGCATCGAAGAAGAGCTGGGTGCGGACGCTGTGTACAACGGCCTGTCTGAAATTAAGGGTCAGGGTTAATTTTAACCTGATCTATGGAATACTAAGGGGGCTAAACGCCCCCTTTTTTGACTATATACAGAGTAGAGTGCTGTCGGACTGTGTTTCGCCTGAGTTTATTTCGTTCGATTATGTTGTTGCTGCTGATCAGTCTGATCGGGCTGCAGTACCGGCTATGGTTTGGCGAAGCGAATCTGGCTGAAGTTCAGGCGCTACAGCAGGAGATTGAGCGGCAACGGGCCGAAAACGACCTTCTGGTAAATCGAAACCATCAATTAGATGCTGAGGTGAAAGACCTCAAGCAGGGACTTGATGCGCTGGAAGAGCGAGCCCGAAATCAGTTGGGAATGGTGAAGGAGGGTGAGTCCTTCTTTCAACTGGTCCCGGCGTTGCCAGGTAAGCCACCGGCCGATAGCGGTCAGTAACGGAAACCCTAGCGTTAATGAACTTTCCAACCGAGTTAAACTATCTCTACGGTGAGCCTGCCAGTCGTGCAGTTATCCGAACTGAAGCCGATGATTTCCAGGTCACAGAAGATCTCTCTTTTGAACCGGAAGGCAGCGGCGATCATGTGTTTCTTTATATTCGTAAAACCGGTGAAAACACCGATTGGGTTGCCCGGCAACTGGCACATTTTTGTCAGGTCAGTCCTAAAGAGGTGGGCTACGCCGGCAAGAAAGACCGCCATGCGGTGACTGAGCAATGGTTCAGTGTGCATCTGCCGGGGCGCTCTCCTTTAACCTGGTCGCTGTTTGAAACCGATACTATCAAAGTGCTGAAGGCGGTTAAGCATACCCGCAAGCTGAGATTGGGAAGCCTTAACGGCAATCGCTTTCAGATTCGCCTGCGTCAGGTGACAGAGCCCGCGGCATTGTTAAGCCGGGCGGAGCAGATTCGCGCCGGCGTACCTAACTATTTTGGTGAACAACGCTTTGGTCATCATCAGGGTAATCTTTCCAAGGGCGCCCTGCTGATAGCGGGTAAACTGAAAGAGCGGCAACGGCATAAGAAAGGCCTGTATATCTCTGCGGTGCGCTCATTTATGTTTAATCAGCTGGTGTCCCAACGTATTGGGCAGTCTTTTTTTGCTCAGCCAATGCCGGGGGATGTATTGATGATCAACGGCAGTCAGAGTTGTTTTTCCTATGATGTGGAGGATGAGACTATTCTCAGCCGCCTTGCATCTGGTGATCTGCATCTGACTGCAGCGATGTGGGGTCGGGGTCGTTCAATCTGTTCTGCTGATGCAGCGGCCTGGGAGAGCGAGCAGTTAGCACCCTGGCAGGAGCAGTTAGAAGGGCTGGAGCGTCTGGGTCTGAATCAGGAGCGTCGCTCAACCCGACTGATGCCCGCTAATCTGACCATCGAGCAGGAGGCTGAAGATCAGTTTCTGCTCGCCTTTAATCTGCCTGCCGGAAGCTTTGCCACCAGTGTTCTCAGAGAGCTGGCTCAGGTGACCTCCGCGTCAGGGCAACAGGAAGCGGAGGTCGAGTAATGCGACTGTTACTGTCAAACGATGATGGGGTTTACGCTCCGGGGCTGGAAGCGTTAGCGCGAATTCTGGCGCAGGATCATGAACTGGCGGTGGTCGCGCCTGATCGTAACCGCAGCGGTGCAAGTAACTCGCTGACGCTGGACCGTCCCCTTGAAGCGCACCATCATCAGAACGGTTTTATTGGTATTAACGGTACGCCGACTGACTGCGTTCATCTGGGGATCGGCGGTATCTACCATGAACCCCCCGATATGGTGATCTCAGGCATTAACTGTGGCTCAAATCTGGGCGATGATGTTATCTATTCCGGAACGGTTGCTGCTGCGATGGAGGGACGTCATCTGCACCTGCCGCCTATTGCGGTTTCGTTGGCGGGAAGCAGTCCGGTTCATTATGATACTGCAGCAGAAGTGGTGCGGCAGCTGATCAGAGATATCCGTGGATTGGTGCTGTCACCGCGCACGGTATTAAATGTAAATGTGCCTGACCTGCCACTGAATCAGTTGAAAGGGATCCATGTCACCCGTCTGGGTCACCGGATGGTGGCTGATGCTCCGGTTGAGTCTATCGACCCCCGCGGCACGCAGCGTTTCTGGATTGCCGGTGCGGGTGTTGCGGCGGACTGTGGGCCGGGAACCGACTTTTTTGCGGTACAGTCCGGCTATGTTTCAATTACACCGCTGAATATCGATATGACACAGTATTCCGGTATGGATAATCTGAGTAACTGGCTTGAGGATTTAGAGTGAATAAGTTGCAGTTGCAGGGGATTGGGATGACCTCCCAGCGCACCCGCGGCAGACTGGTGGAGCGGCTCAAAGAGCAGGGTATTACCGGTCAGCAGGTGCTGGATGTTATGGGGAATACCCCGCGGCATATTTTTATTGATGAGGCGTTGTCCCATCGTGCCTATGAAGATACGGCGCTGCCGATCGGTTTTAATCAGACCATCTCGCAGCCCTATATTGTTGCTCGAATGACCGAGATTCTGCTGGCGGGTGGCCCGCTTGAACGCGTGCTTGAGGTGGGTACAGGGTCGGGTTATCAGACGACTATCCTGGCGCAGCTGGTGGATAAGGTCTTCAGTGTTGAGCGGATTAAACCGTTACAGGAAAAAGCCCGGCAGCGTTTCTCCCTGCTGAAAATTCACAATGTGTCGTTGAGACACAGTGATGGTGGAATGGGCTGGGCTGACCGGGGGCCATTTGATGGCATTATGGTCACGGCGGCCCCGGAGCAGGTGCCCCCAGAGCTGTTAGCACAGATGAGCGTGGGTGGCCGGCTGGTTATTCCGGTTGGCGGCACCCAGAATCAGCAACTTAAACTGGTTATCCGGGTCACAGAAACAGAGTACGAAACAACGGTACTGGAAGGGGTTAAGTTTGTGCCTCTGTTAAGCGGAACGATACGCTGAACTGATCAATGCAACGGAATATTGAATGACTACGAAGCGTACAACCCGGGAGTATCTGGGGCTGTTTTTTAAGGGCGTCATGATGGGCGCTGCAGATGTCGTGCCCGGGGTGTCCGGGGGGACTATTGCGTTTATTACCGGTATCTATGAAGAGCTGATCAATACCATCAAAGGGTTTAATCTGGGGGCTGTCAAAGTGCTGTTTAAGCAGGGGCCTGTGGCGTTCTGGCAGCACGTTAACGGTACTTTTCTGGTCGTACTGCTGGCGGGTATTGTTGCCAGTATCGCTACGATTGCCGGGGGGGTGTTGTTTCTGCTGGCAAACTACCCGATTCTGTTGTGGTCGTTCTTTTTCGGTCTGATTCTGGCGTCGGTATGGTTGGTGATGAGTCATATCGATAAATGGGATATGAATCTGATCTCCAGCTTTATCATCGGCTCAATTGTGGCGTATATCATTACCAGCTTTGCGCCGGTCAGTGTTGAGCCGACTGCATTAATGGTTTTTTTATCGGGTGCAATTGCGATCTGTGCGATGATTTTACCCGGTATCTCTGGTAGTTTTATTTTGCTGTTGCTGGGGATGTATGCGCATATTTTGTCTGCAGTGAAAGGCGCTGACTTTCAACTTATCGGTTTGTTTATGCTGGGCTGTATTGTCGGTATTATGAGTTTTTCCCGGCTGCTGAGCTGGATGTTCAGCCACCACCGGAAAGTGACTCTGGCATTGCTTGCAGGATTTATGCTGGGGTCGCTGAATAAAGTCTGGCCCTGGAAATATACTCTGGCCTATAGCATTAACCGTCATGGAGAACAGGTGCCGCTGCAGCAGGATAATGTTCTCCCCTGGCATTTTGAGAGCATCACGGGTCAGCCTGCTTTTCTAGTGTGGGCGATTGGGCTAACGCTGGTTGGTATCGCAATTGTCGTTGTTATGGAGCGTTATCAGACCGCCAAGGAATAGATTATGCTGAGAGCAGTTGCAGATCTCCTCAAGGCACCGGTATTTATTGTCGGTGTACTGATGTTGTCTGCCTGCAGTTCAACCAGTGTCTATTCGCCGGTGGACGAACGCTCAATCAGCGGACGGCATGCGGTAAAAATCGTCAGTAGTCAGACGCGCTCCGACCCCTATAAGCCAGGTCATTATAAGGTGCGCCGGGGGGACACTCTCTATTCAATTGCATTTCGTTATGGGCTGGATTTCAGGCAGCTGGCCCGTAGCAACGGTATCAGTGATCGCTACGAGATCTACCCTGGCCAGACTCTGGCTCTAAAAGAGACTCCTCCGCCTCCCCGCAGTCAGCAGTCAGCGCCCGTCGCTAAACCCGCAAAGTCCACCATAGCGACAAAACCCGCAACTCAGAAGATACCTGCCGCTGTAAAAAGACCCGTGCCGACGCCCCCGGCGAACGCTAAAACTAAGCCTGTTACGCCACCGCTGATTGCTAAAAAGCCGCCAGCGGCGGTGGCTGAACGAACATTAGAGTGGCGCTGGCCGGTGACAGGCAAGGTTATTCAGGGCTTTAGTGATAAGGGTGTTGTGAATAAGGGGATCAACTTGGCAGGGAGTAAAGGCGAGCCGGTTTTTGCAGCCGAGTCAGGCAAAGTCGTTTATGCAGGAAGTGGTTTGCTGGGGTATGGAAACCTTGTCATTATTCATCATAATGAGAAATTTTTGAGCGCGTATGCGCATAACAGTCGCATTCTGGTGAAGGAAAATGATAAGGTAAAAACAGGTGACAAAATTGCCGAAATTGGTAATAGCGGAGCCGCCCGAACAATGCTGCATTTTGAGATTCGCAGAGATGGACAGCCTGTGGATCCGATGATGTATCTGCCGCGTAAAAGATGAACAAATTATTGATTGTCACTATGAAGTAACTAATAACAATCTATAAAAACCAGGTTACTCGGGAATAAAACAATGGTAAATGTTGAAAATAGTGAGCAGGAACTGGATGCGGTTTCCGTTGATATGGATGATGCGGATGTTGACGATTCAGATGTTGACAATGTAGCTGATGACGAACCGGCGTTTCTCAACAGTGGCCGGGGCAAGGGCAGTATGGCCCATAATGACCTGCTGAATGCTAAATCGTTGGATGCAACCCAGTTATATCTGAATGAGATCGGTTTTTCCCCGTTGCTGACCGCTGAGGAGGAAGTTTATTTCTCCCGTCGTGCGCTGAAAGGCGACGAGGCCTCGCGCAAACGGATGATTGAAAGCAATTTGCGGCTGGTGGTAAAAATTGCCCGTCGCTACATCAATCGTGGGTTGACGCTGCTTGATCTGATTGAAGAGGGTAACCTCGGTCTGATTCGTGCAGTTGAAAAGTTTGACCCTGAAAGAGGTTTCCGCTTCTCTACTTACGCCACCTGGTGGATCAGACAAACAATAGAACGGGCGATTATGAATCAGACCCGGACTATCCGCCTGCCGATCCATGTGGTTAAAGAGCTGAATGTCTATCTGCGTGCCGCCCGTGAACTGGCCCAGCGGCTGGATCATGAACCAACCGTTGAAGAGATTGCAGCGGCGGTCGACAGACCGGTCGAGAATGTCGAGAAGATGTTCGGCTTGAATGAACGAGTGACCTCCATTGATGTTCCGGTGGGTAAAGATTCAGATAAGATGTTGCTGGATACAATTGCTGATGAGGAGTCATCAGATCCGGAAACGTTGCTACAGAAATCGAATATCAGCGGAAACCTGGAAGGCTGGCTGGGAATGCTGCCGGAAAAACATGCTGAAGTGCTATCCCGTCGTTTTGGACTCAGAGGTTATGAGATGAGTACGCTGGAAGAGGTGGGTAAAGAGATCGGCCTGACCCGTGAACGGGTGCGCCAGATACAGGTTGAAGCGCTGCGCAAGTTACGCGAGATTGTTGAACGTAACGGCCTGAGCGGTGAAGACCTGCTTAAAGGCTAGCTGTTTGCCGATAGAGATAAAAAAAACCGGGCTGAGATGCCCGGTTTTTTTGTCTGCGTTTTCTCACTGCGTCGGATTTTCTGTAAGACTCTTTGCTGTAAAGCTCTTCGCTGGAGAGCTCTTTGCTGTAGAGCTCTTTGCTGCAGAACTCTTCGCTGCAGAGCTTAGCGCCGTTCGGCTTCTTTTTTCAGGCTGTAGATAAGCTCCAATGCCTGTCTGGGTGTCAGGTTGTCCGGTTCCAGCGCCTGAAGCTGAACCAGAGCAGGGTGGGGACGTGGAGCAACAAACAGATCATCCTGTACCGGAGGAGGTTGGCGGCGCTGTTCAGTCTGGCCGGCGTCCTCTTCCAGTTGAATCAGCTTCTGCCGCGCACGGCTGATAACATTCCCCGGCACGCCTGCCAATTGCGCAACCTGCAAGCCATAGCTCTGACTGGCAGGCCCTTCCTGAACCTCATGCATAAAGACAATGTGATCCTGATGTTCCATCGCCGTCAGATGAACGTTGAATACTCCCTGGCAGAGCTCTGGTAGTACGGTCAGCTCAAAGTAATGAGTAGCAAACAATGTCATCGCTTTGACTTCGTTGGCCAGGTATTCCGCTGCAGACCAGGCCAGGGATAAGCCGTCGAAGGTGCTGGTGCCGCGTCCGACTTCATCCATCAGCACCAGGCTCTGTTCGGTTGCGTTATGCAAAATATTAGCGGTTTCTGTCATCTCCACCATGAAGGTCGAACGGCCTCCGGCGAGGTCATCAGACGATCCCATACGGGTAAATATCCGGTCGACCAGACCAATGGTCGCGCTTTGCGCCGGGACATAGCTGCCGATATGGGCGAGCAGGGTAATCAGAGCGGCCTGGCGCATATAGGTGGATTTACCGCCCATGTTCGGACCGGTGATAATCAGCATCTGCCGCTCGGGTGAGAGGCTGAGATTGTTGGCGACAAAAGGATCGTCCAGCACATCTTCAACCACCGGGTGTCGTCCACCGCTGATCTGGATTTGCGGCTCTTCAGTCAGGGTCGGCGCAACATAATCAAGGCTGTCTGCCCGTTCGGCAAGGTTGCAGAGGACATCCAGCTCAGCCAGTGCCGCTGCACTGTCCTGCAATTCGGCGAGCTGTTCGGCAAGGGTTTCAACCAGCGCCTCATAGAGGACTTTTTCCCGGCCCAGCGTCCGGCTTTTTGCACTCAGGGCTTTATCTTCAAACGCTTTCAATTCCGGGGTGATATAACGTTCAGCATTTTTCAGTGTCTGACGGCGAATATAGTCTACCGGCACTTCTGCCTTCTGTGCTTTGCCTATTTCAATAAAATAGCCATGCACCCGGTTGTAACCCACTTTAAGCGTTGGGATGCCAGTGCGCTCCCGTTCACGGGTTTCCAGCTGCACCAGGTAATCACCGGCGTTCTCGCTTAGCCCCCGCAGTTCGTCCAGTTCTGCATCATAACCGGTGGCAATTACGCCGCCATCACGAATAACGACAGGTGGATTCTCAATGACCGCACGATTTAGCAGGTCGCAAAGTTCCGGGAAGGTACTGGCCGTTTCAGCCAGGGTTTTGAGTAAGGTGGGTTGAGTCGACGCTAATTGGTCCTGAACCTCAGGTAACACTTGAAACGCGTTTTTTAATCGTTCAAGGTCTCGTGGGCGGGCAGAACGCAGGGCAACCCGTGCCAACACCCGCTCAATATCACCGATCTGCCTCAGCGGGGGAGATAACGGTTCAAAGCGGTAATCACTGATCAGCCACTGCAAGGCAGCCTGACGAGATTGCAGTGTATTACGGCAACGCAGCGGTCGATTGAGCCAGCGTCTTAGCATACGACTGCCCATCGGCGTGGCGGTTTTATCAATCACCGCAGCCAGGGTATTTTCGCGTCCGCCTGCAAGGTTAATGTCGATCTCCAGGTTTTTGCGGGTGGCGGCATCCAGAATCACACTTTCATCGCGTTGCTCGAGAATCAGACGACGAATATGCGGCAGTGCGGTACGTTGAGTATCCTTTGCATATTGCAGCAGACAGCCGGCAGCCCCCAGAGCCACTGGCAGATGGTCACAGCCAAAGCCGGTCAGGTCTTTGGTCTGAAACTGCTGGCACAGCAGACGTTCAGCGGTTTCACGTTCAAAGTTCCAGGGGGCCTGTGGACGCAGCCCTTTGTATCCCTGCAACTGGCTGGCAAGGTTATGACCATCGTTAAAGAGGATCTCTGCAGGTTTAATGCGTTCCAGTTCACCGTGAAGCGCTTCTTCACCACTAACCTCAAGCAAACTGAATCGTCCGGTACTGATATCTACAATAGCGATACCATAGCGTTGCAGGTCGGTATTCACCGCGATCAACAGGCTGTCACGACGCTCATCCAAAAGCGCTTCATCACTCAGCGTACCAGGTGTGACAATCCGCATCACCTTCCGCTCAACCGGCCCCTTGCTGGTAGCAGGATCGCCAATCTGTTCGCAGATCGCCACCGACTCACCCGCACGTACTATCTTCGCAATATAGCCATCAGCCGAATGATAAGGGATCCCCGCCATCGGAATCGGCTCACCAGCAGACTTGCCCCTGGCCGTCAGGGAGATATCCAGCAGCTGAGACGCTTTCTTCGCATCATCAAAAAACAGCTCATAGAAATCCCCCATCCGATAGAATACCAGCTGATCAGGGTGGTCGGCCTTGATTCGCAGGTACTGCTGAATCATGGGTGTATGATCGGACTTAATCGCTGCTTTGGAAGTGTCTGTTTTATGGCTCATTTTAATTCTATTGTTGTTTAATAGCGGATAGCTGAATGTTTCATTAGATTAAAGTGTCTGGTGCTTAGCTATGCCTGCCTGATTCGAGGCAGAGATGTTTACCGAACAGAAATAACAGCAGTTTACCAAAAATACTGATTCCTGTTGGTAGAGATTGATGGTTTACAGCAGGTTTTATAATCAAGCCATTATTAAATACGCTGAAATGGGGGCTGCGGTAGCTGAACTCATGCAGTATGAGTGGCACAGGCTTGGTTCATTTATCTTAGGGGTAAAGCGACCCAGGAAGAAATTCGCCATTGGGTGAAATTGTGTGTGCTGAGGAACCGCTCTAAATTCCGCTTTGAGGAGGATGAGAGGCCGCTTTCTGGTTGTAAACACGACTTAAATAGGGTGTCGTTTTGTCTCTGAAGGCAGATACTCAGGTCAGCAATATAGTAGTTGCTCTGAGACATGTAAGTTGGCGTGATAATATTGTATGATCTTGGCCTGTAAATTTTGTTATGGATAGTGATTGATGAAGCTGAATAACTCCCGAATAGTCAACTCCACAGCTGTGTTATTTTCAGTGGTTTTTTTAACAGCATGTACATCACAACCGTTGCATAGATCAGGAGAAGTGTCATCTTCTCCTGAAGTTGGCTTCGAGAATGTTCTGCCCGCGGACGTGAATGAAATCCTGGCGGGTAATCAACAGGACCTGTCTCTTCTTATCTCTTCGGGTAGCCTGCAAGGCAAAAATCTGACGGCTGGTGCGACATATTTTGCAGCCAGTGGGCGCTTCTGTCGTAAAGTTGTGATCAGCGATGACCTTTCGAAAGAACGTTTTGTTGCCTGCACTGATCCTGAATCCACTCGATGGGAATTGATTTCGGTCGCCATCTGATTTTCGCGGGGTTGATACCCAGATAACTATAATCGTTAGTTATAACGTTAAATGGAATTCATTGATGAATTTTTACAGTACAAGTCTTAGCACCGTTATTCACAAAGGTTTTGTCGCAGGGGTTGCCCTGTTGATATCGGGTTTGGCCAGCGCCGCTATAGAAAATGCCGGTGATCTTGATCCTGCTGTTCAGCAGTTAATGAACGGGGGTTCTAATGCACCGCAGGTGCAACAAAATATTGATTGGAAGTCCGGGACTTATGGTCAGTTAGGCTCTAAAGAAGTCATCAGTTCTGATGATATCCGTCCTTTCGGTAGTCAGTTATTTGATGGTGGTTTTAGTGGCTTGCGATCAGATGGCCTAAACTCAGATTATAAAGTCACTCCGGGGGACCAGGTTGTTCTGCGTATCTGGGGTGCGATAGAGATGGAACGGGTGTTGCCGGTTGATGCTCGTGGTAATGTTTTTATACCGACTATAGGCCCTGTCAGAGTTCAGGGGCTTAGCCATAAAGATCTTGATACCCGAATTCGCGGCGCTGTTCGAGCTATCTATCCAGAAAACGTCAATGTTTATACCCAGGTGCAGGGCGTCCAGCCGGTGGGTGTATTTGTCACAGGTTTTGTCTCCCGTCCCGGTCGTTATGCGGGTACACCGAATGATTCCGCTATCTACTTTCTTAATCAGGCCGGTGGTATTGATGACCTAATGGGAACCTATCGGGCGATTAAGGTTATTCGTAACGGTAAAACGATTGAAACTATCGACCTTTATGATTTTTTATTGAATGGCCAGATGGCACGACCTCAGTTTCGTGATGGTGATACCCTGGTGGTCGGTGAACGGAAAGCGTCTGTAGTTGTGACCGGCGATGTTGAGCGTTCATATCGATATGAGCTTGCAAAGAGTGAGATGACAGGCAGTGCTCTGATTAAATTGACGCATTTGAAAGCGGGTGTTTCCCATGTATTGTTACGCGGAGATCGCAACAGCGGGCCTCTAACCGGATACCTGTCATTGGCAGACTTCGAACAGCAGTCACTGCAAAATGGCGACGAAGTTATTTTGAGTATTGATAAACGCTATGACACGATCGTTGTTGAGATAGAGGGAAGTTTTTACGGGCCATCCCGTTACTCCCTGCCCCGCGATATTATGTTACAAGACTTTCTTGATTCGATCGCAGTGCCCAAAAATATTACTGATACAACCAGCATCTCTATGCGTCGTGAAAGCGTCGCGTTGCGGCAGAAGGAATCTTTAGATGAAAGCCTGCGACGTCTGGAGGCAACCTATCTAGGCGCATCTTCCGCTACCTCGCAGGAGGCCAGTATCCGTGTTCAGGAAGCGGAGCTTATCACTAAGTTTATTGCCAGGGCTTCCAAAGCAGAGCCTAGTGGTCGACTTGTTGTCGCCTCTAATGACCATATAGCGAATATTCGTTTACAGGATGGTGATGTAATTACTATACCTGAAAAGTCAGACTCGCTGCTTATCAGCGGCGAAGTTCTGGTACCTCAGTCTGTTGTGTTTACATCCGGGAGAAGTGTTGCTGACTACATTGATGGTGCGGGAGGTTTTAGTACTCATGCAGATAAATCAAAAATCCTGATAGTGCGACAGAATGGTGAGGTGCGTGATGCTGGAGATGTGTCTTTAAAAGCGGGTGATGAAATTCTGGTATTGCCTGTCGTACCAACCAAAAATTTACAGCTGGCGACCAGTATCTCTCAAATTTTATATCAGATAGCGGTGGCTACTAAAGTAGTTACAGGTCTTTGATTAGAGAGTTTTACAGTAGAATCATATTATGACTGTAATTATTCAACACCTAATGGAGTAGTTCATTGTTATCACCTCGTACTCCCTGGCAGGTAACCCGTGCGGTATGGCATGCGCTGTTTATGCGTGAGGCATTAGCGCGGACGACATCAAATCGTATGGCCTGGTTCTGGATGTTACTGGAACCTATTGCTCTGGTCGCGATGATGGTAGGAATACGGTCTGTTATATCCAGCGGTCAACACAATATAGGTGGTGTTCACTTTATTCCGTGGTTGATTTGCGGGCTATTCAGTTTCTTTCTGTTTCGCGAGAATATGATACGTTCAATAGGCGCTGTTAGTGCATATAAAGGGCTGTTTTCTTATCGCCAGGTTAAACCGATAGACCCTGTGTTTATTCGTTGTTATTTAGAAGGGATGCTAAAAAGTTTTATTTTTATGCTCTTTATTATCGTCGGACTATTACTTGAAATTGATTTGTTTCCAGCAGAGCCGTTGGAGGCTTTGTTTGTTTGGTTGCTTCTTTGGATGCTGGGATTAGGAGCAGGATTAACATTGTCTGTTCTGTCCGATTTAGTTCCTGAGATTGGGAAAATTATCAACCTCACATCGATGCCACTAATATTGATTTCAAGTGTAATGATCCCTTTGAATTACTTACCACACCAGATACAGCGTTATCTGATATTAAATCCAATCGTTCATGGTGTTGAGAGCCTCAGAGTTTGTTTTTTTGATTCGTATCGTGCGATTAATGGCATTAGTATTGTCTATTTAAGTATATGGGCATTGGGGCTGGTTTCATTGGGACTTTTATTACACTTGCGTTTTGCTGTGAGGCTGAAAGCTCAATGATCAGTATTCGTAATATTTATAAACGCTATCATAATCATCATGGCAGTGATTGGGTATTAAAAGATATTAGTATTGATATTCCCACCGGGGTAAGTGTCGGCCTGCTAGGACGAAATGGGGCAGGAAAATCTACTTTGTTGCGCATAATCGGAGGGATGGATACCCCGGATAGGGGCGAAATAATAAGGGATTGCAGTGTTTCCTGGCCAATAGGAATTAGCGGTGGCTTTCAGGGGTCTATGACGGGACGACAGAATGTGAAATTTGTAGCGCGCGTACATGGCTCCGGAAAAGATATTGATCGTATCATTAACTTTGTTGAAGAATTTGCTGAGATAGGAAAAGCATTTGATGAGCCTGTCAAAACGTATTCAAGTGGTATGCGAAGCAGACTGTCGTTTGGCTTATCGCTAGCGTTTGATTTCGATGTTTTTTTGTCCGATGAGGCTACCTCTGTAGGTGACCGTGCTTTTAAAGAAAAGGCAACTAAGGCATTTAAAGATCGTGTTGGTCAGGCAGGTTTGATAATTGTTTCGCATGCCGAGGCTATCTTAAAGGATCTGTGCCAAGCCGGAATTTGGCTTGATGAAGGTAAAGCTTATTGGTTTGATGATATTAATGAGGCTATATCTGCATACCACGAGAGCACCGATAAACAAACCGTTAAAGCTAAGTGAGATAGAAGGCTGTAATGAAATTATTTTTTAGGCAACAACCATATTGGCCCCTGTGCATGCTTTTAATCGTTATTGTTTCTGGCTACTGGAGTTTATGGGCAACTGACCGTTATGTTTCAGAAAGTAATATTGTCTTAGAAAGCCCCCAAATATCTGTGCCAGATTTGAATTTTTCTTCATTGTTAGGTGGTGGAGGCGGAGGGGGTGGCGATATGCTGCTTTTACGCGATTATCTATTGTCTGTCGATATGCTTCGTAAAATAGATAAAGAGCTTGGACTCCGAGAACACTATTCTAATCATAGTGTGGATTTCTTTTCCCGTCTTCGATCAGTTGATATTCCAATTGAGGATCTACATGAATATTACTTAAATCATGTGTCAGTTGAGTTTGATGAGTATGCTCAGGTATTACGCATTAAAGTTGAGGCATTCAGCCCGAAAGTTTCCTTAGATATATTGTCAATGTTACTGCGAGAGGGTGAAGCCCATATGAATGCGATGGGGCAACGTCTAGCTGCAGAGCAGGTCAGATTCCTTGAATTACAAGTTGCTGAGTTAAACGATAATTTTCATAGTGCCAGAAAGGATCTCATAAATTATCAAAACCTGAATGGTTTGATTTCTCCAATAGGAAGCGTGGAAAGTATAAGTGCTGTTGTTGCGCAGCTTGAAGCAAAATTGGCGACGCTTCAGGCAGAGAAAACTATGATGGCAAGCTATCAAAGTGAAACTTCACCGGCAGTGATTAGAATCGAAAGTGAAATTTCTGCTTTGCATCAGCAGATAAAAAAGGAGAGAGCACGCATGGCGCAACAGTCAGGCAATGCTTTAAATACTCTGTCAGCTGAGTATCAGACTCTGGAACTAAAGGTTCTGTTTGCACAAGAGAGCTACTCCGGTGCGTTGGCTGCGCTACAGACTACGAGAATAGAGGCGGCACGTAAGCTTAAACAAGTTTCTATACTGCAAAGCCCGACTCTGCCTGAATATGCAGTACAGCCCCGGCGGCTATATAACATAATAGTCTTTATGGTTATTAGTTTATTTGTAACTTTAATAATGCATATGTTGGTATTGATTATCAGAGATCATAGAGATTGATTGTTATTAGTGTTTTCGACACAGAAAATGAGGTCTGATGAAATTTGGAACAAAGACTGAATTTTTTTCAATATCTATGTGATTAAAGAGCGTTATCATTTGTAAACTTTCATTGTAGAAGCTTAAAGTTGTTTTGAATGATATTTTAAAACTGAAACGCGTATGGCTTTAATATAAATACAAAGCGTTACTTGTATCAGGCAATTACAATGCAGTTGAATAATGTTTTTTAAAATGAGTCATTGTGCCGGTGTCAAAAGAGTAAAAAGTATGGCTAATACGTATGATGAGGACAGTTATAAGATGAATGTTGTGTTGAGTATAACAAACACTTCAAGATGGAATGTCTTAGTAGATCTCATCGAAGGTCATAAAGTCGAAGGCTTTGCGGGTGCAAAAGTCTCTCTCGAAGATGGTATTTATGGTTCGTATAACACATTACTTATTAGGGATGTATGTTCCGTTGATCAATTAACTGAAATAAGTAATAACAGCGCTGTCAATACCGTTATAGTATTTTACCAGCAAGCTGAGTATTACTTGGCAGAGGCTGTCCGGCTTGGAGCATCGTTAAGTCGTTGTGCCGAACACTGGCAATCGTCTACGAATTATCTATTAAAAATTCAACGGAAAAACCGCGCTCACATAAAACTGGTCAATATTGAGCAAACGCTTGCCGCCCAAAATATATTTAGCGAACAGTTGGTTAATTTACATGTGAATACAACTGATAAGCCAGTCGCTAGTTTTGAACAGGATGTGTCGTTAATAGCAGCCTGTCAATATGTGGCTCAGGAGTCAGGGCTGTCGCAATTAAATAACCTACTGCAGGCTTCCGGTTTATTATTACAGGTGGATAATAAAGTCTTATTAGAAGTAGAGCGCATAGTTGAGGGGTATGTTGACGAAGCGTCTAAAGCCACTCAGGTATCACATGAATTGGAAGTGGTTATTGCTGAGAAAAATATATTTCAGAAAGATCTAAAGGCTGCTAATGAAAAAAACAATGAATTATTGAAATTATATAATGAAGTTGAACAGGCCTATAGGGATCAGCTTATTGTCCTAAATAGTAAGCTCGCTGATCATGCTGATAGACTGAATGTATTTTCAGAAGATAAAGACCTTCTGCTTTCACAACTGCATCAAGTGCAAGAAGAACTAGAGAAAAATGTTATAGAAAAAAATAAAGTGTTGCGTGATTTAGATGAAAGCATAAACGAATGTGATAGCCTGCATACGAAGCAAAAAGAGTTAGTTGCCCAGTTAAATGAGAGTGAAAACGAGAAGGTACGACTGCTATCACAGTTAAATATCGTTCAGGATGAGCTTAAAAAATATTCGATAGAAAAGGATGCCTATGTAGCGACACACAAAGCTGAAAAGCTAAAGCTGCAGCACTTATTTGAAAAAATGGAATGCGACACAAAAGACACTAATGCAAAGTTACTTGAAAAACTATCAGAGAAAGCCAGCGCTCACGATGAGCTGAAAATACAAAATCAGCAGCAAGAAAATAAGCTTAAAGGGATAGTTGAAGAAAATAGCCTGCTCCTCTTGCAATTACATAAGGTGCAAGAGGATTTAGAGCGACTATTTATTGAAAAAAAAGATACGCATATTAAGCAGAAACAATATCAGCGAGAGATTATCAAGCTTGAAAATAAGTTGCGAAATACAACAGCAGATTTAGCCTCGAAAAATTATCGATTAGATCTTATATTACAAGATGTAGATGAAATGAAACGTTCCGTTTTTTGGAAAACAGGTGCCCCCGTCCGTGTAGTGGCAAGCATGTTGAATAAATCCAAAAAACAGAGAATAAAATTAGAGAAAGAAATTGAGTTGATTCTATCGTCTGAGTTTTTTGATGCGCAATGGTATTTAGAACAATATCCGGATGTAGCTGAATCTTCGATAAGTCCCGCTGAACACTATTTAATATACGGTGGTTCAGAACAGCGTTTTCCCGGACCACTTTTTAGTGGGGTATGGTATACGGAAACTTATCCTGATGTTGCAGAGTCTGGAATCAACCCTCTATTACATTATATTAAATTTGGTAAAGCAGAAGGACGTACAGCCTCAGTGAAATTGCTAGAGAACCTTTCTAAGAGGGAAGAGGTATGAGTATTCGACTAGCTCAACCCTATTTTGTATGGTTAGGTGCAGGAGAAGCAGAAGCAACTGAGTATTTAGATCAGTTTTTAATGCAGCATCCAGAAGGATCTGTTGCTTTGATTGAGGCGAGGGAGCCTGCAGTAGAAAAGTTACATCAGAACTATGCTCAGTTGAAAAACGTTGCTGTTGATGGTGTAATTTTAGATATAGAAACAGGTATATCTACCTGGTATGCACTCAATTTACCCGAGTTTAGTAGTTTGCAGCAGCCCACAGGTTTAGTAGCCCTATTCCCTGGAATTGCTATTCAGAGCATAGAACGCGTAAATACCTTGGCGATCGATCAATATATTAAGGGTCTTAATCTGGCAAAAGACCAGCCTAATCATTTGTATATAGATATACCAGCTCAAGTAGGGAGTCTTGTTCGGCAATTGCTTTCGCATCAACAGTTACATTTTTTTTCTACATTATATTTGACATCAGGTATTGAGTCATTATACGAAGATGATGAAATCCTCGCGAATGTAAAAGATTTTTTAGCTGGTCAGGGATATGAGCTTATAACGACGGATAATACCGATCCTGATATGCCGTTAATGTGTTTTAAGCTCAATCCACTTTGGCAAGCACTCTGTACTTCTCAAGAAAACCTTAAGAGAGCAAAACTTGACCATACATACCTTTATCAACAATTTGAACTTGTCACCGAGCAGCTATCAAGGAAATCTATTGAGCTAAATGAGGCTGTAGAATTAGTTGAGAAGAAAGAACTTCAGTTCAGCGAGGAGATGCTAGAAATAACATCACAGCAAACTGAACAAGAAAAAGGTGTTACTAAGTTAAGAGAAGAACTTGATGCTAAGGCTGCGCTGATTTCAGAACAGAAAACAAAACTAGATGTTGCTAACAAACTAATTGCAGAGAACAGCTCTCTGCAAGCGGAACAGACAAAGCAAATTGAAGAGTTAACAACAGCGCTTGAATCTAGGGCTACACAGATTGCAGAGCAACAATCGCAACTAGTTACCGTTAACAAAGAGATAGCAGAGAGTAAATCGCAACAAGCAGAGCAGGCGAAACACGTTGAAGAGTTAACCGCAGCGCTTGAGTCTAAGTCTACGCAGATTGCAGAACAGCAAGTTACCGTTAACAAACTAATTGCAGAGCATAGCTCTCAGCAAGCGGAACAGACAAAGCAAATTGAAGAGTTAACAACAGCGCTTGAATCTAGGGCTACACAGATTGCAGAACAGCAATCGCAACTAGTTACCGTTAACAAACAGATAGCAGAGAGTAAATCGCAGCAAGCAGAGCAGGCGAGGCACGTTGAAGAGTTAACTGCAGCGCTTGAGGCTAAGGCTACGCAGATTGCAGAACAGCAATCGCAACTAGTTACCTTTAACAATCAGATAGCAGAGAGTAAATCGCAGCATGCCGAGCAGGCGAAATGCGTTGAAGAGTTAACCGCAGCACTTGAAGCTAAAAGCGCACATATTAATTCTCAACGCTCACAACTGGATATATATGATAAACAATCAGTTGCAGATAGCGAAAGTATAAAGTCACTACAAGAACTATTGATGTTGAATCAAGCCCAGAATGATAAGTTCACCTCTCTAGAAGAGAAACTTAATCAGATGATGGGAGTGCAAAGTCAGCAACTCCAGCAGGCAGCTAATGCGCTAGGGCAACACATAACAAAGAGTATCAACACGGGTACTCAACAGTTAGAAGCTTACATAGGCGTGCAAAGATTATTGGAACTCGGCGAAACCCCTTTGACTTATCACGGTTGGAGTATTAATCCTGACTTAGCATTAATCCTGGCGGATAAAGTCAAAAATAACAACTATGATCTCATCATTGAGTTTGGATCAGGAACATCAACGATATTGTTCGCTAAATCTGTAATGCAGCATTGTACAAAAATTTCTAGCCCTAAAACTCAGTTATCAATAGCGGATCAGAAAGTTGATGATGAGCAGATGAGCTATTTTGAACCTGAAAATTATGATCTGCCTAAACGAATTGTTAGTTTTGAGCAGAATAAACAAAATTTACAAGAAACTGAAAATAGTTTAAACCAGCAAGGGCTATCAAAAGCTGTAGATCTTGTTTTCTCGCCTTTGGTTGATATGACAATTCAGGGTGATGATTATCTATACTATAATTGTAAGGCTAAGCTTAAAAAATTAGCAGAACTTTACAGCGATAGGAATGCCCGCATCTTAGTATTGATTGATGGGCCGCATGAGCAAGAAAACACGCTAGCTCGTTATCCTGCAATACCTCTACTACACAAGTATTTATCTTCTCATCAGTTAGATATAGTGTTGGATGATTATAATAGAGAAGGTGAACGGCAGGTTTCAGAAGATTGGTGTAATTTTCTCGAGAAAAGGAAAATGAACTTTAAAAAATCAATATTGCCTTGCGAAAAGGGTGCATTATTGATTTCTATCAACTCTTAATAATATTTGTGAAGAAATAATGGACATAGTTAATGCTGGTGAAAAGAAAACTCTTGTGCAACAAGCGAATCATCTATTTAGAGAAGGCCGTTACGCTGATGCTTATCCGCTATATGTAAAAGCTGCAGATCTATATGGTGAAAAAAACTTTAAAGCTAACTTGATTTTGTGTGACAAACTGAAAAATGCAGAGTCTGGCCAAACCTTTAAATATAGTACAGATAGTGCAGCAATTGAATTGGTTACCAGCAGTATTGCAGAATCCACAAACAAGCAGTTAGTAAATACGCAAAAGCTTCTTGAATACTATTTCCAACGCTGCGAAGAACTAAAATATAAATTGATGGATGCAAACTTATGATCAAGGTACTAACCGTTTTTGGTACTCGGCCAGAGGCGATAAAAATGTCACCTTTGGCGCTACAGTTGAATGAGGATAATCGCTTTGACGCCAAGGTGTGTGTGACGGCACAGCATCGCGAAATGCTCGATCAAGTGCTTGAACTGTTTGAACTTAAGCCCGATTATGATTTGAATCTGATGAAGCCAGGTCAGGATTTATCGGATATTACTACAGGGATTTTATTGGGCTTGAAATCAGTACTTAATGAATTCAAGCCTGATATAGTGCTTGTGCACGGAGATACCGCTACCACTTTTGCGGCAAGCTTAGCCGCATACTACCAGCAAATTCCTGTCGGTCATGTCGAGGCAGGTTTGAGAACTGGTAACATATATTCACCGTGGCCTGAAGAAGGTAACCGCAAATTAACGGGTGCTCTAGCAACTTTTCATTTCGCACCAACTGCAACATCTGAAAATAATTTATTACGGGAAGGTATTGCAGCAGAAACTATTCATGTGACGGGCAATACCGTCATTGATGCGTTGTTGGATGTAGTCAAAAAGTTAGAGGATGATTCCCTTCTTCAAGAGAAGTTTGCTACATGTTTTCCTTTTATAGATGATAGTAAAAAGCTAATCCTGGTGACAGGGCATCGTCGTGAAAGCTTTGGTGGTGGGTTTGAACGTATTTGTCAGGCTTTAGCTGAAACAGCTAAACGGCACCCTGATATACAGGTAGTTTATCCCGTTCATCTTAATCCTAATGTACAAGAGCCAGTGAATCGACTGCTTGCAGGCGTCGATAATATTAAACTGATTGAGCCTCAGGATTACCTGCCCTTCGTTTATCTGATGAATCGCGCGCATATTATCTTAACGGACTCTGGAGGTATTCAAGAAGAAGCTCCGTCCCTTGGGAAACCAGTCTTAGTCATGCGGGATACCACTGAACGTCCGGAAGCAGTAGATGCTGGTACTGTAAAGCTAGTCGGAACTGATGTGAATAAAATTGTTGAGGGGCTAGAAAGCTTGCTAACAGATGAAAGTGCATATCAAAGTATGAGTTTTGCGCATAATCCTTACGGCGATGGTGAGGCATGTAAGTGCATTATTGAATCACTATACGATAATCTCAAAAAGTAAAAAGAAGGATTGCTTTATTATGCCATTCAATACAATTTCAGTAGTTGGTTTAGGTTATATCGGTTTGCCAACTGCCGCAGTTTTTGCATCTCGTAAGGTTAAAGTTATTGGTGTGGATGTTAATCAACATGCTGTAGACACAATCAATAAGGGCGAAATTCATATTGTTGAGCCTGAGCTCGATATTGTAGTTCAGGCTGCAGTTAATCAAGGTTATTTAACCGCAACAACGAAGCCGGAACCTGCAGATGCTTTTATGATTGCGGTACCAACACCGTTCATTAATGATAAAGAAAATGACAGTCATCAGGCAGATCTGTCCTATATTAAAGCAGCGAGTCAAACGATAGCTGCGGTGCTCAAAAAGGGTGATTTGGTTGTTTTGGAGTCAACAAGCCCTGTAGGCGCTACAGAGAAAATGTCGGGTTGGTTAGCTGAAGCCAGACCGGATTTAACATTTCCTCAAACACATGGTGAAGCCTCTGATGTTCGGGTCGCTCATTGCCCAGAACGTGTTTTACCGGGACACGTTATCCGTGAGTTAGTAGAGAATGACCGTGTCATTGGGGGCATGACACCAAAGTGCTCACAGCGTGCGGTAGAGCTTTATAAAATTATCGTTCAGGGCGAGTGTATCGTAACGAATGCACGTACAGCAGAGATGGCTAAGTTAACTGAAAACAGCTTTCGGGACGTGAATATAGCTTTTGCTAATGAACTCTCAACTATTTGTCATAAGCTGGACATTAATGTCTGGGAACTGATCAGGCTGGCTAACCGTCACCCGCGAGTAAATATTCTCCAGCCAGGTGCAGGTGTTGGTGGGCACTGTATCGCAGTAGATCCGTGGTTTATTGTTGATTCTTGCCCTGAAGAAGCTCGTCTAATTAAAATGGCTCGAATCGTTAACGACGAAAAACCTGAATGGGTTTTGGCTCGTGTAAAAGAGCAGCTGGATTTTATTCATCAACAAAACCCGGATAAAACACGCAGTAATATTACCGTAGCATGTTTAGGTGTTGCCTTTAAACCTGATATTGATGATCTGCGTGAAAGTCCGGCAATTGGGATTACTAAAAAAATAATTGAGCTTGGTTGTAATGTTCAGGTGGTTGAGCCGAATATTGAGTTGTTACCGGCTCAGCTTGACGGTGACAGCGTGAAACTGGTGAGCCTGGATGAAGCATTGGTGCAGGCTGATATAGTTTGTGTACTCGTTAAACATACCCCATTCAACGAGAGTGTAAATCTAATTAGGAACGCATCCAGAATAATTGATGCCGTTGGCTTGTTAAATATTTAAAACGTGTTAATCGATAGGTAAATAAACGATATGGATGTACTGCTGCAAAAAGCTCGGTTATTGGCAGAGAAAAACCTTCCTGTAATTCACCATCCAATTGAACAACGCATAGCCTATGTTGTCAGTCACGGGCAAAGTTACGCCAGTAATGGTTATGCTATTAGAACACAAGGCATTGCGAAAGCGTTGAATCAGCAAGGTTTTGAGGTGTTATGTTTTGTTCGACCTGGGCGTCCTTGGGAATTAGGTGTTGATAAAAGCAGCATTCAACCGGAAATGCATGTTGATGGTGTAAGGTATATTCATAGTCGTTGGGTAAAGGATCAGCGTCCAGTAAATGAAGTTTCTCATTTAGAAGCTAGTGTCGAACGCTTTTTAGAATTGTTTCGTATTTATAGACCTGCTGTAGTATTAGCTGCATCGAATCATGAAGTTGCTCTACCAGCATTGATTGCAGCAAAACAATTAGGATTGCCTTTTTCATATGAAGTCAGAGGCTTCTGGGAGATATCGAGGGCTTCACGTCAGGTCGGATGGGGAGAAAGTTCTCAATTTAAGGAACATCACGATCGTGAAAGTTATGTAATAAGAAATGCTGTTCGTATTTACACGCTTAACCAATATATGAAGAGTGAATTGTTAAAACGAGGGGCAGCAGAAGAAAATATTCGCATTATACCTAATAGTGTGTCAGAAATTCCGGCTGATGGTAAAAAAATGAACCAGAAGCTACGTAATTTTTTTGGGATATCTAAGGAAACTTACGTATTGGGTTACGTCGGTGCGATAACTGAGTATGAAGGGTTAGATGATGTCATAAAAGCATTAGCGAAAATTAGAAATCACGATATACATCTGTTTATAGTAGGTGGTTATAGTCCTGCAAATAATATAGAGGGTAGCCCAAAAGAGCCTATTGTAGAAAACTTAATTCAGCTTGCCAAGATATTAAATGTCGAAGAAAGGGTTACTTTTACAGGTCGTGTGAGACCAGAACAACTATCTGATTATTATGCAGCTGTAGACTGTTTGGTGATAGCTCGTAAAGCATTGCCCGTTTGTGAGTTAGTTAGTCCGATAAAACCTCTTGAATATGTAATACATCGAAAACCTGTTATAGCGTCGAACGTTGCTCCATTAGTTGAATTCTTCAAGCAAGGGGAGTTAGGTTGGTTGTATCAAAAAGGAGATATCGATTCTTTAGCCAACACTATTATTGAGGTTAAAAATTCAACATCTGAGTTGATACAAGCTAGACTTTCTAAGGCTATAGAGCTTGTCGCTACAAGATACAAATGGGAAACGAGCCTACAGCCTTTGTTCAATGATTTGAAATCAAGTTATGGGGCGGATAAAGAAGTTAAAGTACGGAAGCCTAAAATCGCCTGTATTATGGATGATTTTACGTACCTGTCTTATAGCCCAGAGGGTGTTTTTCAACAATTAACGCCTGAATGTTGGAAGCAAGAGTTAGAAGTATTTAGGCCTGAATTCCTTTTTATCGAGTCGGCGTGGCGGGGAAAAGATGAGCTTTGGGGAAGTAAGGTAGGCCATAAAAGCCAAGAAGTGCAAGGTATTATTCAGTGGTGTAACAAGCATAATATACCTACTATTTTTTGGAATAAAGAAGATCCTGTTCACTTCGAGACTTTTTTGAATACAGCAAAAATGTTTGATTATGTGTTCACAACGGATATGGACTGTATACATCGCTATAAGGCCGCGTTGGGGCATAATAATGTATATTTCTTGCCGTTTGCTTGCCAACCACGACTAACTAATCCGATTGAAATTTACAAACGAAAAAATGCGTTTTGCTTTGCTGGTGCTTATTATACAAAGTACCCTCAGCGAACAAAAGATTTAGAAACATTCGTTGACGTGTTTCCTAAATTTAGACCTTTAGAAATCTATGACCGTAACTATGGTAAAAATGATTCTAACTATCAATTTCCTGAAATTTATCAACCTTATATTGTAGGTACTTTGCCATTCAGTGAGATAGATAGAGCCTACAAGGGCTATCGTTACGCAATTAACTTGAATTCAATCAAGCAGTCACAAACTATGTTTGCGCGTAGGGTTTATGAGTTACTAGGTTCTAACACTATTACAATCAGTAACTTTTCGCAGGGTGTTAGATTAATGTTCGGCGATCTTGTTGTTACCTCGGATAATGGTGCTGCAATTATCAGTCGTCTTGAGATGCTTGAAGCGGAACCTGATCAAGCTGATAAGTTGAGGTTGACTGGCTTACGTAAAGTATTGCAGGAACATACTTATCAGGACAGGCTCGATTATATTCTGACTAAAGTAACGAACCGTATACATGAACATTTATTGCCAGTAATAACGGTCATTAGCTTGGTAAGTGATCAGAAAAAGCTCGACAACGTATTAAATAGCTTTATATCACAAAAATATGTGAGAAAATCATTATTAATTGTGACGTGTGATAATATTACACCGACTCAGGTATTAGTTGCAGCTAAAGAGTACGGTATAACTGAGTTGTTATCCTGTGAACAATTATCTGATATAAGCAATATAACATTAAATACATTGATTAAAGATAAAAGTTGGTTGGCAGCATTTAGTACAGAAGATTACTATGGGCCTCATTATTTACTTGATATGGCATTAGCGACACGCTACACAGATGCAAGTGTTATTGGTAAAGGTGGATACTTTCAGAAAGAGAGTGGGAATCTGGTAAAAGTTAACACTGATAGTGTATATAAGCCTGATGTCCCTTTGAACGTTAGAGCCTCCATCATATCCCCAGATCGACAATGCGTACCTGTTGGCGCTTGGTTAGAAAGTATTGACTCTCAAGCCTATATAGGTGTGAGCCTGCAAGCAGTTGATATATTTAACTACTGCTATAACGGTTTAACAAGTGGCGTGAGTGTAAGCTATCCGTTTGAAAGATTAAAATACCAAGTGAATGATGCGCATTTTGATCAGGGTATCCCGTTGTCTGATTTAATAATGACGGCGGAAGGGATAATGCCAATAGGTACTCCAGAAGAGGCTATTCCATCACTCTCGCCGGAACAATTGAGTCTGCTTTTCTCAACAGGCTCGTCTACTACTTCGCTTGCCCTTACCGATGAAGGACTAGAGGTGATTTCTTCACTTGAAGAAGGTAAGCATGAGTATATCTATGTCCGCACTGGCGGAGACCTAAATGTTCAAGAATTAATGCAAGGGCAGCAAAACTCAGAGGTTATGCCTCTGCATCTGGAAATGTCACCAGGTCTTAATCTCAGTTTGGTCGTCATTTTCTTTGATATTAACGGAACCCGCATAAATCATTCAATTTTACAGGCCAATAAAAATTGTGATGTTCAACTTCCTGAAGACGCCGTAAGCGTAAGGTTTGGGCTTCGTATTTATCAAGGTGGGTCGGGGACTATTAAAAAATTAATGCTTGGCAAACGCGACTTGTCACCCGCTAAGGTATTAGGGCGTTCAGGCGTGCTTTTATTAACTAATCATTATCCCAGTGATGATGATCTTTACCGAAATGGTTTTGTTCATAGCCGTGTAAAAGCCTATCAAGAACACAACGTCGCTGTTGATGTGTTTAGATTACGTAAAGATCAACCGATAAGTTGGCATGAATTTCAAAATGTGAATGTTATTACTGGATCTAATGTAGCGTTACGTAGGATGTTAGATTCAGGCCAGTATAGTCATGTACTAGTCCACTTTTTAGATCAGAATATGTGGAGTATTCTGGGTGATTTTGTTGATGTAATCAAAGTGACCGTATGGATTCATGGTGCAGAAATACAACCTTGGTGGAGACGTGAGTATAACTATCAATCCAAAAATGAATTGGACGCTGCGAAGGTACAAAGCGATGTGCGATTAAGTTTTTGGAAATCCTTGTTAGCACCTATCCATAAAAATTTAAAACTGATATTTGTTTCACAGTATTTTTCAGAAGAAGTAATGGAAGATCTTGGGTTTAGACTGCCATCTATACAATATGATGTCATCCACAATCCTGTAGATACTGATTTATTTACATATATTGAAAAAGATACTTCTCAGCGTAAGAAAATATTATCTATACGCCCATATGCGTCTCGAAAATATGCTAATGACCTGAGTGTAGCTGCTGTGCTAGAGTTATCTAAAGAAAATTTCTTTAATGAACTTGAGTTTTGTTTTATTGGTGATGGGGTGCTTTTTGACGAAACATTAGAGCCATTGAGAAAATTTGGTAATGTTAAAATCAAAAAAGGTTTTCTATCCCAAATTGAAATAGCACGTATACATAAAGATTATGGTGTTTTTCTCTGCCCTACGAGAATGGATGCACAAGGAGTGTCCAAAGATGAAGCTATGTCATCTGGATTAGTGGTCGTTACCAATGGAGTTACAGCAATACCTGAATTTGTTGACGATACTTGTGGTGTGCTTGCGCCCGGTGAAGATGCAATTGCTATGGCACAAGGGATTTCTGAAATGTATAAAGATGAGAATGTATTTAATGAAAAGTCTTCTCAGGCGGCTAAACGTGCACGAAAACAAGTTTCTAAGTTGATGATTATTAGAAAAGAAATGAAAATTTTCAGTATGTGTTAGTAGTATATAGTAATGGAATTTTCTGGTTTGAAATGTAATGAATGGGATTAATATATTAATATTCGGTAGCTGTGTATCAAGGGATATTATTTCTCATATGCAGGTTGGTGAGGTGAAATTAAATCTTGTTGACTACTATGCAAGAAGTTCCCTAGCTTCTTTAAATAGTCAATGGGGATGTGAGCTGCCAGTGTGTTTGAATAGTATTCAATCACCTTTTCAAAGACGTATGATAGAGCGTGATATAACTAAGTCATTTTTTAAAGATTTGGATGATTTGGATTTCGATATTTTGCTCATTGATTTGATAGATGAACGATTCAATTTATGGGTAGGTAGTCAAGATAACATTGTGACTTTATCTGGAGAGTTAATGCAGTGTGGTTTTTTATATCAGAATAAAGGCGAAATTGTTATTTCCGGTACTGAAGAACACTGGGAATTATGGGAAAATGGTTGGAGTGTATTCGTTAAAGTGCTTCAGGATCATGGATGTGTCAAAAAGCTGAGATTAAATAAGGTTTTTTGGAGTAAGAAAACTGAAAGCGGTGTGTGTTTTTCGGGTAACTATACGGAAAAAAAAATAGATCAGTCTAACCTTTTATTAAGGCGTATGTACGAGCGAATTGAAGAGGATATTCCAGAGGATCAAATTCTATGCTTTCCTAAGTACTGTCAGACTTCAGCTGACACACATAAGTGGGGAATTAGCCCCTTTCATTATGTAGATGACTACTATTCTGTTGCACAATGTAAAATAGTTGAAAGTAACTCCGAAAGAAAAATCACAAATAAAAACTTGATTGTTGGGAGTGATATTATGTACCCAGTAGATGCATATGATGTATCTACATGGAAGGCTCGATTATATCAATATGGGAGTGCGTATGATGCAGTGACTGATGGCCTGGATTGTGATGGTATTCATCAGATATTACTTGAAAAGGAACTCGCTTTAGATTTATATCTTCAGGGTATAGAATTATTGAAAGGTGACATCAAAGATCCAGTGATATTAGTAGGCTTAAGTGGTGCGGTATCTGGGCGTAATGGAAAAAAAGCTCCATTTTTTTCAGGCTTGGGCATAGCTGAAAGCTTATCTATGCCAATTGTTTCTGTTTCAGATCCTACTTTAGCGCTAGATTCAGAACTTCCCTTATCATGGTATGCTGGTAATGAAATTACACCTGATCTTCCTCTTCGTATTGCCAATGTGCTTGATAGAATAGCCCACAAATATTCTGCACGGTTAGTCGTTTTCGGTGGTTCGGGAGGCGGCTATGCAGGATTGATGTTGGCAACAATGATGAGTTGCCGTGCAACTGTTTGTGTATGGAATCCCCAGACCTCTATTTCTGACTATGTACCCGTGTTTGTAGCAAAATACCTAACAGCTGCATTTCCTAGTATGAAAATGCAAGTTGATGCAGTGCTAAAGGATCCTATTAGTACGCAAAATGAGAAATTTAAACAGTTGCTTGAAGACTCTGGGGTTTTGCATGATGTTCGGGGCTTAAATTTGCAACCACAAATTGACCTTGTTTATTTACAAAATCAATCTGATTGGCATGTTGCTAAACATACTCTCCCTTTCCTTAGTAAAAAAGCATGGACTCGTATCGGTGAGGCCGCTTTCAAAGATAAAGAGAGCGATCAAATAGGTTTATTTTTCGGTGACTGGGGAGAGGGTCATGCTGCTCCAGATAAAGTGACTATTGAGAACCTTTTAAACTTAATCATAAATCAGTTGTCAAAAGATGAAATTTTATTGTCTTTAGATAACGGCCTATCAGAAGACGGTCTCCCGGTCTCTCGTTTTGATTGGTGCGTTGTCAATGCTGATTTAAACCTGCAGGTTTCTGCTTGGATCGAGGTCGATAAGGTATATGCATGTACTACTGTGGATATTGATTCACAAGATTCCCTTGGATTGAAGTATGCTTTCTATTTGCTGGTCAATGGTCAGAGAGAGGAAATTCGTTGGTATGATGCTTGCTGTGAAGTGATATTCGAAATACCAAGTGTCGAAGGTAAGTTTGAAATATTGGCGTTTGTGCGAGATGTTTTTGGCGGGCAAACAAGTTTACGTGTTTTAGTAGAAAATTTTTTTTCACCAGCAGAAATTTACCAAAAGTATACAAATAGACCGATGCTAGGGGAAACTAGTTTAGTCTTTGATGAGTTTGTTTTTTTATTAGTCGAAAACTTAAAAAATTTAACAGAAATACGACAAGACTGGAGGAGCTTTAATGAGCATCGAGGGTTAGATGATGTTCTTTCAGGGGAGGTGATTCTTGCAACAGGTTGTGAAGTTCCAGTTGATAAAGAATTTAAAATAAATTGGGAGCTGGATTTTGAAAATAACACTCACTCAAATATCCTTTGGTTGTACTCTTTAGAATTTGTTGGCTCATTGCTATCAGGTTATGATAGTACTCGTGATGAGCGGTTTGTTACGGCTGCTATTGGTATTGTCCGGGGGTTTTTGGATTTTTTAGAAGATTCTGAAGTAAACGAATCTTTGATTATGAGCCTTCGGAATAGTTCGTCGAGTAAAGATCATGCTGTAGTAGTTCGTACAAATGTTTTAATGAAATTACTTAGTGTTTTGCTGGGAAAAGTCAGTGATTTTGTTTTAATAAGACGTATTGCCGCTTTATTATACTCACAATGTCTTTTTTTATTAGATGATTCGAATTATGCTCTGACTAATCATGGAGTCATGGCTGATTTGGCTCTTGCACAACTCGGTGCAGCACTTGGCGGTAATGATACTCTTCAAGGTGATTTTATTGTTAATAAGTCAAAAAGCCGACTGATAACTGCTATTAATCGAACTTTTGATAAAGATGGTTTCGCTAATGAGAACACTGTAGGTTATCATAGGTTTAATATGTTTCTTTTTAGAGATGCTATCTTTTGGTTTCAAAAATGGAAAATAGATGGGGATCTGTCCTCTATAGCTAGTCCTATTATTGAAAGAGCTAATACTGCACTCAAATATTTGGTTTGGCCGGATGGATCAATACCGCCAATAGGTGATTCTCCTGTTTATAAAAGTGCGGCTAACTCAATCAATAAATCACGTTTGTTCAAAGAAAGTCATATAGCTGTCATTAAGAGCGATGACTTGTATGTATCTATAATTTGCGGGCGCAGAGGAGATGGACATAAGCAAGTAGATGATACTAGTATTACTATTCGCTATTTTAATAATGATATCGTGATAGATGGCGGCAGCTATAAATATGATAGTAAGGACCAGTATCGGCAATGTATTCAATCTAGCTTCGGTCACTCTGGTATTTTTTTGACGGATCTTGATGGGATGACACCACAACAATATTTACAACTAAAACCTGAAGCTAAGATTGTTAGTTTTGTTGAAAATAAATTTGGTGTAGATGTTGTCACTGAAATTAAGTTCTCAAAATGGGGTGCAACATTGCAGCGAAAAGTTAGAGTGATTTGGCCTAATAAAATTATTATAAGTGATCTGGTTGATATTGCAGAAAACTTCTCACCTAAAACTGCACGGCAATCTTGGTTATTAGGTCGAAAAATGGTTCCGGTAGACTGTAATGATGTTGTTAGTAATCGATTGTTTAAATCAAATGATGGCGTCGTAACTGCAAAATTTTGTTTTTTAGATCAGGGTGGCCTAGAAAGTGATGAGGAGTATGAGGGTGAAATTGATTCTAATATCCGTGGTTGGTGTTCAGAAATATTTGGAGAGATTCTGCCTACTAGGGAGTATTCTAGATACCAGACAGGAATGGTCATGAAATTTCATGTAGAGATTTTTTTGGAACATTCCCTTGATATAACATAGTGACTTCTATTAACTCGTGAGAGTTTACATCTTATATAATGTAGCCATGATTACAGATGCATGCAAGCTCAGCACAGAGCAACAAGAACTTTTACGGCAGCAAGCCATTAAACTACTAGGGAATGTCATGGAGTCCCCTCCCTTAGCGAAAATGTGTAAAAGTTGTAGATGAAATGATTATAACAAGCAAAGCAAGGGAGACTGTTCAAAATTCTGTGTCAGCTAAATTTTAATCTTACAAGTCCATGTGCTCATCTAACCGGCCACTAAAATGAATCGCCAGCTGTGACAGCGTCAGATCCAGTTTTGCACTGGGTGAGTCCAGCGCTCTGACACATTCAAAATACCGGCATACAGCAGCTTGAGCAAGCTGTTTTCGTTGGCAAAACCGCCTTTGGTTTTTGTCAGTTTGCGAAACTGTCGATGCACTGCCTCCACGGCGTTAGTGGTGTAAATGGCTTTGCGCACGTAATCAGGGTATTTAAAATAGGCTGTCAATGTCGGCCATTTGGTACGCCAGGATTTGATCACCATCGGGTACTTTTCAACCCATTTGACCTCCAGTTCGTCCATGGCGCTTTCTGCCGCGTTGAGGGTGGCAGCCTTATACACACACTTTAAATCGTCCATGAAGGCTTTCTGGTTCTTGCTGGCGATATACTTGATTGAGTTGCGGATCTGATGGATCACACAGTGCTGTATCTCTGTTTCCGGAAAGATAGTTTCAATGGCTTCGGGGAAGCCTTTTAACCCATCGATACAGCAGATCAGGATGTCTTTAATCCCTCGGTTATTTAGGTCAGTCAGTACGCTGAGCCAATGATGTGCACACTCTGTATCTGATACATACAGACCCAACAGTTCTTTTTTACCTTCGATGTTCACATCGAGAATAGTGTAAATCGCCTTACTGACGTAACGGCCGTTATCTTTGATTTTGTAGTGAATGGCATCGAGCCAGACGATGGGATAGATGGCATCTAAATCGCGTTCTCGCCAGGCTTTCAACTCGGATAACAGCTTATCCGTTACCGCATTGAGCGTGCCATTGGAGAGGCTCATACCGTACAGCTCTTCGATATGTCCACGAATGTCCTGATAACTGTTACCCAGAGCATATAAACCCAGAACTTTACGCTCCAGCTCATCTGTTAGCTGAGTTTGGTGCTTTTTGACGATCTGAGGCTCGAAGGTGCCAGAACGATCTCGTGGCGTATCAAGTTCAAAACTACCTGCCGGGCTTTTCATGGTTTTTTTGCTTGAGCCATTTTTCCGATTGGGTTTTTCGTCCTTGGACAAATGGTCTTCAAGCTCAGCCTGCATAGCGGCTTCGGTGAGTTGCTTGATTAGAGGGGTTAGAATGCCGTCTTTGCCAGTGAGATCTTTTCCTTCACGCAGGGCTTGCAGAGCGGTTTCCATATCGAATGTTGGTTTGGTCATATGTCATCTCTTTTGGGGCTATTTTAAAGAAATGACACAGAATTCTGAACACTACCGCGACAATGATTTATATGCTCGCTGGGCCTGACAGGGAACAGGGGAGAGATTTATTTCTTGCCCCTGAACCCCTTTAGTCCACCGTACCAACGCTTTTTCTAGCAAGCGACGCAGTCGCGTCTAACCACTAGCAAGTCACGCAGTGACGTCTAGCTACTGCTCTTCCCAATAGTCTCCTCCAACGGCCACAGCAGGTTGTTCACCTTATCGTAAGTTTCCTGATATTCATTCGCCGTTACCGAATCTGCGACGATGCCGCCGCCGGCCCAGCAGTGGATTTTGTCGTTCTGGCAGATCAGGGTGCGGATGGTGATGCTGGTGTCCAGCTGGCCGGAGAAGCTCAGGTAGCCGATGGAGCCGCAGTAGATGGAGCGGCGGTGGGGCTCTAGTTCTTCAATGATCTCCATGGCGCGGATCTTCGGGGCGCCGGTGATGGAGCCGCCGGGGAAACTGTGCTCCAGCAGACTCAGTGGGTTTTGGTCGCTGGAGAGTTTGCCAGTGATGGTGCTGACCAGATGATGGACATTGGCGTAAGACTCTACGGCGAATAGTTTTGGCACTCTGACGCTACCAAGTTCGCAGGCTTTGCTGATATCGTTGCGCATCAGGTCGACGATCATCAGGTTTTCTGAACGGTCCTTCTCACTGTCATGCAGTGCCAGTTTGAGTTGAGCATCTTCGGCCGGGTTGGCACCTCGTGGCAGGGTGCCTTTTATCGGTTTAGTGGTGACGCGGCCATCGCAGACTTCAAGAAACTGTTCCGGTGAGTGGGATAAAATCGCCCCGGCTTCGGTTTCTATAAAGGCAGAATAGGGGGTAGGAGCATGTTCGCGCAGTTGTTTATAGGCACTCCAGGGGTCTCCCTGACACTCAGCCGTAAACCGCTGTGCAAAGTTAACCTGATAGCAGTCACCGCCCTGGATGTAGTCGCTGATACGATTGAGTGAGTGGTGATATTCCGCCTCAGTCACATTGCTTGTAAATTGTGTCTTCAGGGTGAACGGGCCATTCTCTTTCACCGGGGATGATTGCAGTAGTTGCAGATAACGTTCCGCATCAGTTTGATCAACCAGCGGTGAGGTCACCAGCACCGTTTGTTGTTGCTGGTGATCGACGATTACCGCCCAGCCATAGATGCCTACCTGCATATCCGGAAGGTCGATATCTTTTTCTGTCTGTTCCGGCAGGGTTTCCAGGCATCGGCCCAGATCGTAAGCAAAATAGCCTAGCAAGCCGCCGCAGAATGGTAGCGCTTTAATCTCTGCCTGTTCGGGGGCTGGGCACTGCCGTTGATACGGTTCAAACACCTGCTGCAGATGTTTGAATGGGTTGCCGTTTAACTGTTCTTTACCGTTGTGACGGCTAATCTGGGTAACATTGTCGCTGTAGCTGAGTTTAACCAGCGGTTTGGCGGCGATGATATCGTAGCGTCCGTAACGGCCAGCAGGTTTACCGCTGTCGAGATATACCGGGGCTGGAAGGTGCCGGATGCGTTCGAAATAGAGGGTGCTGTTTGCCAGATATGGGAGTGGGAAAAGTCTGTACACCCGATAACCCTTAATGCTTGCAGTCAGCCGTTAATGAAAATAACCGTTAGCGGATGACTGGCCGTTATAGATTGCTCGTCACGCTGATAAAACACGCTGCGTGAACAGCGGAATAACAGCCTGGCGAAAAAAGGAATTGTAGCGAGCCATTAGCGGTAAAGCGAGGTTGATCTGTGTTATTTACCGCTTTCTCCGGGACAGGAGGGGAATTCTGAGTCACAACAGGATAATATCCGGTTTCATGTGTAACTGTTTTTAGTAACCGCTTTTTAGTTGCTGCTTTTTAGTCGAGGCTTTTTAGTAGTCGCTTTTTAGTAGTTCTTAGTTATAGCTCATAGTCATCAGAAGTGTCGTCATGATTAAACACCCTTATAAGATTAGTCAGCATCAGCTCAACCTTCCCGACCAGCAGGTGAGTTATCAGTTGTATAAGAAAGCCTGTGAGGGGTCGCCCCGTCGTATCGTGATGTTGCACGGCGCTGGAGTGGCGGGTGAGGATACCTGGGCGGCGATTGCGATGCTGGTACAGCAGTGGGATGAGATTCTGATTCCCGATCAGCGGGGCACCGGCAATACCCGTTACCCTGACGGCGAGGAATATTCGTTTACGGTGAATGAGCTGGTTAATGATATTGGCGCACTGGTGGACCATCTCGGCTGGTGGCAGTTCGATCTGGCAGGCTACTCAATGGGGGGAATGGTCTCACTGCTCTATAAGCAGCGTTATCATGAGCGGGTGCAGAAACAGTATCTGATGGAAGCGGCGGTTCTGGACCGGCCCAGCTGGGAGTCTACGGTGAACCTGCGACTACAGTTTAGTGAAGCGGCCGAGCATCTTAAAGGGGATCAGGCAGAAATAGGCATTAAAGCGTTTCTGGATACGATCTCACCCAACCGCAAAGTAGCGCCGCAGGCCGAGTTGTTGACAATCCAGCGTCTTGGCGCTCGTCCATTGGGGTTTGCCAACGCTCTTAATTGTGTCACTCAGGCGATAAATACCATCGACCGGGAAGCGCTGGTGGCGGCTCAGGGGGATGTTTCCAGTTTTATTGGCGGCCACAGTGTTGATCTGATGCACCAGTATCAGCGGGATCTGGCTGAACGCCTGCCTAACTGGCACTACTTTATGGTGCCGGGCACTGATCATTCGCTGCCATTTCAAAAACCGCGTCAGATCGCCCGTATTATGGATGCTGAACTGCTGCGTTTCCTCGCTTGATCCGTCCCTCTGAGCTAGACTTCAAGCCTCGTTATGCGGGGCTTTTTTATACCGGTCTTTTAAGTCAGTATATACCCCTATACTTTTGTAGTATGTCGACAGTTTTTGTCTTTAGTATGGTTGACGAGGCAGTTACTGGTCTGTATTGTTAACCAAATAACAAGATTGTCGACAATCCATCAAGAAGGTTGTAATGGCAGAAATCATAGAGTTAACCGAAAGTTCAGCAGAAGTGCGCACCCTGGCAGATCGTGTCAGCGGACAGCTGATTACCGCGATTGTTCGTGGTGATATCCCCCCGGGTCAGAAGATCAGTGAGCCGGAACTGGCACGCACATACGGCATTAGCCGTGGGCCTCTGCGTGAAGCGATTCGTCAGCTTGAAGGGCTGCGATTGGTGGTACGGATTCCCCATGTCGGTGCACGGGTGGTGTCTCTGACACCGGAAGAGCTGGTTGAGATCTATCGCATCCGCGAAGCCCTTGAAGGGATGGCCTGTCGACTCGCTGCTGAAAATATGTCAACAGCTGAGATCAACAGTCTGCGGGAACTGCTCTATCAGCATGAAAGAAATATTCAGGAAATTGACGGCCGGGCCTATTTTCAGAAAGAGGGCGACCTGGATTTCCACTACCGGATAGTTCAATCCAGCAAAAATACTAAGCTGTTTGAACTGCTCGGTGGAGAGCTTTATCACCTGGTGCGCATGTACCGCTATCAGTTCAGCGTTTCAAAATCACGTCCACAGCGCGCCCTGAAGGAACACCATCGCATCCTTGATGCGATTGAAGAGAGGGATGGTGAGCTGGCGGAACTGCTGATGCGTCGGCATATTGGCCGGGCACGCCGCAATATTGAAGAACGTCTGAACCCAACGAACAAAGAAGAGAGGGAATAACCTATGAGCAAACTGACCGCTGGCGGACGTTTCCGCAAAGTATTAGCAGAAACACATCCACTACAGATCGTGGGTACGGTAAATGCGTATCACGCCATGATGGCAGAGCGTGTTGGCCATCGGGCTGTTTATCTGTCAGGTGGTGGTATTGCAAACGCATCTTACGGTCTGCCTGATCTGGGTATGACCTCTATGAACGATGTTCTGGAAGATGTTCGTCGGGTATCCAGTGCTGTTGAAACACCTCTGATTGTCGATATCGATACCGGTTGGGGTGGTGCATTCAATATTGCCCGTACTATAAAAGAAACGATTAAAGCGGGTGCAGCCGGGTGTCATATCGAAGACCAGGTGGCTCAGAAGCGCTGTGGTCACCGTCCGAATAAAGAGATCGTTTCTGTTAGCGAGATGGTTGATCGGGTTAAGGCTGCTGTTGATGCCAAGACCGATGATGATTTCTTCCTGATTGCCCGTACCGATGCGTTCCAGATGGATGGATTGAATGCTGCGGTTGACCGTGCTCAGGCATGTCTGGAAGCCGGTGCTGACGCTATCTTCGCTGAAGCAGTGCACACGCTGGATGATTATCAGGCGTTTGCTGATGGCATTAACGGTGCTCATCTGCTGGCTAACATCACTGAGTTTGGTGCGACTCCGCTGTTCAACACCCGTGAACTGGCTGATAACGGCGTTACCATGGTGCTGTACCCACTGTCAGCATTCCGCGCAGCAAACCTGGCAGCCCTGAACGTGTTTGAAGCGATTCTGCGTGATGGTGATCAGAAAGCCGTTGTCGACACCATGCAGACCCGTATGGATCTGTACGACTTCCTTAACTACCACGATTTTGAGCAGAAGCTGGACGCGCTGTTCAAAGAAGGTAAGAACAAGTAATTAACGCTATGGCGCGGGGAAAGAGGTTATCAAACGTTGCTCTTTCCTGCGCTTATAACGCTTTAAATTTATACGTTGTATCGATGCAGCGGATAGATTCTTAATAAGTCAGAGCAAAAATACTGTAACGGGTGAATACTTTTCAGGCTCGAAAGCAGAGAGGAGAGATAGGATGGCTGAAGCTAAGAAATTAAGCGGTGCGGGTCTGCGTGGGCAGTCCGCCGGTGACACAGCACTGTGTACAGTAGGACAGACCGGTGCTGGTCTTACTTACCGTGGCTACGATATCAAAGAACTGGCCGACAAAGCTCAGTTCGAAGAGGTGGCATACTTGCTGCTGTATGGCAAGCTGCCCAACCAGGGTGAACTGGATGCTTATAAAGCGCGTCTGAAATGTATGCGTGCGCTGCCTGAAGCTCTCAAAACTGTTCTGGAACAGATTCCTGCTGATGCTCATCCAATGGATGTGATGCGTACCGGCTGTTCAATGCTGGGTAACCTGGAAACTGAGCAGAGCTTTGCTGAGCAGCATGATCATATTGATCGTATGCTGGCGGTGTTCCCGGGCATGATCAACTACTGGTACAACTTCAGCCACAACGGTAAACGTATCGATGTTGAAACCGATGCTGACTCTATCGGTGAACAGTTCCTCTGGACCCTGCATGACAAGAAACCAGAGCCACTGCATGTTGATGTAATGCATGCGTCTCTGATTCTCTATGCCGAGCACGAGTTTAACGCGTCAACCTTTACCGCTCGTGTGTGTGCTTCTACTTTGTCTGATATCCATAGCTGTGTAACCGCGGCTATCGGTTCATTGCGCGGCCCACTGCATGGCGGTGCTAACGAAGCGGCGATGGCGATGATTCAGGACTGGCGCTCTCCGGATGAAGCCGAAGCTGAAATCATGGCGATGCTGGCCCGTAAAGATAAGATCATGGGCTTTGGTCACGCGATCTACCGTGATTCTGACCCGCGTAATGCGATTATCAAAGAGTGGTCTGAAAAGCTGTCGAAGCAGGTTGGCGATGAGTACCTCTATGCGGTTTCCGAGCGTGTCGAAGCGGTTATGTGGCGCGAGAAAAAGCTCTTCTGTAATGCTGATTTCTTCCATGCCTCTGCCTACAACTTCATGGGCATTCCGACTGAACTGTTTACGCCGATCTTTGTGTGCTCCCGGGCAGCAGGCTGGACTGCACACGTGATGGAGCAGCGTGCCAATAACCGCATCATCCGTCCGTCTGCTGATTATACCGGTCCGGACAGTGCTGAGTGGGTTGATATTGCTGATCGTGCATAAAAGGAGACTATCGAACCTGACGCTGATCTATTACGAACAATCCGGACTCGGCCATTTTTTATGCTCTTTCTCGTTAAATAGCGGGCTATTCGCCTCGAAAGAGCATGAAAACTGACTCAAGCCGGGCTTTTTCTCATAACGATCGATCAGGTTCGAGAGCCTCCAGATAATTTGGTGGGGTTTTTTATCCTTGCTCCGAATTCAATAATGACTAATACAGGTGTTATATGAACACTGAATACCGTAAATCCTTAGCAGGCACCGGCCTGGATTACTTCGACACCCGCGCGGCGGTCGAAGCGATTAAACCCGGTGCTTATGCAACTTTGCCGTACACCTCCCGTGTGCTGGCTGAGCAGCTGGTGCGTCGTTGCGAGCCAGAAGCACTGACTGATTCTCTGAAGCAGTTGATTGAACGTAAGCAGGACCTGGATTTTCCCTGGTACCCTGCACGGGTGGTTTGCCATGATATCCTCGGTCAGACCGCACTGGTTGACCTGGCAGGTCTGCGTGATGCGATTGCTGATCAGGGCGGTGACCCTGCAAAAGTTAACCCGGTTGTGCCAACCCAGCTGATTGTTGACCACTCGCTGGCAGTGGAAGCACCAGGGTTTGATCCGGATGCTTTCCAGAAAAACCGTGATATTGAAGACCGTCGTAACGATGACCGTTTCCACTTTATCGAGTGGTGTAAGACTGCGTTTGATAACGTTGACGTGATCCCTGCCGGTAACGGCATCATGCACCAGATCAACCTAGAGAAGATGTCTCCGGTGATCCAGGCGCGCGATGGGGTTGCCTTCCCGGATACCTGTGTGGGTACTGACAGCCACACGCCACACGTCGATGCACTGGGTGTTATCGCTATCGGTGTGGGTGGTTTGGAAGCTGAAACCGTAATGCTGGGCCGTCCTTCTATGATGCGTCTGCCGGACATTATCGGCGTTAAGCTGATTGGTAAGCGTCATCCGGGCATCACCGCGACCGATATGGTGCTGGCGATTACTGAGTTTCTGCGCAATCAGAAAGTCGTGTCTGCCTACCTGGAATTCTTTGGTGAGGGCGCTAAAGCACTGACCATCGGTGACCGTGCCACGATCTCTAACATGACACCTGAGTTCGGTGCCTCTGCCGGTATGTTCTATATCGACGAACAGACCATCGACTACCTGAAGCTGACCGGCCGTGAACCCGAGCAGGTTGCGTTAGTAGAACAGTACGCTAAAGAGACCGGCCTCTGGGCGGATGATCTGGTTGACGCTCAGTATGAGCGGGTACTGGAGTTTGATCTGTCTACCGTTGTACGCAACATGGCAGGTCCGTCTAACCCACATCGCCGTCTGCCAACCTCGGCGCTGAACGAGCGTGGTATTTCCAGTGATGCGATGCTGGCCGCTGCTAAGGTAGAAGAGGCCGATGGTCTGATGCCGGATGGCGCAGTGATTATCGCTGCGATCACCAGCTGTACTAACACCTCTAACCCGCGCAACGTGGTTGCTGCAGGTCTGGTGGCGAAGAAAGCCAATGAACTGGGGCTGATTCGTAAGCCCTGGGTTAAAACCTCTTTTGCACCGGGTTCTAAGGTGGCTAAGTTGTACCTGGAAGAAGCCGGTTTGCTGTCTGAGATGGAAAAACTGGGCTTCGGTATTGTGGGCTACGCCTGTACGACCTGTAACGGTATGAGTGGCGCGCTGGACCCTGTGATTCAGCAAGAGATCATCGACCGTGATCTTTATGCCACGGCTGTGCTGTCCGGAAACCGTAACTTTGATGGCCGGATTCATCCGTACGCCAAGCAGGCATTCCTGGCTTCACCACCGCTGGTGGTAGCTTATGCCATTGCCGGTACTATCCGTTTTGACATCGAAAAAGATATCCTCGGTACCGACAAAGATGGCAATCAGGTCACTCTGAAAGATATCTGGCCGAGTGATGAAGAGATCGATGCGATCGTCTCCAGCTGTGTAAAACCTGAGCAGTTTAACCAGGTTTACATCCCGATGTTTGATCTGGGTGATGTCGCTAAATCAGCAAGCCCGCTGTATGACTGGCGTCCACAGACCACCTATATCCGTCGTCCGCCGTACTGGGAAGGCGCACTGGCCGGTGAGCGTACCATGAAGGGCATGGTGCCTCTGGCGGTGCTGGGTGACAACATCACCACTGACCACCTGTCGCCTTCAAACGCGATTCAGGCGTCCAGTGCGGCCGGTGAATACTGTGCCAAGATGGGTCTGCCGGAAGAGGACTTTAACTCTTACGCAACTCACCGGGGTGACCATCTGACCGCTCAACGGGCGACCTTTGCTAACCCTAAACTGCTCAACGAGATGTGCCGTGATGCAAACGGTGACGTGAAGCAGGGGTCTCTGGCGCGTATTGAGCCGGAAGGTCAGGAAAGCCGTATGTGGGAAGCGATTGAAACCTACATGGAGCGTAAGCAACCGCTGATCATCATCGCCGGTGCAGATTATGGTCAGGGGTCTTCCCGTGACTGGGCGGCCAAAGGTGTACGTCTGGCGGGTGTTGAAACCATCGTGGCGGAAGGCTTCGAACGTATCCACCGTACCAACCTGGTCGGCATGGGTGTGTTACCACTGGAGTTTAAAGCCGGTGATAACCGCAACACCTATGGCATTGACGGCACAGAAACCTACGATGTGGTCGGCGAGATCAGCCCGCGTTGTGATCTGACTGTAGTAATGACCCGCCGTAATGGCGAGGTGGTTGAGATTCCGGTGACCTGTCGTCTGGATACCGCTGAAGAGGTTCACGTGTACGGTGCAGGTGGTGTACTGCAGCGCTTCGCGCAGGACTTCCTGGAAGCCAATACATAAAAGATTGATAGCGCAGAGCCGGACATAACAGCTGTCTGGCTCTGCATTTATTCTGATAAGAGCTTAATGGTAATATTTGTTACTACCAGAAGGGTCGTCTTGTAGTATTTTAATGAAAATTCTTAACAAGATTCTTTATATTGATGATCTTGTTAAGGTTTTTCTGAACATAAGTGTCATTGTTTTATGATGCTAAAGAAACAGGAATATAAAAAATGGCATTTGTCCCACAGGTAAAAATTCCCGCCACCTACATCCGTGGCGGCACCAGTAAAGGTGTTTTCTTCCGTCGTCAGGATCTGCCTGAAGCGGCTCAGCAGCCGGGTGAAGCCCGCGATAATATCTTGTTGCGGGTGATCGGTAGCCCTGATCCCTATGGTCAGCAGATCGATGGTATGGGTGGGGCAACCTCCAGTACCAGCAAGACAGTTATTCTGGATAAGAGCAGCGAGCCGGATCACGATGTCGATTATCTGTTTGGTCAGGTGGCGATCAACAAAGCTTTTGTCGACTGGTCGGGTAACTGTGGAAATCTGACTGCAGCGGTGGGTGCGTTTGCTATCAGCAATGGGCTGGTCGACGCTGAGCGGATTCCTGAAAATGGTATCTGTACAGTGCGGATCTGGCAGAAAAACATCAGCAAAACCATCATCGCCCATGTACCGATGACTAACGGTGAGGTCCAGGAAACCGGTGACTTTGAGCTGGATGGTGTGACATTCCCGGCAGCTGAGGTGGTGATCGAGTTTATGGACCCGGCCGATGGCGAAGGCTCAATGTTCCCGACCGGTAATCTGGTGGATGATCTTGAGGTTCCGGGAATCGGTACTTTCAAAGCCACTATGATCAATGCCGGTATTCCAACCATCTTCCTCAACGCTGCGGATATAGGTTATACCGGTACCGAGCTGCAGAAAGATATTAATTCTGATGCTGCCGCACTGGAGCGTTTTGAAACGATTCGTGCCTATGGTGCGGTGAAGATGGGCCTGATCAGTGATATCTCTGAAGCGGTTGCCCGTCAGCATACGCCTAAAGTGGCCTTTGTTGCGCCAGCGACTGACTATGTATCGTCTAGTGGCAAGCAGATCTCAGCGGCTGATATCGATGTCTGTGTCCGTGCTCTGTCGATGGGTAAACTGCATCACGCGATGATGGGCACTGCATCTGTGGCTATCGCGACTGCCGCTGCGGTACAGGGTTCTCTGGTGAACCTGGCTGCGGGTGGTGTTGAGCGCGATGCGGTTGTCTTCGGTCATCCGTCCGGCACTCTGCGCGTGGGTGCGGCCGCATCGAAGCAAGCGAACGGAGACTGGACTGCAACCAAAGCAGTGATGAGCCGAAGCGCACGGGTGCTGATGGAAGGATTCGTCCGCATTCCCGGCGATAGCTTCTAAGCACTAAACAATTTCTCATCCTGCAGAGAGATTAACCGCAGGGTGTTACCGATGTCGAAGTGGCAGTCAGACGTTCAGGCCTCCCTATCAAGGACTGTGCGTTTCACTTCACGCTTAGGCCCTGCACGCAAGTGCAGGGCCTTTTTTTATAATGCCGACACTCGATACTGTTGCCACATGAGCTTTTACCACAGAGCGCACAGAGGGCACCGAGAAGGGCTATTGAGCAGCTATCCTGTGTCTGTTTTGTAGTGTGGGAGGCGCGCCCTCGCGGCGATAGTCCGTACCAGTGAACAGGTTTATCGCTGCAAGATGGAGACTCCACGAAGCAACCTATAATGACCTTTTACCACAGAGCTGACAGAGGGCACCGAGAAGGGCTATTGAACAGCTATCCTCTGCCTCGGTAGTGTGTCTGTTTTGTAGTGTGGGAGGCGCGCCCTCGCGGCGATAGTCCGTGTAAGTGAACAGGTTTTTCGCTGCAAGATGGAGACTCCACGAAACAACCTATAGTGACCTTTTACCGCAGAGCTTACAGAGGACACCGAGAAGAGTTATTAATCTGCTTTTCTCTGTGTTCTCTGTGTACTCTGTGGTGAATCTATTTTGTCTAAAGGAAATTTAAGGCGGATAATTTCAGAGACAAATCAGTTTAACTGAAAGGAGAGGGATGATGGATAAACAGCATGAGAAACTCAACTACGTCGAATTTGGTTCGACTGACCTTGACGCTTCAAAGCAGTTTTTTACCCAGGTGTTTGGCTGGTGTTTTACCGA
>NZ_CAKZLP010000009.1 GCF_937127095.1 uncultured Amphritea sp.
AGTTGCGGCAGTTACAGTTCCACTGAGGAAAGCCGCCGCCCGCTGCGGAACCTAGAATCTGAATTTTCATTGTTATTATTATCTTATCGGTGTGGCTGTGAGTACTAAAACAAACAGCACTAAAAATGAACAGTATAAAAACTAAAAAGCTCCACCCTAAGGCGGAGCTTGATAGATTGCTTAGCGGTTAGCGAAGTACATTGTTACTTCAAAACCGATACGCAGATCTGTATAAGCTGGTTTAGTCCACATATGCATTACCTCTGGTTGTTATTAGATTTTTCCAGTCTTGTGACTGTGTTTAATCATATGAAGTGAGCGGCAAAACCCATATGGTACTTTGGAACTAAAACCACTCCTGTTTTAGTCTATAAAAAAACCTCCATCAGGAGGTTTCTTGAACACTATCAGTTAGTTAAAAATACAGTGCTTAGCAAAGTCTTTCGCTTCATTTGCTGACCAGTCACCCTTAGGCTTCTCTTTCAGGGCTTCACACCAGGCTTTTGTGCCCACTTCAGGCGAACAGCCCTGCAGACTGATCACGGTTATCCCCATCGCCATCAAAAAACTCAGCTGTTTAATCATTTTCATCGTTTTTTCCCGTTCCTTTTAATAATCTGTCACCGTCTAATCGGTAACACGACCCCGTAAAGACTTAACCTGTCCCCGCTTGGTTTTACTGTCCACCCGCTTACGTTTGGCTGAACGGCTGGGCTTCGTTGCCTGACGTGCCTTTTGTACGATCGATACACTTTTGATTAATAACTGCAGCCGTTGTAATGCATCATCCCGGTTTTTCTCCTGAGTGCGAAACTGCTGCGCTTTGATCACTATGATCCCCTCTTTGGTAATCCGGGAATCTTTCAGCTGCAGCAATCGTTCTTTATAGAATTCAGGCAAAGAGGATGCGTTAATATCAAAACGAAGATGGATCGCTGAGGAGACTTTATTAACATTCTGTCCTCCGCTGCCCTGAGCACGAATGGCATTCAGTTCGATCTCATCATCCGGGATCGAGACATTATTGGAAATGATCAGCACAATTCGGTTCGCTTTTAGCTATCGGGTTAAATCAACTCAGATCCTGAGGATGTTTGCGCAAAAATACCGCCATCTTGCCATCGGTTTTGATGAGATGATCAATCACCCACTCCCGCGCTAAATTGATAATATCGGTGTTCAAATGCTTATTAAACTCATCGATGCTGATCGGCGTATCGCCGCCCCCAACGACTTCCAGTATTTTGCGGTAGAGCTGTTCCAGATGCTCAACAATCTGCTGATGCTCCTGCTTATGCTCCGCATAGTAAGGGTAGCGAATCTTGATCTGAATCTTTTCCTCCCGACTAAAATGTTCGCGGGTGTAATCCACCAGTTCACGGAAAAATATTGGCAAGTACTTCAGATTTTCAGGTTTACTGATCGCTAATTCTACCGAGTTAAAGAGTGCTATCAGATACTTGTGATCAAGATCGATCAGATCATTCCCGGTTGATATTTGCGATCTCCAGATGACTGGCATAGAAAATTTATCTCATGCTAACAATAATTTAATGCAGCATAATCAGGAAACAACTTAACTAAGTCAAATATTAAGGGCGTAACGCCGGGTAAAAACAGGGCCTTGATCAATCAATGAGGCTGTTCTCCCGCCATCCACTGCGCGAAAGTTCTGAAATTGTTACGTCCTTCCTGCTTCGCCTGATAAAGAGCCAGATCAGCATATTCCATCAGCCGGGTATCGTCGTCGGTATCAGCAGGTGCCAATGCAATCCCAAGACTGGCAGTCAATAATAGTGATTCGCCAGCAACGCTCAGCGGCTCCGAAACCGCAGCAAGAATTCGCTCAGACAGCTGTACTGCTGTTTCTTTCATATCTCCGGACTGATTACCCAGCAAGATAACAAACTCATCTCCCCCCACCCGACTCACCATATCAATAGCTCTCACCGTGTCTCGCAGACGTCGGGCGATAACAATCAGAACCTGATCTCCAATCCCGTGACCATAGGTATCGTTGATCTGCTTAAAAAAATCGAGATCCATAAAGATCACCCCTATCTGTCGCTCGGGATGGCGTTTCAAAACGCTCAGCTCATGTTGCAGGCGGCTACTCAGTGAACGTCGGTTAGGCAGATCGGTGAGGGAATCACTTTGCGCCAGATGTTCCAGCTGTTCTTCAAACGCTTTACGCTGACTAATGTCGGTGAAGGTACCGATATAGTTCTCAATTTCACCTTGCTGATTGCGATAACAGGTGATCGACAGGGCCTGAGGATAGACCGTGCCGTTCTTGCGCACATTCCACACCTCGCCATGCCACTCGCCCTCTTTATCGAGGGCGCTCCACATCTCCTGATAAAATGTGAAATCATGGGCGGATGAGCGAAGAATACTCGGATTTTTACCTTTCACATCGTCAAACAGATAACCCGTAATCCGGGTAAACGAGTCGTTAATCTGGATAATACGGTTATCCGCATCGGTGATCATAATACCCTCATGGGCAGCATCGACTATCCGCCGGCTGATCTCCAGAGAGCGGGCATTCTCACTCAGCGTGATATTTTTCTGATCAAGGTTAGCCTGAAAATCACTAAAAACTATCCGCAAACCACGGGAGTAATAACGTACCAGCAGAAAAGCGATAAACAACACCAGCACAAATAGCACTAGCAGAGTAATGTTGCTCTCCTCTTGGTGCTCACGAATAACCTGTCGCTGTTCCTGCAGAAGTTTAAGCGATGGATCGGTGTAAACTCCGGCAACTAAAATCCAGTCCCATACTGGCAGAGGTCGAACATAGACCAGTTGATTATCCACTGTCTGACCATTCACCTGATACCAGTCAGTGCGAATAAATCCTTCCGTTTCAACCTTACTCAGTAACCCGGCAATTCGATCACGGTCACCGCCACTATCCAGCCGGGAGAGTTGCAGACCAACAAAACGGTTAAGCCCTTTACCAGCGATGACCTTGCCGTTGCGCTCTATCACAGAGATATAGCCATCATTACCAAACTGAATACTCGTAAGGTAATCAACAACCTCCTGTTGCAGGTCTTCCTTTATCTTAGACACATAGTCGCCAGTACCGACTAACCAGTTAAAGGGTTCGAAGCGCGCGATAAACGCTATTTTTTCACGCATAGCAGATTGATCAGCAGGAGAATACCAGCGATACCTCACATAACCCCGCCCACCTTGTGAACGCCCGACCTGCAGGATGCGGCGCACAAAATAGGTTCCCTGATCATCTTTTAGATCTAATATTGAACTGTTTTCAAGCTCAGGTTGAAGTGGTGAAAGTAAACTTTTACCTGTCTGATCAGCGATAAACAGGTAGCCTCTGCCGTTAAAAAACCGCACACCCCTCAATGCATTAAGTAATAATGTCTTAAGTTGTGCCTCGGGCATTTTATTATGGTATTGCTGGTAAAGGCTGTTCATCACCTCCACTGCCTCAAGCACTTCATGCTGAGAGCGGGTCATAATAACCTGCTCTGCACCATGATACCTGGCATCGATAAAGTGAGCGGCATCCACCACTTCGCTCTGCAAACGGCGATTAATGTTCAGCTCAATTGAGGCCTGCAGGTTTTCGAAATGGGTATTGGTGTAATGTTGGCTGGTAATACAAAAATAGGCAAACACCCCTGCCAGCAGAGAAACTAGCACAGCAGTCATCAGCCAGAATTGATATAGGCCCGAATTACGCAGCTTTCTTGTGAAGTCCATTGCCACCCCGGAATCGCCCAAACAACCGAAAACGTATTATTGTTAATCAGATTAGTTGAGCCATATGCAGGCGTATAGTTTGAGCGACTTAGAAACTACTCAGAATGACACGTATTAAAAAAAGGCGGCCATAGGCCGCCAAAGAACACCGTTATTAACCGGCATGTACTGCAATACCGGCAGCGGAGTGCAGCCTGCTCATTACCAGCAGGTGCGGTGCGAATCTCCAACGACGACAGGAGACTGAGAAGCGGGGTAGCGAACTACCCCAGGGAATACAATAGATCTATCCAATCAACTTAGAAGAATCCAAGTGGGTTGATATCGTAGCTAACCAACAGGTTCTTGGTCTGCTGATAATGATCCAGCATCATCTTGTGAGTCTCACGACCTACACCAGACTTCTTGTAACCACCGAATGCAGCATGCGCAGGATACAGATGGTAACAGTTAGTCCAAACTCGACCGGACTGAATACCACGACCCATACGGAAAGAGACATTCATATCGCGGGTCCAGACACCGGCACCCAGGCCAAACTCAGTATCGTTAGCGATTTCAAGCGCTTCAGCTTCATCTTTGAAGGTTGTAACAGCGACAACAGGTCCGAAAATCTCTTCCTGGAATACGCGCATTTTGTTGTGACCCTTCATCAGCGTAGGCTGAACGTAATAGCCAGAACCAAACTCACCTTCGTTAGCATGAACATCGCCACCAATCAGGAATTCAGCGCCTTCAGACTTACCGATTTCCATGTATGACATAATTTTGTCAAACTGCTGCTGAGAAGCCTGCGCACCGACCATAGTGTCGGTATCCAGCGGGTTGCCGCGTTTAATCTGATTAGCACGCTCAATCACTTTAGCGATGAACGCATCATAAATGCTTTCCTGAATCAGCAAACGTGAAGGACAGGTACAGACTTCACCCTGGTTAAAGAATGCCAGAACAGCACCTTCTACAGCTTTGCTAACGAACTCATCTTCCTGATCCATGACATCGGCGAAGAATACGTTAGGCGACTTACCACCCAGCTCAACCGTTGATGGAATGATATTTTCAGCCGCACATTTCAGGATATGAGAACCGACAGGGGTCGAACCGGTAAAGGCAATTTTAGCAATACGAGTGCTAGTGGCCAGCGCTTCACCCGCCTCTTTACCGAAGCCATTGACGATATTCAGCACACCCGGTGGCAGCAGATCACCGATGACTTCCATCAGTTTAAGAATAGAGGCAGGGGTTTGTTCTGCCGGCTTCATAACAACACAGTTACCGGTAACCAGTGCTGGTGCCAGTTTCCAGGCAGCCATCAGCAGCGGGAAGTTCCACGGAATGATCTGACCAACAACACCCAGAGGCTCATGGAACTGATAAGAAACGGTATTCTGATCAATCTCACCGATAGAACCTTCCTGCGCACGGATACAACCGGCATAGTAACGGAAGTGATCAACACACAGCGGTACGTCGGCAGCCATGGTTTCACGGACGGCTTTACCGTTATCCCAGGTTTCAGCAACCGCCAGCAACTCAAGGTTTTGCTCAATACGGTCAGCGATTTTTAACAGTATATTAGAGCGCTCAGTGACAGATGTCTTACCCCAGGCGTCCTTAGCGGCATGGGCAGCATCAAGCGCAAGATTAATATCATCAGCATCGGAGCGTGGAATCTGACAGAACACCTGACCATTTACAGGTGAAATATTATCGAAGTATTGTCCATTAACCGGAGCAACCCACTCGCCACCGATATAGTTTTCGTAACGTTCTTTAAAGGAAACAACAGAACCTTCGGTTCCTGGCTGTGCGTAAATCATTGTCCATGCCTCTCTTTTTGTTATACACCGCACTTTCTTTGCGGGCCGTTTGACTACCACTTCATAGTAGCTAATAAGCCTGTTTTTTACCTATGCTCCCTTGGCACAGAAAAATTAGTCATTTAGTACTACTTTTTAAGCTTAAGACTTAGCAACCACTTTGAGGACAAAGGCTTAGCAACCGCTGGAAAATATACCTACAATGAATTGAGCCTTCATCGCTGTACTGTCCGGTTACAAAACAACTCACAGCGGTTTCAGAGCAAAAAAATAATATTGTGAGGTTTTTGTCATGGTAGACAATACACATGGTAAAGAACGGGATTTTGCTGAAGGTAGCCGCTTAATTTCGACTACTAGCCTGACGGGATGCATCACCTATGCAAACCAGAATTTTATTGATATCGCAGGCTATAGCCGCGAGGAACTGGTAGGCCAACCCCACAATATTGTCCGCCACCCGGATATGCCCGCAGCGGCGTTTGCCGACCTCTGGACTAATCTAAAGGCAGATAAACCCTGGCTGGCCCCGTCAAAAATCGCTGTAAAAATGGCGACTACTACTGGGTTCTGGCTTACGTTACACCGCAATATGATAACGACGGCAAAAAAGTGGGTTATCAATCCGTACGCAGCAGGCTTCCCAACGAAGTAAAACAGCAAGCACAAGCATTCTACGACCAGATCAACGCCAAGCCAAAACGGTTATCACTATCCCGCACTCAATTGAGCCACCGCATTCTCGCCACCGTTTTTATCGGATTACTGGCCACCACGCTGGTTAATATTACCCCGCTGGATGCAACCTTAAGGTTGCTGCTATCCGGCGTACTGACAAGCGTCTTTACGGCCGGCGTCTATTGGCAGTTAACGCCATTGCAAAACAGCCTCAAGCAGGCGCTGAAAGTCTATGACAATCCCCTTTCGCAGCGGGCCATAACCGGTCGGATGGATGAGGTGGGGGCATTTAACATTAGCATTCAGCTACTTGAAGCCAAATTGCATACTGTTACCGGACGGGTTGAAGATGCGATATCAACGCTCAAAGGAGTGATGGATATCACTAATCAAAGCCTGAGCAAAACAACAACCGGCATTGAACAACAAAACCTGGAAAGCGATATGCTGGCGTCCGCCAGTACAGAGATGGCGTCCTCTTCCCATAATGTCGCAGAAAATACCGCACGCACCTCTGATGTAACCCATCAGGCAGCGCTGGAAGCTCAGACCGGCAGAACCACCATCAATGATATGCTGAAAACCATTGAACTGTTGGCCGCTGAAGTAGAGCAGTCAGCTGAGTTGTCAGAACAATTACATGTTCAGACCGAAGAGATCGGCCATATCACCACCATCATCAACGATATTGCCAACCAGACTAACCTGCTGGCACTCAATGCCGCCATCGAAGCGGCCAGAGCCGGTGATAATGGCCGTGGCTTTGCGGTGGTAGCGGATGAGGTGCGGGAGTTAGCCATTCGCACCCAAAAGGCGACTGAACAGATCAAATCAAGTATCGGCGCGGTACAAGTACAGGTGCGCAATACCGCAGATACGATGAGCAAAACCCATGCTCAGGCGAAAGACAGCATTAGCCGCGCAGAGACCGCGGGACAAGCCTTTGATCAGCTAAGCCAGTCGCTGGATAAGATCTCGGATCAGAGTCAGCAGATCGCGGTGGCGGCTGATGAACAGAATGATACTGCTGAAAGCCTGAGCCGCAGCATCATCTCTATTCGCGATATATCAGACAGCAACAAAGACTCGATCAATAATACCAACCAGGCGATTAATGATCTCGCCCGGCTGGTGACCGACCTGTCTCAAATCGTCAATAGGACAACAACCAAGCGCTAAACATAAGCGTTGAAACATAAGCAATTAGACACTTAACCTCAGTCCTTGAAGTTCAGGGGCTGAGGTTGCCACTCAGCAACAGGCCCGCCAGGGTCCACATCATCAGACACACAACCGCATCCAGAATACGCCAGCTGATCGGCTTGCGAAACAGCGGCGCCAGCCAGCGAGCCCCCAGACTCAGCGAGAAAAACCAGATAAACGAAAAGAGCGCAGCCCCGGCACCAAACCAGTAGCGCTCCTCATCCGGATAACGACCACCAATACTACCCAACAGCACGACCGTATCCAGATATACGTGAGGGTTCATCAGGCTCAGAGCCAGGGTGGTCAGCAACGCAGAGCGCAGACCAGAGAACTGCCTGCCAGAAACCGTCAGCGTTTCACTGCGCAGCGCGGAACGAAGCGCATTAGCACCGTACCACAACAAAAAGGCACCGCCGGCCCAACTGATCAGCATTAACATCAGCTCGGACTGACCGATCAACACGCCCATTCCGGCAATACCGGCGGTTATCAGCAACGCATCAATCAAACTGCAGAGCGCCGCAATTGACCAGTGATACTCCCGTCGCACCCCCTGACTCAGAACAAAGGCGTTTTGCGCACCAATAGCAATTATCAGTCCGGCACTGGTGGCCAGACCGGTCAGAAAAGGGGCGGGTAGCGATAACAACATAGACACTAATATTCCGATGATAGGTCGAGGTCGGGATTGACCAGAGCAGAATATGGAATCGACAAAGATTAGTAAAACTAATAATATTTATAACTCATTAGAATCTCTAATAACGCTTTTAACACGCCGCTCTAGCAAACCAGCACATTCGACTGGGCTATCCTGAGGGCCTATCTGAAGTGAGGATCTATGTTTGATTATCGCCAATTACAGGCACTGGCTACCGTCATGGAAGAACAGAGTTTTGAGCGTGCCGCAAAACGTCTGTTTCTGACTCAGTCCGCAATATCACAGCGGGTCAGACAACTGGAGGAATCAGCCGGTCAGCTACTGCTGGTGCGCAGCCAGCCATTGCGTCTGACCGACGCAGGTGAAAAGCTGCAGCGTCATTATCATCAGGTCACCTTGCTACAGCGTGAATTGTTACATAGCCTGGGTAATAATGAGGCTGAGGGCTTTACTAAGCTGACGATAGGATTGAATGCAGACACCCTGGCGACCTGGTTTTTGGATGCGATGCACCCCCTGCTGGAACAGAGTCAGATACTGCTTGATCTCAGAGTCGATGATCAGGATCAGACCCATCAGTTATTGAAATCGGGAGATGTATTGGGCTGCATCAGCGCCAGTAGTAAACCATTACAGGGCAGCAATGCCGTGTATCTTGGCATCAGCCGCTATCTGGCGCTGGCCAGTCCCGGCTTTATCCATCGCTACTTTGCTGATGGCGTTTCAGTTGCAGCACTGGAACAGGCCCCGGCGGTTGAATTCAACGAAAAAGATGATCTGCAGGACAACTTTATTAACCGTTACTATCCCGGTGTTCAGGATTATCCCCGCCATCGGGTGCCCTCCTCTGAAGCCTTTATTGAACTCATCAGACGAGGGTTCGCCTGGGGAATGGCGCCTGATCTGCAGATGCAATCATTGCTAGAATCGGGTCATGTACAGGAGATAGCCGTAAGCCATAGCCTTGAAATCCCCCTCTACTGGCACAGCTGGAACCTGGCGACACAGACCGGACAAAAGCTGACGCAGCAACTGATCAGCTACTGCCAGCTTCATCTGGAGCAACCGACAGTTGTTCCGACCCGGTGCTGATACAGTTACGGCCATGCGCTTTGGCGTAGTAAAGATGCTGGTCTGCACAGGAAAGCAGCTCTGACGCCTGTTCTAAACCTCTATGATACTCTGCAACCCCGATAGAACAGGTCAGAATAACATACTCGCCAGTTTCAAGCGTCACCACAATCTGCTCAACCTGGCGGCGTAAACGTTCCGCCACCCGCGCTGCGCTCTGCAAGCAGGTATCCGGCAGTAACAGGGCAAACTCCTCACCCCCTATACGTCCGGCAAAATCACTCTCTCGCAATACTTCAACGATAGTTTTTGCAACAGCTTGCAGCACCCGATCTCCAGCGTCATGTCCATACTGATCATTCACCTTTTTAAAGTAATCAAGATCGACCATACACAGGCTCAAGGGACGCTCATACCGCCGGGAGCGTTTGAATTCAGCCGCCAGTATCTCAAATAGTTTGCGCCGGTTATTCAGCCCGGTCAGATCATCAGTAGTGGCCATTCTTGTCAATGCTGCTTCAACCTGAAACTCTTCGATCAGGATACTGACAAATTCAGCCATACTTTCTGTCAGTTCGAGATCTGCACTGGTGGGCTGAGACATAAACTGGTGATAAACAGCAAAGGTACCGAGCAAACGGTTTTTCTTACCAAAAATAGGCTCTGACCAGCAGCTCCGAAGGTTATAACCGAGTGCAAGATCACTGAATTCAGTCCAGAAGGGGTGGGTTTCAATATCTTCGACTATCACCCGTTCACGTCTGTAAGCAGAGGTACCACAAGAGCCAACCCCCTCACCGATCTGGACACCGTGAACAGCCTCATCAAACTCTTTAGGTAGCGACGGGCCTGCACAACTCAACAGCCGTTGCCCGCTGTCATCCAACAATAAAATTGAACACAGTGCACCTGGGTTTTGCTGCTCTATACCCTTAAGAACAAGATTGAGAACGTAACTCAGCGACGCGCCCTGCAAAGCCGCTTTCATCGCCCGGCTGCGAAGCTGATCCAGCACCTCAATTCTTCGTTGCTCAGTGATATCCACACCCGCACAGAGCACTCCGACAATCCTGTTATTGCCATCCAGTCGCAGCTTATTACTCCAGGAGATCAGCCTTAGCTGACCATCCCGGCTGCGAATTTCACTTTCACTTTTATACAGATCATTGGCCGGCAAATCGTTATCAAACAGCGCCTCAAAACTTCTCCGCTCGCCCTGACTATCTGCCAGAAAGTGACTACTGAACCAGTTCACACCCAAGAGATTCCCAATATTGAAGCCAAGCACCTCACTCCCTTTTCGATTAATCATCTGGATATCACCCTGACGGTTCAGCATCAGCATAATCGTTTCAACCGTATCCAGATAATTCTGCGCCAGATCGCGCTCTAATAAAATCTGACGATGTGAGCGTGCCAGCCAAAAAAGTACAGTCACGATAAGCAGCGTTAACAGAAGCCCTGACAACAGAACCCACTGTGCTTTGCCCTGTTTCGCCTCCACTTGCAATACAGCATTCCAGGCCTGCAATCGCCAGCTTCGGCCGAGTGCTAGAAACTCAGAGCTATAGGAAGCCGTTGAGATCACCTGATCAGGTTTTGCGGTTGCGGCGATCTCGACCGACCCCCCTTTAGTCACATCATATAACCGCATCACCATCTCCGAATTAGCCGGAGACAACTCATTCAGCAGTATCTGCGGCTGTATCAGCGCCGTAACAAACCCCTTCAGGACAACAATACCCGACGGTTGATGTTCATAGACCGGACGGAAGTAGATCAATGCCAGACTACCGTTATCTTCATTAACCAGATGAAGTGGCGCAGTTGACAAATATTGCTCATTACCAGTTAACAGTGCATCAATCACCGGAGCATTAATATCTCTTGAATAGGCATTTAAACCGATCACCCAGCGGTTTTTATCCAGGGGTTCTGAATAGAAAACCGGATAGTACACGTCATGTTGCGGGGATGGAAAAACTGAACTGTCCTGCTGATTAAGTGCGGTTATGCCACCCGGAAAGCCCTGTTGAGCTAATTTAGTTTCAAACCAGTCACGCTGTTCTTTGCCAATACGGGGAATCCAGTTAACCGCCCAAAGCTCAGGGTGATGTTGAACGATAGGCTGGACGAATAGGCCAAATGACTGGCGACTGAGGTTGTCGCTTTGGGAGATAAAACTGCCGACGGCGTCGAGAATTTCAACGGTACGGCTTACCCCACTCTGAAATTTTGCCCGCTGTTCGGCACCTAACCGGGCCACCTCAGAATGTAACTGCTGATGCTCAAGTGACGCACTGAACTGGTAAGCAATAATACTGATAAGCACACCGACAACCGCAGCGATGGTGACCAGTAATTTAGTTTTATTCAGATAAAGACTGCGTGTCGCAGCTAACATAGATCAGGCCTTCACTGCCGACATTCAGCCCCTCGCAGCGACTCCCTCTCCTCCAATAGAACAGGCAATCGGAACTCCATGTAGTATCGGATTCAGATAAAGAGAGTCTGTTGCCAGACTCGCTATCTGCAACCCTGACACCGAGGCCAGCTTTTAACAAGTAAAACCCACTTAATTGCTGTATCACTACGACTTAAAGCAGGATTAAGGCAGTACTGCGGCAGAATCTAGTGCTTTTCCTTATAGCCATCCAGCATTGACTTAACCAGCGACTCATTATGTATCCGGCTGGAGATGACAACACCTGCGACATGCAAAAGAATCAATAACACCATCAGGTTAACCGCAAGCTCATGGATATCCTTCCAGAACTCATCGCCCTCACCTTCGCCCCGTCCTTCATGGTCATCATCGTCTGCATAGGCAGGACTGATGAGATGAATCTGTGGCGCTGCAGCCAGCGGGCCTTTACCCTCTGTCACCGCGTACAGTTTCATCCCACTCAGAGTAATCAGCGCCAGCATAACCAGAAAGGCAACGACCATCAGGCCACCCAGCGGGTTATGCCCCAGGTAGTGCTTTGGCTTACCGGATCGGATACCCGAAATATAGGCCTTAGTCACAGAAACCGATGGAACAAAGTCGGTGAATCTCGCATGACGGGTGCCGATCACTCCCCAGATAAGGCGCAATACAACCAGCCCGGCAATGGTATAACCCGAATAAACATGCAGCCATTCGATCTCTTCTGCCGACACATAACTGATAGCAAACAGTGCCACCAGCGACCAGTGAAACGAACGCACAAACTTATCCCATACGTACACTTTTTCAGACATAATCCTATCCTGGATAAATAAACAAAGAAAAATCAGAAATATTTAAGTCTCACTGCTTTATAATTCCTCAATCACAACAACAAATCGATCCGGCATCTGCCGGAGAGATGATATAACAAGAAATATGACAAGGATTTGTAGTGCTTAAGAATTTCATTCAGGATTATCTGTTGATGCTGTTTCTGGCCTTGGTCGTCATCGCCAGTGGTAGCGATATCGTAGCAGACCTATCGCATGGTGCGGGGATGACTCATCTGATACAGGAGATTACCATTCTCCTGTGCGCACTGCTGATCCTCTGTCTGCTTATCTACGATAACGTTGTGAAAAAACGCAAAATCAGCCGTCTTCTGAGTGATCTGGAAGAGGTTAAAAATATGCCGGTGCCGGAATCAGTTGCTGTACTTGCAGCCCGGCAACAGCTGAGCCATGCCATTAATGAACAGTTCACCGAATGGCAACTCACAGGCAGTGAACGGGATATCGGCATCATGCTGCTCAAAGGCTATAGTCTTAAAGAGATCGCCGCGTTGCGAGGCACGGCGGAGAAAACTATCCGTCAGCAGGCCTCATCAGTGTATCAAAAATCCGGCACGCCGGGACGCCACGCGTTCTCTGCCTGGTTTATCGAAGACCTGTTATAAAGAACAGCTCTGTTATAGAGAGCTTGTTGCAGATAGCACTATTAAAAAAATGACCCCAAACTCACAGATCAGGATACCGCTTTGCTAAGTTATCGACACTCATTTCATGCAGGCAACTTTGCCGACCTTCTAAAACATGTCGTACTGACAGAGATTCTCGAACACCTGATCAAAAAAGATAAGCCATTTGACTATATCGACACCCACGCAGGTGCCGGACTTTATGATCTGTACTCGGATGAAGCAGACAAGCTGGGGGAATACCGCAACGGCATTGGCAAACTCAAAGCTGAACAGTGGCCAGCTCTCGCCAGCTATTTTGCCGCGATTCGCAGCTGCAACCCTAAAGGCGGGTTACGCTTTTATCCCGGTTCACCCATGATCGCCAGCCATTTTATGCGCCCTCAGGATCGGGCAACCCTGTATGAGCTGCATCCGACCGATTTCAAACTGCTCAGCCGGAATACCCGGGAAAACCGACGTATCAATGTCTTGAATCAGGACAGTCTGGAAGGCCTTCTGTCACTGCTGCCACCCACCTCCCGGCGGGCGCTGGTTTTGATGGACCCCTCTTATGAGATGAAGAGCGATTACGATCAGGTGTTTAAAGTGCTCAAGAATGCCCACAAGAAGTTTGCCACCGGCACCTACGCGCTCTGGTATCCGGTGGTTGAACGTCACCGCATTCGTAAACTGGAAAAATTATTTATTAACAGTGGCATCCCTAATATTCAGCGCTTTGAACTGGGGCTGGAGCCCGATTCACAGGAACGGGGAATGACCGCCTCCGGAATGATCGTCATCAACCCGCCCTGGACACTGTTTGAACATATGAAAACCCTGCTGCCCCAGCTGGTCAAAACCCTTGATGAAGGCGATGGCGCGTTTTACAGCTGTGATATTCTGGCCGCTGAGTAAAAGCTGACTGCCCATACACTACGCATACGATTCATTCACCACAGACCACCGAGCACACCAGGAAAAGCGTTAAGCCGTATATTTCTGTAGCGAGGTACTCTGTAGCTCTGTAGTAAGCAAACCTCTGATTAAAGAACAAAAAAAGGCCGATGCATCTGCACCGGCCTTTTCATCTTACTCGCTATCAATGGGTCTAACAGTCAAGCTACCAGACATTAAGACTTAGGTAGTTTGAAGGTCCAGACTGATCCACCCTGGTTCAGGTGTTTAACACGCTTAGCAACTTCACCGCCCCACAGTGGTACCGCACCACCCCAACCGGACACAACAGAGATGAACTGCTCGCCATCCTGCTTCCAGGTGATTGGAGAGCCAACGATACCGGAACCGGTATTGAACTCATATTTCAGCTCACCTGTTTTAGCATCAAAACCTTTCAGGTATCCCTCAGGTGTTCCGATGAATACCAGGTTACCGGCCGTTGTCAGAGCACCACCCCAGAGTGGAGAGTAGTTCTTATAACGCCATACCTCTTTTCCGGTTTTAGGATCCATCGCCCGCAGAACACCAATGTGCTCTTCATTCGTAGGCTTGATGGTGAAACCGGCACCCAGATAGGCAGCACCTTTTTTGTATGCAGTCGGCTCGTTCCAGATATCCATCGCCCATTCGTTTGAAGGTACGTAGAACAGCTCAGTCTGCTGGCTGTAAGCCATTGGCATCCAGTTCTTACCACCCAGGAAGGCCGGGACAGCACGCACCACCGAGCCCTTGTTGCCATCTTCACCGGCAGAAGGATTACCCGGACGGAAAGTATCGTTATAGATCGGACGACCCTTCTTATCCAGACCTTTCGCCCAGGTGATCTCATCAACAAACGGGAAGCCGCGGATGAAGTCACCGTTAGTACGGTTCAGGACATACATAAAGCCATTACGGTCAGCAGTAGCTGCGGCCTTAACGGTTTTGCCACCCTCCTGGTAATCAAAGGAGATCAGCTCGTTTACACCATCATAATCCCAACCATCGTGAGGCGTGGTCTGGAAATGCCATTTGATCTTGCCGGTATCCGGATCGATCGCCAGACGTGAGGAGGAGAACAGGTTGTCACCCGGACGCATATGGGAGTTCCAGGGAGCCGGGTTACCGGTACCGATGAACAGAGAGTTGGTATCAGGGTCGTAAGTACCGCCCAACCAGGTGGCTGCACCACCACTCTTCCACAGATCACCAGGCCATGTCTGACCAGGCTGGCCACCGGAGATACCGTTCTCAACTTTCTTGCCATCTTTCCAGATATAACCCATATGACCTTCTACAGTCGGACGGGTCCAGAGAATCTTACCGGTTTTTGCATCATAAGCTTCTACTTTACCTACGATACCAAACTCACCACCGGATACACCGGTAATCAGCTTACCATCCACAACCATAGGGGCTGCAGTGATTGAGTAGCCTTCTTTATAGTCGGCAACTGTTTTTTTCCACTTAACTTTACCGGTCTTGGCATCCAGAGCAACGATTTTGGCATCGAGTGTACCGAAGATAACCAGATCTTCGTACAGAGCAACACCCCGGTTGATGACGTCACAACATGGCATGATGCCATCAGGCAGACGTGCATTGTATTCCCACAACTCATCACCGGTTTTAGTATCTACTGCAAATACCCGGGAATAAGAAGCGGTTACATACATAACCCCGTCTTTTACCATCGGCTGAGATTCCTGACCCCGTTGTTTCTCCCCACCGAAAGAGAAAGACCAGACCGGACGCATATCTTTCACAGTAGCGGTATTGATCATATCCAGCGGGCTATAGCGCTGTCCACGAGGCCCCATACCGTTGGATACTACATCCTCTACTGTTTTCTGATCATCCAGAATATCTTTATCGGTTACGTTTGCCTGACTCAGGCCCGACACTGACATTGCTGCAACCAGCGCTGTCACAGCAAAACTGCCGCTGAACTTCTTCATTGCGTAGCTCCTTGATTAAGGATTGTTCTTATTTTCTGACTCTCAACAGATCTGAGCAAAGATTCCAGACCTGATGACATTGTGTAAACTTGCACCCATTCCAACAATTAACCGGGGGAATGAGTTTTATACTTACTTAGTAGTAATACTTGCCATTATTGTTAATAAACCCGGGCTCAGGCCTTCAGTACCGATAAAAAACCACGCCGTTCGAACTCTTCCAATACATCCAGGACATCGAACTCGGTGACATTATCCAGATCAGAAAACGAAGCGAGTGAGCGGGCTATCTGAGCACCACTGCAATAACCATCACAGGCCTGCAGCGTTATCAGAGTAAGCCGATCAGGGAAGATCAGTTGTTGCGGCCCTTTCAGTACCCAGCGGTTATGCTGACCATCAAAATAGAGTTTGCACTCAGCCTTGAGCACCGGCATTAATCCGGGCATTGCAGTGATCATGACAAAGCCCTCTCCTGTTAAACTGTATTTTTCCGGGCTAACCCCTGGCACTCGTTACTGAGCCACATCCTGATACAATCCGGGCAGCTCATAACGCAGGTTATAACTGGCGTAAATCTTTTCAACTTCACCACTGCGGATCAACTGATCAACCACAGTCTCAACCTCATTACCCAGCTGGCGGTAACTTTGAGCAACCGCCATACCGATATCCCATTGCTGCTTGCCCATGGTTGGAAAGCCATTTTCTGCCAGCTTGTAACGGGTGCCTTGCTCCTTACCGATCTGCCAGTCGACCTCGGCTCTCATCCCCATCACCGCATCAACCTTGCCAGCCTTCATCGCGGCAAAGGCTTCAGCATTGTTAAAAAAGTGAATTGTGTTTTCTCTCATCCGCCCGCCAAAGGCCGATGTCAGATAAAATGCAGGCAAGCTATCGATCTCAACGCCGATAGGGTGATACTGGAACACCGCCACGGTGCCCACCCGCTCGAGCTTTTCGCTATCAAACGCAACCTGCCAGCGTTCTCTCTGGTAAGGACCAAAGAGCACCACCTGCTCATTGATCAATAACCCCTGACCGTCACGCTTAAAAGCATATTCACGGTCATAAGGTACGCGCATCATCACATCCGCGAGATGTTTCATCGCCAGCGGATTGGCTTCGTCTTTATCGAGATAGTGGCCCTTCCAGACATTGTTGCGCAGATCATCTTCCAGACTTTCATCCGGGGTAATCCAGTGCACCTCCATCTTCAGGCCGAAGGCCTCTGCTATACGACGGCCAATCTCTATATCGACACCTTGCGGCTTGCCTTCGCTCTCAAACGAGTAAGGTGGGAAGTTTTTGTAAGCGCCAATATAGATAACACCACTGGCGATCACATCATCGTAAAGGCGCGCCTGAGCTGCACCGGCCCAACTCAGGCTCAATACAACCAGCAAGACTATAATGCGCATAACCGACTCCAATTACTCTGTGGTCGCTACTGATACTAACCAGGTGCGGATCGCCCACAGCGCTTCCTGATTCAGGTAATCCGCCATTTTTGGCATATACACACGACCATCACGCACCGCACCATTAATCACCCGATACTTATACCAGTCATCACCTTCGATACCGGGTTCGAGATAACGCAGATCCGGGGCGATACCACCTGAAATAGCTTCCAGGCCATGACAACGAGCACAGTTCTGGGTGTAGGCGGAGAAGCCAACCTCGAGGGCTACATCGTGCTTCTCATAATCCTCACCATACGGATTTTCATCCAGCCACTCATCACCCAATGCTTTCAGTAGATGGGTATCAACTGATTGAGGTGTAACATCACCATGCGCCATAACCTGCGCCGACAGCAGCACAGAAAGTGAACCTGCAGCAATAACACCCAGAGTTTTAGTTGGCATTCTCATTTACATCACCAGTCTTATTAGAGTTTTTTTTAAATCCTGAATCTTTGGGTTCTGAGCGTGACATACCAACAACTCAGAAACCGGTAGATCTCTATGGGTTTGATAATAGAACGGGAGGGTAAAGAGCCTGAATTCTGCTTTGGTGTCGAAAAACTAGTACCTTCGTACTAACCACAATTTAGCAAGACTCTTTATCTTTTTAATAACATGAACTTACGTAACAAAAGCCAATAAACAGCCGGATAGAAAACGGTTAAAGCAGCCCCTTGAATAGCCGAATGAGGTCCTATAGATATGAGTCTGTAAAACACCCGGCAGTAAAGCAGGAAGATTTTTTTGCAGTCCCGCTAAGCGGCAGGAGCAGCAGAAGTGTCAACTCTGTCCGTTAATCGGGACTGTTAGCTAACTTGTCCAACGCAGGTTTGTAGTTCTGGACAGCGGACCGTTGCAGCCATAGATCGGCTAACGCACTATCCTGTCCCTGGCCTACGCCAGTCTGATACATCACCGACAGAGCATACTGTGCTTCTGCATTACCTGCCTCTGCCGCCTGCAAGAACAGTTCTGCTGCCCGGTTGATATCGCGCTCAACCGCCAGACCGCTTTCATACAGCCATGCCAGTCGTGTGACCGCGCGATCATCCGGAGGCGTCGCAGCTGCCAGTGAATGCAACAGCTCCAGCGCCTGTTCCGCTGCATCATTAATCAGTAATGACTCGACCCGGGACAGAGGATCCCCGGGATCATTACTCTCCAGACTAGCCAGCAGGCTTGCGGCATCACTATCACCATCTAAAGCCGCCACCGTCAGCCAATGACGCGCCTCTTCAGGGTTTTTAAACGAAGAATGCAGATAGATCAGGCCCAGCTGATAGGCTGCCGCCCGACTACCCGCTTCAGCTGACTCGCGGTAAAGCTCAATGCCCCGCTGAGCGTCTTTGCTTACTCCGACCCCCTGGGTATACAGGTTGGCGAGATTAAACAGCGCCTCAGACCTGCCGCTGCCGCCAATATTCAGCCACATCTGCCGGGCCAGCTGATGATGACCCATCTTAAACTCGGCATAGGCCATATAAAGCTGATTACTGGGACGGGCATCAAGAAACTCATCTGGCAGTGCATTACTATCAGCGGCATAACCACCAACCGCGGTGAGTGACAACACCCCTGTAAAAATCATCGATAACGATATCTTTTTCATCATTGCCCCCAGCCAGGCGATCGACACGCTTTAAAGATCACTTTACAACGAATACCCCCTCCATACCCTTATGCCTGAGACCTGCGATATAAAACTCAAACTTTCCTGGCTTTACCGGCACAAAAAAGATCTCCGCAGAACCCTCATCTTCAAATTCAAGTTCCATCAGGCCCAACGCTTTTATCTCCATCCCACCGGCTTCCACTTTACGCAGATAGACAGAGGAGAAGAAATCAGGCGCCCGAAGCGCATAAGGCTTTAAGCCACTGGCAACAATCTCAAGGCGGTAGGCTTTACCGGTCTCGAGTTCATAGGTTTTTTCCGACAAGCTATAGTCACTTTCTTCACTACCCATCACCAGCTCGGCCAGCCGTTGCGGCCTTTGGGTCAGATCCCCCTCAGCATACAGATTGCCACTGAACATAATCGCTGCCGCCACACAGATGACGGCAATCCCACTCAAACTTCCTCGCACAATCTCAGACAACCTTGTAGATGGCGTTGCCGGCAAAGTTCCTCTTAACATGTTTCTTCCTCATTTTTATCATTATGTCTTTACAATGCTAAGCGGATGCGATTTTTAAAAAATAGTACTTCAGAACTAATTGATCGGTACTTTCCGCATATTTAACCCTCTTTCAGTACCACCTATCCTGTGAAGACTCTCACAGATGAGCTTGCATATGCGTACACTAAAAATATTACTCTGGGCGCTGACCGGATCGCTATTCAGTCTATCTGCGCTGGCAAACAACCAGGAGATCAGGATCGGTTATATCGCCTACCACCCTCACCAGGGGCCGGTGCTCTCAAACCTGATTCCTGAACCGGAAGACCGGGGCTTCAGCGGTGCCGAACTGGGATTAAAAGACAACAACACCACCGGACGCTTTCTGAAGCAGCACTACACCCTGCTATCTGAACTTGCAGAGACGCCGGAACAGGTCAATCAAATAGCTCAACAGTGGCTGGAAGATGGCCTCAGACTGCTGATTACAAATCTGCCCAAACAGGAACTGACCGAGCTTAACAAGCTGGCCACTCCCTACGGTGCCATTATCTTTAATGCCGGAAGCTATGAGGATGAACTTCGCACAGAGGAATGCCTCAGCAACACCCTGCATACGATTCCAAGCCGGGCGATGCTGACCGATGCGCTCGGTCAGTGGAGTAATGCCCGTCGACTAAAGCGGTGGCTGCTGATCAAAGGCTCTGAACCTGAAGATCTGGCTTATGCAGAAGCCCTGAAACGCAGCGCCAAACGCTTTGGCCTGAAAATTGTTGAAGAAAAAACCTGGAGTTTTGATACCGATCTGCGCCGCACCGCCCAGCGTGAACTCCCGCTGTTCACCCAGACAGATGAATATGACCTGGTCGTCGTTGCCGATGAACGGGGCGATTTCGGCGAATATGTGATGTACAACACCTGGTACCCAAGACCGGTTGCCGGCACTCAGGGGCTGACCCCGGTCGCCTGGCACCGGGTAGTCGAACAGTGGGGCGCAGCACAGTTACAAAGCCGCTTTGAAAAAAACTATCAGCGCTGGATGAACAGTATAGATTATGCAGCCTGGGCCGCTGTCAGAACCATCGGCGAGGCGGTCACCCAAACCAAAACATCTGACGCAGAAACCCTGTTTAACTTCATCAATTCAGACCAGTTCCAGCTGGCGGCCTTTAAAGGACGAAAGCTTAATTATCGTAGCTGGAGCGGCCAGTTACGCCAACCCATTCCACTGGTACAACCCCGATCACTGGTAGCCCAGCCACCACTGGAAGGGTTTCTCCACCCAGTCACTGATCTGGATACGCTCGGTTTTGATAAGCCGGAATCAAACTGCAAAGTCTCGTATACGGTGAATTAACACTAATCAGAACAAAAATAACAGGACCTGTTCAATGAAATGTTTACCCAAAATTCTTCAGCCACTGACCCTCTCACTGCTCAGTGCTGCCCTATTCAGTCATCAGGCAATGGCTGAAACCGCTTATATTTCTAATGAAAAAGACAACACCATATCGATTATCGATCTGGACACACTTGAGGTGACCGACACGCTTGAGGTTGGCGAACGACCCCGAGGAATTATCTTTAGTCATGACCGCAGCAAACTTTATATTTGCGCCAGCGATTCTGACACTGTACAGGTGATGAACCTCAGTGATCACAGTATTATCGCACAACTCCCCTCCGGTGAAGATCCGGAACAATTTGCGCTGCATCCGGATGACCGACGCCTCTACATCGCCAATGAAGATGATGCTCTGGTCACCGTTGTCGATACCCAGACCCATGAAGTTTTAGCCCAGATAGATGTCGGCGTTGAACCGGAAGGTATGGCGATCAGTCCTGATGGCAAATGGGCGTTGAGCACCAGCGAAACAACGAACATGGTTCACTGGATCGATACCGAAACCAATCAACTGGTGGACAACACTCTGGTTGATCAACGCCCCCGTCATGTTGAGTTTAATAAAAAAGGTGATATTGTCTGGGCGTCATCTGAAATTGGCGGCACGGTCTCTGTTATTGATGTAGCCAGTCGCCAGATAAGCCATAAGTTAACGTTTAAAATCAAGGGAATTCACCCGGATAAGATCCAGCCTGTCGGCGTAAAACTGTCCGATGATGGGCGCTATGCGTTCATTGCACTGGGACCTGCCAACCATGTGGCAGTTGTCGATGCTAAAACCTACGAAGTGATCGACTATCTGCTGGTAGGCCGCCGGGTCTGGCATATGGACTTTAACGCCGATCAGAGCCGCTTACTCACCACCAATGGTATCAGTGGTGATGTCTCCGTGATCGATGTAGAAAAGATGAAGGTGATAAAATCGATCAAGGTAGGTCGCTACCCCTGGGGAGTCCGGATCAAACCCTGATCCGGCCGCCAATAATGAGTATTTAACAATCATGAGTATAGAGATCAGCAATCTCAGTTTTAGCTATGGCTCTCTGAACGCACTTCAGGATATTAACCTGTCGCTGCAGGAGGGCCGCTTTAACGCCCTGCTCGGGCCAAACGGTGCAGGCAAAAGCACCCTGTTTGCGCTGCTGACCCGTCTCTACGCATTACAGCAAGGTGAAATAACCATTACCGGGCACAGCATCGCCCGACATCCGGCTCAGGTGATGCGTAAACTCGGCGTAGTGTTTCAGCAAAGCACACTGGATCTGGATCTGAGTGTTGCCCAGAATCTCTACTACCATGCTGCACTGCACGGCATGTCTAAGCGCCAGGCTCTGCCCCGAATCACTGAAGAGCTGGCCCGCTTTGATCTCAGTGCACGCCTGCATGACAAAGTCCGCAGCCTCAATGGCGGACACCGGCGGCGAGTTGAGATCGCCCGGGCCCTGCTACATAAACCCGCTATTCTGCTGCTCGATGAACCCAGTGTCGGCCTCGACCCTGCAACGCGGGAATCCCTCAACCTGCACATCAGAGAGCTGTGTCAGGAGCAACAACTGACTGTTCTCTGGGCAACGCATCTGATGGAAGAGGTACAACCTGATGACCCCGTTACCATCCTCTTCAGAGGAAAAGTTCTGGCCAGCAACACCGCAGGGCAGCTATGCCAAGAGCACCAGTGTGCCGATATCAGCACCCTGTTCCGCTCTCTGACAGGAGTAACAGAATGACCCTTCGGGATGCACTGATCTGCTTTAACGGCCTGCTGCAACGAGAACTGCTGCGCTTTGTACAGCAGCGTTCCCGCTTTTTCAGTGCGCTGGTACGGCCCCTTTTATGGCTGGTTGTTTTTGCTTCAGGCTTTCGTGCCGCGCTCGGCATCGCCATCATCGAGCCTTACGAAACCTATATTACCTATGAGGTGTATATCGTCCCCGGTCTGTGCGCCATGATCATTCTGTTTAACGGTATGCAGAGTTCGCTGTCGATGGTCTATGACCGGGAGATGGGCAGCATGCGGGTGCTGCTGGTCAGCCCCATGCCGCGCCCCTTTCTGCTGCTGTCTAAACTCCTGGCAACCTCGTTAATCTCACTGTTACAGGTATATGGATTTTTGCTGATCGCCTGGTTCTGGGGTGTCGAAGCACCGCTTTGGGGGTATCTGACCGCCCTGCCTGCCTTCCTGATGGTTGCCATGATGCTAAGCTCTATCGGTTTGTTTATCTCAGCAAGAATCAAGCAGCTGGAAAATTTTGCCGGGGTGATGAACTTTGTTATTTTTCCGATGTTTTTTCTCTCATCGGCTCTTTACCCGTTGTGGAAAATGCGGGAAGCGAGCGAATGGCTCTATTGGGTCTGTGCCTGGAACCCCTTCAGCCACGGTGTTGAGCTAATCCGTTTTGCGCTCTATCAGCAGGGCAACAGTGAAGCACTGATGATTGTCAGTGGCGTCACGCTGATTGCTGCTGTACTCGCGGTCAGGGGGTTTCAGCCTCAACAGGGGATGGGGAAGCGATAGTCTGCAGTTCATCGTGATAGAAAACCACCCGCCCACGCCCCTGACGCTTGGCCTCATAGAGTGCCTGATCGGCACTCTTCATCAGGCCAAAAGCGTCATTTCCCTGAACGTGAATAGCAGCGCCTATACTACAGCTGATATCGATATCAGTTTCCGCAAAGCAAACCGGTTTAATCAGCTGCTCCAACAAGCGTTCGCAGAGTATTTCAAGCTGTTGAAGCCCCTCCTCCGGTCTGAGCTTAATAATACTGACAAACTCATCACCACCTACCCGACTGGCAAGGTCAGTTTCTCGCAAACAACGTTTTAATCTGCCAGCAACTTCAATCAACACCGCATCGCCGACATCATGCCCAAAGTGGTCGTTGATGAGTTTAAAGTGGTCAAGATCGATAAATAGTAACGCAATTCCGGGTGTTGAATGACGCTCCATAGTGGCCAGATCACGATTCAGACTGTCCATCAGCGACCGTCGGTTGGCCAGCCCGGTAAGCGGGTCTGTTTCCGCCATAGAGCGCAGTTGCTGCTCCAGCTCTTTACGCTGGGTAATATCATAAAAGATGGCGATATAGTTCTGCACGTTACCACGACTGTCTTTATGGGCGCTGATTGATATCCATTCGGGGAATACCTCTCCATTCTTGCGCTGATTCCAGATCTCGCCCCGCCAGCCGCCTTCAGAATCGATCTGTTGCCACATGCGCTGATAAAACACCTCATCATGACGGCCGGACGAAAGCATAGCAGGCGTATCCCCCAGCACCTCATCCTGCGTGTATCCAGTGATTCGCGTAAACGCACTGTTCACCTGCAAAATTCGTTTATCGACATCACATACAATAATCCCTTCATAGGCAGAGTCGACAATCAGACCACTAAGCTTAAGAGAATCAGCTGTTTCACGCAGCATCGCCTGCTGCCGGTTGATGTCGTTCTGATAGCGTTTGAAACGTATTTTTATCCAGCGCCCGAAGGTCAGCGCAACCAGAAGCGCTAACAGCCCGATAATCGTAAACGCAATCACCTGATTAAGCACAACATGGCGCATCTCTGTATCGCGTTTCTGTTCCTGCTCAGCCATTAACACATTTAACTCATCCTGAAAGATTCCGGCAACCAGAATCCATTCACTATTCTTCAGTGGACGTACCAGAGAGATTTTATGACTAAGCTCAGTCGCACCAGGCTTATACCAGTCATAAGACACAAAACCTCCCCCATTACGCGCAGAATCGACAGCCCTCTTCGCACTTTCGCGCAGCTGGGGGTCCTCACCATTGAGATAGTTAATGCCTTCCCGTCCAGGTGTCGCCCCACTGGCCAACAACAGACCGTCAGTCCGGACAAGCGCAAAGTAACCGGTATCACCGAAGCGAATATTACGGATATAGTTATAGATGCGAGGCTTCAGGTCATTTTCAAACCGGTAGAGATAATCACCGGTACCGACAATCCAGTTATAGGGTTCAAATACCTCAACATAGGCAACTTTATCTTTCATTAACTGATCGTTATCGGGTGAATACCAGCGATAATACGAAAATCCGGCGCGCTGAGGATTTGATACTGCATTGATAAGCCCTCGCATAATGTAATGCCCGGTATCATCTTTGTTATCCAGCAGGGAGGATCCCTCGAGCTCTGATGATGTAGGCAACAGCACTGCTGTACCGTCCATCTGGTCGATAAAATAATAACCCCTGCCATCAAAGAAACGGATCTCCCGCAGTGCTTCAACCAGCAACTGCTTCATCTCTGGTTCACTCAACTGCTTATGGTAACGCTGATAAAGGGAGTTCATCAGAAGCAACGCCTGACGAGTCTGATTGTAAGATTCCTGTTTGAGCAGATCCGTTGCCTCAGCAAACATATGGTCAATCATATGTTCAGCATCAGCCATCTCGGCTTCCAGCCTGCTTCGTTGAGCCTGAATGAGGTTCTCACGCAATGAGGAGATCTGCTGCTGATGCTGAGCTCTGGTATTCAAAAAGAAATAGATTGTCTGCGCTAACAGCAACATAAGTATAATAAAGAAGACACCCCACAAGAGCTGTGTGGGTAAGCGGGTTGAATTATTACTGTTATGCACCACTAAACTCTCTCTCATTGATTACAGAAAGTGACTCATTTGGCTGGCTATCCAGTAATACGTGAAAATAACGAGATCCTTCTATTTACGTCCCTGTTGTTTAAAAACTGAACTAAATAATATCATAAAAACGAAAAGCAGTGCTTCAAAATTATTTCTACAAAACAGTACTTTAGTACCGCTTTTTTGCACGGATAGTAGAATACCCATCACGTCTTAGTATAGGTGTAATAGAGTCAGAGTTAATTTGTGCAACGCTATGCGCGCAGCAGTAACGCAACGCTAACACTTTAAGGCTATTTCTCTTCTGAAGCAGCTCTGTAGTAAACTGTGGTAGCAAACCCAGCCCCATGACAGAATAATTATAACGGACGTGAAATAGCTGCCAATAGCGCAGCCGTCCAGCGGGAGAACAACGTGTACAAAATTCTAATTGCCGATGACCACCCTCTGTTTCGTGAAGCAATTTGTGGCGTGATCGCTAACGGTTTCCCGGGTTGTGAAACACTCGAGACTGAGGATCTGGACAGCGCTCTGGCCATTGCCAAAGAGGAAGAGGATCTTGATCTGATTCTGCTGGATCTCAATATGCCGGGTATGAATGGTTTGAACGGGCTAATCAGTTTGCGTAATGACTCGCCTACGATTCCCGTTGTCATCGTCTCGGCCGAACAGGATAAACAGGTTGTATTGCAGGCCATTACCTATGGTGCGGTTGGCTTTATCACCAAATCCTCCCCTCGGGAGCAGATGACCGAAGCCCTGCAGCAGATTCTGAATGGCAACGTTTACCTGCCATCAGACATTATCCGCTCAGAGAAGCCCTCCAGCGGAATGCATCGACGTCATGATGAAAGCCACCTTCCGCCGGAAATGCTCTCTTCTCTGACCCGTCGCCAACTACTGGTTCTGGAGAGAATGTCTGAAGGCGAATCGAATAAGCAGATCGCATATACCCTCAATATTGCTGAGACCACCGTCAAAGCCCATGTCAGCGCAATCTTAAGAAAACTGGGTGTGCACAATCGTATTCAGGCAGTACTGTCTGCCGGTAATGTCGACTTTAACCAGTATCTGAAACGCTAAATCGCGCTCCATAAAAAGCTAATCAAGAGACATTAATCAGAACAGAAGTAAGTGTCTGTTAAATTCAGACATTTACGCTCAGGTACTTTCCGTTAGACACTGATTCCACACACTGAAAAGCAGCTTGCCGACCATCATAACTGCCTGAATCATAACAGCCTGAAGTTAAACTACTGGTCACTCCAGCAGATGGTTCAGGGTCATCTTCAGCTTCATTGGTTTAACCGGCTTATTGATCAGCAAATACCCCTGTTCCCGGACAATCTGTTTCAGTTCATTGGTATAATTTGCCGTGATCATCACCACCGGGACAGGCTGACGCAGACGCTGATTGAAGTGGATCGCGGCGTCTAAACCGTTTTCATCATTTTCCAGATGATAATCCGCAATTAACAGATGCGGCGCAGCATTGTGTTGCAATAGCGCCATTAGCTGTCCTTCATCATGGACAGTCTGCACGCGACAACCCCAGCCCTCAAGCAGGTTTTGCATGCCCCGACAGATTGCCGGGTCATTATCGATAAGCCAGATCTCTGCGCCATCAAGCTGGTCACCTGCGGCGGGCAGATGCTGCACTTTTGACTCGACCGGCACCTGATCAGCACGGGCCAGTGGTACCTCAACCGAGAACATAGATCCCTTACCTGGCACCGAACTGACGCTGATCTGGTGACCCAGCATCCGCGATATCTTATCAACGATGGCCAGCCCCAGACCGAGCCCTTTATCATTCTCAATCAGGTTGCCCTGCAAGCGTTTAAATTCGAGAAAGATATCACCCAATTTATCTTCCGGAATACCCCGACCGGTATCCCATACCTCAATCACCAGACTGTTACGTTTACGTCGACAGCCCAACAGAACAGAGCCATTATCAGTGTAACGAATCGCATTGGTGAGGAAGTTTCTCAGAATACGGGCCAATAACTGCGAGTCGGAGCAGATCACCGCTTTGCTGGCGACATAGCGCAGCCTCAATTGTTCGCTGCGAGCAACCTGCTGAAACTCGTTGGCAATATTATTCAGCAGACTACTGGCGGGAAACACCGTGACATCCGGCTCGATCACGCCGGCATCCAGCTTGGAAATATCCACAAGAGTACTCAACAACGACTCCACATCATCCAGAGAGGTACTCACCGAGTCGATCAGGTGGCGCTCGCTCTGTATCGCAGGCTTTTCCTGCAACGCGCTGGTAAACAGCCGGGCGGCATTCAATGGCTGCAACAGATCATGACTGACCGCCGCAAGAAACTTCGTTTTCGACAGGTTTGCCTGTTCAGCTCGCTTACTGGCTTCCAGCAATCGTCCTTCCACCTGTTTCCGCTCAGTAATTTCCAGCCGCAGCTGATCATTCAGTTTGGTCAGTTCGGAGGTCCGCTCAATAACCCGCTGCTCCATCGTCTGATAAGACTCCTGCAGCGCGTAAGCCGTTTTGCGCCGCTCGGTAATATCCCGGATCAGTACAAAAAAACCAACCGCACGACCGTCTGCGTCCAGGTTTGGCACATAGGCTTTGAGCATATACCGGGGGCCTCCCTGAGGGTCTTTCTCTTCGATCTCAAAGGTGACACTTTCGCCGGACAGCGCGCGGTTGATATAGGGTTTCAGATTGACAAACTGGTCGCCACCGTGAACCATGGTGATGGTCTTACCAATCAGTGCCTCCCGCGGCCAGCCATACCAGTCCTCATACACTTTATTGGTAAACTGAAAGCGCAGATCGTCGCCAACATAGGCGATCAGCGCAGGCACGTGGTCGGTAATCAGGCGGATCCACTGCTCACTCTCCCGCAGGGTCTCGGCATACTGATGACGTTCGGTAATATCGGTATAGGTGTTAACAAAGCCCCCCTCCTGAATCGGATGGGTACGAATCTCAATCACCTGACCGTTGCGCAGGCTCTGCTCCAGCTCTATCGTGCCGCCGGAATGACGATGATTGGTAAACGGGGTCAGCAGAATCAGCTCGCAACGGGCGATCAGATCTTCAAACAGGGGCTGCTCGCTCAACTCATCTTCACTAAAGCCTGACAGCTCCAGAAAGCGCTGATTCCACACCTCCAGACGCCCTTCACCATTGATCAGCACGACCCCCTGAGAGAGGTTATCGACGGTGTTCTGCAACACCCGGGACTTATCCGCCAGAGCCCGTTCACGACGCGCAGTCTCATTCTGCTTGAGTTCAGTAATATCGGTGTAAAGAATAACCAGACCGCCATCCAGCGTAGGTCGCTCACTGACCTGAAACCAGCGGCCATTTTTGAGACGATAAAACACCGAATTATCGGTTTCATCGCCGCGAAACTCCTCTTCAATCAAGCCGTGCTGATCCGCGAGGCGGCGGATATCCTGAATCCCCAACCCCTCTTCGATAGACACGCCGGTGCCTGCCCAGACCGATTCAAAGCGACTGTTATAGAGCACAATGCGTCGTTCGCTATCAAACAACACAAACGCATCAGAGATACTTTCAATCCCATCGATTAAGCGCTGGTGCGCCAGTTCAGCTTGCTGTTTCGCCTGGCTCAGGGCCTGATTGCTGGTCTTCAGATCACCCAGGGCGACATTCAGTGCGGCGGTTCGCTCCCGCACCTGCTCTGCCAGCACTACGGAGTGTTCAAATGCGGCGTAGGGGTCGGTACGGGTGGTGGCGCTTACCTCTACCCGCTCAATCAGCACCCGATTGATTTTCTGCAGCTTGCGATTCTCCCGCTCCAGCTGCTCAACCCGCTGGACAAGCTCAATCGGCTGATCCTGCCCCATACCACTCATATTTTTCTCCCGATCGCCACACCGGTAAAGGTCTGGTTCACGTGCATACCATCGATCTGCTCACCATAGGTATTGAAGCCAACCACCCGATGGCGCTGCAACAGCTCAGAGACCGGCTCACTCTTACCGCGAATCTGCGCCTCAAGCCGACGCAGAAAACAGTCACACCCCAGTGTTAACAGATGCTCGCCAAGCGCCTGCTCTTCACGCGTCAGCTGCTGATCCAGTTTGGATATCAATTCACCGGGTTCCATCAGCGTCAGCACAATACCGTTTTCAACGGCACAGTAGAACGTCAGGCTGAGATCGTCGTTGACACTCTGGATAGAGCGGACAAAGTACTCATCCCCTATTCTTACCGCGATCGGATTCAGCGCAAACGACTCATGGTTCAGTTCTTCCACCGGCACCCCTACAATTCGGGAATACTCAATGGCGGCCGGTTCAGCATTCAGCTCCAGCACTCTGCGCTGCGGGCTATCGGCTTCGGTGACCACCAGCTTGGTATCGCGACTCTCCATATGATGGCCGCTGAACACTCTGAATTCACAGCTGGTATTCACCAGAATAATCACCGCCGCGTTGGTATGAAAAGCGCCATCGAAATAGACATGGGTATTGGCCAGACAGATGTCATCACCGGCGGAACCGCCAAAATGGGGGATGCTGCCCAGCGCAGAATCCAGGGTCACCAACACCTTCTCCTCCTGCGTAGACAGACCATCAAATAGCGTCAGGGCAAAACTGTGGTCTTTAATGGGTGCAATCTGTTGCTTCAGACAGCGTTCAGACAACTGTTCCACCACCCCCTGAGCATCATTGAAATCAAACTGCTGCAGGCCGCCTATCAGCTGTCCGCTAACCGCAAACGCCTCACGGGAAAATCCTACCGCAGAGATAGACCCCTGATCGTAGCCCTCTGCCGTAATCTCACCCGCAGTGGTACACCCCGCCACCAGAATTCCTGCAAACCGCTGTTGCAACGCTTCAGCCAGTTTATCCAGCTGATACTCTGCAGAGCAAAAAAACAGCACAAAGTTAAGCTCGGGCCAGTTCAGTTGTTGATGCAGCTGATCAACAGCCATCAGCTCATCACGTTCAGTCGAAAATGCAGTGCGCAGCTCAGGCTGGCAAATATTCTGGGATGATTGATCGGTCACAGTGAGCACGCCGGTAGTTTGAAATGACCCTTGAGTGTAAAAGGGAATCGAAAATGAGAACAGTATACTTGAGTACCTGAAGGGCAGTAAAAGCTTCGGGGATAAATATTAAGATATTGTTTTATAAGAACTTAAAAAACAAAAAAACAGGACTAAAGTAGTAAAAAGCATCCTCACCGGCAGAGGAAGGGGTTGCCGGTAAGGATGCGGGAGGCTAACTGACTGATTACCAGCTCAGCACAGCGCCCAGAGCAACCGTATCGGTTGCAGAGGTATCGATGCTGCCGTTATTGGACTTGTGAACCGTATACTCTGCTACCAGCGTCAGATTATCGTTGATGTTATGGAACAATGCGGCGCCAGTCAGAGAGTCCTTAGTGGTCACTGAGCTACCCGCAGCAGTGTTTTTTGTCTGTCCATGTGACAGCACCAGGCGGTTAGCTGAAAACGCATAGGAACCCTGTACCAGATAACCATCAGACTCAGCACTGTCGGTCAGCGTATTACTGGCAAACACGCTGCTGATACCTTCCTGGTCGAATCCGGACGCGGTCAGTGCAAAACCAGCAGCGGAGACCTTCGCGCCATAAGAGATACCTTTAGCATCGACACCGGAGGTCACAGAGTCACCCATCGCACCACCGACCCAGGCTTTAACTGCAACACCATCGTAATCGGCCGTGTAGGTCGCTTCGGTTTCAAAACGAGCAGAGTTCGAATCGCCCTTAGCCGTACTTCCCGTGGTATTCGGATCAAGCACACCCACAGCAATCTGGAAACCACTCGCTACCGGAGAGCGGTAAGTGATCTGCGCAGTTGGGTTAGCATAAGGATAACCGGTAGTGATATTACCAAAAGTTGTATTACTGGTAGTGGCCGGTGCAAAGCCCACGCCCATCAACAGTTCATCACCAAAGATGTTGCTGCGGCCATACAAGCCAAAATCTTTACCGAACAGCACCTGGCCGAAGTCGCCATCGACCGTCGCATAAAACTGACGTACATCGATCATCGAGTCTGTTTTAGTTCCATCGCCATCCTGGTTGCTGTCGTTGATAGAGACCCAGAAGGAGGAACGTCCACCCACCGTCAGATCACCCACTTTTTTACCGACATTAAAGCCGATATAGTTTGGCAGAAAGCCCATTCGCACGCGGGAGGTCTTGGTGTTGGTATCAGCGACTTTATCTTCGCTGTCCTGGTAGGTGTAGAACGCATTGAAATAGCCGTCTACTGAAAACGTTGTACCATCCTGGTCGTACAAGCTGATGCCAGCCATCGCACTGTTGCTGAATGCTACTGCCAAGGCTAACGGCACGCTGCGCCATAGTTTTTTATTATTCATTATGCCCTCTGATTCTTCATCGATTGGTTTGTTATGTGAGTCAGGGCATTATTGGGGTTAGCGACAGCCGGAAACAGAGCACTTTAGCGCTGTTCCGATACCTAATTGGACGCTGATACCAGGCCTTGCTATCGCCGCGCACTGAAAGAATACACAGTCGTACAGCGAAAGTGTTTAAGACTCTGGCGGGGTTATGATTACACCTTTAGCACCTGTATTCAGTGCTTATAGGCTTAGCGTTTAAACGCCAGCCTCCGGCAGTCACGATGCGGGGCAGGCCCGTGGCTAGGAAAAACATGAAAAACAACCTGGGGGATAGGCCATAGTAATAAAGGGCCAGCATCGCTGGTTTTACTAGCAAGTTATCACGCTTGTTTCGTCTTCGGCTCATGGCCTTTGCTCCGCTTGGGTGCCTCCAGAGCAAACCTTCTGGTCAGGCGTTTGCCAAACGTGGGCAGTTAACATTTAATAGCCCCATAAATCACTACGGATGGTGACCTTCCTACAGAGGACTCTCACCTCATTAGTTCATGCCCATGCAGGGCGTATGCAAAAACATCTATATGGCCACGCTACACTCAGCCTATTAAATTGGCGTTATTCACTATGAGAATGAAGAAACGATATAGATTTTTAGTCATTTCAGGGTTAATTCTTGGCCTCGGATTTATTATCCCAGAACCGAAAATCATCCCGGTGTCTGGTGCTACCGGTGCTGATTGGAACAAAGACACATTCTGGTACGAGCCATGGGGTAGATCTGGCGTGCACAAGGGTATTGATATCTTTGCGCAGAAGGGAACCGCGGTTGTCGCTTCGTCCAATATGCTGATCCTTTATCGGGGATCGTTGAGTAAAGGAGGCAATGTAATTGTAGGATTGGGCCCGAAATGGCGCATTCATTATTTCGCACATTTGCACGATATTGATCATACTGCGGGCCCTCTTTTACAGGCGGGTCAATCAATAGGTTCCGTGGGAGATAGCGGCAACGCCAGGGGCAAGCCAGCGCATCTTCACTTCTCAATATTAACGCTGTTGCCAAGACCCTGGGCTATCGATACGTCTACTCAAGGTTATAAGAAAGCGTTCTATCTCAACCCAATCAGTTACTTTGCAGATTGATCTCTATAGCCATCAGATACATGGGACGATATAACTTTATATCTGCAGATATAAAAGGAATGAGACTGCACTTAAGAGCAAACAAAGAATGAGCACTTTTTACCGCAAAATTATCGACCCACAACTCATTACAAGTATAAAAAAGCCCGCCTCCTTTTAGGACGCGGGCCTGGTAAAGAACATAAATCAGCTATGCACTGAACTAATTCATTTTTTAGTTTCGCTATCGAGCAATATCTCCGGATTGAAACCCAGCGCAAATGCGCCCCAGTGCCGACCGTTAACATAGATTGGGAAGGTCAGATCGTTAAGTACCTCTCCGGTGTCCCGTACAAACGTCTGCAAGAGGAAAGGCGCCGTATTGGTTACCCGACGAACCTCAGCACGACTACCTTTGAAGAAGCGACGATGACGACTTTTGGCGTTATCGATAGCAAAATCTCCGGTCAGAGGCTCAGACACTTTCAGGTGATGAGCCGGGGCATAGCCATCAACTGCGATGGCCAGCGCATAGATCAGCTCAGGCTTCTCTACTAAGCAACGGTCGTACATCGGCCGCAGCAGCTTTTCAAAGGCTTCCACATAGCTGACATCAAACTTCTCAGGCACCCGCCCCTCATTGGTCCGTTTGTAATTACGGTCGAACAGATCAAAGCCCTGACTATTAAGTTTTTCCAACGCTTCCTGCATATCACGTGCCCACCCGCGTCCAGCCTGGATGATATTTTCGAAGCTACCGTAACCGATAATGAAGCGTGACAGCAGCTCCTGGGTCTCCTCTGTCGAACTTTCCAACTCAGCAGAGAATGTTCGGGAACGCTCCATCTCATCACGAATATCGCCACTGATACCGGCAATACGTTCAACATGGGAATGGGACTCTTTGTTGGTGTAAGACAGCTCATCCAGCGTTGAGCTAATGGTTGTCAGCTGATTGTTAACCCCTTCAAAATCACTCACCAGACGGGTGAACTGCACGCTGGTATCACTGATAAAGCTTTCAGTATTGCGGGTGAACTCGAGAATATTGGCCGAGTTGGACTTGGTATCGTTCACCAGATCGGTCATTACCGCGATATTCTGATCGATCTCAGAGGTCGCATTCTGTACCTGCTGTGATAGGTTACGCACCTCGTCAGCAACCACAGCAAAACCCCGCCCCGCCTCACCGGCTCTGGCGGCTTCAATTGAGGCGTTCAGCGCCAACAGGTTAGTCTGATCGGAGAACCGTTTGACCATCGAGAGAATTTCGGTAATTTTCTCTGAGCTGGCACTTAGTTTTCCAACTGTCTCCTGAAAACCGGAGGCCAGCTCTGAAATATTGCGTACCTGACCTAATACCTGTTCCAGCTCATTGCTGGAACTTCTGATCTCATTGAGGTTGTTACTGGTGTACTCAGAGATTTTCAGGGTATTACCCGCCACTTCCTGAATCGCGGTGGTGGACTCCTGACTGGAGATCAGCACCTGCTGGGCTTGTTCCTCCTGAGCGCTGGTCGACTGATGAACCTCCTGCAGCACCTTACTCAGCTGAGTCGCACTCAGGGCAACCCGCACACTGTGATTGCGGGTCTCAGCAATAATCTTTTTCAGACTGGTAGAAAATCCATTATAGCTGGACGCCATGGTCGATATTTCATCATGGGTGAAATCTGGCAGGGTTGCGGATATATCACCATCCTTATCTTTTATGGCGCTGAGGACATCGATCATTTTACCGATCGGCCGCAAAAAGATGTGGCGCATAAAGAAGATGATAAACAGCGAAGCGGCTATCGCAAAGGCAAAAAACAGCCAGCTGACCATCTGCAACTGACCCAGCGTTGAGATCAGTTCAGGGTTGTTACTGGTCTGAGCCACGGTTTGTGACAGTTGTCCCAGGCCATACCAGTTGAGACCCATAAACAAGAACGAGGGCAACAACAGAAACACAACGTTGCCAACAATTTTACGGGTTAATGAGTTAAAAAAATTTCTTTCTACGGTGTCATAGAGCCCCATACTCATCCACTTCTTTGTCATTGTTATTGTGATTACGCTTATAAAAACTAAATCATAAGTGCTGCAGTTAACAGAAAAAAACTACCCATTTCATGTAATATTGATAAATAACATACAGATAGAGACTAATGGCCTATATTTTTTAGCCATAGGTCGTAATTAATCATACCCTACTAAAACAATTCGCATCACTTCTGTATTACAGATTTTTACGTCTCACTACAGACCGGCTATCGGAGGCCACTGTAACTGACCGCTTCTGCGGTTTAACCAGGCTTTCGCATCACGATAACCAGGAAAATACTTGCCGACCACCGCCCAGAACGCCGGCGAATGATTCATCTGTTGCAGATGACTCAGCTCATGAACAATAACGTAGTCGATAATCTCCGCCGGTGCCATCATCAGCAGCCAGTTAAAACTGACTACACCACGACTGTTACAACAGCCCCACTTACGCCGATAACTGCGTACCACTACCTTAGCCGGTGTCAGTTTCATCTGCGCGCTCCAGTGATCAACCCGCGCTTCAAAATAATGTTGCGCCTGAGCGCGATACCATAACTCCAGCTGCTCTTTTACTGCCTCGTTGTGTGCTTTTCTGATGCGTCGGGAAAGTTCCAGTCTGATCCGGTCAGGAGAGAGAGTAATGCGGGTCAGAGGCCGATCGATGGCAATATCCAGGGTTAACCATTCACCCAGCCAGAGCAACTGACTACCTTGTTCCAGCACTGTTGAGGCAGGAGCTGCAGGTAATCGCAGACGCAGCTCCTGCTGTCGCACTCTGATCCATTCGGTTTTTTCAGCCACCAGCCGGTCGATGCGGGATTGGGCCACCCGGGTAGGGGCCAGCACCCTGACACTATCAGGGCGTACCTGAATCTCGATAGTGCGTCGTCGGGAGCTGCGCCGCAGGGTATATTGCGGCATCAACTGAGCATCAGTATTCATAGGTACAACCCACCATTGAAGGGCAATAAAAGCGGCAGTGTAAGCGCTGTATCAATCGGGCATCATTCATCATCAGACATACTTAAGACATACTTAAGACATACTTAAGACATATATCATACTAAAAAACAGATCAGGCAGCTTTACGTTGAGGAATTGAAGCACAACAACGGGTAATAATACTCCTGAAGTGTTGCTGCAACCGAGGGTTGGCATTCTCCGCATAACGGATCTGCTCATAACACTGCGACAATGCCGCAAACTCATCAGAAAGTGAAGGATAAGACACCGCTAAGCGGGTAAAAAAATGACCGGTCGTTTCACCGTTTCTTCGCTGCAATCCGAATGGCAGCAAACGTTTATCCAGCTGCTGCAGCGCTTTCTGTAGCGGGTCTTTGCGCGGCCCCCGACGGATAAACAAACTCCCCGCTACGGCCAGCAGCACCAACCCACCCGGCACCAGAAGCAGCAGTATCACCTTAACAACAGAGATATCGCCGAGTAACTGCTGTAAAAAACCGGACTGACGTTCATGAAAATTCAACACCCAGCGATGCCAGCCATAATTGATCGCTTCATAACGCAACCGCAGCTGTTTCAATAGCGCACCACTGAGAAAACCATTGCGCATCAACATCGCATCGGCCAGAAATGAGGGTTCGGTACCGAACAGTTGCGCCGCTGGCTGTTCCAGTCGCAACGGCGCCACCACCGCGGTAGGGTCCAGCCGGTGCCAGCTTAAACTGTCACTATCCCAGTATTCCAGCCAGGCGTGGGCCTCATATTGACGCACCGTCAGCGCACCATCCAGCGGATTCAGCTCGCCCCCCAGATAGCCACCGACAACTCTGGCCGGAATGCCCGCAGAGCGCAACAGAAACACACCTGCACTGGCAAAGTGACCACAAAAACCTTGTCGGGTCTGAAACAGAAACTGATCTACCGGGTCTCCCTGCGTCAACAGCGGTGGCTCCAGAGTATAACGAAAGTCAGTGGCAAAATAGCCCAGCATTTTTGCACTAAAGTCCTGCACATCGGCGCTTTCCGATAGCCACTGCAAGGCCAGTTTCCGGGCTTTTTCATTGCCCTGCTCTGGTAATTGCAGGTAATCCCGGACGCGGATCGCTGAGAGCGACTCTTGCAATGGCGCAAAGCGGGAGATCAGTCGATATTGCATCCGTTGCATCAACGGGTTTTTACCCTGCAGCGTCATATCACTGATCCGTCTCATAGTAGCGGGATAACTGAGCGGAACATCCAGCGCATAACGCCAGGGCTGGCCAGTTGCTTCCATCGTTACCTGGTAACGATAATCCGGCCCATTAAGCAGCTGCACCGGGGCCGATCCCACGTCCTCTATCCGGTCTGCCCCCACCTGCGAACGGGTCCAGCGACGACCGTCAAACCGGTCGTAAGTGAGACCACGCCAGTATCGCTGGTTTTCAGGCGGTAACTGTTCATCAAAACTTGCGCGAAAGGCGATCTCGGCAGAGCGGGTCAGGCGGCTGACATCACCCGGAGACATCGAGTCGGATAGCCCGGTAAAACTCTGTCCGGTATTCATGTCAACCTGCCACAACGGGCCAATGCGGGGAAAGATCAGAAACAGCACCAGCATCATCGGTAATGCCTGCAGATAGAGCAGCGCTGAACGTCTCAACGGGCGCCAGACATCGTTGTTTTGCTGGCTGCGATAGACCGTATTCAGACAGGCTGTCACCACGATCAGCGACAACAGGCTATACAAGGCCATCGGGATTGACTGAAAAAACAGAAAGCTGCACACAATCAGTAGCAGCGCAACATAGAGCACCACCAGCGCGTCCCGACGGTGATACATCTCCATCAGTTTCAGTAAAAACGCCCCCACCAGTAAACCGACTGTCACCACCATCACCGATCCCGAGCGTAACTCCAGTAGCAGGCCTACCAGTACTAGCAGCAATAAACCTAAACGCACACTCCAGTGCGGAAAGCTCCAGCGGCCACTGTGCACCATCAGACGCCAACCTACCGTCAGCAGCGCCAGCAGGAACAGCCAGACAGGCACCACCGTAATATAAGGCGCCATCACCATCAGGATACTCACCAGCAGCCAGATCATACTGCTGCGGGTCAACTGGAACAACGGCTTCACGGTGTGTTCTCCCCTGCGTTGTAATGAGTGTGGTATTGAGTCTGGTATTGAGCATCGTATTGACTGGCATCTTTAGCAGAAGTGTTCAGACCAAAACAGGCGAGCGCTTCGAGCACCCGGACCCGATGAGCTTCACCCCGATCAGGGCTGATCTCAACACCGGGTAACAACAGGCCATACTCATCACCACTGCGGTGCAACTGCAATACCCACCAGGTGAGACGGGAAATTCGGTCTTCCGGGGTAAGCTCAGGCCATAACTGCCAGCTTAACCAGCGTCGATTATCACTCAGTTCAACATACTGCTTAGCATGCATCCCCTGCCCCCGGGCATAATTTTTCCAGGCGACACGTTTCAGGGACATACCGCTCTGATACTGCTCAAGCCCGGTAAACTCTTCCCCACCTGTGCGCTCTCCCGGATGCACCTGAGCCTGATCGCCAGCCCCGGAACCGGTCAGATCGGTTAACTGCCCTCCGGCCACCGGGCGTGGATAAACCAGTGTATTAAGATCCACCTGCAACCAGGTCCAGGCGCGGAACAGACCCAGCGGGTAAAAGGTTTCGACCAGCAGCGCATTCGCCAGCAGAGGCCCTCGCCGCCGGGCTGTCTGATACAGCGTAACATGGGTTTGCCGGGTCTCTAACAGATCCACGGCAGTGCCGCTGCCATAAAGCAAACGCAGCTGGATACTTTCGTACTGGCGTGAACCTCGCGCCGTTAGCGTCAGATCGAACGCCGCCTGCTCGCCGACAAAACAGGCATGGCCGCGCAAAAATCGTATGGTCAGCCCCGACAGATTTGCATAGGTATGCAAAATGGTTATCACAAACAGGCTGGCCAGCAGAAACGTCATGGCAAACATCAGGTTGTTCTGAAAGTTAATCGCCAGGGTCAGCATCACCAGTAATAACAGCAGAAACACAAAACCGGCGCGCGAGGGCATGATATAGATACGCCGCTGACTCAGGGTGAGCTGCTTTAACCGCGGGCTGCGGCGCAGACTCCAGTTAAATACCGCCCGCCCCAACCGTTGTCGTATTGACCCGATCATCAGCGAAATCTCAGCTCAGAGATCATCGTTGTCACTCAGCCCAACACATCAACCCGACTCAGCAACTGCTGAATCAGAGCGTTAGCGCCAAACCCGCCGATATCCTCTGCCGCGCGTAGACGGTGTCCGGCGACCGGCCCCAGCAGCTGTTGCAGGTCCTCGGGTATAACATAGTCACGGCCTTCGATATAAGCCCAGCTGCGACTGGCACTCAGTAGCGCCAGCGCCCCCCGGGGGGAGAGACCAAAACTGAACTCAGGCGCCTGACGGCTATGGGCGATCAGCCGTTGCAGATAGTCGAGAATGCTGTCAGACACTTTAACCTTGGCACAGGCCTGCGATATCTGTTGCAACTGGGAGACCGAGATCACCGCGGGCAGACGACTGAGACGCTCACGGGGGTCGCCGCCACGCAGCAACTCGCGCTCCGCACAGGCATCGGGATAGCCCAGTTCGATACGCATCAGAAAACGATCCAGCTGAGATTCGGGCAATGGAAAGGTGCCCTGCTGGGTCACCGGGTTTTGCGTTGCGATAACAAAAAAAGGCTCGGGCAGTTGATGGGTTTGACCATCCAGACTGACGCGGCCCTCCTCCATCGCTTCAAGCAACGCAGACTGGGTTTTAGGGGTGGTCCGGTTAACTTCATCGGCCAATAACAACTGCGTAAATACCGGGCCGGGGTGAAACTTAAATTGATTGCTGGAGGGGTCGAAAATCGTGACGCCGAGAATATCCGCGGGCAACATATCACTGGTGAACTGCAAGCGCTGATACTCTAACCCCAGCACTTTAGCCAGAGCATGGGCCAGAGTGGTTTTTCCCATTCCGGGCAGGTCTTCTATCAGCAGGTGTCCCTGACTGAAGATGCAGGTCAGCGCCAGTTTGATCTCCTCCTGCTTACCATAGAGAACACTGGACACCTCTTTTATCACCGCTTCAATCTGATCTCGCATCGGGCTCACTTTTCCTTTGGCTGGGCTAACCGTCCTGTCCATTATATATACAGCAACGGGTGAAATAATCGATGACTCAGAGGTAAAAAGTACCCAAAATCATTATTTCAGATACTTCAGTCACTGACAGATCGGCAAGTTTAAGACTATTTTTGCCGATAAAAAAAGGCGCTAAGCGCCTTTTAATAGGATGTTACTGTGGCTTCACAGTGTATCAGTGATGATGTCCGCCTTCGCCGTGCGCATGACCATGGCTCAGTTCTTCTTCAGTTGCATCACGTACTTCAACGACTTCGACATCAAACTTCAAAGTCTGGTCTGCCAGTGGATGGTTACCGTCAACGATAACCGTTTCATCGGTAATTGCTGTGACAACCACCGGCTGCTGGCCCCATGCAGTCTGCGCCATAAAACGCATACCCACTTCGATATTGTCGACCCCTTCAAACGCAGCACGGTCTACTTCCTGAATCAGTTCAGGGTTAAGCTCGCCGTAACCCTCTTCAGGAGACACTTCTACATTCACCTTGTCACCGGCTTTTTTGCCAACCAGCTCTTTTTCCAGACCCGGAACAATGCTGCCAGTACCATGCAGGTACGCCAACGGCTCTGCGCCTTCAGATGAGTCCATAACCTCATCGTCCAGGTTCTTCAGGGTGTAGTGTATAAGGACAATTTTCTTGTCAGCAATCTGCATTGTTCAGACCTCAAATGTGTAAGACGTGAACAGCACTGCTGACAGAGGCCTAGATTAGTGAATTATTTTTAATCTGGGGGTGAGTATTCATATATCAACCCCTGAGATAAAATTATCCAGCCACAAAGTTGTCAATTCAACCTATCAAACCCGCCAGTTAAGCCCTCTTATCAAGCGCTAAATCAAGCCATCCCGCCAAACAGGTCAGTAATCAACTCAGCGGCGGGCAGTGAACGACAACCGGAACGATTCTGACCGCTCCACAGGGGTGAAAAATCACCTGACTGTTGCTGCTCAGCGGCGGCTCTTAACGGCGCAATCGACGCGGTTGCCAGCGGAAATTCAGGGGCCAGCGGGGCAATAGGCCCCAACTCAGCCATCACCCGGTTGACGATACCCCGGGCGGCACCACCGGAAAAAATATTAGTCAGGGCGGTGGGGGTATTTGGTTCCTGTAATGCCTGGCGGTGAATCTCACTGATACGAGACTCATCACAGAGCAGAAACGCTGTGCCTAATTGCACCCCTGCAGCGCCCATCGCCAGTGCGCCACGGATGCCCCGACGATCCGCAATGCCGCCAGCGGCAATCACCGGCAACCGGGTGGCGGCAAGAATCTGCGGCAACAGCGCCATCGTCCCTGACTGACAATGTAGATCACGGTTCAGAAAAAAGCCCCGATGTCCTCCGGCTTCAATCCCCTGTGCAATAATCCCATCAACGCCCTGCTGCTCCAGCCATAAAGCTTCGGCAACAGTAGTGGCACTGGAGAGAATTTTGCAGCCGCTGTTGCGCACCCGGTCAAGCAATTCTGGCGCCGGCAGACCAAAATGGAAGCTGACCACGGCCGGTCGGTACTGTTCGATAACCGCCGCCATCTCACTATCGAACGGATTGCGGCCCGGCCCCGCAGGAATAGTTTCTGGGTCGATACCAAACTGCTGATAATAGGGCTGTAACTGTTTGCGCCATTGCTGCTCCCGCTGCGGATTTGCAACCGGCGGGGTATGGGCAAAAAAGTTCAGATTGACCGGTTTATCGGTGGCCGCGCGAATAGTGTCCAGTTCGCTTCTGAGCTGCTCCGGGCTTAACATGGCACAAGGCAAAGAACCCAGTCCGCCAGCGTTACTCACCGCAATCGCCAGCGCAGCATCCTGAGCACCGGCCATCGGTGCCTGAATCAGCGGCAGCTGAATACCAAAAAGTTGTGTTATATCCATACTTAATCCTCCGTTAACGCCAGTCGCGCGCCCAGATAGATCAGCACCAAGCCGCTGACCCCATTAAAGCCGACACTCACGGCCTTGCTTTGTAACCAGTTGCGGGCACCATTAACCGCCAGCGCCAGGGTGCATTGCCACAGCATAGCGATGATAAAATGTATCGCCGCCAGCCACAGGGACTGTGTCAGCGCCGACCCTTGCGGGTCAATAAACTGGGGCAGAAAAGCCATATAGAACAGGGCCGTTTTCGGATTAAGGGCGTTGGAGAGAAACCCCTCACGCAATGACCGCTCGATTCGAAACGCCCTCTCACCGGAATCCGGCAAACGGAAAATACTGCCCCCTTTGACAATACTCCACAGGCTGCTCAATCCCAGCCAGATAAGATAACCAGCACCGATCAGTTTGAGAAAATGAAACGCATTGGCTGACTGCAACAGGATCACCGAGATCCCCAGCGCCGATACCGTGGCGTGCAGGAACAACCCGCAGCAGATGCCGGTACTGGTGGCAAAACCATCTTTCCAGCCACCGCGGGCACTGTTACGAATGGTCACCATGGTATCGACACCCGGGGTCAGGGTTAACAGGGTGATCGCGATAAGAAAAGTAATAAACAGATGGCTATCCATCATCAATTGAAACTCCGGTTACTATTCACCGATTTATAATATTCGCAGAGCCACGTCTGCGATCTGTCTGAATATGTTATTTGTAAAAAACGCTTTAACGCAGGCCACTCAAAGGAGCTTAGCCCGCCGCTGCTGCAGATAATATCGCCCAACTACCACCAGCAGGATGCCCCCCAGCACCAGTAGCGCGGCAATCAGCAGTCGAACACTAATAACCTCACGGGTAAACACCACACCACCGGCTGCGGCTATAACAGGAACTAACAGTTGCAGCACCGCTGCCTGCACTGCAGTCAGACCACTCAGAGCGCGATACCAGACGGCATAACCGATGCCTGATGCAACCGCGCCGGAGACTATCGCCAACAACACACCATCCACAGTGAGCACTGCGTTACCCAGAGCGAGTGTAAACATCAGCGTCAGAATCACCAATGGTAGCGTTCTGAAAAAATTAAAATAGGTATCGGCCAGTGGGTTAACCGAACCCCGCCCGATCAGGGTGTAGATACCCCATGCCATGCCGGCAGTCGTCATCAGGATAAAACCCCACAGTGACGGGGTATTCAGCACCGGCAGCAAGAGGTATACAAAGCCACTGAACGCCAGCACCAAACCCAGCCACTCAACCCATAACAGCCGTGTACCGCGCACCAGACTGACTAAAATCATCGTGATCTGTACCGCGCCAAACAGTATCAGCGCGCCGGTACCGGTATCCAGACTGATATAGGCATAGGAAAACCCCAGCGCATAAATAAACAGCATCAGCGCGGCAGACCAACTGCCCCGACCGGCTTTCTGCTTGCCTGGTGCAGTTTTATGCCCACCGGTGAGATACCAGAGCAATAACAGCGAAACAATACCCGATATCAAGCGGATAACCGTAAAGCTCCCCGCATCAATACTTTGTTCACCCAACGCCAGACGACAGAGTACAGAGTTACCGGCAAAAGCCAGCAACGCAAACCCGGTAAAGATGAAGGTCGACAGTAGAGGTCGCTGACTCATGACTGGTTCTCCGCCAGATGATTGTTGTTATTGTTGGCATCATCGTCAGTCGGGCCTGAGGGCTGCATACGCCCCAGTTGCCAGAGCATCAATGCGGCGCCACAGCCGCCGCTTCCCAATACCATGGTCATTATCATGATCTGATAACGCACCGCGATCAATGGTGATACCCCGGAGAGAATCTGTCCGGTCATCATCCCCGGCAGAGACACCAGCCCCACCGCCAGCAAACTGTTGATCTGAGGAATCATCGCCGCCTTGAACGCCGTTAAACGGGCCTTCGGCTCCGTTTTCCCCTCTTCCAGTTCAGAGTTGTAACGTTCGGTGGCAAGACTGATAGCGTTCATAGTATTGGCAAAATACATCCCCGCTAACGGGATGATCACCCGCGGCTCATACCAGGTTTCAACGCCCATCACTAACACCAGAGAGATAAACAGATGCAGCCCGGCGGAACAGCTTAACGCAATCAGCGTGGGTTTCAGATAGTTGCGCTGATGATTCACCGGGCGCAGCGCAATCCAGCTGGCGATGCTGATCATCAGTATCAGAACCGTCACGGTAATCCATGGGGAGGGGTTATCAAACAGCGCCATCAGCACATACCCCACTCCGATGAGCTGCAGCGTCATCCGCGCAGCAGAGAGCAGTATTTCAGACGCTTTACCTGACCAACTGGCATAAACAATCGCAATAAGCACCACCGGAATAGCGCACCAGGCGAGCGACCACCATGAGATCACATGCATCAGGACTCTCCTATTGTCTTATTAGCGTTAGATAACGATTACTAAACCCGCCATCAAACATCCATACCGATAAAACCACCCGACTGATGCGACCAGAGCTGAGCATAGATCCCCTCTTTTGCCACCAGTTCATAATGGTTGCCCTGCTCAACGATACGCCCCTGGTCCAGCACAATCAGCCGGTCCATCGCGGCAATTGTCGACAGCCGGTGAGCAATAGCGATCACGGTTTTGCCCTGCATCAGATTGGACAGACCCCGCTGAATATCGGCTTCTACCTCAGAGTCCAGTGCCGAGGTCGCTTCATCGAGAATCAGAATCGGTGCATCCTTGAGAATCACCCGGGCGATAGCAACACGCTGACGCTGACCTCCGGAAAGCTTAACCCCTCGCTCGCCAACCTGCGCATCATAACCGCAACGTCCCTGAGGGTCGCTTAAACCCAGGATAAACTCATGGGCCTCTGCCCGTCGGGCCGCTGCAATCATCTGTTCATCAGAAGCATCCGGATGACCATAAAGAATATTCTCGCGCACGCTCCGATGCAGCAGAGAGGTGTCCTGAGTTACCATACCGATCTGATGCCGCAGACTATCCTGCTGCACCTGACTAATGTCCTGGCCATCAATCAGAATCTGGCCGTCCGCCAGATCATGAAAGCGCATCAACAGGTTAACCAGCGTCGATTTACCCGCACCGGAGCGCCCGACCAAACCGACTTTCTCACCGGGTTTGATATCCAGGTTCAGGTGCTCGATCACCCCTTCGGTCTTATCATAGTGAAAGGACACGTTATCAAAGCAGATCGCTCCGGCATTCACCGCCAGGGGTTTCGCATCATGCTGATCGGTCACATCAAGAGGCTGAGACAGCGTATTCATACCGTCATTAACGGTACCAATATTTTCAAACAGGGTGCTCACTTCCCACATAATCCATTGGGACATACCGTTAAGGCGCAATGCCAGACTGATAGCAATGGCGATAGCGCCCACCGTCACCAGACTGAAACTCCACAAATAGATAGCCACCGCACTGGTGACAAACAGCAGCAGGTAATTGAGACACTGCACCGTCACATTCAGGCCCGTTGCCAGTCTCATCTGCCGGTAAACTGTGTCGAGAAAACCATCCATACTTTCGCGGGCATAATCCGATTCGCGCTGGCTGTGGGAGAACAGCTTCACCGTCGAAATATTGGTATAGCTATCGACAATCCGGCCGGTCATCGATGAACGCGCATCCGCCTGTACTGCCGAGATATGCTTCAGACGCGGCACAAAAAACCACATCAACAGGCAGTACCCCACCAGCCACCCCAGCAACGGCAGCATCAGGCGGATATCAGACTGCGCCACCAGCACCAGCATCGACAGAAAATAGACTGCGATATAAACCAGTACATCCAGCAGTTTCATCACCGCTTCACGCACCGCCAGTGAGGTTTGCATCACCTTGGTGGCAATTCGTCCGGCGAAATCATTCTGGTAAAACGACAGACTCTGACGCAACAGATAGCGGTGCGCCAGCCAGCGTATCGACATCGGAAAGTTGCCCAGCAATACCTGATGAACAACCAGCGAGTGCAGTGCAACCAGTAGCGGTAACCCCACCAGCAGCAGAACTCCCACCAGGGTCAGAGTATCCCCCTCCTCCTGCCAGAACGTGTCAGGCTGTCGGCTACTCAGCCAGTCGACCAGTTGCCCCAGAAAACCAAACAGGGAGACTTCAAGCATCGCCAGCAGAGCAGAACACACTGTCATCAGCAACAGCGGCCACTCCATACCCCGCATATAATAACGGCAGAAAGCATAGAGCCCCGCCGGAGGCGGAGTGGGTTCTGATTCGGGATATGGATTGGTCAGACGTTCAAAAAATCGAAACATTAACAGTTACCGAAGGCCAGGGGTGGCGGGTTATAAAAGTCGAAAATGATACCCGAAAGTGGTTCGGTTAAATACGCCTGAGGGCCTTCAGAAAAAGATTTCTCTAAACCCTGAGCAGACGCTGAAGCAGACGGTCACAACAACTAACACACGTTTTGAAACCATCGCAGGGTCAATCACCATTTTGACGACTTTGGCGTTCAAATTTAACGTATATAAGCTAAGCTGGGGTGATTAGTAGCTATTTAATTTCAAATCTTTCTCAATTGTCCGAGTGTTTCAACGACGTGATAGATAAGCTTTTACAGTACCCGCCTGTTACGTTAGCTACTATTTAAGGCTATTAAGCTAGTCTGTTGGGCTGGTCAGTTAGATCTCATCTTTTAAAAAATGGATATGCATGAATGGTTTTTAACCGTTTTCTACCGACATCTCTGCATAACCGGGTTTTGATACTGACACTGGCAGGTTTTCTGATATCTGCGGGTGCGATAACGCTGCTTATTTTCAAATACCTGCAACAGGACTCGACCAAATTGTTGGTTGAACAGCAACAGACCATGGTCGATATGGTGGTTCGGCAGATGGACTCGGCATTGCAAAAGCGGGTCAACTATCTTGAGAGGTTCACCGAGACACTTCACTCCCGCTTTCGCCTGCATTCAAATGAAAGAATGCAGGAGATGTTAAAGCGGGATACCCAGCTACAGGCTCTGTTCAACGGTGGGGTGGTAATACTGAACCAGGAAGGAATCTCTCTGGTGGATTACCCAACAGTACCAAACCGTATCGGCGTTGATTATTCAGACCGTAAACATCTGGAACAAGCCCGCCAGCGAAAGTCTACGGTTATCACCATGCCTCTGCTTGGCAAGGGGCTGAAAAGTCCGTTGTTTGCTATTAATACTCCGATTCTCTCAGCTTCAGGCCGCATTCTTGGTTATATCTTTGGCGTTAACCTGCTGGCTCAGGATAACTTGCTGAAAGAGATCTCCCAGCAGACCTTCGCGGATGGTGGCCGGGTGATGATAATCGACCCGAACCTGGGTATCTATGTCACCGATACGCTGAAAGGCGTCCCCCTTGAAAGCTATCAGAAAGAGAAGCATTGCGATTGTATTGAACGGGTACTGGCTGGGGAGTCATCGGGCATCACCCGGGACATTGATGGCAACCGGATTATCTTTGCGTCCGCCCGATTAGACAAAATGGGCTGGGTAGTCATCCGTTCTTATTCGCTGCATAAAGCGATGGCAACCATTAACATTCTCACCGAAAAAATCATTGTCGTGATCCTGGTGATCTGCATTCTGATGGCGAGCCTGATCACCTACCTGTTGAAAAGGCTACTGACGCCTCTGCGCAATGCCTCACGGGATATACGCAAAATGGCGGATGGCCAGCTAACCGAGCAAGCCCTTGCTGTGAGTAGTAACGATGAGGTGGGGCAACTGATTAAAGCGTTTAACCAGTTTCACCACAACCATAAACGCTATGAGCTGGCATTGAGAGAATCGGAAGAGCGCTACCGCCTCACGATGGAAGCTACTCAGACCGGTTTATGGAGCTGGGACCTGACCAACGATATAGTCCACTGGGACAGTCAGTGCTATAAGATGCTGGGGTATAAAGATCAGGCGTTCCACCTCAACCGGCAGTTATTCCGAAAGTTGATGCACCCGGAAGATCAGGTGCGTTTTTACGTCAATTTCCTGCCCCGCGTTCTGGACAATCATACCGCAGAGATCCAGTTCAGACTGCTTACCAGTGACAACGCCTGGCTCTGGATAAAAAGCCGGGGCAAGCCGATTCGATTTGGCAAAAACAGTCACCCGCTCTGCATCGCCGGAACCCATATGAATTTCGAGCAGCAGCGACAAACCGAACAGCTGCGTCTGGCCGCCGCTGCATTTGAAAGCAGTGACGCGATTATGATCGTTGATGCCGAAGAAAATATCATTAAGGTTAATAACGCCTTCACCCAGATTACCGGTTATCAGGCCGAAGAGGCGATCGGCCACCCACCTGCTCTGTTGCGCTCCGGGGTTCACAAAAGTCCGTTTTACGAGGATATGCTGGGCAACCTCAGTGAAACAGGCAAATGGCAGGGAGAGATCTGGAACCGCCATAAAAATGGCTCAATCTATATCGCCTGGCTGAATATCAATACCATTTTCAACGATGACAATACGGTCTATCAACGTATTGCCACCTTTTCCGATATTACTGAGAAAAAGCAGACCGAAGAACTGATATGGACACAGGCGAACTTTGACCCACTGACCAACCTGCCCAACCGACGCATGTTTATGGATCGCCTGACTCAGGAGATCCGTCTGGCGGCCCGGTCAAAATCATCGCTCGCATTGCTGTTTCTTGATCTCGACCGGTTTAAGGAGATCAATGACACACTCGGTCATAATGTCGGGGATCAGCTGCTGATTGAGGTGGCTGAACGGTTTAAAAGTCTGGTGCGCAGTAGTGACACTATTTCACGACTGGGTGGCGATGAGTTCACCATTATCCTGCCGCAGATCGAGCAGGTTGGGGAAAAGATCCTGTCACTTCTGCAGCAACCGTTTGAGCTCGAAAACCAGCAGCGCTATATCTCGGCCAGTATTGGCGCAACCCTCTACCCTCAGGATGGCGATAACGCTGAGCAACTAATTAAAAATGCCGATCAGGCAATGTATGCGGCAAAAGCGGCAGGCCGCAGTAAACTGCACTTCTTTACTGCCGGGATGCAAACGCTGTCACTCAAACGTACCAACCTGATAAACGCGTTACGTGAGGCGATAAGCAAGCAGCAGTTTCAACTTTACTACCAGCCGGTTATTGCGCTGGAGAGTATGACGGTGGTCAAAGCTGAAGCGTTGATCCGCTGGAACCACCCGGACGAAGGATTAATGTTTCCCCATCAGTTTATCCAGGCGGCTGAACAAAGTGGCATTATCCAGGATCTGGGTGAGTGGATTTTCCGTGAAGCGCTGCAGCAGGTACGACAGTGGCGGAAAAAGCTAACCCCTGAGATCCAGATCTGCATCAATGCCTCCGCAGCCCACTTTAATAGCAATACAGACAATTCAGCCCTTCAGCGCTGGCTTCAGATAGCCCATGAATCAGCTCTTGAAAACTCAGAACTAAGTATAGAGATCACCGAAAGTTTGCTGATGGAATCCTCTGCGGATACTCAGCAAAAGATCGTCCAGTTGCGGGATGCCAACATTCAGATAGGACTGGATGACTTCGGTACCAGCTTCTCATCCCTCGCTCATCTGAGCCGAATGGATATCGATTATCTGAAGATAGACCGCACCTTTGTCCGCAACCTCCACGCCGGGTCTGATGACCTGGTACTTTGCAATGCCATCATCGTCATGGCGCATACCCTGGGGCTGAAAGTGATCGCTGAAGGGATTGAAACACTGGAGCAACACAACCTGATGCAACAGGCAAACTGCGATTATGGGCAGGGGTTTTTCTACGCCAGCGCCATGACTGCAAGGCAGTTTGAAAGCTGGCACAAAAAGTTTAATCAACAACCATCATTGCTAAACAGCCATTCATAACTGAGCTTGTTCAGAAATATGTCACATGCTTTGCTGACGCTTTAATCTCATCGTAGTGATCAAGAAACAACGCAACAATCTCAGGATCGAAATGAATGCCGGCCTGCTCGTGGATATAGTGCAACACCTCATCCTCCTGCCAGGCTCGCTTATATACCCGATCTTCAGATAGCGCATCCCAAACGTCAATCACTGCAAAAAGCCTGGCGGCCAATGGAATCTGTTCCCCCGCAAGGCCCTGCGGATAGCCCGAGCCATCCCAACGTTCATGATGGCAGTAGGGAATATCGATTGAAGGTTGCAGAAACTCAATATCACTCATCAGATCACGGGCGATTACCGGGTGCTGTTTCATGATAGCCCACTCATCCGCATCGAGCGGCCCCGGTTTAATCAGAATCGCATCCGGAATGCCAACCTTACCGGCATCATGCATCAATGCTCCCCGGGCGATGCAGGTCAGCTCATCGCCATCAACCCCCATCAGCCGCGCAAGTTTAACCGTCATTCGAGTGACTCGCAGGCTGTGGTCGCCGGTCTCCTTATGACGAATATCCATCACCTGCACCCAGCCTTTGAGGGTTTGATCGTAACTTTTTCGCAACAGATGGTTAACCTGCTCAATCCGGTTCAGATCCGCCCGAATAAGAAACAACAATAAGATTGAGGTACCGACGACAAAGGCAAAACCTTTGAAGTGCTGCGCCTGCGTAATCATCTCCGGTGACTGGAACAAAGCAGCCACCAGCGCATCTGAAAAGTAGATCCACAGCGAAGCAAAGATCAGATAGATCAGCACCGTGCGGTAATAGGGTTTTATCATCAGCTGTCTCAACAAAGTCACTCAGGGTTAAGCGAGTTAATTAAAGACTAGCAGTGCCTGAGCAAAAGAACGTCCCGGACAGCATTAAAGCTGTCCCAGTTTTGTCAGCAGTCGCTTAACCAGCGAATCATTTGCAACCTCATCAGCATTGTCAGCCTTATCGACAACCGCGGCAGGCGGGTTAACGGCCTCAGTCTCAAGCGCCACATCGGTCTTATCATTTGCTGGCCGGACATAGGCATTACTATTGCCCTGCAACGCCGTGATCATCTGATTACGCTGCAACTCCCAGCTGTCTACCGGGTCCTGAGCATGCCAGGCGGCAAACAACTTCGCCTGTTTTGAACTGATTTTCAAACCATACTGGTCACGCATATAAAAATAGGTGCGGGCGATATCACCCTGACGATTCTGCGGTGGTTCAACTTTACGGGCTTTGAAATCAACCTCCATATCACACTGGCCATAGACCCGGGGTTCACCTTCCAGCTGGGCAAAACTGAAATTTGAACGATCACCATTGACCTCACCTATCGCCGGCACCAGGTTATGCAGATCCGCTTCCATTTGATTGAACTTCGCGTCTTTTTTGCACGCTTTACGCCCCCCCTCCTGCCAGCACTGCAGCTGATGGCCAAACGCCCAGGCAGGCACCACATGCTCCCACTCGATGCGTGCAGCACGGTTAGCATTTTTCCGCGGGGTATAGCCACAGCTCTCCCAGTCAGGCACCAGCTTTTTACCTTCTGTACGGTAGTCACAACCACAATAGAAGCTAACGGGATTAGCCTGATACATCTCCGCAAGAATACGCTTTGATTTACTGAACGATGGGGGCGAGTCTGCAACCGAGACAGACGACAGTAATACGGCCAACAGAGCAACAAGAGGACGAAACATAGGATTTCCTTACAAAGAACAACAGGAATCCGTCCCAGGCACTCACTATCCCTAGCAAGGTTTATAAAAGTGAAGTTAACGATGATTTGAGGGTGAACGCTGTCTTACCTTAACGGCCCTGATCAGCCGGTCAGACAGGTCTATTTACGATTACCAATGCGGTAATTGCCGGTCTGATGAAACTGGACCACCTGCTTGCGCTTGCGACCAATCAGCAACGGACCATCATCAAAGAAGAGAAAGTTTTTCCAGTTGCGGCAAAACACATCCCAGCGGGTTTCAATTACATGCTCGCTGTTGTAACAAAACCAGACAACGGTCTGATCATCCCATTGCAGATGTTCAGCCAGCAACGCTGGCAGAGCGGTATCATCAGATTCCCAGATCTGCTGCCAGTTATCAGTTTCCAGCCAGGTCTGATTCTTATTTGCCCAGTCATCCGCGCCGAACAGCCCCGGATGGTTGCAGTGCTTACTGATCTGTTGCGACCAGATCTGCTCAGCCCGCACGTCCGTCAGTGGCTTGATCTGTACCAGATCTTCTTCACTGACCGGCAGATCTTTATGCCTGAAGATCCAGGCTTTTTTGTATTGTTCAATCGGCAGATAACTCATGACAACTCGATAATCTCAGATTCAATAAAGTGCCGCGACACTATACCAGAACACCGGTCAGCAACAATCTGTTGCGACAGCAGAAATGAATCAAACTCCTGACAGACGGCGAGCCTGCCAGAAGTGTAGCTCCCAGTATGGATTACTCATCAGTGATATCATCACCCCCCGACTGGTAGAGGCATGCAGAAACTCGCCGTCACCAATATAGATACCCACATGTCGAAGCTTGGTTGGTGAACGATAAAACAACAGGTCACCCGGCAATAGTTGATGAATATCGACTTGTTGCCCTATCTGCGCCTGTGCTTTGGTTGTCCGGGGTATGTCGATGGCCAACTGCTGCCGAAAAGCCAGTTGGGTAAACGCAGAACAATCCACGCCGCGCTTGTCCACGCCACCTAAACGATAGGGAACCCCCTGCCACTCGCGGTAATGCTGCAATAGACGCGCACGCACCTCTGAGAACTCAGCGGTCGGCGTAAGCGGATCAGCTGCGCGGTAGGATGGCGAACCACAACCACCGAGACTCAGCAGCAAGATCAGGGCAACGACTCTTGTTATAAAAGATCTCGTCATAAACAGTCTCGTTATAAGCTCTTTTGTTATAAGCTCTCTTTTCATCAATAGCGATCCGATATCTATTACCTCTTCTCAAGTTACTATAGCGGCTGATTTGATTCTTTTTTGACACTGGCATCAACACCGATACACTACACAGCAACCTCTGTGTGATGAAAGGAAACAGCGATGCTTTATATTCTGCCGGAAACAGCCGGAGATATCATGGTGCTTCAGGCCAGCGAAAAACTTACAACTGCCGACTATCAGGAGATATTTCTCCCCCTGCTGGAAGAGAAAGTTGCAGCCCATGGCCGGGTTCGCTGCCTGATCTATCTCGACCATGAGTTTAAAGGCTGGGAGATCGGTGCCATGTGGGAAGATACCAAACTGGGTATCCATCACAGCAATGATTTTATCCGCCTGGCGGTCGTCGGTGGTGGCACCTGGCTGGACTGGGCCGTTAAAATTGGCGAAGCCTTTATCGACGGTGAGGCGCAACACTTTTCTGAAAGCCAGTTTCTGCAAGCACTTCACTGGATTGACGCGGGCTGAGTACCGCGTAAGCCTCAACTAAATGCTGTTACATTCGTTTAAGCTGACACCTTGTAGCCCAGCAAATTATGACCCCGGTCAGCGTTGTTTCCGGTAATTTCTTTACAGGTCTGAAAGCTGACCAGAAAGACTAACGCACCTGCAGCATTTTTAGGTATTCTTATATTCTGTTCCCAGCCATCAGGACGAAATTTATGGATACTTCATCAGGGGGCTCTTCAGATATCCCTTCCGAAAGAGCTCAAACACAGTGGCATACCTGTGACTCCGCAAAGATAAACACAATATTAGAGACCTCCCCTCAGGGGCTCACATCCTCACAGGTTAGCGAACGGCGACTCAAATATGGTGCCAACCGTCTGCCAGAACCTCCCCGCAGAAGCGGGCTAATGCGTCTGCTATCACAGTTCAACAATGTGCTTATCTATGTATTGATGCTGGCTGCCGTGGTAACTGCAGCCCTGGGCCACCAGGTAGATTCAGGCGTTATTGTTGCGGTTGTGCTGATTAATGCCCTGGTGGGCTTTTTTCAGGAGGGCAAAGCAGAAAAAGCGATCGATGCAGTGCGTAATATGCTGTCACAACAAGCCGTTGTTATCCGTGACGGACACCGCCAACAGGTCGCTGCTGAAGAACTGGTGCCGGGAGATATCGTGTTTATTCAGTCGGGAGACCGGGTTCCGGCCGACCTGCACCTGCATAAGCTAAAAGAGCTGAATATTGATGAAGCACTACTGACAGGCGAGTCGGTTCCGGTTACTAAGCAGACCGAACCGGTCGCTGCCGAAGCTGATCTGGGTGATCGGACAAACCTTGCGTTCTCCGGCACACTGGTAAGCTTCGGTCAGGGCACCGGCACCGTGATTGCCACCGGCTCTGATACCGAAATCGGCCGGATCAGCACACTACTGACCGAAGTCACCACCCTGACAACACCTTTGACACGTCAGTTAGACAGCTTTGCCCGCTGGCTGACCGGCTCAATTCTGCTGATCGCAGCGGCTACCATGATGTTCGGCTATTGGGTCAGAGGTTATGCCCTGGGCGATATGTTCCTCGCGGCAGTCGGTCTTGCTGTTGCCGCCATACCCGAGGGGTTGCCGGCGATCATAACGATCGCCCTGGCGATTGGCGTACAGCGCATGGCGAAACGCCGCGCGATTATCCGCCGCCTGCCTGCAGTAGAAACCTTAGGATCGGTTTCTGTGATCTGTTCAGATAAAACCGGCACCCTGACCCGTAATGAGATGACAGTAACCACCGTGGTAACAGCACGTTGCACTGCCGATATCAGCGGCGTTGGATATGACACTCATGGCACCTTCACCTGTCATCATCAGGATCTGAACCTGCATAACCTGGTAGAGCTACAACAACTTTGTCGGGCCAGCGTACTCTGTAATGAGGCTCAATTGATTCAGAAAGAGGGTGAGTGGCTGATCGAAGGTGACCCAACCGAGGGCGCGCTGTTAGTGCTGGGCGCTAAATCGGGTATTGATCTACGGGAATTCCACCTGGAAATGCCCCGGGATGACCTGATTCCGTTTGAATCAGAACACCGTTTTATGGCCACATTGCACCATGATCACGAAGGTATGGGTGTGGTCTATATAAAAGGTGCAATAGAAGCGATCCTACCCCGCTGCCATTGGCAACTGGAAGGTGATAATAAAGTGCCGGTGGATGAAACGTTCTGGAACAGCCAGCAGGAACTGATCGCCAGCCAGGGCAAACGGACCCTCGCCCTGGCGATGCTACATCTGCCGGAGGAACACCGCACGCTGCACTTTAGTGATATCAGCAACAACCTGATTCTGCTGGGCGTGGTCGGTATTATTGACCCGCCAAGGGATGAAGCGATCGCTGCGGTAGAAAAATGTCACCGGGCCGGCATCAAAGTCAAAATGATTACCGGAGACCATGTCATTACCGCCACAGCTATCGCTATGCAGATGGGCATCACTGAATCGCCCCGTGCTCTGACCGGTCATCAGATCGAGCAGATGAGCGATAGCCAGCTGGAAGATGAGGTTGAGGGTATCGATGTGTTCGCCCGGGCCAGCCCTGAACATAAGCTACGCATCGTCCAATGCTTGCAAGCCAGACAACATGTCGTCGCAATGACCGGTGATGGCGTTAATGATGCGCCCTCTCTAAAACGTGCGGATGTAGGCACTGCAATGGGGGTGAAAGGGACAGAGGCAGCTAAAGAAGCCTCAGAGATGGTGCTGGCTGACGATAACTTTGCCTCTATCACCTCCGCGATTGAAGAGGGACGGACGGTGTTCGACAACATCAAAAAGTCTATCCTGTTTATTCTGCCGACTAATGGCGGTGAAGCGCTAACAGTGCTGGCCGCAATAGCGTTGGGCACACAACTCGCGGTAACACCGGCTCAGATTCTCTGGGTCAATATGATAACGGCCGTGACGCTGGCACTGGCGCTCACCTTTGAGCCAACTGAACCCGGAGTGATGCAGCGACCACCACGAAATACCCATAGCCCGATTCTCTCGCCTTTTATGATCTGGAGAATTGTATTTGTCTCGTTGCTGATGGTCGCAGGAACCTTTGGGCTGTTTCTATGGGAACGCAGCAGCGGTACAGACTTAGATACGGCAAGGACCATCGCAGTCAACACACTGGTTGTCATGGAAGTGTTTTACCTGCTGAACTCCCGTTTTCTAACCCGCTCAGTATTGAACTGGGATGGGATTATAGGCAACCGCTATGCACTGTATGCGATAGCGCTGGTTATCATCTTTCAACTGTTGTTTACCTATCTGCCCATCATGCAGCTATTCTTTAACACAACAGCGATTGATGACGCCGCCTGGGGCAAAATTTTCATGGTTGGATTATTAATGTTTATGACCGTTGAGCTGGAGAAAAAACTGATTCACAGGCGAGATATTGATAAATAATCAACTTATCGCCTCAAAATGGGGATCTCTTTTGCTATTGCTGCACTTAATAGGGCATAATTGATCGTTTATTATACACATCCGGGGAAATTAACGATGATAAAGCGCCAGACCAAGTCAGAACTGCGTAAGCAATTACAGATGCAAACCCAGGCATTCCTTAAACAGGGTGGCCATGTTGCTGAAGTCGCTACCGGTGCTACAGGTCTGATTAATGGCTCTTATCGCAACGCCGGATTCATTCTCAACCCTCAGAGGCAGGAGCGTACGCCGTTGAACGGCGTACTCGCTCAGATCGATGCCCGCAAAGCCGAACGTACTCAGCGGGCAGTGGCTGCGCAAAAGAGCACCCGTCAGCGTAAAAAAGTGATCTATGACGACTTTGGTGAACCTCTGCGAATCGTGTTTGAATAAACACTGAAAGTACGCGTTTATACTCCCCTGCTTGTGCATCTCCCAGGTCAGCAGACCTGGTGAGAGCTCAGCATTCCCCACACGACTAGCTTAGCCAACTCTCCTTTAAGATCGCTTCTCTTTGTTGAACTTTTTAGTAGAACTTTTTAGTCAGACTTTTTTCACCGCAATCGGACAGTACATGCTCCCCATCAGTCGGTGATTCAAACATGCGCTGACCAACAAACTGACCCATTTTCTACCGTTTGATAATCCCGCTTCGCATCTGTAGAGCACAGAGAAAGCATTTCCCCGGGCTAAAAAGAACGTCTGCATTCAGCGGGAATAACTGAGAATCACCCCTTTAAACAGATTAGTCATAAAGACAGGCTGCCCCGGCCGTTCGATAGACAGATTAAATCCGGCTGCGGCCATCGCGCTACTAAACCTTGCGTGTCGTCCCCTGCCGGGATCAACCAGAATAACCTCTGCTCTGGGTTTGCTGTGTTGACAGATAAATTCGGCCAGCTGTTTCACATGTTCATCTTCATAGAGCAGATCACTGCCGATAATCAGATCAAACTCGCCTAAACCGGTCATAGGATCGGCCCAGCCGGTGCGCACAAAAGGCACCTGAGGGTCATTATTGAGAGAGGTATTACGCTGCATAAAGCTTTCCGCCTGGGGATGATAATCGGTGGCGGTAATATCAGCCTGCAGATGGTTCAGCAGGATACTGGTGAGACCGATGCCGCAACCCACTTCCAGAATGCGCTTATCTTTAACATCGATCTGAAACAGATGGTGGGCCAAAACCTGTCCTGACGGCCAGACGATACCAAACAGCGGCCAGCTGGCAGAGGAGATACCCAACGCTTCAGCCTGACCATCATCATCTTCAAACTCCTGATTACTGCGCAGGCTTCGCAGATGAATATCAACAGTGTCAAACTCGTGGGTATCGTAGCGAACGCGAACTGCCATACTGTTTCCTGACGGATTAAGTGAATAGCAGATGGCTTGATATGTGACGGGTAGTTCACAAGGAATATGCTTAGAGATTTCAGGCTACAGGAGATCTGTTTATATAGCGAACTAACAACGGATAAAAAACGCACCTGAAGGTGACCCCTTCAGGTGCGTTTATCATCCTGTTATAGTAATAAGATCAGCGCTGCTGCTCGGCAACCTTATCGCAAATATACTCGCCAATCGGAATCGCGGAGGTGGCCGCAGGCGAAGGCGCATTGCACACGTGCAGCGATCTCGGGCTTTCGGCAAACAGAAAATCATGCACCAGTGAACCATCATTCATCACCGCCTGCGCGCGAATCCCGGCGGGATAGGGTTGCAGATCTTCCACTTTCAGTGTGGGGCAGTATTTCTGTACCAGTTTCAGATAACCGGGCTTCCAGAGGGAGTTTTTGGTTTCAACAATACCAGTGCCGATATGATCCTTTAGCACACGCCAGAACCCAGGGAAGGTAACCATATCCCAGATATCCCGCAGGCTGATATTGATCTTGCCATAGCCTTCACGCTTCCAGCCCTGAACAGCGTTTGGCCCCACGGTCACAGAACCGTCGATCATGCGGGTCAGATGTACCCCCAGAAACGGCAGGTCGGGGTCTGGAATCGGGTAGATCAGATGGTTAACGATATTGTTATATTTTTCCGGCAATTTATAGTATTCGCCGCGGAAAGGGATGATCTGAAAATCAGTTTTAATCCCCAGCATTTTGGTGGTCCGGTCTGCCATCAGACCGGAACAGGTGATCAGAAACTTGCCTTTAAAGCTGACCTGCTGCCCGTTATGCAGCGCATCCACGGTCACTTCATTCGCGCTTTCCTGCAAACCAACGACTTTGTGATTCAGCCGGGCATCGCCGCCCTGCTCGACAAAACGTTGCGCCATTTTGGTGGTCACCTGCTGATAATTTACGATCGCGGTGTCTTTCACCAGCATCCCGCCCACACCAACAATATTGGGTTCCCGGGCTTTCAACTGCTCAGCGTCCAGCAGTTCTACATCGATACCGTTGTCATTACAGCGCTGATAGAGCGCGGTCATCCGCTCCGCTTCCAATGGATTAGTCGCCACCAACAGTTTACCGCACTGATTGTAGGGCACATTATTGTCATCGCAGAACTTCATCGTGGCGGCAACACCCGCCTTACAGAACTGTGCTTTCAGGCTGCCCGGCGCATAGTAGACACCGGCATGGATAACGCCACTGTTATGCCCGGTCTGGTGTTTGGAATAAACCGATTCCTTTTCCAACAACAGGATCTTCGCTTCAGGAAGACGCTGCTGCAGCTGCCATCCTGTCGACATACCGACGATTCCCCCGCCGATGATGATGTAATCGTATGTCATTCATTTCACCCTAAAACATAGAATCAATTGAGCACTATCTTAATTAACTCAGATTGCTCTTAAATACAGACGGATCTTAAATACAGACGGCTCTTAAACACAGACTGCGGAGTCGATTAAACGACTCCGCCGTAGTATATCGGTAGCCTGTTACTTGGTGAAGTGGCCACGCTGACGCAGCAGTTCACGGCTCAGCTGTGGATGAGCAACAAATTTATCACGCCCGTGCAACCAGCAGTGATTCTGAATCACCAGCATGGTACCCACCGGCAAGCGAACCCGGAAGAAATTTTCATCCTCTTCCAGCGACTTGCCCATCTCATACAGGTAAATACCTTCTGCCATATTCTGAGGCTCGGCAAACTGATCAATAAACAGCATATGCGGCTTACCGTTCTTGTCCTCTTCAAAAAAGATCGCGTGTTCAATCTTAGTGTCTACGTTCTTAGACTTAGGCGCCCCCCAGACAATGTTTTTCTTTGCCAGTGGATGACGATAGAACTTGTCCAGATCGGCCCAGTCATCGACGTGCAACAGCAGGGAATCCCCGCCTTCCATATGCGCTTCGCCCAGCTTCTGCATCAGTACGTAATCGGTACGCTCATTGACATAGGTACCATCGTTGTGCAGCTCCATCCGACGGTGAGCCTGACGCAGATAGCTGTCTGAGTTGTCATCATTGAGTACGGTAAAACGCGCATAGTATTTACCATACATCGCATCATGATTTGGCAGACCAACAATATGAGAGATGGCTGTTGACAGTTTAATATCAAACTCGGTGCGCAGTTCGCCCTCTGCGATATCGGGCTGACCCTCATATTGCAACAGAAAAGCACCGGCATTACGGTCCTGCATGGTCGCATTGAGGAACTTACCCAGAGAGTAGTTAGTGATTGCATCTAACTTATCTGCCACTGCATAGCGAAGGAACGGCTTGTATTCCAGTGCCTGTACCGGCCACTCAGCCATCGACTCATCAAACGCAGCAATTGTTTCAGCCGTCAGAGTCACCACCTGCAGGCGCTTGTTAGCAGCATAGGGGGCAACAGAAAAACCTTGAGGTTGAGTCGTTTCAACTTCACGCAACAGAGCAGTCATTTTCTTCTCTCCAAAACTGTATTCGTTCTGTTTATCGCTCTCAACGGATTCACAGCTGAATTCCGCGAGCTTCGATAAAGGGTTGGTTAAATTTTTTGTTCTCTTAGCAAATCGGCGAGCCAGATACTGATCTGGATCAACGCCTGCATCGACGAAATAGAATAATGTCGACATTTTACTTAATCGTCAACAATATTTTAAATAATTATCTTAACTATTAAATATCGATAAATTAAAATAGCCCTCACTGAACAGAAATACTGCGCAGTGAGTTCTTCAGAAATTCATTAAAAATCAGACAAATAAACCGGAAAAACCATGAGAAAGTCGAGAATAGCGGTACCTGACAGCAGCGATAACTCTGCCCTGAAAGTGGTAGGTGAGCTGAAGCAGGATATCCTGACAGGCTATTTTCAGCCCGGGGAAAAACTGAAAATGACCCGCCTGAAAGCACGTTACCAGGTTGGCGTCAGCCCCCTCAGAGAAGCATTGTCGCAACTGTTGATTGAGCAACTGGTGGTGGTCGAAAATCAACGAGGTTTTAAAGTACACCCGGTCTCACGGGAGGAGATGCTTGATATCTATGCGACCCGGGCCGAGATTGAAGCGCTCTGTATCGGTCTTGCGGTAGAGAAAGGCGATGATGAATGGGAAGCGGGCATCCTGGCTGCCGCCCACACAATGCATAAGTTCGGTGATATGGTCGATAAAGACCCACAGGAGTGGGAACGTCGTCATCAGGCATTTCATACGGCAATCGCACAGGGCTGTAACTCGCCTACCCTATTGCAGGTGCGCCGCTCACTGTATGAAAAAGCGTCCCGTTACCGCAACCTCTGGTTGAAGAAAAATATGGCCAACAGCGCAGTGTTTGATGCCAACCAGAAAGAACACCAACTGCTGATTGATGCACTGTTAGCAGGCAATGGCGACACCGCCCGTGAACTGATCAGACAACACCTGCTCAGCCCCAGCCGGGCGCTGGAACAAACCCCCGGGCTGGAGGAGCTGGCAGGCTGAATGCATTCAATATTCGTGAAGCATTAACCGAAGGGCGCTACACCAATTAACCACTTGTGGCCCCAGACAACGGTTAGACCATAGAGCGCTAATCCGACGATAACCAGAATCACGTCGTTATAGGCAGACGCCGGAGCACCAGGCAGTGGTCGTTGCTGACGTTTTTTCATTGAGATGCGGTCAACCACGGCCCAGGCAAGAAAACTGCCAAACAGAACCAGATCGGCCAACGTCCCGTTAACCAACAGATGCGATACAGCCCAGAGTTTCACCGCGATCAGCTGAGGATGAACGGTTACCCGCTTAATTCGTCCGGGAAAGTAAGGTGCAAGGAATAGTATAAAGACCGGTAGCAGTAACAACGCTGATAGGTGACGCATCCAGACAGGCGTAACGTAGACGATATACGGATCAACCCGATACGCCGCATAACCTTTGGCGATCAGCCACAGTCCAGCCAGAGAGATAATTGCATAAAACAGTTTCCAACCCATTTCACTGGCGGCAACAGCCCGATTACGCAACGGCATCGCCACAATGGCGACACTGTGAATACCGAGAAAAAGTATCAAACCCAACACTAAAACCAGCATAGACAAGTTCCTTAAGTAAGCTTTTTATGTACGTGCATTAAAACTGATCTTTAAGACAGCTCGTTAAGGCTGTCCCTTAAGACTGTTTTTGTAAGTAAGTACTTTAAGTAAGCACTTTTGAAAAATAGTTCCTTAAACAGGTTTTTTTAGCCCCGCTCTCATAAACCGGCCTGTTAATACAGCCACCTCACACATGGTCATATGAGCTGATTAAACTAACCTTTTATTATAGTGCTGTAGCTAAACACAGAACCGTTACAAATAACTATCTTTTATAGCGACTGCAGCTAACAAAGCTACCCCGACATCATGTCATCATTCTGTAACACTAAAGTCATCTGAGCGACATAACCAGAGTCTAGTCTGCTTTCTACTAAACGTTTCCACCCACTACCGTTTTTAGGAACACAAGAATGAACAAAGATCTTCTGCAAGCTGACTCAGATTTGCACACCGAACAGGATTCTGATTTCAGTAAAATTATCGATGCAGGTTTGAGCCGTCGACGCTTTTTGCAGGGTGGAGCAACTGCCATGGGCCTGTTTCTGGCGGCAAACCCACTGGCAAAAGCCGTGGCGGCAACGACTAACCCTGAAAGCAAGCTGCTGGGCTTTACGAAAGTGCCCACCAGCACGGCTGATACCTTTGTGGTTCCTGAAGGTTATGTTGCCAAGCCGCTGATCTCTTGGGGTGACCCCATTCTGAAAGGCGCACCGATGTTTGATGAGAGTGGCAAACAACCTTCCAGCGCTCAGGCGGGCCAGTTTGGCGACAATACGGATGGCATGTCTTTCTTCCCACTGTCTGACGACCACGGTCTGCTGGCAGTCAACAACGAGTACACCAACTACAAGCTGCTGTTCGATCACAAAGGCGAAGCGATGACCGCCGATGATGTAAAGAAAGCACAAGCGGCTCATGGTGTTTCTGTGTTTGAAATCAAGCGCACCGCTGATGGTTGGGAATACATCAAAGAGTCTGATTACAACCGCCGTATCACCGCTAACACTGAGATGATGCTGACGGGTCCGGCTGCTGGCCATACGCTTCTGAAAACCAGCGCTGATGACACCGGCATCAAAGTCCTGGGAACGTTCAACAACTGCGCTAACGGTGAAACCCCGTGGGGCACTTACCTCACCTGTGAAGAGAACTTCAACGGTTACTTTGCTAAGCCAGGCGCTGAACTGAATGGCCACGAGAAGCGTTATGGCATAAAAGATGACAGCAAGTATCAATGGTACAAATTCGATCAGCGTTTCGATATCACCAAAGAACCTAACGAACCTAACCGTCACGGCTGGGTAGTAGAGATCGATCCTATGGATCCAACCTCAACTCCTCTGAAGCGTACTGCACTGGGTCGTTTCAAACATGAGAACGCAGCAGTAATCGTTGCCGACAACGGTCATGTTGTGGTGTATCTCGGCGATGATGAGCGCGGTGAGCACCTGTACAAGTTCGTGTCGAAGAACAAGTACAACCCTGCGGATAAAGCAGCTAACCGCAGCCTGCTGGAAGAAGGCACCCTGTACGTATCACGTTTCACCGCTAAAGCGGGCGAAGTTAAGGGTACCGGAGAATGGATTGAGCTGACTTACGGCAAAAACGGTCTGACCAAAGAGAACGGTTTCAACAGTCAGGCAGAAGTTCTTATTTTTGCCCGTGAAGCAGCCACCGTTGTGGGGGCCACTACGATGGACCGTCCAGAGTGGGTTGCCGTCAACCATAAAACCAAAACCGTTTGTTGCACCCTGACCAATAACAAAAACCGTGGTAAGAAAGACAACCAGCCTGTTGGTGGTCCAAACCCCCGAGCCAACAACAAGTATGGCCAGATCGTTCGCTGGAACGAAACCAATGCTGATAACAGCGCTACTACTTTCAAGTGGGACCTGTTCCTGGTTGCCGGTAACCCAAGCGTGCACAAAGACTTCTACGCGGGTTCTGCCAATATCAACGACGAAAATATGTTCAACAGCCCTGATGGTCTGGGATTTGATAATGCTGGACGACTGTGGATTCTGACCGACGGCAAATACTCTAACGAGGGCGACTTCGCCGGTATGGGCAATAACCAGATGCTCTGTGCTGATCCGGAAACCGGTGAAGTACGTCGTTTTGCCACCGGCCCGGTCGCCTGTGAGATCACCGGCATGTCATTCACTCCTGATCAGCGCACCGTATTCATCGGTGTGCAGCATCCGGGTGAAGATGACAAACCTTCCAACTTCCCTGCGGGTGGTAGCAGCAAGCCACGTTCAACCATTATGGCGATTCAGCGTATCGATGGCGGCATCATCGGCGCCTGAAGTTTAGCCTCGCTAAAGACTAAAGCCTCCTTTCGGGGGCTTTTTTATGTTCTGGATTTAACTGACAATCGTCACTGTTGTCATCATCAAACCTCTGCTAATATGAGCGCAATTTTATGGATAAAATAATATAACTTATTCACGTGTAAACGGTTTTTAAATCCAGCCAATGCGCTGATAGCCACCGGCACATGTAGAGGTTATCTTAGCAAAACGCAGAACAGGGCTTCTTAAAAACCATGTTATACCACCTGCTTCTCTTCACTTTACTGATGTCAGCCGAGATGCTGATCATGCAAGCGATGCGGAAGCTGGAGATCACAAGCAGTTTATTCTGGCTGGAAATATTCCTTGACGGGGCCATAGTGTCAGCTATTACTGTCGCTCTGGTACGCTATTTTGTTAAATCGAAAAGACTGATAGCCCGGGAAGATCTGAGTCTTGAATCGACGTTACTGCGTACAGGCATCATCGCTCTTGGCGTAGAGGTCATGCTGATGCTGATCATTCCTCTGGTAAGATTATCCGCAACAGGATTAACAACATTCATTTTAGATGGTCTGTTTTTTGCTCTCATAACCACCCTGTTAATCCATTACCTGCTGTTAAAACCGACCAATCTAATCCCCCTTAATCAACACTCATTGATCGACAAGATTCTTGCTTTACGCAGTTTTCTGTTGTTTTGTTACCTATCCTCCCTGAGTTTATTCCTGCTGTTACTGCTCAATGTGTACCAACAACAGCACCAAAGTTATATTACCCATGCGATTGATCAGGAAGAGCCTCAGCTGGCACTGATAAAAAACAGCCTCAACGACCGGATATCCAAAGCAGCACTAGACACGCTGATGCTGGCCCGGCAGGAAAACCTGCAGCTTTTGCTTAACGGAGACACCGAAGCACTGCACAGGCTGACCCGTGACTATGCTAATCTGGCATCCATCAAGCCAGTCTATGAGCAGATCCGTTTCATCGATACTCAGGGGACTGAGATGATACGCGTTGATCAGGGCACCCTTGGGCCCGTTGTCATCAACCAGACTAATTTGCAAAATAAACTCAATCGCTACTACTTCACGGACTCAATCAAGTTATCTTACGGTCAGATTTATATCTCCCCCATGGACCTCAATATTGAACATGGGCGAATTGAGTTGCCTTATAAGCCGATTGTGCGTACCGCAACCCCGGTGTTCGACCGTCAGGGCGTTAAGCGCGGCATCATCATTATCAACCTGAATGCCTCAACCCTGTTCACTCAGTTAAAGCAGGATGCTGAAAACACAGCGGGCGAGCTGATGCTGCTGAACGAGAATGGCTACTGGTTATTTGGCCACGAACGCGAAGCTGCCTGGGCATTTATGTTCCCGGAATATAAAGACAGAACCATGGAGAAGTATTATCCCGGTATCTGGCAGCAGATCAGAGACCATGACAAAGGTGCTTTTGCTTCACCTTACGGTTATTTTATCTTTGCCACCATTGCGACCGGACGAACAGGGACTGAAAGCGCTGCACAAAACAAACTGGCGGCGGATCTGCGCTGGCCCGAATGGAAGCTAGTCTCACTCGCAAGTCCTGAAGATATCTCCCTGGCGTACAACAATATCCTTATCCCTCTGGTAATGTTTTTTATTCTGACAGCGGCAGTGACGGGCGCGGGATCCCTGCTGTATTTCAGAATTCAGCGAAAAAACCTGATCGCTCAGCAGCAGATTGAGCACCTTGCTCATCATGATATGCTGACGGGACTGTGCAACCGCAACCTGTTTATCCAGATTCTTGAGCTGCAACTGGCAAACTTCAAACGGACCAAAGAACCGTTAGCGCTGCTCTATATGGACCTTGACAACTTCAAGCCCATTAACGATAAGTATGGCCATGAAGCGGGTGACTATGTTTTAAAGCAATTTGCTTATCGCCTCAAAAAAATACTCCGCGAAACCGATACTCTGGCCCGGCTGGGAGGCGATGAGTTTGCTGCGATACTGCCCTCCTTCGGGGATCAAGAACAACTGAAAATTATCGCCCAGCGAATTATAACGGTTATGGAACAACCCTTTATCTTCAATGGGCAGCCACTTTGTATAGGCATCAGCATAGGTATTGCGATTCACTTCAAAGGCCTGCCTCTGGAATCGCTATTGCATGAGGCAGACCAGGCCATGTACGAAGCAAAACGCACACAGGTAAACAGTTTTTACTTTGCCGAAGTCGACGAAAACTGATTACGCTAATATGACACTCACCGGCCTCAGGACAACCATTGAGTCGTCATCAAAAAGTTATTAGATCCTTCCTGGTTATAACCAAAATACTACATTTATAGTAAATCAATATTAGCCCTGAAACGCTCAACGCGTATAATTCCGTCCTTAAATAGAGAGGTTACCTGCCTGGTGCATTCCTCAGCTATATTTCAGCCTGTAATCCACAAGACTGACAGGCTTTTTTCATGCTAATTCTGCTTATCTATAGAATATAATCAGCAACCGACTCCAGTTATCCTGGTCTGGCAATACTGTGTCACAGCCTATGACGATATCCCTGGTTCTGCTTGCGGTTTCAGCATATTACTTTCTGACTCCGGGAGTCTGCAATGAGAGCTAACCCACTCGCACTATTACCGTTATTACTCTTTCTCGCCCTGTTTATCGGCAGCGGCGTTTACTACCAATCAGCCAATGTCGATTACGCCTTCTATCAGATCTCTGCGCCGGTAGCGATTCTGCCCGCGATCGTGCTGGCTCTGCTATTAGATAAAGGCACGCTAAATCAGCGCCTGGAAACCTTTATCCAGGGTGTTGGTGATAGCAACATCATCACCATGTGTCTGATCTACCTGTTAGCCGGTGCATTCGCCAGTGTTGCAAAAGCTGTCGGCGGTGTTGATGCCACAGTCAGTTTTGGCCTGAGTATTATCCCTTCTGAGCTGGTACTGCCCGGCTTGTTTGTCATTACCGCTTTTATCGCCACGGCCATGGGAACCTCAATGGGTACCATCGCCGCGATGGCACCTATTGCTCTGGGACTCACCGAGGTTAGTGATCTGTCGCTGCCCCTTTGCATCGGCGCAGTAGTTGGCGGAGCGATGTTCGGCGACAACCTGTCCATCATCTCCGATACCACCATTGCCGCTACCCGTTCACAGGGCTGTGAGATGCGTGACAAGTTTCGCATGAATTTTAAAATTGCCCTGCCAGCAGCGCTGATCACCCTGGGCTGGCTCTATCTGCAGGGAGCCGATGCCAGTATTACTCAGAGCAGCGAGTATCAGCTGATCAAAGTACTGCCCTACCTGGCAGTGCTGCTGATGGCACTCAGCGGACTGAATGTATTTCTGGTGCTGTTCAGCGGCACACTCCTGGCAGGCGCTATTGGCCTGACAGGGCATGAAGGGTACTCCATCGCCCAGTATTCCAGGGATATCTATGCGGGTTACACAGGCATGCAGGAGATCATGATTCTATCGATGCTAATCGGTGGCCTGGGCGCACTGATGAAGTCACAGGGCGGACTGGAGTTTCTTGCCAGGCAGATTGAACGATTGACATCAAAAGGCGATAACACCAGAACCAGCCCACGTGCAGGTGAAGCTGCAATCAGCACCGCTGTCGCACTCACTAACATCTGCACCGCCAACAACACCGTAGCGATCATCATCTGTGGTGGTCTGGCGAAAGATATCGCCGGTCGTCAACAGGTCGATCCGCGTCGCAGTGCCTGCCTGCTGGATATATTCTCCTGCGTAATACAGGGTCTGTTACCTTATGGTGCCCAGGTATTGCTGGCGGGCTCCATCGCCGGACTCTCACCGTTAGTCGTGATAGGCAATATCCATTACAGCTGGTTGTTGGGTGTAATTGCTATCGGAACGATTGTCTTGGGTAAAAAGCAGTCTCAAGACCGTGATTTCGCGACGAGTAAGCCATAACACAATTTCAGTTTAGCAGGCTCTGCCAGCCACTAGCAGACACGGAGCGCCGTTGCCGCAAGCGGCGCGCCACGTCTGGCACCTTTTAAGCCTGCACTGCTTTCCCCGAAAATGGCACAACTTCCTCACCTGGTCCGGGGTTCTCCGGCACCATCCGTGCGAGCACCAGTGACACAGCCCCCATCGCCGCGCCGGTCAGAAAAACAGCCGCCGGAGAGATAATCCACAAGATACCGTACACAGCAGGCAGCACCACTGCCGCAATATGGTTAATAGTGAATGACACGCCTGCGGTGGATGCCAGATCTTTAGGGTCGGCAATTTTCTGCAGATAGGTTTTCTGCGCAATCGCCATGGAGAACAGCAGATGGTCCGCTATATACAGACCCACCGCGATCCAGGGATCAGATACAACGGCATAGGCGGTAAATACAATAACAAGACCGATGTACTCTATGGTAAGCGTTTTACGCTCGCCCCAGTGGCCAATTAACCGACCGATGCGCGGCGCACAAAACATATTCAGCGCACCATTCACCAGAAACATGATGGAGATCTCACCCGCAGTAAAACCAAACTTTTCCACCATCAGAAAGCTGGCAAACACCATAAAGATCTGCCGCCGGGCGCCCCCCATAAATACCAGCGCGTAGTACAGCCAGTAACGTTTTCGCAGCAATAGTTTTTTGTGCTGCTCAACCTTCACCTCCATTTGGGGAAAGGCCAGCCAGCAAAACAGCGTTATCGCGACCGTGATGCCGCCTGCCAGCAGATAGACGGTTTGCATCGCCAAACCAGAGATATCCAATGCCAGCCATACCAGACCAAAAGCAACCAGACTGGAAAACGAACCGATGGCAACCATCTGCCCTAATCGATACGGTGCCTCATCCTTACTAAAAAGCTGCAGTGACAGCGACTGGTTCATCGTCTCGTAGTAGTGAAACCCCATCGACATCAGCACAGTGGTACAGTACAAACCGATCTCGGTGGGAAAGCAGCCGGTCATCGCCGTCCCCAACCCCAGCAGCAACATAGAGACCAGCGCCAGCGTCTGCTCACGCATCAGAACCAGCAGCAATACTGCGCCAAAAGAGAGAAAACCAGGAACCTCCCGCAACGATTGCAAAATACCGATCTCCACCCCGGTAAAAGCGGCTTTCTCTATCGCAAAGTTATTCAGCAGCGCCATCCACACCCCCATCGACAGAGGCATCGCGCCCGCCAGCAGGAATAGAAACATTTCCGGACGGCGAATTAAATTCAACATAATGATTCCTGAATGATCGGAACATTGGCAACTTAGCAGCAATACCCGACTTGTTTACTCAATTAACGTCTCAGGCTACTTTAAAAAAGATCTAATCTGGCGTATACAATAAATCATGACAACTTATATCGAGAAACAGACAGAGCTGCCTGAAATACCCAAACATTGGGTAACCCTGAAAGGTAAACCGGTCAACCGACTGGAGCATGTCCCCCGTCAGGTGGTCATTCGTAAAGCGGATCATGACGCAGGATTCTATTCCCCTTTTCACAGTCACGGCTGGGGACAGCTTCTGTTTATTGCCGACGGCCTGATTCAGGTATCCGCCAGAGATATTGGTTACTGGGTGGTCCCTCCGCAACGGGCGGTATGGATTCCCGCATTCATCGAACACGATGCACGCACGATCCATCCGGTACAGATGCGCAATGTTTATATTGCACCTGAAGCATCCAGAGATCTGCCTGATCACTGCCAGGTAATCCACGTGACACCGCTGCTGCGAGAACTGATTCTGGAGATGGTTTCCTTTGATACCCTCTATGATGAGCAGGGTTCTCAGGGACGTATGGTTCAGGTGTTCCTCGACCAGCTGAAAGTCATCCCGGAAGCTCCGCTGCACTTGCCTCGCCCGCAGAGCAAACTACTAATAGAGATCGCTCGCCGGTTGAGAGATGACCCCGCCGACCCGCGCTCAATGGAAAGCTGGGCAACCGAACTGGGCACCAGCGCCCGCTCCCTGGCCCGCCACTTTCGCCAGGAAACCGGCATGACCTTTGGCCAGTGGCGACAACAGGCCCGTCTACTGGCAGCCCTGACTCGCATCGCCCAGGGAGATGCGGTTGCAAACGTTGCGCAGGATTTGGGTTATAGCAGTCAGAGCGCCTTTATCACCATGTTTCGCAAAGCACTGGGAAAAACGCCGGGGAGGTATTTTGAGCTGTGAGCACTGCAACTAAAACGTTAGTGGTGACGCTTCATCAGCGCATACCCGGTTGCGTCCCTCCTCTTTCGCCCGATAAAGAGCCCTGTCCGCGCGGGCAAGCAAATCTTTGATCTCATCGTCTGGATGTCTTTCAGCCACACCGAATGAGACGGTTACATTAACGTCAGAACAAAACTGGTCGCTACTCACCAGTCGACATAACTCTTCGGCTTTGGTGACGGCGGCATTGCGACTGGCTTCACTGAGTACGATAGCGAACTCATCACCGCCGAGACGATAGATCGTATCAAACTTTCTGAGTCTTGAACTCAGTAACCTCAGAATAACGCTGAGAGCCTCATCCCCCTTTGCATGACCAAAGGTATCGTTGATGGTTTTAAAATTATCGATATCGAGGATGATGAGTGATAAGGGGGTATGCTGTTCGGTTGCTGAGGAAAAAAACTGTTCCATATGAAAATCAAACAAGCGACGATTACCCGCACCGGTCAACCCGTCCTGAGTCGCCTGCTGCGCGAGTACATCCTGATGACCCGCCATACTCCGGAAAACAATATATGAAAAAACATTAACCAGTGTAATCGTAAAAAGAATACTCAGCTGTTCGATCATAAACAGCTGTGTATTGATGATTGGAAAAACCGCAAACATTGCCAGAATATTTACGATCAACGCTTCCCCCGGTTTGAGCAGGAAGTACCCGGTAATCATGGCCGGATAGAACCAATAGATAAGCAGTGGTCCCTTGATGTTAACCACCAGGACCACCGTAACGAGAAATAACGCGGTGAGAATAATACTGGCTAAGCGTAACTTATTGCTTTTAATGACATACCACCCTATCAGGACCGCCCCCACTAAAGCAGTAGAATCAACCGCAACCATCAGCCAGAGCTGGTCCATCAGACGCAATATGATAAAAGGCAAAACACCGATAACACAGGCTGCACACAAACCCAGGATAATATTTTTTTTATTATAAGACTGCATAGATATACCTACCGCCAAATATTCTACTCTTGACCATATATCTGATTGTCAGAGAAGTAACCTGAATAAGTCCCCACTTAGAGATATATTTGTGCACTCGCATGCTTTAGAACTCAGCATGCCTCTACACTGTTGTATCGCTTACACAAGGGCAGTTACTTTAATCAGTGTATTGCGGTAGTTTGATATAGATGTTTTGTCAGCGGTTGAAATGAGTTTAGCTTTGAAGGCCGGATAGGCGCCATCAATCACCACCGCCATCGCCACCCCAGGAGTCACCCGCAAAATCGCTGCTGTCATTACTATAGCCGTCCGTTCTGCTAGCCCGGCCACCCAGCGGAGTCATCAGCACCAGCCACAGCAGCAATGAAATAAGAAAGATAAAGACGCCTAAAGGGGCGATCGTATTAAACAGTATCTGATCGGAGTACAGATTGGTATAACGCCAGGATGTCCACAGCCCGGCTAAGATAACGATGATTGATTTCATCTTATTTCCTTATAAGAAATTCACAATTTTAACAACGCTTACTGAAACTCGATCCAGGTCGGACAAATATATCCCCATGAGTTTATTATTCGTCTGGATAACATTATGTTTGCTTTAAATCGATACTGCCTGAAATAAACAGGAAAATATCTATCGAAAATATACAAATACTATCAACCAAAAAACATAACGATTTAATGTCCAGACTTTTCAAGGTATACACTTGCTAACCTTCAATAAAACTCAGACAAAAGCTAAGCGGTAGCTACTTCATTCTCGTCCACTGAAAATGAGTAAAACTCATTGATCAGTTACGTGACCCGGTTCGCAAACCGGGCTATCGTGTTTCCATGTATGGTTGATACTGACAAAAAAACTGAGGGGATACAAATAGTTTAGTGTGAATAATTACTCAATATGAGACCCACTAACGTCACACGACACTGAAGCCGTTAAGAAGGTCTTGCAAGCATCAAGCAAGTGGGGCTGCGGCGCTCTTTTTCAACCGCTGATGCGCAACATCAAAGCCGTCTGAGAATCAACCGCGTGGTAGGCGTCCTCTAACAGCTCAAACCCGGTGAAGATAATCTCCAGCGCCCGGTCGTTGGTCAGCAACAGCACAATGCTATAGTCCTTGGTTCTTTCGATCTCGTAGGCGCCGGATTTAAACCAGCTGTTGGCCAGCTCCAGCTGTTCCAGATAGTCTTTACGGGAAACAGAGTGAAACTCCAGCGGAATGGTATCGTTGCCTTTAAACTGCACCGTTGTATAGGTTTTCGGCACCGAGAGAAAATCCCGTTTAGTGGCATAGACAACGGTCAGCACTGACTCACCCTTCGGGCTGTGACTGATAAAGGAACAGTCGGTGCCGGGCTCAGTTTCCAGTGCGGGCAGTTCTGAAAATTTCTTTAAAATCATTCTGCAAATATCCTATAAACGATTATGACTCAGTCGTCTCAGCGTACCAGCTGAGCAACTTTCTGCCCATGTCCACTGTCCTGCAAACCCTGCACAATCCGTAATGCAGCATAGGCATCATTGGCCGCATAAAGTAACTGAGCATCACTCAGTTTCGGTAACGCCCAGTTAGAGGTTGATACTCGTTTTGATTTGTTAAACTTCTGCTGAAACTGAACCGCGATAGCCGCTTTTACCCCGAGCTGACGCCGATAGCCCAGCTGGCTATAGACCGCATCCAGATCGAGAATCCCCTGAATCTCAACTCCAAATTTACGCCGGATATGGCTGCGATCCGATTGCAGACCAAAACCGACTTTGACCACCTGCTTTGCTTCCAGCACCTGACGGATAAGCGGGTAAGCCTCCTGATCATGCAGCTGAAAAATATAGCCGGTCGTCGCCGTCGACAGCTGCACCACATGGGGGCCATCAGAGGCCTGATCTTTACGAAACACCGGTTTTGACTCGGTGTCAAAGCCAACAAAGTTGCAACTCAGCAGATCCTCAAGAGCGGATGTCAGCGCCTCAGCGCCACGGGGTTGTTGTATCTGTTCCAGCACCATGCCCGAAAACGGGGGAAACAGAGCGATCTCATCCCGGGTCGGAGGCAGCAGCTTCTCTTTCATTCAGCTCAGCTCTTCTTCGTGCTTTTCGCCAACGCCTTAGCCCAGACAGAGTTAGTGTCTATGACAGTCTCTTCAGCAGCTGTTTCTGTCACAACTTTTTTAGCCGCTGGTTTATCTGTGCTACTTTTTCTCAGCGCGGGCTTTTTCATCTCATGTTTATGCGCATCGCGCTTTTCACCTGCGGGCTTATCAACAACAAACTGGACATCCGCAGCCTGACGCTTTTCGGCAGAGGGTTTACGCACCGGTTTATCCGATGAGGCAACGGCAGTAGCCGTGGTTCGCTCAGGCTTATTCGCTTTAGCGGAAGGCGCTTTATCGCGCATCTGACTCTGCAATCCGCTGAGAAAGTTTCTCAGCACCTGATCCTGACATTCACGATAGTTCTGATGGCCCTGTTTACGAAACAGAGCACTCAATTCATGCTTGCTAAGCCTGACACCCGCCAGTTTAAGAATTATCAGAATATCGTCAGCGGTAAGATTGAGCGCTATCTTCAGCTTACGGAAGATAATGTTGTTATTCAGACGTTTTTCAGCAACTGGCTGATCGCCCTCCTGGCGTCCCCGCTTCTCGATAATCAGACCATTAAGAAAGCTCGCCATCTCAAAATCGGGCATACGGATATAACCGCTCTCTTCCTCTTTTTTCAGCCAGCTGGTTAGCTGCACCCGGGTTACCGCCAGTTCGGCATGACGAAATACGCCGATCATTTTGGTATCACTGAAATCAAAGGTATAGCGCAGACGGCGGAGAATATCGTTATTGTTCACAAAAAGGGTCCGGACAGAGGAGAATAAGGCCCGCATTTTAGCACAGTTAGCCCTGATTCAGCGCCTATTGTTTGAGGATTAAACGCAACAGCCTTAATAGCCCCGGGCTTTATCGACGCTCTCAGGCATGATGCCCTGCGTCAGATAACGATGGATATTGGCGGCAACAATGCGGCTGGCAGTCGTGACGCTGGTGGGCGCCGAGATATGCGGTAGCAGGGTAATATTGGCATGTCCCCACAACGGCGATTGCGATTGCAGCGGTTCCTGGGCGAACACATCTAACACCGCATGACTGAGCTGCCCCTGATCCAGAGCCGCCAACAGAGCCGATTCAACCACCGTAGCACCGCGGCCAAAGTTGATCAGCGCTGCCCTGGTTTTAACCTGTTGAAAGAACGCCCGGTCCATTAAACCCTGGGTATCAGGGGTAAGCGGCAAAAGATTTACAATGATATCGGCCTGGCTTAGCAGTGCTGATAACGACTGCTCTCCGGTATAACAGGCCACCGACTCAATATGCTTTGCTGAACGACTCCAACCTGACACACGAAAGCCATTATCCACCAGTCGTAAAGCACTGCGCTGCCCCAGGTTGCCCAGTCCCAGCACAGCAATATGCCGATCAGCTGCATCGGTATAGGCGAGCTGCCGCCACTCACTGACAGACTGCTGCTGCCGATACTGAGGCATATCTCGGTGCAGATACATCACCCAGGCCAACACCGCCTCAGACATGGTCTGTGCCAGCTGCGGATCGGTTAGCCGGACAATCTCAAATGGCTGATGTGAAAGGTTAGCCATGATTCCCTCAACTCCGGCCCACACCGAGTGCACCCACTTCAGCTGCGTCAGTTGAGCCACATCATCCACAGCAGGGTTGGCCACCACAGCCACCCCAACCTGGATTTTCTCCACTGCACTAAGCTGTGAAAAAAGACGCATATCGCAATCTGGCAGCTGTGCCGCCAACGCTGCGCACCACTGTTCAGCCTCATAATCATCAAGCTGATGGACAAAGGGGATCAGTGGGCGCATGCGGATATCCTGATAAGCTCGATGATGGATGACTGAATGGGCAACTTTACTTCAGTTGTTTGTAGGCAAATAGCAGAATAAACGCACCTACCGTTGCGGTCGCAATACTGCCAAGGCTAAGCCCATTGAGCGTGCCAAAACCGATCAGATTACCCAGATAACCACCCACAAAGGCACCGGCAATACCCAGCAGCGTGGTAATAATAAAACCACCGCCATCTTTACCCGGCATAATCCACTTTGCCAGTATACCCGCCACTAAACCTAAGATAATCCAGGACAGAATCCCCATTGCCACACCCCTTTTCAGTTTCCGAAACTATTATAAAAGATCAGTTTATCTTAAACCGCAACAAAATTTCTCCATATTTTTCATACGCTAAGGAAAAATCCACATCAGGTTGCAGTTCCAAAACACCCGCATAAGAACTGGTGATCACTAGCTGCCCCGCTTTAATATCGATGCCCCGCTGGGTGAGAAAGTTGACCATCCAGAACAGGGGTAACTGTGGATAGATACTGGGGTGCTTGCCGGCTATTTGTCGGCATCCTTCGTCCAGCGAAGCGTCGGTGAGTACAAATCGAATCTCTGACGCTGCACAGGCCTGTTCAACTGTGATTTGCGGGCCAACAAACAGCCCCTGATTAAACAGACAGTCCGCCAGATGTTCCAGATAACTGACCGAGTCGGGCTCAGCATAGCGACTGAGAATCAACTCCAGCGCCAGATGTGCTCCGGACATGGCATTGAGAATCTCCGCTTCGCTATAAGGCTCACCTCTATGGGGCAGATCATGCCCGAAGCGAAATGCGATCTCCGGCTCAATTTTGCACACCCCCTGATCTGGCTGAATCGGACAGGGTGAGCCGGTGTAGAGAGTGCTGCTAAAAATCGGTGCAATCACCGGGACATTTTCCAGCCCATCAATAGCGATAGGCAAGGCACACTTCCAGCCGCCGACCCCCTGCCCGGCTAACGCCATCTGTTGAATCAGTGATTGCTGAATCGCCAACGCCTCCTCGACTGTTGCAGGACGTTGTTCAGAAGGTAACGGGCCGGTAATCTGCTGATTAAGACGCCGGGTTAACAGTGCCTGCGCGGCAGCCTCAATATCGGTTTGTTGCATCAATGGTTCGCATCCTGATAAGCCCAGTGAAAGCGCTAACTTTACCTCAAAGTCTGACAATAGGAACGGTTAGAAAGCGAAAAATGGCGGGATATAAAAAAACCAGTGGCATCGGAGGAGATGCCAGCCGGTTTTTGGGGTGATGGAAATGTTAAACAGGGCTTTTAATGAGCGTTTTGAACTGTCCCTGCTCGTTAATCTTGTTTATTCATCAGCGACCAGCAGCAGATTTTGTCCCGCAGGTGCACCATCAAATTCAGCCATCGCATCCAGCAGCGCTTCCCAAAGGTATCCCGCTGACGCACTGTCACTGAAGATTGAATAGACGGTTTTTCCTGCCATCTGATGATGACAGATAATGCCGCCCACCCGGGCCAGCGAAGTCATCACCAGATCACCGGGGGCAAAGCTTTCCTCTCGCAGATCGACCGCGCAGACTTTGGCCATGATATCCGCCAGATTCTCGCCCGCCAGCGCCAGCCAGGTATAGCTGTCGTGACAGTAGACCGGGTAGATACCGGGGCCGTTCAGCTGTTGCTGTAGTGCGTCCAGATCGAGGTCGGCGGAGGCTCCTGGCAATGCCAGCACCCAGTACTCGGTGCGTCCTAAGCGCAACACCATGACGCCCTCGTCGGAGACTGTCAGGGTGTTTGGCTGTTGCGGATGCAACAGTCCTGAAGCCAGCAGCGCTTCTTCCGCATTTGGGCCACGCAGACCGATACGCGGGCGCACCGACAGATCGATCAGGCCGGTGGTCGGATCCCCCTGTTGCGCATAGCTGAGCACCTGGGCAGCACCTGCCACTTCGGCAAACTCCGCCTGCTGATGAGTACGATAGATAAAGCTACGGCTGTTAAACAGTTCAGGTTTAATCACAGTCATGGTCACATCTCCTGTCTCAGGTTGTCAGGATCGTAGAACGGCAGCTTGACGACATCTGCCAGAATCTCTTCACCATCAACCCGAATACTGATTTTCGAGCCGGGCTCACTGTCAGCGATATCCGCGAACGCCAGACCGATAATCGACTGACTGGCCGACGAGTACTCACAGGAGGTCACGTTACCGGCGATCTTATCCCCTTTCAGCACCAGATGGCCCTCTTCCGGCTTAGTGCTGTCAGGCGGTAGTGTAAAGCCAACCAGTTTGCGGGTTTGTGGTTGCGCCATAACGATATCCACCGAACGACAGCCAACAAAGAACGGTTTCTTGCGGTTCACCGCCCAGGCCATATCCAGCTCGCCGGGATGACTCATACCGTCGGTATCCTGGCTGACAATCAGATGGCCCTTTTCCAGTCGCAGCAAGCGCTGGGTTTCGACCCCGAACGGTCGGATATCAAAGGCTTTACCCGCCGCCATCAGTGCATCCCAGAGCGCTTCGCCATAGCGGGTTGGCACATGGATCTCATACCCCAGCTCACCGACAAAGCCGACCCGCAGCAATCGTGCAGGAATACCGGCCACCTTGCCTTCGCGATAGGCCAGATAGGGGAACGCTTCCGGGCTCAGATCAACATCGTCCACCAGCGTCTCCAACACTTTACGGGAATCTGGGCCCGCCAGGTTGACCGCAGCAAAGGCCGAAGTGACATGAAGAATATCTACCTGCAGACGCCATTGGGCGTTCCACTTAGTCATCTCCCGATAAACCCGCTCGACACCACTGGTGGTGGCCGTGACATAGAAGTGATCTTCAGCGATGCGACAAGCAACACCGTCATCGATCACTACACCATGCTCATTGGTCATCACCGCATAACGGGTTCTGCCTACCGGTTGTTTCAAAAAGGCAAAGGTGTAGATACGGTTCATAAGCTCGGCGGCATCCGGGCCACGCACCTCGATGCCACCCAGGGTACTGACATCGATCAGGCCCACTTTGGCACGCACATGCTCTGCCTCTTCGCGAATCCAGCGATCCCGTTGCGCGGCATCACCATAATAGGCAGGCCGACGCCAGTTGCCCGCCGGAATCATCTTCGCACCCAGCTCCAGATGACGATGATGCATCGCCGTGTGTCGCCGTGGGTCAAAGATACGCCCCGCCAGATGCGCCAGTTTTTCCGGGGCAAAGGGTGGCCGTGCGGTTGTTACACCGGTTTGAGTCACCGTGCGATCAGTTGATTTCGCCACCAGACGAGCGGTTGGCAGTGCCGAGTGACGGCCCTGTGATGGCCCCATACCGACAGTAGAGAAACGCTTAACCAGCTGTACATCGCGGTAGCCCAGCCGGGTCGCATTGACGATATCTTTAGCTTGCAGATCCTCATCGTAATCGACAAACTCTTTGCCTTTAGGGTGGCTGAAGATCGGCCAGCCGAAGTTAGGTTTGGCCTGACAATTAAGCTCGGTTTCCGCTTCATCACTCAATTCCAAATTGCGCAGCGCACGGATCGCCGCGTTAGCGCCATCGGTAAGTACGGCATCCAGTGTATGTAAACCGTTAACAGAACCGGCAATATGCACGCCCTGCGGCAGGCCAGACAGTTTGAACTCTGCCAGCTCATCTTTGTAGCTCAGCTGAGCACCGGCCTGGCACAGCAGTTGATACGCCGGCATATAACCCGCAGACATACACAGCAGATCACAATCCAGCAGGGTCGCCATTTCGCTCACCTCACCCTCAGCAACAATGCTGCGGATATCGACGCCACGAATATGTTTATTACCTTTGGTGGGTAACGCTTCATAGACGGTGCTGTTCTGGATAACCTGCACCCCTTTTTGTTTCACTGCCCCTAACAGTTCCGGCCAGGGGTGTTCCTTACGCAGGTCTACAATCGCGGCAACCGAGACACCGTTGGCCAGCAATTCCAGAGCTGTGAGATAGCCATCATCATTACCGGTCAACACCACCGCGGTGCTACCGGGCTTAACCCCGTAGAGTTTCATCAGCCGCGTCGCCGCGCTACAGAGCATAATGCCGGGCAAGTCATTATTACGGAACACCACATGCTGCTCATAGGAACCGGATGCAACGATGCACTCCTTAGCCCGCAGCTTATACATCCGTTTGCCCTTAATCAGTGGCAGATAGTTCTCGGTAAACCAGGCGTTACAGACGGCGTCGGTCATCACCTCAATATTGCTGTGGGCGGTGACTTTTTCGATCAGTTGCTGACGCAGGTTATCCGCCTGCAGACCGTCAATATCGAAACGGTTATAGGTCAGCGCACCACCCAGCAGCGGCATCTCTTCGACTAATAACACTTTGGCACCGGCATCAGCGGCTTTCAGTGCAGCACTCATCCCCGCCGGGCCAGAGCCAATGACAACGACATCGGTGAACAGGTATTTTTTGTCGTAGTATTCCGGCTTAAACTCAAGGTCCAGCTTTCCCAGACCCGCTTTCTCGCGGATAAAGCTTTCCCACTTGTCCCACACCCCCATCGGTTTGAAGAAGCTGCGGTAATAGAAGCCGACCGGCATAAAACGGCCAAAGTGTCCCAGATAGGCATCTTTGTCCCCTTCCAGGGTGCCATTATAGTTCTGCCCCTCGACACTGATCCCTTCACGGATCATCTCGCGGTCAGCCAGCACATTGGGTTCTCCGCCCAGCTGCACTAAAGTGTTCGCATCCTGACCCGCCATTGTCAGCGGTGCACGGGGACGGTGATATTTAAACGAACGCGACATCAGCCACTGCTGGTTTGCCAGCAATGCACTGGCGATGCTGTCGCCTTCAAAACCTCGGTATTGCTTACCTTCAAAGCTGAACGACAGCGGTTTTTCCCGATCGATCAGCAACCCCATCGGGGCTTTAAGGCGCATCTCGCTGCTCATGCTTTTATCTCCTCAGGCTGACCACTCTCAACTTTCTCGGCAAAGTCGACCCTGTGAGTGAAAATTTCAGAGGGGTCATAGGTACGCAAAATCTCATCGCTGCCGGTATGACGCTCGGCAATAAACCAATAACCGGACGGCGCATGCAGCCACCACTCGGTGATCACACCGATCTGGTTATCGCTATAAAACACGTAATCTGCCCACTCTTTATCGGTGCAGTTGTTCGGGTCTGGCATCTGACGCAGCTCGCCACCGTGGACAAATTCACTGCTGTTTCGGGGTCCGTTCAGCGGACAATTAATAATTTTCATTGCAGATTCCTCAGTGACTGGCCGCCGTAGCGCCCATCTCATTAACCTGACGGAAACTATCAAACCGCGCCATAGAGAACGGTTCGATCAGTTCAGGAACCCTGCCCGTCGCCACTAGCTCAGCCATGGTTTTGCCGCAGATCGGTGTTGATTTAAAGCCCCAGGTGCCCCACCCCGCATCCAGATAGTAGTTATCAACCGGGCTCAACCCCATAATGGGACTGTAATCAGAGGTCATATCGGTCAGGCCGCCCCACTGGCGCATCAATCGCATATTGGCCATAAAAGGAAACAACTCAACCGCATGGGCCAGCAGACTCTCTTTCAGGTCCATCGTGGAGCGGGTGCTGTACAGTGGATATGGGTCAGAGCCGCCACCAAATACCAGTTCGCCCCGACCGGTTTGCTGCACATAACAGTGCAGTGCCGGTGAGCTCACCAGCGGATCAAGGAACGGCTTAACCGGCTGAGTCACCATCGCCTGTAGCGGATAGGTGGTGATTGGCATACGGATACCCGCCATCGCGGCCACCACTGAACTCATACCGGCCACCGCCTGCACCACACAACCACAGCTGACTTTGCCGCGGTTGGTGTCTACCGAGGTCACCTTGCCATGCTCGACATTGACACCGGTGACTTCGGTCAGCTGATGCAGTTCCACACCGCGCTGCGTAGCCCCTTTTGCATAGCCCCAGGCCACCGCATCATGACGCGCGGTAGCGCCATCCATATGCCACAGACCTGCCAATACCGGCTGATCTGCTGGGTTCATATTCAGGGTGGGCACCAGCTCACGAATCTGTTGTGGATCGATCAGTTCGGTTTTACCACCGAAATGTTTATTCACTTCGGTGCGCTGCCTGAAGCCCCGCACCGCCGCATCGGAGTGCGCCAGCGTCAGCTGCCCCCGACGGGAATACATAATGTTGAAATCGAATTCGTTGGACAGTTCCTGAAACAGTTTGACTGATTCGCTGTAGAACTTTACCCCTTCAGAGGTCAGATAGTTGGAGCGGATTACCGCGGTGTTCCGGGCGGTGTTACCACCGCCCAGATAGCCTTTCTCCAGCACCGCGACATTGGTAATACCGTGGTATTTGGCCAGATAATACGCAGTCGCTATACCGTGACCGCCACCGCCGATAATCACTACATCGTAGTGAGGCTTCAGCGCCGACGGTGCCGGCAGATCCGCATTCTTTTCAAACGGGTAGTCTTTATTCAGACCGTATTTCAGTAACGAGAAAGGCATTAACCTCTCCTCCATTCAATGTCGCATCTTCTGAATTGACTCACAGGCGATTTCGCATAGGCCTGTTCATGAGACGCTTATTCAGAAACCTGTTTACGTGCCGCAGTCAGGGTGTTTTTCATCAGGCAGGCGATGGTCATCGGTCCGACACCGCCGGGTACCGGAGAGATCGCAGCGGCAACCTCTGCCGCTTCGCTGAATGCCACATCACCTACCAGGCGTCGCTTGCCACCTTGCTCTACCGCGTTGATACCCACGTCGATCACCGTTGCACCCGGTTTCACCCAGCTGCCTTTGATCATCTCCGGACGCCCTACCGCAGCCACAAGAATATCCCCCTGCCGACAGATCGCTTCGATATCCCGGGAGCGGGAATGAACAATCGTTACCGTGCAGTTGGCCTGCAGTAGCAGGGCTGCCATCGGCTTACCGACGATATTAGAGCGTCCCACGACCACCGCGTGTTTACCTGACAGATCACCCAGCGTCTTTTCCAACATGATCATGCAGCCCATCGGCGTGCAGGGAATCAGATCAGCATCACCGGAAGCCAGTGCGCCAACGTTGAGCGGGTGAAACCCATCAACATCTTTTTCCGGCGCAATCAGACGGATGATTTCCGGTTCACTGAGCTGTTGCGGCAACGGCAGCTGCACCAGAATTCCATGGACCGACGGGTCATTGTTCAGTTGTTCTACCAGGGCATTCAACTCTGCCTGATCGGTATCTGCAGCTAAGCGATGCTCAGTAGAGTTAAACCCTGCAGCAGTGGCCTGCTTCACTTTATTGCGCACATACACATGGCTGGCGGGATCATCACCCACCAGCACCACCGCCAGACCCGGTGTCACGCCAAACTCAGCGATAAACTGACGGGTGTCCAGAGCCAGCTGTTCCACCACCGAGGCGGAGATTTTTTTTCCATCGATTAAACGGGTCATATTCAGTACCTATTTAAAAACAACGGTCTTATTACCATCCTGGAACACGCGACGCTCGGTGTGCAGTTTCACCGCCCGGGCCAGCGCCACGGTTTCGGTATCACGGCCAACGGCAACCAAGGCATCAGCGGTAAAGGTATGGTCTACCAACTGTACTGACTGCTCGATAATCGGGCCTTCATCCAGATCAGAGGTCACATAGTGTGCCGTTGCACCGATCAGCTTAACGCCGCGGGCATGCGCCTGATGGTAAGGCTTGGCACCCTTGAAACCGGGCAGGAATGAGTGGTGGATGTTGATCGCCCGACCACTCAGTTGCTGACACAGGCCGTCACTGAGAATCTGCATGTAGCGCGCCAGCACAATCAGTTCAGAACCGGTCTCTTCGACAATCTCCATCAGCGCCGCTTCCTGCTCCAGCTTGTTCTCTTTGGTCACCGGCAGGTGGATAAAGCGGATCCCTTCGCGCTCAGCCATTGGCCGCAAATCTTTATGGTTGGATACAATTGCGGTGATCTCCATATTGATCTCGCCCTTGTGCAGCCGATACAGAAGGTCATCCAGACAGTGATCAAACTTGCTCACCATAATCAGGGTTTTCATCGGTGCTTTAACCGACACCATTTCCCAGGTCATATCAAAGCTGGCAGCGACTTCAGGAAACTCACTCTGCAAATCACTGATCAGATAACCACCGCTCTCGACATGGAAACGGGCACGCATGAAGAAGTTACCGCTGTCCTCATCATCAAACTGTGCCAGTTCGCTGATATAACAGCCACGTTCGGCTAGAAAAGTCGTCACCTTAGCAACGATACCGCTACCAGCAACACAGCTGGCTCTTAATACAATCTCATTATCTGCTTCGTGCTTACTCATGATTACAGACTCCATAGTCTCCGATTCGTTATTCATCTGTTCAGGCAAAGGGGATCCATTCACAGGATGCTGATGCATCCTGTGCGGATTCTGCTTTCAGTTATTAAGTTCTTAAAAAAGCTCTTAAGAAAGCTCTTAAGGAAAGCTCTTTAGTAACGCTGAACCGCGTTTTTAGTCACGCCTCTTAGTATCCCTTGCCCGGAATCCAGTTGGTTCCCGCCAGTGGTACATTCGCCATTGCGGCAGACTCAACGGTCAGGGCGACCAGATCTTCCGGTTCCAGGTTACGCAGATCATTCTTACCGCAGGCCCGGGCCAGGGTCTGTGCTTCCAGGGTCAGTACGTTGAGATAGTTCGCCAGACGACGACCCCCTTCAACCGGGTCAAGACGTTTCATCAGCTCAGGGTCCTGAGTAGAGATACCCGCCGGGTCTTTACCCTCATGGTAATCATCATAGAAACCTGCCGCCGAACCGATCTTCTTGTACTCCTCTTCGTACATAGGATGGTTACAACCCAGCGCCACCAGTGCCGCAGTACCGATAGCCACCGCATCCGCGCCCAGCGCCATACACTTGGCCACGTCAGCACCGTTACGGATTCCGCCAGAGACGATCAGCTGGACTTTACGATGCATGCCCATCTCCTGCAGTGCACGCACCGCCTGAGGAATTGCCGCCAGTGTCGGAATACCCACGTGTTCGATAAATACATCCTGGGTTGCCGCCGTCCCGCCCTGCATCCCGTCAACGACGATCACATCAGCGCCGGCTTTGACCGCCAGTTTGACATCGTAGTAGGTACGGGTAGCGCCCACTTTGATATAGATCGGCACCTGCCAGTCGGTAATTTCGCGCAGTTCCTGAATCTTGATCGCCAGATCATCAGGGCCGGTCCAGTCCGGATGACGACAGGCGGAACGCTGATCCACACCCATCGGCAGAGTCCGCATTTTTGCCACCCGGTCAGTAATCTTCTGACCCAGCAACATACCGCCACCGCCAGGCTTGGCACCCTGCCCCAGCACCACTTCGATGGCATCCGCTTTACGCAAGTCATCGGGGTTCATTCCGTAACGGGATGGCAGGTACTGATACACCAGTTTGCTTGACTGACCACGCTCTTCGGGGGTCATACCACCATCACCGGTGGTGGTTGAGGTGCCCATCAGCGATGCACCACGGCCCAATGCTTCTTTAGCATTGGCTGACAGCGCACCGAAACTCATCCCGGCGATAGTGACCGGAATATCCAGCACAATCGGTTTTTTGGCAAACCGGTCACCCAGGGTCACTGAGGTATTACATTTTTCGCGGTAGCCTTCCAGCGGGTAGCGGGACATACTCGCGCCCAGGAACAGCAGGTCATCAAAATGCGGCAGCTTACGCTTAGCACCAAAACCACGGATATCGTAGATACCGGTCTCAGCCGCACGGCGGATTTCCGTCATCGTGATGCGGTCAAATGTTGCTGACTCGCGCAGACCATCTTTAACTTTAATATCTTCACTCATCGTCTTGTCCTCGAAATCAGCCTTAGTAAGCGGAAGTGTTATCCACTTTAAAGTTGTATAACTGGCGAGCAGAACCGTAGCGTTTAAACGCCGTTGGATCTTCATCAACGCCAGCACGGTTGAGCAGCTCAGTCAGCTCTTCGATATGCTCCTCGCGCATCTCTTTGGCGATACAATCAGCACCCAGAGATTTCACTTCGCCTTTCACATAGATATGGGTTTCGTACAGAGAATCACCCAGCGCATCGCCCGCATCACCACAGACAACCAAAGATCCGGCCTGCCCCATAAAACAGCTCATGTGGCCAACGTTACCCTTCACCACGATATCCACCCCTTTCATGGAGATACCACAGCGCGCCGCCGCATTGCCTTCGATGACCAGTAAGCCACCGTGAGCCGTTGCACCGGCAGCCTGAGAGGCATCGCCTTTCACCCGTACGCTACCGGACATCATGTTTTCCGCCACACCCTGGCCGGCATTGCCGTGAATGGTGATGTGCGCTTTTTTGTTCATACCGGCGCAGTAATAGCCGGTCGGGCCTTTAATATCGACAGAGATATTCTGATCCAGACCGCAGGCAATGTTGTGCTGGCCTTTAGGTTCGAGTACTTCCCATTCGCGCTCGGTACACTCAATCGCCTGATCGTGCAGCGCCTGGTTAAGGTCGCGTACTGTCTGTTCGGATAAATTAATCGTTTTCATCATTCTGCTCCTTAATGGCTGCTGCGTTCCCAAACGTAGATAGTGGCTGGCTCTGGTTCCCAGATTCTGGCGTTTTCAATGCCCGGCAGGGTTGTCAGTGCCTGATACTCAGAGGCCATGGCAACATAGTCGTCAGTCTCAGCCATTACTGCAGGTTTACAGGCGATCGGATCACGTAGTACCGCAAAGCCATCGCGGGTACCGATAGTAAAGGTGAAGAAACCATCCAGATCCTTCAGTGAATTGGTCAGCGCTTCGTTCAGGGTATCGCCCTGCTGCAGACGCCAGGTCAGATAACCCGCCGCCACTTCTGAATCGTTTTCGGTTTCAAACACAATCCCTTCGCGTTTCAGGTTTTCCCGCAGACGGTTGTGGTTTGACAGTGAACCGTTGTGTACCAGACAGAGGTCCATACCGGTTGAGAACGGATGGCTGCCCTCCATGGTGACCGCAGATTCAGTCGCCATACGGGTATGGCCAATAATATGACTACCCTTCATCCCTTTCAGGTTGAAGGTCTCAGCGATATTCACCGGCAGACCCACCTCTTTAAGAATCTCAATCGACTGGCCCGCACTGAGGATCAACACCTCAGGTGCGGCTTTAGCGATAAACGCTTCAGCGATAGCCGCACTGGACTGAATTTTAAAGACCGCCACTTTGCTGTTTTTAAACCACTCAACAGCGGTATTCAGCTCAGCCTTGGCGCTGTCAGCCAGCGCAGCCCAGTCATAGTTTTCATCCGCATGACGCAGGGTCAGCTTGATGCTGCCGTCTGCCACTTCATCGCCGTAGATAGCGAAACCGGCACTGTCCGGACCACGATCCGTCATGGCGATCAGCATCGGTTCAAACAGCGCCCCCAGCTGACTTTCCAGAGCCTTGTTCTTCAGGTAAAGGCCAACAATTCCACACATAGTTATGTCCTCTTAAATCGACAATGTAAGCCTTCCGGGCTTAGAAGAATTCTGCGTAACGGTTGATTTCCCAGTCGGACACATGCCGGCTGTAATCGATCCACTCATCGCGTTTAATTTTGATAAATTCAGACACAATCTCTTTACCCATCCGCTCTGTCAAAACAGTGTCAGCTTCAAGGGCGGTGATGGCGTCATTCAGGTTCTGTGGCAGGATCTCAATGCCTTTTTCCTTACGTTGCGCTTCTGTCAGGGCATACAGGTTGATGTTCTCAGGCTTACCCGGGTCCAGCTCACGCTCGATACCATCGAGACCCGCAGCGATAATCGCGGCGTGAACCAGGTAAGGGTTACAACCGGAATCCGGCAGGCGGAACTCAAGGCGGCCATAAGGTACACGCACCATCGCCGAACGGTTGTTGTCACCATAGGCAATGTAGGCAGGTGCCCAGGTCGCACCGGACGCGGAACCGCCCACCACCAGACGTTTGTAAGAGTTGACCGTTGGCGCTGCAAACGCACACAGCGCCTTCGCGTGGTGCAGCAGACCCGCAGTGAAGTGGTAGGCCATTTTCGAGAGGCCCATACCATTCACATCGCTGTCGTCGTTGAACAGGTTTTTACCACTGTCATCGCAAATCGACAGGTGAAAGTGCATTCCATTACCGGTGCGATTGGAGGCAGGCTTTGGCATAAAGGAACAGACCATCCCCATATCATTGGCGATCTCACCGGCGGCCATACGCACAAAGGTGAAACGGTCGGCAGATTCCAGTGCGTTACCGTAGGTGTAGTTGATCTCAAACTGACCGTTAGCATCTTCGTGGTCGATCTGATAAACATCGAAATCCACCGCCTGTAGAGATTCAACCAGAGTTTCCAGAAACGCCCGTGAACGGGACAAGCCTTTGTAGTCATAGCAAGGCTTAGCCAGCGTATCGGTATCATCGACGGTCTTCAGGCCGCCATTGCTATCCCGTTCGAAGAGATAAAATTCCGGCTCAAGCCCGGTGTTCAGCGTCCAGCCTTTATCTTCCAGCAGTTTCAACTGACGTTTCAGCACCACCCGGCTGTCATACGGGTGAGGGGCACCGTTGACGTAACCTTCACAGACAATACGCGCATAACCCGGCTGCCAGGGCACCGCCGACAACGTACTGAGATCACCCCGGGCCATGAAGTCAGGGCCATGCGGCTCCATCCCCATACCCCATACAGCGAAGCCAGCAAAACCTGCACCGGTTTCAACAACATCCATCAGGCAGTTCGCCGGCACTGATTTAGTTTTGGCTACACCGTGGATATCAACAAACTGAGCCAGTACATATTTAATGTCGTTATCCGCAATAAACTTTTCTGAATCCTGTGGCATGATAGCCCTCCGTCTGATGCTAAGCCCTGCTCTGATAAGGAGCAGATCTATAAATTTCTTAACAGTAATTTTTTATGCTTATAGAGAAAGCAACCCCTGTGCCAGAAAAGTTCTTTTTATGAATATTTATTTCCTGAGAGGATAACTTGTTGATTTGTATGGATCTGGTAAAAAAAAATTCTTTGTGGGAATATACGGGGTATCAGAAATAGTCACAGGCCGCATGGACAGGCGCACAAAGCTGGTTCACAGCGCCCCAAGAAAGGGCAATCAGATGGCAGAAAATAAAGGTCAGAAGTTCGAACTCGATCACTACATCGGTATGAAAGTAAAAAAAGCCCGTCAGGAAGAGGGATTGAAAATAACCGATGTGGCACGTATCTCCGGCATCAGTCAGGGGATGGTCAGTAAGATAGAGAATGCCCAGGTATCCACCAGTCTGGAAACCCTGAGCCGACTCTGTTCAGCGCTGGGAATGCCGATCTCCAAACTGTTTAATGATTTTGACCGGCCCGACGGTGGTGCACAATTCACCAAATCCGGAACCGGGCTGGAAGTGGTTCGACGCGGAACCGAGAAAGGCCACACCTACCAACTGCTCACCTATCAGCGTGGCGGTAAGAAATCCTTCGAACCCTTTCTGATTACCATGGATGACCTTGCTGAAGTATTTCCCACCTTCTCCCATCCCGGAGAAGAGTTTATCCATATCGTCAGTGGCAAGATCGTCTACCGCCACGGCAATCACCTTTATAATATGGAAGCCGGCGACAGCCTGACCTTTGATGCCGAGATCCCCCATGGCCCGGAAGAGCTGCTGGAGGTGCCGATCAAACTACTTTCGATTATTCATTATGATGATAAAAGTTGAGAGTGACTGAGCGGCTGCCTGAACACAGATAAAGAGAGGCCCCGCAATACCGCGGGGCCTGTCACTCTATTTGGCCGCTGTTTCCTGAACCAACCCTCGAGTAAGAAAAACCTCTTTGGCGACAAACATACCGTTTAAGGCCGCGGGGAAACCGGCGTACACCGCCATCTGCAGTATCACCTCAATAACCTCCTCAGGCGAACAACCGACATTCAGTGCACCATTAATATGAACGGCTAACTGTGGCGCACAGTTACCCAGCGCCGTCAGTGCAGCAACGGTGCCAATCTCCCGTGATTTCAGATCCAGTCCCGGGCGTTGATAGATATCGCCAAACGGAAATTCAATAGTGTAGCGAGCCAGATCGGGACAGATAGCCTGCAGGCTATCAATCACCTTTTGCCCGGCGTCACCATCGATCTCAGTGAGTTTTGCTAAACCTGTTTCATATCGCGTTAAAGCCATTTCCGTTGCTCCTGTATGAGTCCTGTGTGAGTTTACGGAACAAGGCTAAGGGTTAGAGTATGCTCTAAGTCAAGCGTTTAAAAATTCAGGGCTGAATAGTTCAAGGCTTAATAGTTCAGAACCCAATAGTTCAGGGCTTATGTGACTGGTAATACTCAATTTTAGCGTCCAGCGCCTGCAGGTGTTCACGCTCTTTTTCCAAACGCAGTTTGAGTGCATCGCGATGTTGCTCTAATAATGTGCAGCGCGTATCAAAGGTGGTATCACCCGCTTCACGCAGATCAGCATAGTGACGGATCTTCGCCAACGGCATGCCGGTGTCTCGCAGCCGGTTAATAAACCGAACCCATTCGACATCTTTCGCCGAATAGCTACGATGCCCACTGGCATTTCTGGATATATTCGACAACAAGCCGATCTTTTCGTAATACCTCAGAGTATGCGAAGACAGCCCAGTCAATTCTGAAAACGTTGAAATGTTCACAATAGGTTATTTTACTGAAGATGATGTTGCGCATGTGGATTTTCACCGCTGGCCATCGCCCAGTGGTGTAGCTGATGATGAGTGCCATACGCCATCACACCGATATAGCCCAAACCCCTGATTTTACTGATCTCATAAGAATTTTTGGTTGTAATGATGAGACGATAAGCGTCAGCGTTTTTTACGACCTGCATCACCCATCCGGATTCCCGTTGTAATTGCGCAGGGTGCACCTTTAAAACCCGTTCAAGCGCTGCAGCAGACCGGGCCGTTAACGGCTTCACTATCGCTTCCATGCCCTGTGCAATCGGTGTTTGAGAGATCACCTCTACATTCAGGGTCATCTCATTCATATCCACTAAATGTTGCCTCAGCGCCTCAATATTTACTTTGCTCCAATCAGTATCCGGATCGCTATTCAACCGTGCAATCACCTCCTGAATAGTGCCGAAAGCATCATTCCCCGCCTCGGTCAGTACGGTTGCAGAGGCTCCCATGGAATGGTCATGGTGCGTCATCGCTGAATGATCACCTTCAGCAAACGCAGCCACCCCATGAGTCAACAGCGCGGCAAAAAGCAGTACATTTAGCTTCATTATTTTTACTCGAAAACAGGCGCGTCGTAATCGGCACTTTCATCGGTATAGGCCGTGACGATAACATCCGCAACCAATCCGGTATCGGCTTCAACCTGGGTTTGAAAGAAGTTCTGAATCTGCTGTCTGCGACCGTGAGCAGACCAGGCGTCTGCATCTTCCCAAATCTCATTAAAGACTATCGGGTATTCATTGCGGCTGGCGCTTGGGTGATCAATCTGGCGCGTCAGCATATATTGAATACAGCCCTCTTCCCGATAAGAATCCGGCTCAAGCGCCTTTAATACCTCAAACAGTTCGGCTTCTTTTCCGGGTTTCGGCTTAAACTGGGCTAAGACATATACACGGCTGGTCATCGGTTTTCCTCTGTTTTTGGATAAGTGGAGAGATAGTAGATGAAAACCGGGGCAACGTGAAACTCACTGAGAGTTGTTACGATAAATAATCTATTCCGCTACCCACAACTCAGATAATGATCAAAAAACAATCTGCCTCGCTAAGACCGGCAGAAACAAAGGTGATAATACTCATCCTGTTGTGGCAATGGATACGATATAACCACAACGGGAGGTACTGGCTCAGACGTGTTTTCGACAGTTTTTACAAGGCTTCCCAATAAAATCAATCAATTAAATCAGTATATTAAAAAATATGACTGAATTTATTCAAGAATGGTTTTACCACAGAGGACGCGGAGAAAATAACAGATCCAGTCTGAATTAGTACAGGTTAAGGTATCTGGATCAATTACTCTGACCCTGTTGATTGCTGACCCTGTTGATTGGATAACGTATGCCCAGACGAGTTTTTCAGGTCGAAAAAATATTCAAGTCGTTACCGATAACCGGCCCTATTAGTTGCATCAGGGACCTATTTTTTTGTCACTTTTTTTCAAACAGGCATTGTCGAAATCATCAAACTTATCGCATGTGGTTTGCACAAATAGCTTCTGTGACGGGAAGAAAGAACACGTTGTCTGATAATAGCAGGTGCTGTTGAACTTATCCCAGTGCTGACACTCTTCAACGCATTCGAGCTTTTCGTATGTGTAGGTGGTTTTTTCAAACAGGCACTTTTTATTAAAATTGTCCCAGTGCTGACAGTCATTGAGGGCCAGGGGGATATCATCAGTTAACGGTTGACCGCAAGTGACGGTGAGGTCTCCCTGACGGTATGATTCTCCCGTGTCGAGACTTATCTCGTTTGCTCCGACATTACCTGCGAAAAGCATCACTCCTGCAATTAAACCCAACAATGTATGTCTGTTCATGAGAGGGCTCCTTGTGGTTTTAATTTGACTGTAATCTAACTTATACCGATTGGTGTTTAGGGGAAAGGAGAATCCGTTAATTATTATCGGGTTAATGCCCGCTATAAACGCTCGGGAGAAACCAGGTGCGGCAACCGAAGGGAGCGGACTTAATGGCTTAGTTAGATATGTTGGCCATCTCAAGCGCCAAGCAAAGGCCGATGTTTCAAGCGCAGGTACTTCAATGCTATTTGGAGGCAATGAGCTAGTGGCGCTTATTTGATAGGAGCGTCCAGAGGCACAATAATTGCTCGTTTAGCCTCATATTCAAACTCATCTCGATATATCACCCTGAAGGTTTCGGTCAAGCTGGTCTGACAATGGAAAAATACCTTTATAGAGTCCGGATCTCTTCGCTTCCAGCCCAGTCGAATTGTGTTGCCGCCTTTTACGGGATAGCTAGCCTCACCCCACTTAAGAGTTTCTTCAACTGCAGCCAGGCCGTTTTCTTGCGCAACAGCAAGAATAAGACAGCGAACGGCGTTAAGCTGTGTTTGCGCTTCAGCGGGGTACGTCATAAATTTGGCCTGTATTTCAGGCTTAATGGGTTCCTCCGCTTTCAAGACAAGTACCCCCAAGGTCAGAACCGTTTACACAATGAACCTTAATTAAGGCCCCGCGCTCTGCGCGCATCATCAATTGCACCTGCGTTAGATACATTTGTATAACCGGCAGCTTGCAGCGCTGACAGTGCTTTTCCCGACCGATTTCCGCTGCGGCAATAGAGAGCAATTTCCGTATCTTTATCGGGGAACATTTCACTCACTCCCTGAACAATTTCATCATGGGTAATACGAACATCCCCTTTAATGTTGTCAATGCTATGTTCGACAGCACTTCGCACATCAATCCAAACCGTGTCAGCATTCGACATTAAGCTGAAACACATCAAAACAATGAAACATGACATACGACTCAGCGCTTTAAAGTACATAGTTTAATCCTTCGTTAAAAATTGACTAGCCTGCAATGACACCATTGCCGGGTAATTTGAGCATAGGGAATGCATCCGTAAGATCAGCTTACCAGGTTCTAAACCCTGCCATTTTATGGATTTCATCAAGTTCGATCCACAACTCATTTGAGTTCAGTTAGATACCACCCAGTTAAATGAAAAAAGGGCTTTGAGATTGATTCAAGAGCGTGTTTCACCACCGAGGGCACAGAGCACACAGAGGAGACTGCGGCGGATAAAGTATCTTATCCATGTGGAACGGGCTCTGCCCCTTTTAATTCCCGCGGTTTAACTTCCCCCTGAACAGCTCTATTCCGCCCCTGATCTTTTGCTTTGTAAACAGCCTCATCTGCGGCTTCAACCAACTCAGTTTCGGTTCTGTCTGCTGATGGAATCAGTGATGCATAACCAATGCTGACAGTGACAATATCGGCAACCGGAGAGTCCGGGTGAAATATGTCCAGATTTTGTATTCCCCTGATTAGTCGATCAGCATGTTCAGCCGCTTCTGCCGCTTCTGTATCAGGAAGAAGAACAACAAACTCCTCGCCACCGTATCGCGCGACTAACTCTCCCTCTCGAAGACCGCCTTCGTGAAGATAGTTAGCAACCCTCTGTAAACAGCCATCCCCTCGTCGGTGTCCGTAAAAATCGTTATAGTTTTTGAAGTGATCAATATCGATAAATAATAGCGAGATAGTCCGCTGCTTTCGGATCGCCCTACGCCACTCTTCCTTAAGGCGCTGATCAAATGAACGACGGTTATAGAGACTGGTCAATCCATCGTGACTCGAATCAAACAGGGCAATAGAGAGATGTTTTAACTGCCGACTGGTAAACACACTGGCCAGCAGTAAAATTACTCCAGCAAAAAATGCAAGAATCAGCATATTAATCGCTTTTCCTTGCCAGCGATCCAGAACTGAACTCTCAGTCACTGAAATCAAGTTGATAACGGGGTAAAAGTCACTCGCATTAAATCCGACAATACGAAGCTGATGATCAATAGGGCTGACTAAAACAGCGTGCCCTCTGCGAAGAGAAAATATTTTAGTGAAGTCCTGAGAGTTCATAACATTCTGATTAAAAAATGAGTCATCCAGTGGGTATCGGTAAACTCCAAGTCCATCTTTGCGAATGACCGTTACCGCTCCGCCAGGGGGAAGCTGGAGTTCATTATACAGATAATCAAAATGCGCAAGTTTCAACTGGATGCCAATGACTCCCGCAAATGCTCCATCAAGTGTCTCAAGCCGTTTTGTCAGGTAGATAACTCTCTCATCAGTCACCTTTGAGCGGGAAGGCTGACTGATACGCACCCCCGTATGAGCGTTGTTTAAATGATCTTTATAATATTCCCGATCCGATGCATTGACTTTTTTAACCGGAAAACTGACGCTGTTTGCGACACTGATGCCGTCGCTATTGAGAATAAACAGGTGCTGGAAACTTGATGATGTTGAGGAGGCAAGAATACTTCGCCGTTTTTTGATGAGCGCCTCATGCAGCAGCTTAGTATTGTCAAACGAGGCTGGCTGACCAAGATTCACATCTAAAACAACATCATTCAATATCGTTGATGCCAGGCCTAGCATCATATCAGTCTCTTTACTGAGAATACTCGCCATTGACTGCATAGACTTGGAGGCATAATGCAACTCATCCTGCTTATCTTTACTAATCTGGTAGACGGTTGCCGCAATCAACAACATTAATATGATAACAGTAATGACTACAATACTATTTTTCAGCCGGTTAAGGATGGAGATACTGTAGGGAGTACTGCGATCCATATTGACCTCCGGTGTATATATCTCTGAAGCAAATCAGGCCTTCCATAGCAATTATTTAATCGCTTTGAATATAATAAGCTGGCCAGCCCACTCGGGCGCTGAGTTAAATCATAAAACGGTCAATGTACAGCATTTTGGAGAAGCAAGAACGATGCGATGCAACTATCTTAGATCAGTCATCATTTGACGAAGCAAGCAATAGCACATTCCACTTCACTTAGGCTTTTCCTCATGAACAAGCATATCCATGAATTTTACAAACCTTTCTCTGGTTTCGGATCGCTTTGCACTTATCAATCCGTGCGCGATAACATAACGGCTCGATTTATTGAGTGTTTCAAAAAACGCTTTAGCATTCGGATTGTTCTCCAGTGCAGCGAGAAAGTCCTCGGGCACGTCCATTTCACTGACTACGTAGGCGTTTCCCCAACGACCGTCCGCTTTTGCAGCACGAACATACACGAGCCCTGATTCCATCATCCGGCCTTCACTTATCAAACGAGCCACATGTTCCGTGTTCCTTTTAGACCAGTTGCTTCGCACTTTTCTGGGAGTAATACGCTGAAGGTAGGCCTGGTCATCGATTGACTTCTTAACACCGTCGATCCAACCCCAGCATAGCGCCTCGACCACGACATCATTCCAGGTCACGCTCAGAACTCCAGTATGTTTCTTGAATATTTTCACCCATAGCTCACGTTCAGTGGCGTGATTAAGCTTGAGCCACTGGCCGAGATCTTTCGGAGTTGCAAATGTCATGATTCTCAATGGATCAGATTCAGGCATCAGATTAGATTCTCTAAGGTATACCCCTGGCAGAAGTTTTTTTGGGGGGCTGGCATACTGTTTACGGAAACAAAAAAAGACAGCCCCCCAAGTCTGATTGCTACGAAATATTATGAGCTTACCACTGAACCAAGACGTCTTGAACTTTTGAGGTCTCTAAATCAAAACCTATTGCCCAAAACGCCATAAAGTCACTTTTACTGTATTTTACCTTCCAGAGTGTCAGCTTCGAGTCTGCTCTCATTAAAACGTCTATGGGATCGATGCTCTCTATATCACCCATTTCATTCTCTATGTCACTGCACATTTGGATGTACATTTCCTCTGTTATCTTTCCGTCATCGTTCAGGTCTGCAGGCGGCATAGACATTTCCTGGAGTGCGCTATAATTTTTCCCATCGTGCAACCTGACCAGCCTTTCAGCCAATTCAATTTCCAGTTCATTAAGCATATGACTCAATTCTCCTTGAGGGCATAGCGCCCAACATCAAGAGCCGGAGCCCAGCGATGGCCCAAGCCCGGGGGCGATTTTGCTATATGGCATACAAATTCCCTAGAAGGCCGAGAATAAAGACACCCCAGAAGACGGCGTTTATATAGACTGTCCACTTCTTCTTATAAACGTCTTCGTTACTACCCACTAACACTGTTTCTAATACGTTTTTAGTTGTTTGCTTGCTGCAACAGGCGCCAATTAGGGAAGCAACGAAAAGAACCACTATCCCCAACCCGCTAATAGCCATCATGAACTCAAATATTGTCATACCAACCTTAGGCTTATCGTTTCACATAAAGACCGAGTCATAAGCGCGAACTTATTAACATCCCGATTGACGCAACTGCTATGTGCACTTAGCCAAAGCTCCATTGACGACGATACGGAATCCGGCCGTGTCAGAATCATCAAAGCATCTCGACGGCAACCGCTGAATTTAAAGGCATTTAAAGTATCCGCTAAGCTGGGGAGCTTCACACTGACCCTGTTGATTCTCTGTTGATTGGACCCTGCTGATTTGTGCCCTGTAACTCAAATAGCGCCACTCACTCCATCATCTCAAAATACTCAATATGATCGTTTTTCAAAACCACTTGGAGGTTATGAAAACCCGAGACAGACACACGCTGCTGCCCTCTCTTGCTCAGGTAGTTCGAGTACACCACAACATCGATTGCAGACCGATGCCTCTCGGGTAAAGCAACCGCCTCGACAATGTCGCCAGGAGGTATCTCAAGGGAGACCAAGTCAGCCTGAAGGCCGAGTATCGATTTCAGGCCATCCCTTGCAGCAAACCACTCTCCGGTCTCCTTGGGTAACAATGTTGCAGCACGGCTGCTGTAGATAAAAACCAAGTCTACCGCTGTGGATGATTGATCGTTGGCTTCGGGCAGAGCGACGATCTGAAGGCTTTCCAGCTGACTGCCCTGGCCCTCCACTTGCACAACATCACAACCGGCAACCAGCGCGATGCTAAGGTAGAGTCCCAACCGACATAAGAAAGTAGCGCCTCTGTTGTGCCTATGGGTAGTCAGCTCTCTTATCATTTCATCCCTTTTACCAAACAACGAAAAAATTGGCCAACCCATTTGATAACTCATTTCAGTCTCATAAAATTAACCGGCCCCATGTTGACCAGTTGAATATTCATTTTCACTGTCGGCCTGTACGGATTGCAGATGTTAAACACAACAAGGATCTCTCTATGCAAAATTCACCGAATGTTCTGCTAATGGTAGCGGCAATAGCAAGCGGTTGCGCGGCATTATTACATTTTGCCTGCGTTTTTCTGGGTGCCCCCGGTTTCCGGATACTTGGCGCAGGAGAGCGATTGGTTCGCATGGCTGGAGAAATATGAGGGTAAAGTCTTGTATTATGCATGTCGATGACTAACGACTATTCAGTTAAGTTGCCGTTCTGCAAAACGCAAGACCTGACCCCTTGCCCCCTGGAATAAGCTCTGGTTAACGTACCTGGATCAATTACTCTGCCCTGTCGATTCAAAAGCGTTTTTACCACAGAGCACACAGAGAAAAGAACTGATCCGGTTAAGGAAGCTGGATCAATGACTCTGACCCTGTTGATTCGTTTCGGACTATCTTTCGACACCCAAGCGACGAGCAAGCTACGCTTCTTGTGACATTCTAGCTGTTTTAGGTACGTTGCAAGTAACCGGCTTATAGGTACTTAAAGAGTGCCTGTCCTATCTTTCTCTTTCGCTCTCGTAAGACATAGAGAAAAATCATCCTTTAGCTTTGTAGAAATTAGATTAATTTGATTGTCATCGTTAGAAATATAGGCAATACACGACTGAGAAGTGTTCCCAGCTAAACCTAGAAGCGTATTCGGGCTATTGTCCTTTTTCTTTCTTGTATATTTCCCTTTAAAAGTTGAGCCAGAAACTTCACCGTTTAATTCGGCTTCGTAGGTACTGTTACCGCCAAGACCTAGAGATGTCTCAGACCAAGTTGCTTTAATTGCATCATTCTCTATTGTTATAGTTGTTGGATAAGTATTACTAACCAGCCAATCTCCCTTTAGTGATTCAGAATTCCCAGTGTAATATTGTTCGGTGTATTTTCTAATGTTTTTTTGCCGTTCGAGGGATTTTTCTTTTAACTTATCCCATTCTGTATTTTGTTCTTGTTTTTTTTCATCAATTGCAGCAATTAGGCTGTGTACATTTTTATGGGGATCATCTGACTCAAGTGCTTTTTTTGCTATCTTTTCCGCTTCATCAGTAAATCCTGCACCTAAGAGCAAATAACCTTGATTAGCCATAGCAAGCGTATTGTTATAACTCGATGATTTTTTGTAGTTCTCAACAGCTTTTATTTTTAACCCTGCCTCTTGCGCTCTTACGCCCAAATTATTTAGTGCTGTAGAGTTATCGCCATCAATTTGGATGAGCGTTATATAGTTACTTATTGATATTTCATCTATATCTTCATCGCTTGCAGCATAAGCAGAATTAAATAGTTCATCTCTGTTATTTACATCAAACTCCAGAGACTTATCCTTGCAATAAATTGATATCGATTTATTTCCTAGAGTTTTTTCAATTGAAGACAGGGCTTCGTACAGACTTGATTTCTGCGCATGATCAACCGCCTTTGATAATCTGCTGACTAGTATATTTTTAGCTTCAATTGATTTATCATCTTTATTTAAAGCATATGCCAAATTTACTGCAGCTCTTGTTTTTAGTGCTTCAGTTTGCGTTTCATATAATACTGATCGCCACAACTCAACTTCTTTTCCGTATTGCATGCTATCGCTAAGGCAGAAAGAAAGCCAAGTTAGAGTATTAAACTTCGATTCTTCTGACTTTGCCATGCGCGCAAGATCTTTAAGTTCTTCTATAGACTTATTATCCTTAGCTTTCTCAAACCTAAAATACAGATATAAGGCTTTGTTTTTTTCTAGTTGAATATCATCATTTTCGTTTACTGCGTACCTTTTAAATATTGTCTCCGCGTCATTAAATCGTCTTTCAGAAAAGGCCTTATGCATCTCGGAGAACCACTGGCCTTCTTTTTCCTCAACCTCGTTTACTTGAGTACCCTTCTCTTCGGAGGAAGGCTTTTCATCAGCGCTAGGAATCTCTTTAATAGTTTCTTTGGCATCAGGAGGAGCTACTGCCTCCATCCCGAGTGTAGAATCGCCTCTCTTAAAGGTAAACGAGGTAAGCCTAGATATAAAACCCGAAATAGCGACTCGATTAATGATTATTAAAACAAGTAATACAATAGCAATGGAATTGTTCGAAAGAAATTCCGTAACTATTTTAATCGCCTCAATGGTTGTATTTTGTGATTCACTCATAATTTATTCTTTGGCCTAACAGCTAAATATACGACAGTGGATTTGGAGAAATACGACAAGTTGTCGTATATCACCGCTTCTTGTCAGATCACAAAACTCAGACAACTCTCTGAATTTTAAAAGATTGTACGTAGATTTTACTGTGTGGAAACACGACAGCCTGTCGTATATGTGCAGAAAGGCGACACAATGGCCATTAATAAGATTTATTCTCACTCTGACTCCCTGAGCTGAGGTGTTGTTACCCCTTGACTGATCAATAGTTACATAGAAAACGATAGGATAAAAGCGCATTAAGCCACTGTTTTAAAGATCTTCACTTTCCCTAATCCAGGGCGCTAACGACACCCTGCTTTTGACGCTCGAGCGACGAGCAAGTCACGCTTTGTGTGACATTCTGACCACTAGCCAGCGGCGCAGCCGCGATCTAGCTACTTTCTCAGCTTTATAAAAAAGGCCAACACATCTCTGCATCAGCCTTTTCAAACAACCAAACTTAATTCAAAAAATCAAAGCATCTCTACCGCAACCGCGGTGGCTTCACCGCCACCGATACACAGGGATGCAACGCCCTTTTTCTTGCCCTGGTTTTTCAGTGCGTACAGCAGCGTTACCAGGATGCGGGAACCGGATGAGCCGATGGGGTGACCCAGTGCACAGGCGCCGCCGTTGACGTTGACTTTCGACGCATCCAGCCCCAGCTCGCTGATCGCTAGCATGGTGACGACGGCGAAGGCTTCGTTGATTTCATAGAGATCAACCTCGTCCTTGCTCCAGCCTGCGCGGGTCAGTACTTTATCAATCGCACCAATCGGCGCAATGGTAAATTCGGCGGGCAGTTGCGCGTGGGTTGAATGCGCGACGATTCGGGCCAGCGGCTGCAAGCCGCGCTTTTGCGCTTCGGATTCACGCATCAATACCAGTGCAGAACCGCCATCAGAAATTGAACTGGAGTTTGCTGCGGTGATGGTGCCATCTTTTTTGAATGCCGGGTTAAGCTGACGGATCTTATCTTTGCGGGCATTACCCGGCTGTTCATCGGTATCAACAACGGTATCGCCACGGCGGGACTTGACGGTCACCGGGGCGATTTCATCTTTAAATGCACCGCTCTCAATCGCCGCCAGCGCCTTGTCCAGTGAGCCGATAGCGAAATCATCCATCGCCTCGCGGGTGACGTTGAAATCATCGGCGCTCTTCTGCGCGAAGCTACCCATCAGGCCACCTTCATAGGCATCTTCCAGGCCATCGAAAAACATATGGTCGATCACCTGTTGATGCCCCATGCGCATACCGGCACGGGCTTTAGGCAACAGGTAGGGTGACAGGCTCATGTTTTCCATGCCCCCGGCAACCATGATATCCACCTGCCCCGCTTTCAGCTGATCGTGTGCCAGCATCACCGCTTTCATGCCGGAACCACACATTTTGTTGACGGTGGTTGCCCCTGCTGCATCATGAATGCCTGCGCCGCGCGCCGCCTGACGTGCAGGTGCCTGGCCCAAACCTGCCGGCAGGACACAGCCCATAATCACTTCATCAATATCACTGCCCTGCAGACCGGCTCGTTCAATCGCGGCTTTAATCGCGGTGGCACACAGATCGGGAGAACGCACTTCGCTTAATGCGCCCATCATGCCTCCCATCGGGGTACGGGCTGCACTGACAATTACAATTGAATCCTGACTCATATTTCTCTCCAAACCCACTGTCATATCGTCTAAATGAAACTAAAAGGGACGCACTTTAGCGTCCCTTTTTGACTTAATAATAGTTAACCAAAGTTTTTCTTCATAATCTTCTGGAGCTCACCCACGATACCGCTGCGGAAGGCCAGCACGCAGACAATAAAGATGAAGCCCATGATGATGTGTATGTAATTACCCAACTCACCGCCGGAGAGGTAGTTCTGGATAGTAACAACCACACCAGCACCCACAACAGGCCCGAAGATAGTACCCATACCCCCTAGCAGAGTCATGAGTACAACTTCGCCAGACATATGCCAATGGACATCGGTCAGGGAGGCAAGCTGGAATACCAGCGTTTTAGTCGAACCGGCCATACCTGCCAGAGCAGAAGAGATGATAAAGACAACCCACTTATAGTCATTAACGTTGTATCCCAACGATACTGCCCGTGGCTCGTTTTCACGAATCGCTTTCAGAATTTGGCCAAAAGGTGAATGAATTGTGCGGTGGACTACCCAGAATCCGAAGATGAAGATCGCCAGCACAAAGTAGTACATGTTGGTATTATCGGACAGATCAATCATGCCCAACAAAGAACCGCGAGGCACACCTTGCATACCATCCTCACCCCCGGTAAACGGTGATTGCAGATAGAAGAAGAATGCCAGCTGGGCTAATGCCAGGGTTACCATCGCAAAGTAGATACCTTCGCGCTTCACCGCAAGCTTGCCGTAAACCGCCCCTAATACGCCCGCAGCCACAGTACCCACAAGGATAGAGATCTCAGGTCCCATACCGGTATGCAACATCATGGCACCGGTCACATATCCCCCCGTCCCCAAAAAAGCAGCATGACCAAAAGACAGCAGGCCAACATAACCCAATAACAGGTTGAAGGCACAGGCAAACAATGCGAAGCACAACACCTTCATCAGGAACACCGGATACAAAACCATCGGTGCTACCAACGCTAAAAGAAACAATACCAGATAAAGTTTATTAATTTTCATGGTCAACTCCTACGCCTCTTTACCAAACAGACCGGCAGGCTTTATCAGCAACACGATCACCATGACCAGGAAGATAACAGTAGCGGAGGCTTCCGGATAAAAGTACTTAGTCAGCCCTTCTATCACCCCCATCAATAAACCGGTAAGAATCGCTCCACCGATAGACCCCATACCACCAATAACGACGATGGCAAATACAACGATCAGGATATTCGACCCCATATCCGGGCTAACAGAGTACACAGGGGCTGCCAGCACCCCGGCAAAACCGGCTAGTGCCACACCAAAACCAAAGGTCAGCGTGGTGATGAGGGGAACGTTGATACCAAAGCCCTGCATCAGCTGAGGATTCTCAGTACCCGCACGGAGGTAAGCACCCAGTTTAGTCTTTTCAATAACCCACCAGGTGCTGCCGCACACTACCAGTGAGATCACGATAATCCAGGCACGATAATTAGGTAGATACATAAACGGCAACTTAGTGCCGCCTGTGAGCTCGGCAGGAATCTTGTAAGGCAATCCTGAAGAACCAAATAGATGTGTAAACAGGCCCTGCAATACCAGCGCGATACCAAACGTCAGCAACAAACTGTAGAGGTGATCTTCGCCAGCAATCGGGCGTACCAGAAAGCGCTCGATAAGAATTGCGATACAACCGATTACAATCGGCACCAGTATGAGCGCAGCCCAGTAGTTGATACCCATGTAGTTCAGAGCCATCCAGGCAAAGAAAGCACCGAGCATATACATCGCGCCCTGCGCGAAGTTAATAATTTTTAACAAACCAAAAATAATCGCCAGACCGAGACTGAGCAATGCATAGAATGAGCCATTGATCAGGCCAACCAGCAATTGGCCCGAAAGAGCGAATAGATTAATTCCAAAAAAGGTCGCCATAGTCGCACCCTAGTGATTCATGCCGTTCTAGTTATAGAGGCCACCCCGGATGGGGCGGCCGGTACATCAGTATTACTTAAGCGGGCGTATTACTTCGCCAGAGCGAATTCACAGCCACCTTTGCTCAACTCTAGGAAAGCATCGTCGCCTTTGATAACTTTTTCGATAGCAAAGATATCGTTAGCGTTGGCGCGCTCGTCAGCAGTTTTGATGCGTACCTGCAGCATGTCATGAACCATCCGTCCATCTTTACGCAGGTAGCCATTACGAGAGAAGAAATCCTCTACAGGGGTCTCTTTCATCTTCGCCATAACCGCCTTACCTTCATCGGTACCCGCAGCTTTAACGGCGTTCAGATAGTGCATGGTAGAGGAGTATGCGCCGGCATGCGCCATTGAAGGAATCTTGCCGTCCATACGCTCCATGTAACGCTTAGACCAGGCGCGTGTCTGATCATCCATATCCCAGTAGAAGCCAGTCGTCAGCTTCATGCCGCCCGCAATAGCGGGATCAAGCGCCTGAGCGTTTTGCGTAAATACCAGCAGACCTGCTACATCCATCATTTCGGTAACACCGAATTCAGCAGCGGTTTTCAGTGAGTTAACCATATCTGCGCCGGCATTCGCCAGAGCGATAACATCAGCACCTGAAGACTGAGCCTGAAGGATATAAGAGGAGAAGTCGGTGGTACCCAGTGGAGCGCGCACGCCACCCACAACGGTTCCGCCATTGTCATTGATGACGCCGGTCGCTACTTTTTCAAGTGCATGACCAAAACCGTAGTCAGCGGTAATAAAGAACCACTTCTCTTTGCCGCTCGCTACCATCGGCTTAACAGTACCGTTGGCCATAGCGACCACATCATAAGTCCAGTGAGCGTTAAATGGAGAACACTGGCTGGTTGTAAATGCATGGCTGGCAGAAGCGGCAATCAGAGTAATCTTTTCAGCCTCAGTCATAACCTTAGTGACGGCACCGGTTACCGAGCTTGCAACAGCACCGTTGATAACGTCAACTTTCTCATCATCGATCCACTTACGCGCGATACTGGAACCAACATCCGCTTTGTTCTGATCATCAGCGGAAACCACTTCAATTGGTTTACCCAATATAGTGCCGCCAAAATCTTCAACCGCCATTTGCACGGCAACTACACTACCCTGACCTGCTATATCAGCGTAAACACCGCCCATATCGCCCAGCACACCGATTTTAAGGACATCATCAGAGATTCCTGCGGCCTGTACACCAGTAACAGCTGCCACACTCATCGCTGCAGCTAATAGGGTCTTTTTCATTGCTTTCATTGGGTCACTCCTGCTTGAGAACTTTTTATTTTTATCGAACTTCATTGTTAGAGCTTTTTTATTACAACCTTTATCCGGGCTTCAAACCCCCAGGTAGGTATTCAACAGTTCCGTTTTTGCTTCCAACTCATGCTTCTGAACCTCTTCTACGATATGACCATGCTCCATAACGTAGTGACGATCAGCAATAGGCGCAGCAAAACGGAAATTCTGCTCAACCAGCAATACGGTCAGGCCACGCTCTTTAAGCATCACCAGGACCTCAGCCAGTTTTTGCACAATAACGGGTGCCAAACCCTCTGTAATCTCATCGAGCAACAGAACATTTGCACCGGTTCGCAGAATACGGGCCATCGCCAGCATCTGCTGCTCCCCGCCTGACAGGCGAGTCCCCTGGCTATAACGACGTTCAGCCAGGTTGGGGAAGTATTCATAGATCTCTTCGACGCTCATACCATCAGAACGTACGTTGGGCGGCAGCATCAGATTTTCTTCGACATTCAGACTGGAGAATATGCCCCGGTCTTCAGGACAGTAGCCTACGCCCAGGTGAGCGATCTTATGTGCCGGCATACCGATGGTTTCATTACCATTGATATTGATCTTGCCGGTACGCCGCCCGACCATATTCATGATCGCTTTCAGAGTTGTCGAACGACCAGCACCGTTGCGCCCAAGCAGAGTCACCAACTCACCCTGCATAATGGTCATGTCGATACCGTGAAGTATGTGCGACTCGCCGTAGTAAGCATGCAGATCACTGATACGAAGCTTTTCACCTGTTGAGCTCATGCAACGTCCTCCTTCTTGGCAGCATTCGCAGCAGCAGTTTCTGCAGCAATTGCATTCGCCACCTCATCATCCGCTTCAACGCCCATATAGGCTTCACGTACACGAGGATCCTGAGATACAGTTGCGTAATCGCCTTCGGTCAGGATAGCGCCGCGCTGTAATACGGTAATCTTATCTGCCAGTTGTGCGACCACATGCAGGTTATGTTCAACCATCAGAATAGTGCGATTGGCGGAAACCTTTTTGATCAGGTCAGCAACCACTCCCACGTCTTCGTGGCCCATTCCCTGAGTTGGCTCATCCAGCAGCAGCATTTCAGGGTCCAGAGCGAGTGTCGTTGCGATTTCGAGTGCCCGCTTGCGACCATAAGGCAGATCGACAGTGATGGCTTTGGCGTAGTCTTTCAGGCCAACTTCATCCAGCAGTTCGAGAGCGCGATCGTTGAGCTTGTCGAGCACTTTTTCTGATTTCCAGAAGTGAAAACTATTACCCTCATTGCGTTGCAGGGCGATACGCACATTTTCTAATACAGAAAGATGTGGAAAGACAGCAGATATCTGAAACGAACGCACAATACCCTTGCGGGCAATCGCTGCAGATTTCATGTAGGTAATATCATTACCGTTATATAGAATAGTGCCTCGGGTAGGTGTAAGAAATTTTGTCAGCAGATTAAATACAGTTGTCTTACCGGCACCGTTAGGACCGATCAGCGCGTGTATTGTGCCCCGCTCAACCTGAAGATTTACATCGTCAACGGCGGTAAAGCCCTTGAATTCCTTAACCAGATTTCTGGTCTCGAGAACGTAGTCAGCACTCATGCAGAACCAGCCCCACTTTTTATTTGTTTTTATTTTCAGGTGGACAAAAAACATCTTTGCCCACATCAGCTTGCGACCAAGTTAGCAATTTCCCCTACAGGTTAACAAGTAATACTTTAGTCTAATACAGCTAACCATAGTCATACGTTTTACATAAAAACACTTTACTTTCATCAAGTTAAAGACATTCCTACAAAATGTAACAAATAACATGCCGTTCCATCATGACTTTACGTTTACGTAAACTTCCGCTACATTAAGCAGCATACGAGATCAGGAAGCAGGTTATGAACATACGTACTTTTTCTATCAGCGAACTGGCGAGTGAGTTTGATGTCACCACGCGCAGCATTCGCTTTTATGAAGACCAGCAACTGCTGTTCCCGACTCGCCGGGGGCAAACCCGCATCTATAGTGCACAGGACAGAGTCCGGTTAAAACTGATACTCAGGGGCAAGCGATTAGGCTTCTCACTGGCAGAAACCCGTGAACTATTCGCCTTGTGGGACGAAACACCAACCGGCAGCATGAAACAGCTGCAGTTGCTGATGGCCAAGATCGACGAAAAGAAGGCCGCCCTTGAACAGCAGTTAAATGACATTGCGATGGTTCAGCTGGAGCTGGACAGCGCAGAAAGCCGTTGCCGTGAAGCGATGAACGACCTGACTGAGAAAACAGTATAGGTCACTGCGACTTTGCCGCGCGTCAATGGATAAAGATTAGTAAACAACGAACCAACAACAATAAACACAAACCGGAGACGGTAGAGGTTGCGAACATAAAGCGGCCCTATCGATTCCCTAAGCCAGGTGGACAGAAAATGATTGCACAGTATAGCTCACTTAATTTCGGACTCGGTGAAACTCTGGATATGCTGCGAGAGCACGTAAACAGCTTTGCAGCAGCCGAGATCGCCCCACGCGCCGAACAGATTGACCATGACAATGAGTTCCCTAACGATCTGTGGCGTAAATTCGGTGACATGGGTCTGTTGGGCATTACGGTTAAAGAGGAGTACGGCGGCGTTGAGATGGGCTATCTGGCTCATATGATCGCGATGGAAGAGATCAGCCGAGCTTCAGCCTCTGTAGGCCTGTCTTACGGTGCGCACTCTAACCTTTGTGTGAACCAGATCAACCGTAACGGCACCCATGAGCAGAAAATCAAATACCTGCCAAAACTGATTAGCGGTGAGCATATCGGCGCGCTGGCGATGTCTGAGCCAAACGCTGGTTCCGACGTGGTTTCTATGAAACTGACTGCCCGTGATAACGGTGACCACTACCTGCTGAACGGCAATAAAATGTGGATCACCAACGGTCCGGATGCCAACACTTACGTTATCTACGCGAAAACCGATCTGGCCGCTGGCCCTAAAGGGATCACCGCCTTTATCGTTGAGCGTGACTACCCTGGATTCTCCCGTCATCAGAAGCTGGACAAGCTGGGTATGCGCGGTTCTAACACTTGTGAACTGGTGTTCCAGGATTGCCCTGTACCCAAAGAAAACATCCTTGGCGAACTGAATGGCGGCGTTAAAGTACTGATGTCTGGCCTGGACTACGAGCGTCTGGTACTCGCCGGTGGCCCTCTGGGTATTATGCAGGCGGCAATGGATATCACTATTCCTTATACCCGTGACCGCGTGCAGTTTGGTAAAGCAATTGGCGAGTTCGAAATGGTACAGGGCAAAGTAGCCGATATGTACACCCTGATGAACGCGTCCAAGGCTTACGCTTATACCGTCGCCAATGCAGCGATGCGCGGCGAAACCTCTCGTAAGGACTGCGCTGCGGTCATCCTCTACACCGCAGAGATGGCGACCAAAATCGCCCTGGATGCGATCCAGCTGCTCGGCGGCAACGGTTATATCAACGAGTTCCCCACTGGCCGTTTGCTGCGTGATGCAAAGTTGTATGAGATCGGTGCCGGCACCTCTGAGATCCGCCGGATGCTGATCGGACGTGAGCTGTTCCTGAATAAGTAAACCCGTTTTCCATCAGTGGACTTTATGGGGAACGGTGTTCTGCACCTCCCCTCTTTTTCACTGTGATTAATGACGAATTCAGACAAGGCGTCTTTTAGCATTAATTCAGGCTGTTGTGATGGATAAGCACTCTATCCAACGATTCAGAGTGAAGTCTTAAAAGTGACGCCGGAGAGAAACAATGGCAACGATAAAAACAAAAATTAACCCTCGCGCAGAAGAGTTTCGCGCTAACTATGACGCCATGGACGCCGTCGTCGGTGATCTGCGCGATAAAGCAGCCCATATTCATCAGGGTGGCGGCGCCAAGTATCAGGAACGCCACCTATCCCGCGGTAAGCTACTGCCCCGGGAACGGATCAACGCACTGCTGGATGAAGGTTCACCCCTGTTAGAGCTGTCACAACTGGCAGCCTATAACGTCTACGATGATGATGTACCCGCTGCGGGCATCATTACCGGTATCGGTCGTGTCAGCGGCGTTGAATGTATGATCATCGCCAACGATGCCACCGTTAAAGGCGGCACTTACTTCCCGCTGACAGTAAAGAAACACCTGCGGGCGCAGGAGATTGCTGAACAGAACCACCTGCCCTGTATCTATCTGGTCGATTCCGGTGGTGCCAACCTGCCACAACAGGATGATGTATTCCCCGACCGTGACCATTTCGGCCGTATCTTTTATAACCAGGCGCGCATGTCCGCTAAAGGGATTCCACAGATCGCAGTCGTTATGGGTCTCTGTACTGCTGGCGGCGCTTACGTTCCGGCTATGGCAGATGAGTCGATCATCGTGCGCAATCAGGGCACTATCTTCCTCGCAGGGCCTCCTCTGGTAAAAGCAGCGACTGGCGAAGTGGTCAGTGCTGAAGACCTCGGCGGTGCTGATGTGCACTGTAGAGTATCGGGTGTTGCCGATCATTACGCAGAAAACGATCACCATGCGCTGGAGATTGCCCGCACCTGTGTGGCAAACCTGAACCGTCGCAAAGAGATCAACATTAAAACCCAGGCACCAAAAGAGCCTCTCTATCCAACTGATGAGCTGTACGGCATTGTCGGCACCGATCTGAGAAAGCCTTACGATGTTCGCGAAGTCATCGCCCGTATCGTTGATGGGTCTGAGTTCGATGAGTTCAAAAAACTCTATGGCACCACACTGGTCACTGGTTTTGCGCATATTCATGGTTACCCGGTCGGCATCATTGCCAACAACGGTATTCTGTTCGGTGAGTCCGCGCAGAAAGGCGCACACTTCATTGAACTGTGCTGTCAGCGCAAAATCCCTCTGCTGTTCCTGCAAAACATCACCGGTTTTATGGTCGGTCAGAAATACGAATCAGAGGGCATCGCTAAACACGGTGCGAAGATGGTTATGGCAGTAGCCTGTGCCGATGTGCCTAAGTTCACCGTTCTCATTGGTGGCAGCTTTGGCGCCGGCAACTACGGCATGTGCGGCCGGGCCTACAGCCCTAACCTGATGTTTATGTGGCCTAACGCCCGTATCTCTGTGATGGGTGGTGAGCAGGCTGCTGGCGTTCTGGCGACCGTGAAGCGGGATAATATGGACCGCACCGGAGAGGAATGGTCTGCTGAAGATGAAGCGACATTCAAAAAACCGATTATCGACACTTATGAACATCAGGGTCACCCTTATTATGCCTCTGCCCGGCTTTGGGATGACGGTGTCATCGATCCAAAACAAACCCGCGATGTGATCGGTATGAGTCTGTCTGCCGCACTCAACAAGCCGGTGGGTGAAACCCGCTTCGGTGTATTCCGGATGTAATGGAGGATCAGACGATGACGATTAATACACAACAACTGGTGCTGTTGGAAAAAAGCGCCAACGGTGTTGCCGAACTGATTATCAACCGTCCTGAGGTACACAACGCCTTTGATGACGGAGTAATCGAACAGCTGATCCGCAGCCTTGAAGCCACTAACGAAGACCCAGAAGTGCGGGTGCTGGTGCTGCGCTCCCGTGGTAAGAACTTTTCCGCCGGTGCCGATCTGGGCTGGATGAAGCGGATGGCTAACAACAGCCATGAAGAAAACATGGTGGATGCTGGCCGTCTGGCAAAACTGATGGAGCTGCTGAACAACCATAGCAAACCGACCATCGCCCTGATTCAGGGAGCCGCCTACGGTGGCGCCGTGGGCCTGGCCGCCTGCTGCGATATTGTAATTGCCGCCGAGAGCAGTTCATTCTGCCTCTCTGAAGTCAAAATCGGACTGATTCCTGCGGTTATCAGCCCCTATGTCGTGCGCGCCATTGGCGAACGGCAGTCACGCCGCTATTTCCTCACGGCAGAGCTGTTCAGTGCCAGTGCTGCACAGCAGTTTGGCCTGGTGCATGAGGTGGTGGAAAACGTTGAGCAACTGGACGACGCCTGCGACCGCTTTGTCGCCTCGCTGCAGAAAAATAGCCCTCAGGGGATGAAAGCCGCTAAACAGCTTATCTATGCCGTAAGCCAGAAAGAGATCACCAGCGAAGTGATCGATGACACCGCCCGTCGCATCGCAGACATCCGCGTCAGCGACGAAGGCCAGGAGGGACTCAGCTCCTTCCTGCAGAAGCGTAAACCTAACTGGATTCAGGAGTAAACGGCATGTTTAATAAAATTCTAATTGCCAACCGGGGGGAGATCGCCTGCAGAGTAATTCAGACCGCTCACCGTCTGGGTATACGTTGTGCCGCTGTCTACTCTGAAGCTGACAAAAACGCGCGTCATGTGGCGATGGCGGATGAAGCATTTCTGCTTGGCGCTGCGCCCAGCAGTGAAAGTTACCTGCGCGGTGACAAAATTCTTGAGATCGCAAAAAAGTCTGGCGCTCAGGCGATCCATCCGGGTTATGGTTTCCTCTCAGAAAACGCTGAGTTTGCCCGGTCCTGTTTTGATAACGGCATTGAATTTATCGGACCACCGACTGCGGCTATCGAGGCGATGGGGTCAAAATCCGCCGCCAAAGAGATTATGTCGCATGCCGCAGTGCCATTGGTACCCGGCTATCACGGTGCAGATCAGGACCCTGCCGTACTCAAAGAGGAGTCAGTCCGTTGTGGCTTCCCCCAACTGCTGAAAGCGGTTGCCGGTGGTGGCGGTAAAGGGATGCGGGTGGTTAACTCGATTGATGAGTTTGATGAAGCGCTGAAATCCGCCTGCCGTGAGGCGAAAAATGCCTTTGGCAATCCGGATATGCTGATCGAACGCTACCTGACCCAACCGCGTCATGTCGAGATTCAGGTGTTCTGTGACAAACAGGGTAACGGCGTCTATCTGGCAGAACGGGACTGTTCAGTACAGCGTCGTCACCAGAAAGTAATTGAGGAAGCGCCAGCGCCTAACCTCGCCGATGAAACCCGTAAAGCGATGGGTGAAGCGGCAGTCCGTGCGGCTCAGGCAATTGATTATGTCGGCGCCGGTACGGTCGAGTTTCTCTATGACGTCGATGGTTCGTTCTATTTTATGGAGATGAACACCCGACTGCAGGTAGAGCATCCCGTTACTGAGATGATTACCGGACAGGATCTGGTGGAGTGGCAGCTGCGGATCGCCAGTGGCGAACCACTACCCCTGCAGCAAGATGAGATCCGCATCAACGGTCATGCACTCGAAGCCCGGATATATGCGGAAGATCCTGATAATGACTTTCTGCCCGCCACCGGCACCCTGCGTTACCTGCGTACCCCGCAGGAGAGCCAGCATGTTCGGGTTGATACCGGCGTGGTTGAAGGCGATGAGGTCAGCGTGTTCTATGACCCGATGATCGCCAAACTGATCGTCTGGGATGATAACCGTGATCGCGCCATCGCGCGGATGGAGCAGGCACTGGAGGAGTACCGCATCAGCGGTCTGAAAACCAACCTGCGCTTCTTGCGCAACCTGGCAGGCAGCGCCCCCTTTAAGGCGCTGGATCTGGATACCGGCTTTATTGAGAAACATGAAGCCCTGCTGTTCCCCGCAAGCAATCTGAACAGCGCGTTTTGTCTGGTGATGGCGGCGTGTTTCTTCAGCGAAAAAACCAAACAGCAAGCCAATAACCCGGATGACCCTCACTCTCCTTTTGGTTATCAGAACAGCTGGCGGCTTAACTCTGAGTATGCCCGACCGCTGACGCTTATTCATGCTGACACCGAATATCAGCTAAGCATTCTTGAAGGTGGCAACAAAGGCCAGTATCAGGTTCAGATTGATGATGCCAGCTATCATGTCATCGCACAGCTGAATGATGACCTGCTGAATGTCGTAATCAACGGCCACCGTCTCAGCGTACACCTGTATAACGATGCCGATCAGTTAACCCTGTTCCACGAAGGCGAGCAGTTTATCTGTGAGCAGCATCGGGCAACCTTTGGCAGCGATGATCATGCCGCTGACAACAGTCTGACCGCGCCGATGAATGGTGCAGTGGTTGCGGTACTGGTTGAAACGGGACAAACCGTTAAAGCCGGAGACACCCTGGTGATTATGGAAGCGATGAAGATGGAACATAGTCTGAAAGCGCCCCATGATGGCACGGTGGCCGAGATCTATTTCGCTGAAGGCGACCTGGTTGCAGACGGCGCTGAACTCATCTCCCTGGACGTGGCGGAGGCATAACTATGGCGTTTCCCAAGCATGTACGCCTGTTTGAAATGGGGGCCAGAGATGGCCTCCAGAACGAACCCGGGGCGGTGATTGATACTGCAATTAAAGTCGAACTGATCAACCGGCTCAGCGAGACCGGGCTGACCCATATCGAAGCGGCCAGCTTTGTATCGCCCAAATGGGTGCCGCAGATGGGCGATGCCAGTGAGGTAATGAATGGTATCAAGCGTAAAAGTGGGGTTACCTACTCAGCTCTGACACCCAACCTGAAAGGGCTTGAAGGCGCGATTGCAGCCGGTGCGGACGAAGTCGCCGTATTTGGCGCCGCCTCAGAGGCCTTCACGCAGAAAAACATCAACTGCTCTATCCGTGAGAGCCTGGAACGCTTCGCGCCGGTGATCAAACTGGCGCAAGCAAACAATATCCGGGTGCGGGGCTATGTTTCCACAGTGATGGGCTGCCCCTACGAGGGCGAGATAGACCCTGCGCAGGTGGCAGCGGTTAGCCGTGAGTTGCTGGATATGGGTTGCTATGAGATCTCTTTGGGTGACACCATCGGCGCGGGCACTCCGCTTAAAGCCAAGCGGATGCTGGAAGCGGTGAGCAAGCAAGTGCCTATAGAGAAGCTGGCAGCACACTTCCATGACACTTACGGACAAGCCCTGGCTAATCTGTATGCCGTGGTCGAGGAAGGTATCGCAGTGATTGATGCCTCGGTTGCCGGTCTTGGTGGCTGCCCCTATGCCAAAGGCGCTTCAGGTAATGTGGCAACAGAAGATGTGCTTTATATGCTGAACGGCCTCGGTATCGAAACCGGCGTCGATCTGCAAAAGCTGGCGCAGACGGGCCACTGGATTACCGCCCAACTGGGGCGTACCAGCGGCTCTAAAGTAGCCCTGGCAATGGGTTGTAAATAAAACACGAACAGTGCGATACAGAGGTTAATTTCTATCTTTACACTTTCCTCTTGAAAGAAAATAAGGGTTTACCCTAGTATATGATGGAAATTAAGATTAGTCGTTTTACAAACCTTTGTTTTTTGGCGCTGACGGACAAAAATAATACGGAGTAATACCATGTCTCAACCTGATCATATTACCGCGCTGGACCTGCACTATCCGTCACGTGACGAACTGCCGGATGATGTTAAAAGATACTTCGATATCTGTAATGAAAAGCTGGGCATGATACCGAACGTGCTGAAAGCTTACAGCCAGAATCTTGCTCAGCTGGAAGTTTTCTCTAAGTTTTATAACGAACTGATGTTTGGCGACAGCAATCTGACCACCCTGGAACGGGAGATGATAGCCGTGGCCGTTTCGTCTCAGAATCACTGTTTCTACTGTATCGCGGCCCACGGTGCTGCGGTGAGAAACTACTCCGGCGACCCTGCGCTCGGCGAACTAATCGCCATTAACTACCGCGCAGCTGAGCTGTCACAACGTCACCGGGCAATGCTGGACTTCGCCGTTAAGATGACTGTGTCACCAGACTGCATCGAAGAGAGTGATCGTCAGGCGCTGCGGGATGCCGGGTTCAGTGACCGGGATATCTGGGATATCGCCAATGTGGTCGGTTTTTACAACATGACCAACCGGGTTGCTGGTGCGGTAGATATGCAACCCAACCCTGAATATCACTCTCAGGCACGTTAAATAAATAAGCGGATGTACGGGCTGATCAGGCTGACAGCACGGACATTTAAACCCTCGATATATAAAAATAATGAAGGGATGAAGCAATGAGTAATGCACAACCCAGTTATACCAGTGGTACCAGTAACACCCCTCTGCTTGGCATGACCATCGGCGACAAGTTTGATGAGATCTGTGCCACCTATCCTGATAACGATGCGTTAATCGTTCATTATCAGAATATTCACTGGACCTACGCCGAACTGCAAGCAAAGGTCGAGCAGTGCGCCCGCGCACTGTTGGCCGTCGGTGTTAAGCCCGGTGACCGTATCGGCATGTGGTCGCCCAATACCGCCCAGTGGACAATCACCCAGTTTGCGACTGCTAAGGTCGGTGCGATTCTGGTGAATATCAACCCGGCGTATCGTCTGCACGAGCTGGAATATGCACTGAATCAATCAGGCACTAAGTTTCTGGTGACCGCCGACAGTTTCAAATCATCCAACTACACAGCGATGCTGCTGGAGCTGGCGCCAGAGTTGAGCAGCTGCGAAATCGGCAAGCTGAAATCGGCAAAACTGAAAACCCTGGAATGCATCATCAACCTCGCAGATGAACAACATCCGGGTATGTGGCGCTGGGACGCCTTTGTCGAACAGGCCGATAAAGTCGATCTGCAACAGGTTAAAGATATTCAGGCGACCCTGCAGTTTGATGACCCGATCAATATTCAGTACACCTCCGGCACGACCGGTTTCCCCAAAGGGGCCACCCTGAGTCACCATAACATTCTTAACAATGGTTTCTTTGTTGCCGAAAGTCAGAACTTTACCCATAAAGACCGGTTGATTATTCCAGTGCCGCTGTACCACTGCTTCGGCATGGTGATGGGCAATCTGGGCTGTATGACTCACGGCGCGACCATGATCTACCCCACCGAAGGTTTTGAGCCTAAAGCGGTACTGGAAGCGGTCGAAAAAGAGAAAGCCACCGCGCTGTATGGTGTGCCGACGATGTTTATCGCCGAACTGGACGATCCCGACTTTAACAAATATGACCTCTCCAGCCTGCGCACTGGCATTATGGCAGGCTCGATCTGCCCGGCTGAGGTGATGAAAGCGGTTAACTCCAAGATGAATATGAAAGAGGTGCAGATCGCTTACGGCATGACCGAGACCAGCCCGGTGTCGACCCAGACCCGGGCGGATGATCCGTTCGAAAAGCAGGTCACCACGGTGGGTCGCACCCAGCCACACCTGGAAAGCAAAATTGTCGACCCGCTCACCGGACGGATACAGCCCCGGGGCGAGATTGGCGAACTGTGCACCCGGGGTTACAGTGTGATGATCAAATACTGGAACAACGAAGAGGGCACCAAAGGTGCCATCGACGAACACCACTGGATGCATACCGGCGATCTGGCGACCATGGATGAAGAGGGTTATATCCAGATCGTCGGCCGGATCAAAGATATGGTGATCCGGGGCGGCGAAAACGTCTATCCGAAAGAGATTGAAGAGTTTCTTTACACCCACCCGAACATTATCGATGTTCAGGTGACCGGTGTACCCGATAAGAAATACGGCGAGGAACTGATCGCCTGGGTGAAACTGAGTGCCGATTCAGAGAGTGTCACCGAAGGGCAGCTGCGGGATTTCTGTAAGGGTCAGATCACCCACTTTAAGATCCCCCGCTACTTCAAGTTCGTTGACGAGTTCCCGATGACGGTGACGGGCAAGATCCAGAAATTTAAGATGCGCGAGATCTCCATCAAAGAACTGGGACTTGATGATATCTGACACGCGGATTAAGCGTTAACATAGCGGGGCTTCAACGTCAGTTGACCGAAGATTAAACACACTGGTTTAAATTCTTCTGATCAACAACTGTTGAAGCCCCTTTTTCGTTTATAGATCTGGAAAACCTATGGTTATGGATATCGATCAGCACTACAGCCATCACATGGATGAAACCACCCTGCTGAATCAGCTCCGCCTGCAATATCCTGACGGCCCCACCCTCTATCAGCTGGCACCGATAGACCAGCTGCATATCGGCGGTATTAAAGCCTCGGAGAAGCTTCTGAAACTACTGCAACAACAGCAACCCCGTCGTATTCTGGAGATCGGCTCTGGCGCGGGCGGACTGATGCGAATGATCGCCAGTCAGTTTAATGCCGAGGTTATTGGCATCGATATCACCCACCGGTTTAACCGCTTAAATAGGGCGCTCACTGAACTGTCAGGTACCCCTCTATCCTCAGTGATAAGTTGTGATGCGCAACAACTCCCTTTCGCCGACAACTGTTTTGACTGCATCATATTCCAGCACAGCCTGCTGAATATTCCGAACACTGAACGCTGTCTGCAGGAATGCCTGAGAGTCCTGAATGCTAATGGCTCATTATTACTTCATGAGGTGTTACAGGGACCTAATCAGCAACAGATGTGCTATCCCGTGCCCTGGGCACGCACCGCAGAGCAGTCACACCTGATTACCTTTGAAGCGTTATCCGCACAGCTGCAGCAAAGCGGTTTTCAACTGAAGGGCGCAGAGAACTGGTCTGAGGAGGCACTGCAATGGCGTCAGCGGCAGGCCGATAAAGAAAAAGGCAACGAAACGGATAAAGAACGTAAAGCGCCCCTGATCTCACCGATTCAGATTCTCGGCGAAGATTTTAAGAAAATGGGCCCCAATGTCATCACTAACCTCAGTGAAGATGCCGTACAGGTATGGCAACTGAGTTGTACAGCAACCGCATAATCACTGCCATTTCGACCGCCTTTCCTGTATCCTTCGCGCTCCTGTCATTTTGACAATCCTGTTATAGAGAGAGTGCATGAAATTTACTGATCTGGGCCTGTCGGCACCGATACTTGATGCCGTTACCGATAAAGGTTACGAGACCCCTTCCCCCATTCAGGCTCAGGCTATTCCTGCCGTGCTGGAGGGTAAAGATCTGATGGCCGCTGCCCAGACCGGTACCGGTAAAACTGCCGGTTTCACCCTGCCTCTTCTCGAACTGTTAAGCCGTGGCGAACGTGCCCAGGGCAACCAGATCCGCGCACTGATTCTGACCCCTACCCGGGAACTGGCGGCGCAGGTTGCCGAGAGCGTGCAGGACTACGGCAAACATCTGCCATTACGCTCCGCAGTCGTCTTCGGTGGTGTCAGTATCAACCCGCAGATGATGCAGTTGCGTAAAGGGGTCGATATTCTCATCGCCACCCCAGGCCGTCTGATGGATCTGTTTAACCAGAACGCGGTTAAATTCAATAAAGTTGAAATACTGGTGCTGGACGAAGCGGACCGGATGCTGGATATGGGTTTTATCCATGACATCAAGAGAATCATCAATCTGTTGCCTAAACAGCGCCAGAATCTGATGTTCTCAGCCACCTTCTCAGATTCGATCCGCACCCTGGCGAAAGGCCTGGTGAACAACCCGGTCGAGATCTCAGTAGCACCGCGCAACACCACTGCGACCAATGTAAAACAGTGGATCTGCCCGGTTGATAAGAAACAGAAATCAGCCCTGTTCAGCGAACTGCTGGCGCAACACCAATGGCATCAGGTGCTGGTATTCACCCGTACCAAACGGGGTGCAAACCAACTGTGCAAACACCTGGAAGCTGGTGGTGTTAATGCCGCCGCGATTCACGGCAATAAAAGCCAGGGGGCGCGGACCAAAGCGCTGCTGGAATTCAAACAGGGCAAAATTCAGGTACTGGTCGCAACCGATATCGCTGCCCGGGGACTGGACATTGATCAGTTGCCCCAGGTAGTGAACTTTGACCTGCCCAATGTGGCTGAAGATTATGTTCACCGTATCGGCCGGACCGGTCGTGCCGGTGCCAGTGGTCAGGCTATCTCGCTGGTGAGCGCTGATGAGTTTGATCAGCTGTCTGATATTGAAAACCTGATCGGACGGGTACTGGATCGGGAAGAGGTGCTGGGTTTCCAACCGCTGCACAACCTTCCTGAGTCAAGCCTGAGCAGCCACAAGCGCAAGCCTAACAAGCCCAAACGAGCCAAACCTCAGGGTGAGCACAAAGATGGGCAACGCTCCTCCGATGTTGCCAGGGGTCATAAACCGGCTGGCAAAAACAAACGTCATCGGGCGAGCTCCGGCAATCGTCCCGAACAGGCAGCTCAGAGTGGAAAACCGGCTCAGGCTAAACCCGCACAACGCAGCGCAGCTAATACCGGTCAGAGTAAACCCTCTGGTAATGCCCAGCAGACAGCTGGACGCAGTGGCCGGGCCAATCCTGGCGCAAACAGTCCGGCAAAACCAGGCAATCGCCGTCCGTCACGGGGTAAACCGGGTATCGCACGCGGCTAAAACACCCGGTTAAGCGCAACAGCGGGTGGAAATCGTCATCTTTTCAGGTAAAGTGCTATCCTCATCCAGACAATGATATGAGTAGGTAGCACAATGCGTTTTCTTTTCATCGGTGCCGGTGGAATAGGCTGCTATTACGGCGCCAGACTTCAGCTTCAGGGCCATCAGGTTTGTTATCTGGCCCGGGGCGAACATCTTCAGGCACTGCAGCAGAATGGCCTGCAGATCACTCATCCTGATCTCAGCTTTCACCAGCCGGTCGATGCGGTCAATATTGATACCCTGCTTAGCGATTACCAATGCGCTGATTTCGACCTTATTCTACTGACGCTTAAAGCAGGCGCCACAGCCCCCATTCTAAACCAGCTCAACGCCTGGCTGAAAACTGCGGATGTAGCGGTTTTATCATTACAGAACGGTGTCGATAATGAACCCCTGATTGAACAGGCTCTGGGACGCTCTCGCACCCTCGGAGGGCTGGCAGTGAGAATCGGCGGTCATATCATAGCGCCGGGCCAGATTGAGGCGACGGGGCCCGCTCAGGTGGTAATGGGCAGCTGGCCTAACCAGCAAAGCGATCATATCTTTAACCCTGCAGCGCTGGAAACTTTTGCAGAGCTATTTAACCAGGCAGGCATTCCCACCCGCATCAGCCCAGATATCCGTCATGAACTGTGGCGTAAACTACTGATCAACAACGGCGTGAACCCCCTCTCCGCATTGACCCGGCTGGACACACGCACTCTGACATCACACCCCACCTATGGTAAAACCGTATATCGGATGATGCAGGAAGTCGCCGCCGTTGCCGTTGCCGATGATGTCATTCTGAGCAAAGAGGATGTCGATGAGATGTTTGAGCTGATCAGCAGCTTTGATGCGATCAAAACCTCGATGCTGGTCGATAAAGAGAAAGGCCGGCCGCTGGAATTGGATGGCATCAGCGGAGCGGTAATCCAGCGCGCGGTTCAGCTCAACATCGATATCCCTAATACTGAACTTGTTCACGCACTCCTGCTACAGCAGGAATAAGCGCCGTTTAACTCTATACCTTTCAATCTTCAAAAATAGCGATAAAGCAGGAATACCGAATGGATCTTCAACAGTTTATTGAGCAACTTGAGAGCAACAGTGGTTTTGATTTTGAAGACACTATCGCGGTTATCGGGGCCAACTATGACTACACACCGACTCGCTTCAGCAACGGCGACCTGGTAAATGAAGCGGGAACCAACGAAGGCTCCTGTAAAATATTTGCCTTTGCGCAGATAAACAACCTGTCAGAGCAGCACACCCTGAACTGCTTCGGCCGCTTCTATCGCAACGACGTGCTGAAGAACCCTGAGGGAACCGATCATGGCAACATCCGTAACTTTATAGTCCACGGCTGGCCTGGCATCAGTTTTGAAAAGTCTGCTCTAACAGCAAAAAGTTTGACCTGAATCAGGTGCAACAGCATGTCTCGCCTTAAAGACACCGAAGTCGCTCCATTAAGACAAAATTAAGACTTTTTCCTATATTCACATAGTCATGTTATGGCGATACTTGTCCCCGTTGGATCGACGCTCTTCAAGGATTTGAAGAACAGGCTGGGGGACACGGACTTACAGACGCGATATGGACACGACCTATCGGCAGGACGCTGACTGGTATTTCGCAAAAAAATTTCCATGGATGGGAAGCCTCTTCCGGGATTGCGAAGAGGTTACAGTATGGACCTGTTTTAAAACGGGATGGCCCAAGCAAAAAACATTAAAAAAGAGCTCAGGGAACTGGAGCTCTTTTTTTGTGCCTGCGATTTTATCTCCGTCATACCCGTCTTTGATGCTAATAAGAACGATACTGATATGACCGAGCGGCTGAGCACTCGCGTCCTGGCTCAGATCACCGAGATGATCATTTTAATCGCCAGTCCCAGCAGCAATACCGCAAAGACTTTCTTCAGCACCGGCACCGGCAACCGATGAGCAACATGAGCGCCAACGGGTGCGGTAAAAAAGCTCATCATCGAAATCAGAATCACCCCGGGCAGGTAGATAAAACCAACCACATAATCGATCTGCAGGTCAGCTGATAAGCCGTTTAGCAGATAACCGATAGAGCCTGCAATGGAGATCGGCAGACCGATGGCCGCAGAGGTACCGATCGCTTTCTTAACATCGATATTGTGCCAGCTAAGATAGGGAACGGTCAGTGTGCCTCCCCCTATGGAAACCAGCGCCGATATACTGCCAATCACACTTCCTGCTGCAAACAGTGCCGGAGTACCCGGAAGATTACGGGAGGGCTTAGGTTTGATATTTAAAAACATCTGCACCGATGCATACATCAGGAAGCAAGCAAAAAAGATTCCCAGCGTAGCCGAGCTGAGCACCGAAGCAAGAAAGGTCGCCAGAAAAGCCCCAACCACAATGCCCGGAGCGATCATTCTCACAACAGACCAGAGTACACCGCCTTTTTTATTATGAGCCCTCATACTGGAGATAGAGGTAATAATGATAGATGCCATTGAGGTGCCCAGCGCAAGGTGCACTACCTGATCCTGAGGAATGCCCTGCCAGATAAACAGCGAGGTCAACACCGGCACCATCACCAGGCCTCCCCCGATCCCCAGCAGGCCAGCCAGAAAACCCACCACCGTTCCCAATAAAATAAAGGCGACAATCAGACCAATTTCCATACTTTAATCCATATAAAATAAAAAACCGCGACTATTGTCGCGGTTTTTCAGGATATAACAAGCCTCAGATTAGCCCAGTTTGTCATCAGCGACTTTATAGTCCGGGTCTTCATCACGATTGATCTCAACGGCACTGCCCGCTTTTTCCAGCAACCGGATACACTCATTGCTGAGATGGCGGATATGAATATCGATTCCCGCTTTCTCATATCGTTCAACCAGAGAGTCAATCACCTCAACGCCAGAGTGATCCATTACCCGGCAGTTAGCGAAATCGATAATTACTTCCTGCGGATCAAACTTAGGCGTGAAGTTATCCCTAAACGCCTGAACAGAGCCGAAGAAAAGCGGACCATGGGGTTTATAAATTTTCAGAAAACCATTCTGCTCAATACGGGTATCAACACGCATATGCTTCGCATGTTTCCAGGCAAACACCAGTGCCGACACAATAACACCGACAATCACCGCAATGGCCAGATCGGTCAGCACAGTCACAACCGTCACCGTCACGACAACGATCGCATCAGAGGGCGGAATCTTACGCATCAGGTTGATACTGGCCCACTCGAAGGTACCGATCACCACGATAAACATCACCCCGACTAACGCCGCCACCGGAATCATCTCAATCCAACTGGACCCCACCAGAATAAACAGCAACAGGAATAGCGCAGCAGAGATACCGGATGCACGACCGGTACCGCCAGAGCCGATATTGATCATGCTCTGACCGATCATGGCACAACCGCCCATACCACCAAAGAAGCCAGTCACCACGTTCGCAACCCCCTGCCCCACACACTCTTTATTACCACGACCACGGGTCTCAGTAATCTCATCAATCAGTGTCAGTGTCAGCAACGATTCAATCAGGCCAATCGCCGCCAGGATCAGCGCATAGGGAACAATAATCTTCAGCGTCTGAAGATTGATATCCACCATCGGAATATGAAACTGGGGCAACCCTCCGGCGATGCTGGCAGCAGGATCGCCAGTCATATCAATCAGTACATCCTGTACACTACGGGCGGAATCAATATCCAGACCGATGACGATCCCGGTCACCGCCAGTATAGCCACCAGCGTAGAGGGTACAGCGGAGGTGAGTTTGGGCAGAAAATGGATAATGGCCATCGTCAGTGCGACCAGGCCGAGCATGACGCCCAATTGAGCCCCCTGCATCCAGCCCAGCACACCCTCAGCATCAGCCACCTGAAACTGCTTCATCTGCGCCAGGAAGATAACAATCGCCAGGCCGTTTACAAAACCCAGCATCACCGGATGAGGCACCATACGGATAAACTTACCCAAGCGAAAAGTACCCGCAAGAATCTGAAATATTCCCATCAACACTACGGTCGCGAACAGATACTCAATACCGTGTTCTGCCACCAGACTGACCATCACCACCGCCAGCGCACCGGTGGCACCGGAGATCATTCCGGGTCTGCCACCGATAGTCGCGGTAATTAAACCCACCATGAAAGCAGCATAGAGACCCACTAACGGTTCAACCCCGGCGACAAAGGCAAAGGCAACGGCTTCCGGCACCAGCGCCAGGGCGACGGTCAAACCTGACAATACGTCGGACTTGATGCTTTGGGAACGCTTATAAATCAACTGCAGCATAAGAAAACACTTTTCCTGAGAATGGAGGGATGGCGGCAAAAAAGCGCGATTATAGCATTCTGCAGACGCACAAAACAGGGTCAGGGGCGGATCTGCTGTACCAGCTGAGCTCGCAGCGCGGTGAGATTAGCCACGCCAATATCAGTGGCAAGCTGCCTGACGGGTGCGGATACATGGGCGTGATAATGGTTTTGCAGTTGTGCCAGATTTGTCCAGGCTGGAGGCAGCTTGTCCACATGACGGAGCATGCCACCTTCCGGGTCGTTTGCGATATAGCGAACTGAGCCGATTCCAGACAACAACAGCCGCGCAGTACACATCGGGCAGGGTTCCAGCGTCACCAGCATCGTCAGTTGCTCTGGTGCATAGGGCAAAAAGCCCTCTTCCAGCTGATCGATCAGCAACATTTCGGCATGCGCCCGGCTACTGTAGGATACCGATCCTCTGGCGTAATCAACTTTGTTGTGAGTCACACAACTGAACACCCTGTTTTCGGACTGAGCAATCACCTCTCCCTGCGGATCGATCAGAATCGCCGCAACACCATAATTACCTTGCTCCAGGGCATCCAGCGCCAGTCGGCAAACATGCAGTCCGTGTAGATCGTCCTGATAATCCGAATCGGCTAAGCAGGCTTGTAGCCGCAGGTTAAGCGCCGCTGCAGTGGCTTGATCCAGGGTAGTCGTCATCTGCCACACCTCTCCGTCAGTTATGTTAATCAATCAGTTTCAGCTGTATCGCCGTTTGCAGATTCCGGGGTTTAAGCCGATACCCCATACCGATCAGACGCACGGTTTTCTTACCCCGGGACCAGGCCTCCCGACACAGATGTTCATACAGTGCCAGGGGACATTCCGCTGCACTCTGCTCTACCGTGGTCTGGGTAAAATCTGAGAACTTTAACTTAATCACTGCACCGGCGACCTCACGCTGCTCGTCATGTCGCTTGAAACGCAACTCCAGCTCAGCCAGTATGGCAGGTAACTGTTGCAAGCAACTGGAAAGATCGGGAAGGTCCGCAGAAAAAGTATGTTCTACGCTGATCGATTTACGTTCCCGACTGGTTCTCACCGGACGATCATCCTCGCCCCTGCTCAGCTCATACAGACGCTTGCCAAACCGGCCAAACCGATTCACCAGCTGCGCCATGCTTAACTGTCTCAGATCAGCACAGGTCTCTATCCCCATCTGCTGTAACTTAGCCGTGGTAACCTTGCCCACTCCGTGGATCTTTTTGACCGGCAGCTGCAAGACAAAGGCTTCCAACTGATCCGGGGTGATAACGCACAGCCCGTCCGGCTTATTCCAGTCACTGGCAATTTTAGCAATAAACTTATTCGGTGCGACGCCAGCAGAGATGGTAATACCCACGGTTTCTTTTACCCGTTGGCGGATCTCCTCCGCAATCAGCGTGGCACTTCCCCCTTTAATGGTGGCACCGGTGACATCAAGATAAGCTTCGTCCAGCGACAGTGGCTCAATCAGATCAGTATAATCGCGATAGATTTCCATGATAGCCGCTGACGCCTGGCGGTACTTCTCCATGCTGCCGGGAATCACGGTCAGGCCGGGACACAGTTTAAGCGCATGAGCGGTCGCCATGGCTGAGTGAATACCAAATTTTCGTGCTGGATAGTTGCAGGTAGAGATAACGCCGCGACGATCGGAGGAGCCTCCAATCGCCAGAGGAATATCCCTGAGCGCGGGATTATCCCGCATCTCGACTGCGGCAAAGAAGCAATCGCAGTCACAATGGATTATTTTTCGTTGAACTGTATCTGTCACTGCCAGGCCCGGATTAACGCGAAGTGAAGTTGCGTCGATACCTAAGCCTACTACTAAATACTGTACATATAAACAGTTAATTAAATTCCAGCGTACTCTTAACGTTATCTATATTCTGCTGCAACCAGTCAGGATTGATAGCACCCCACTGATCGATAACATAGTAACCGTCATTGTTTCGCCGGCCATCCTGTTTAAAATAGATGTTCACCCCCATTCCCGGAATCGCTTTGATGACATCCTGTATGGTACGTCGCGGCCAGCCTGTTTTTTCCATTAAAACAGGGACGCTGGGGCGTTCAACAGTGGTGATGAGATGAGATATAAAAAGCCGACGGGCAAATGTCGTGTTCAGATTGTCCATTATACGTCTATTCCCTTAGATCAACGTGAAGCTTAAAAATACAGCTGTCTAATCTAGAGGATTACGATACAAAACGTCAAGAAGGCAAGCGGAAAAACATCCACTCGATAACTGTCCTGCCTCAACTACAGGCCACTCTGTGCTCGAAAATTCCAAAAAGCCCTCTAAGCTTAAAAGTAGTTAATGAGGGATATCACGATGAAAACAGATCAGGCAAACACATCCCGAGAACATGGTCGGCTGATTAACGAGCGAAGATCGGGGCAGGATCGTCGTAAAGTGAAAGACCGGCGTGATGAAATTCGCTTCGAAAATTGTCGCCGGAAGAATCATGGCCGACGAATAGAGGACAGAGACTTCTGGAAGGAATCACTGGAGTTAAAATAGATCAGCTCCGCAAGCGAACAGATATTCCTGCCCCCTAAAAAGCGACTGTCACAAGATGGTCACTATTCTGCCAATCTGCTGTCATGTAAATCACATAAATTTCACATGTGAACATCATAGTAAAGGCCAGAAAAAGTGATCAACGTTGAACAGGTCATCACCGATAAGTACCCCTCTTTTGCCTCTAAGCCCTCGGTCATCCGAAAAACGGCTCTGTTTATGCTGCGCCGTTTGTTCCATGAACATGAGGTCAATGCGTTTCTTGAAGAAAATCATAATTGTCAGGGGTTTGAATTTATTGACCGGGTGCTGGACTACTTCAATTTCACCTATAGTCTGTCCAATAAAGACCTGATGAATATTCCCTCCAGTGGTCGGGTACTGATCATTGCTAACCATCCTCTCGGGGCCCTAGACGGCCTCGCGCTGCTGAAAATGATCGGCGAAATCCGTAAAGATGTACGTATCGTTGCCAACGATATGCTGTCCTCATTTTCACAGTTAAGTCCCCTGCTGCTTCCGGTAGACAACCTTAACCGGGCGACCCGCAAGCAGGACATTGCCAATATCAATAACGCACTGCATAACGAGGAAGCGGTGATTGTTTTCCCCGCAGGCGAAGTGTCGCGGGCCGGAGCAACGGGCATCAAAGACAGCAACTGGAATCAGGGCTTTCTGCACTTTGCCAAAAAAACCAACAGCCCTATCCTGCCTGTATTTATCGGCGGCAAGAACTCCTCCCTGTTCTATACCATCTCCGGCATCAATCGTGCCCTGGCGGCAGTGCTACTGCCAAGGGAGATGTTTAACAAACACTCCATGAACCTGAAGTTCAAAGTGGGTGAACCTATTCCCTACAGCCAGCTGGACAAACTGCCGGTATCAGGGCTGGAAAAGTGCAAGATGGTGCGTAAGCATCTCTACCGTCTGGCCAGAGGCAAGAGCCCGCTATTCAAAACGGAAAAAACCGTTGCTCATCCACAAGATCGTAAAGCGCTGAAAAAAGAGCTGAAACAGTCAGAACTGCTGGGGGAAACCGCTGACGGTAAGCGCATCTACCTGTTTGATTATCAGGCTGACTCAGCGGTGATGCGCGAAGTCGGACGACTGCGGGAAGTATCATTCCGCTGTGTCGGGGAAGGTACTGGCGAAAAGCTCGATCTGGATCGCTATGACTCTCACTATCGCCATCTGATTCTCTGGGACGAAGAGGAACTGGAGATCGTCGGCGCTTACCGTCTGGCAGAAGCCTGGAAGATGAATAATAGCGAAGATGATCAGCTATACAGCTCAACGCTGTTCAATTACAGCCCCTCGATGCAGCAGTTTTTCGAACAGGGAATCGAACTGGGGCGTAGTTTCGTGCAGCCAAAATACTGGGGTAAACGCAGCCTCGACTATCTCTGGTATGGCATTGGCGCTTATTTAAAACGTCACCCGGAAGTCCGCTATATGTTCGGTCCGGTCAGCCTGAGCAATAGCTACCCACAACACGCCAAGGATCTGTTGGTCTATTTTTACAGCCTGTATTTTCCCGATCAGGACGCGCTGGGCAAGTCTTTCACGCCATACTCGATTAAACCGGAAACGACGGCTGATCTGCAGAAATTATTCTGTGGCACAGATTACAAAGAGGACTTTAAAACCCTGAAGCAGCAGATGGACTTCCTCAACTGCGCCGTACCTACACTCTACAAACAGTATGCGGATGTCTGTGAAGAGGGTGGCGTGCGTTTCCTCGATTTTGGTGTCGATGCCGACTTTAACTTCTGTGTTGACGGCCTGGTTCTGGTTGATATGAACTACCTGAAAGAGAAAAAACGCGCACGTTACATTGGCGAATTGAACTAATTTTTACATTTCTGAGTATAACAAGAGGCGGCAATGCCTCTTTTTTTCTGCCAGACTTTCAAATGGAGTACACTATTACCGAGTCAAAATGTTCCACCAAAATTTGTCAGGTCTGAAGCTATATGAAAGAAAAACACGCCCTGAGTACAGTATCCAGTCATCAGGATATCGAAGAATTTCTGCAGCAGGCGCAGCAACTGGCGGCGCCTGTGCATGGTAACGCCCGGATGATCTTTGCTCTGGATGCGACCGCCAGCCGCGAAAGAACCTGGGATCACGCCTGCCACCTTCAAAGCGAAATGTTTCTGCAAACCCAGGAACTGGGTAAACTAGCGATCCAGCTCTGTCATTATGGCGGTTTAAGCAGTTTCAGCGCCAGCGGATGGCTACAGGACACCAACAGTCTGCTGAATCGCATGAACAGCGTTAAGTGTCTCGGCGGTCATACCCAGATCGCGCGCTTGCTGGAACATAGCCTGAAGCAGACCCGGCAGCAGCCGGTTCAGGCGATCATCTTTATCGGCGATTGTGTTGAAGAACCAGTTGACTTTCTCTGTCAACTGTCCGGTCAACTGGGTATTCACTCAACCCCACTGTTCATCTTTCAGGAGGGACGCGACATCACTGCTGCCCGGGCATTCAAACAGATGGCAAAACTTTCAGGGGGCGCATACTGTCGCTTTGATGACAGCAGCGCTGCAACGCTCAAGGCCTTGCTGAGCGCGGTCGCAGTGTATGCCACAGGCGGTCGTCGGGCCCTGCTTGAATACGCAAAAAAGGGAGACCCGGACATTCTGCAACTCACCCACCAGCTTAAATAACAAGGATCTCTCTTGAACCCTATTGTTCTTATTCTGCTCGGATTAGTCCTGCTGGGCTGGTTCCTCTGGTTACGCAGCAAACCACCAGCCGATCGGCGCAAGGCTAACTTCATGCTGCTAATCGGAGTCTGTGCCGCTGCACTTTTTTATCTGCTGGTCACCGGAAAACTAGGCTGGATTGGTGCATTGCTGGCAGTTTCACTGCCTTTTGCCCGCCGCCTTTTGCCCCTGTTACCCTTTATTGGAAAGCTGTTCAAACACTACCAAAGCAAACAACAAAGCAGCAGTAATACCTCTGAAGTTAATAGCCGTATTCTGAAAATGAGTCTGAATCATGAAACAAGTTCGCTGGAGGGGGAGGTACTGGAAGGCCCTCTGCAAGGGCGACAACTGGCGACACTCAGTGAATCCGAGTTTATCGAATTGCTGAACTACTGCCGCAAAAATGATGCTCAATCGGCCCGGCTACTCGAAACCTATCTGGATAAACGTTTTGGCGATAGCTGGCGTGAAGACGACAAGGCAGGCGATGGGATAAACAACCCAGCCCAGAATGTTTCAGACACAGACAGAGCATATCAGATTCTGGGACTGGAACCCGGCGCATCAAAAGAGCAGGTTATCGAAGCGCATCGGCGACTGATGCAAAAACTCCATCCTGACCGGGGCGGCAGCGACTACCTGGCAGCAGAGATTAATCAGGCGAAAGACCTTCTGCTAAACGAGCTTGGCTGATTACGGTTTATCTTTTGTCCCGGTGACTGTGCTGTTACCGGGGCCTACCTCGTTAACCATAATTTCATTCAGTAGTTCAGCATCGATATCAGCAGCCTGTACCTGAGAGTCCGGTAATACTGACTCCGACAGTGAGGACGAAACCGCCGATCTCTCAATCAAAGAAGATTCCACAACAGCAGCTCCAGGTAAAGTCTGTGTGGGTAACGGTAACTGTTCTGTAGGTTCATTTGCAGGTTTTGCTATCGCTAACACCTGTCCACCTTCCAGCCCGGAAGGTCGCCACAGCTTGAACGCAGCGCCTAAACTAACCAGATGTTCAGAGCCGGTCTGCAGAATCAGGCGACCATCCGGCTCGCGAAAGAACAACATCAGATATTCCCGTTGCACTACGTCACGCATACTAAAAATCAGCTTGCCCGATTGAAGCTGTTGCCAGCGACCTCGTTCCGTGACTGTCTTCCCCTGAGAATCCCGCGTCACTAGCTGCACCCGCTGATCGGCAGAAAGCTTAAACATCACCTGCGGCTTTCCTTCGGGCTGATACCAGTAAAAACCGTTAATTTCACTGTTAAGTGGCTGCCCTTTCCTCGCACACCCCGGGTATAGCTGACCATAGAAGCGCATCTCTGCAGTGAACGGCAACAGTGTACCGGTTACAGAATCGATGCAGCGCTTTTGTATAATTTTTATCTGTAAAGGTGTCTTCGAGGGTGTTTTCTCCCGATAAAAGGCAACCACTTTCAAATCGTTCGTTATGTCTGCAGCGTCAGTAACACTGCCACCCTGCGCAACCGTCTCAGGCTGAGAATTTCCACCCGCATCAGAATCTTGCTTCCCCTGCGGGTCGTTGGCAAACGCTGTTTCGTTAACCGTATAAAAACTATAACTGCCTGGAGGGTTAACACTTTTGACAAGAACCTGGCTGGTTCGAATATCCGCTACCCAGACAGGCTTACTGCTTGCAGCCCTGAACTCCAGCCCCTCGAGACTAAAATGACAGGTCTGCGCGGTACCGCCGACGGTATCGACCGTTTTTACCAGCAAGCGGTTACTCTGCGAAGCATCTACAGCCCCCTGTAACTCGACATAGAGCACCTCCCTGCTGAGAGCAGTAAACTTTTGATAGATCTCAGTGAGCTCCTGCTGCTCAGTTAAGTCCTGCACCGGCCACCAGAGCCGCTCATAGCAAGGCTGAAACCACAGACCGCCTTCGCCTTCAAGCAACACCCCGGAAAGTGACTGCACCTTAGCCGGTAACGGAAAATACTGAGGTTTATCAACAGCACACCCAGCCAGTGTCAGCATTATCATAAATGCTGACATGAAGATGGGCGTAAGAAGGACTTTTCGGGTCATCGGTCTGCGCAATCCCTTGATAAATAAACGTCCATTAGCATACTCTGCAACGGCTTCCTCTAAAAGTATCGGTCTGCCTGAATTATGACGATAAACTCTGATAAAATAACGGCCACTATTCAGGTCATCAGGAACAGCTGCGTATGAAGCTTGCACGGTTTACTCATTCAGGTAAAGAACAGTTGGGCATCGTTATTGATCAACAGATCATCCCCATACCCGGATCAGTATTTTCGGGTTCGATGGCTGAGCTTTTATGCCACTTGAACAGATTAAAACCGACACTGGAACAGCTAGCGCAAAGCGCTTCTGAGCCTCTCAGGCTGGATCAGACAACACTGCTGGCCCCTATCCCCCAGCCGGAAAAATTTATCGGTGTAGGCCTCAACTATGCTGATCATGTTGCCGAAACAGGATTAGAAACACCTGAGTTTCCTACCCTGTTCAACAAACAATCAAGCTGTGTTACCGGCCCTGATGCCCCCATCTACCGACCCAACATTTCTGACAAGCTGGACTACGAAGGCGAGCTCGCCCTGGTCATCGGCCAATATTGCCGCAACGTCAGCGTCGAGGACGCTCCGCAGGCAATTGCAGGGTACACCATTGTTAACGACGTATCCGTTCGCGACTGGCAGATCAAATCGCCCACCTGGACGCTGGGAAAATCATTCGATAGTCACGGCCCGATGGGCCCCTGGATCGTCACCGCTGACAGTATCGATCCACACAACCTCGAACTCAGAACCTGGGTCAACGATGAGCTTCGACAACACTCCAATACACGTCATCTGATCTTCGATTGCTATCAGCTGGTTGCGACCCTGTCATCGGTCTGCACCCTTAAACCCGGAGATGTGATCGCAACCGGCACCTGCAGCGGCGTAGGTGTTAAAATGAAGCCCAGAGGCTATATGAAACCCGGTGACCGCGTTACCATCGAAATCGAAGGTATTGGCCGCTTAAGCAACCCGGTTCTACAGGAACCCGAGTTAAATAGTTTCATTAGCCCACGCCCGCTGTCTTAAATTCATAACCATATAAGTCATTGTTTTTTAAGGGATACGCAATCTTTGGCCATTTACAAGTCTCTTTTAAGAGACAATAATCCAAAGTTAGTTCATACTATACCCGGTTATAGAGGAACCAAAACACAATAAGTACATTGTTTTAAAAGCAAATTCTCTATTACGGCCTGGTAATTGCTTATTAACGCTTAACTAGCAATTTCCGGGAGATAGAGATGCGCGTAGCAACTATACTATTGTCAATGACCTTCGCTGCAACACTGGTTCAGGCTGAACCCGAAAGATCATTGGAACGACTATCCAACATAGAAGTGATTGAACATATCCGTTCAGAACTTCCTAAAGATAAAACCCCTGTAAAGAGAACCCGCTCACTCTCAATGTTTGAGTCTCTTGACAGAAATCGTGACAATGAAGTCTCACTAACCGAGATGCGCCGTCATCCGTCATTGGTAAACAGTTTTCACAAACTGGATATCAATAACGACGGTGTTTTAAACCGGGATGAAATTCAGCCACTGCAGGAAGAGATCAAAGGGCTGCGGAATATTCTCACCCTCACGGCACTGAGAATTATCTGATTTCATACACTCGCTCAGGAAACGTTACGCGATAAACAACTTGAATACTGGAAAGGTCTCTTCGCTGCAAACACGATCATTGATGCAGTTGGTAGTACTGGCGTTTGTTTTAGTCGTTGCACCGCTGGGAATCCTCATCTATCAGGCTACTGACTCTATGGTGACATTGTCTCGCCAGGGGCGCGAGCACGCCAAAGAAGCACTTGATTTTTTTAGTCGCAGCCAGCATCTTCGTGAACTATCCGGCGACCTGGTGCGCTCTGCACGACAGTATGAAGTACTTCAAAAGACCGAGATAGAGGAGCGTTTTCGCTCCCAGCTTTCCGAGTATAAAGCGCTATTGCAGTTGCACAGTTTTCTGATCGACTCCGGTAATATTGGCGCCATTTTTACACTCATCGCTCAACTCGAAGAGCTACCTCTGGATAAAGCCGCCAGCGATAAAGTCAGCGAACTGGTGCCGCTGACACAAACACTGTATGACGACACCCGAAAAAAACTCGATCAGCGACTGGAGTTTCTAAACGCCAAAGCGGAAGAACAGCAGAATCTTCTCTGGTTGCAAGCGGGCCTTCTGATCGCCCTGTCGAGCATCCTGATTCTATTCTTCAGTATCCGCATAACTCAACCGGTAAAACAGCTAATGCTGCGCATAAAAGCATTAGGCCATGGCCAGCTGGACATGTCCGAACCCTTTACCGGACCGAAGGAATTTCTTGCGCTCAACCAGCAACTTGAGTGGCTGGAAACCCACCTACAGTTGCTTGAACAGGAAAAACAGGCCTTTTTACGGCATATGTCCCATGAATTAAAAACGCCTCTGACTACACTAAGAGAGGGTACAGATCTCCTCGCTGAGGAGCTTGCCGGGCCCCTGACCGACAATCAGAAAGAAATCATCACCCTGATGCAGGAAAACAGCCTGTCTTTGCAATCACTGATTGAACAGCTGCTTGATTACAACCGATTGCAGCATGGCGGAGAGCATGAACTACAAATGCAACCTATCCTGCCGGTTATCAGAGAATCTCTGGCCTCTCATCAGTTGTTACTCAAACAGAAACAGATCGAGGTAAAACTACCTAAGCAGGACACCCCCTGGGGAATCGATAAAGGGTTGTTGCAGCGAGCTCTGAGCAATCTGATCTCCAATGCTTCAGTGTACGGCAGTGAAAACGGACTTCTGAAGATAACCCTGGCGATACAGGACGAATCCCTGAAAATTGAGATTGGTAACACCGGACCTGAAATACCGGAATCCGATCTTGAGCAGTTATTTGATCCCTTCTACCAGGGCGTCAATAAGCGGCAGGGTTCTGTCAAAGGGTCCGGTATAGGCTTGAGCATTGCCCGGGAAGCAATAAGAGCGATGGGAGGTAACCTTGAACTAAGCAGTAATCAGGATGGATTTGTTAGTTTTATAATCAGTATACCGAATCAAGGACAGGCTACAGATGAGTAAAGCGCTGTTAGTAGTATTTACAGTTATCATCATCAGCGGCTGTCAGGTGAAGCAACTATTGCCAACACCGGACAACGGCTATTCTTGCATCCTTGGCGACATGGGTGAGTGGATGATGCTGGAACAGCAATATCAACAATCCCAGCCCAGTGATAAAGCCGCCATGCTGAAGCAGGCAGCAGAGAAGAACCAGATAATTATTCAGGCGATGTTACTCAGTCAGCCTGAAAATTCTACAGCCCAGTTAAAGAAGTCCATCGAGATGTTTGAGCAACTCGATCTGGATAAAACCCCTCAATGTGATGCAGAGCTATACCTGCTTGTTCGCTATCAATACACGCAAGCTGTTATGACGTTACAACGTGCTCTGAACACCGCTGACCTTGATCGCAAAGCGCTTTCCGCCGAACGGGATAAGCTCAGGCAGCAAATAGAAGCATTGACCCGCATTGAGAATGATCTGTCTCGTTAGAAAGGCAGAGAGGAGAATGAATATGAAAGCTACTCAACAACGCATCCTTATCGTTGATGATGACCCGGGTATCCTGAAAGTTCTTAGTTTACGCCTGAGTGCCTCTGGCTATAGCATCGATACCGCTAACTCAGGGGTTGAAGCCCTGAAGCGAATCAAACAGCAAACACCCGACCTTGTCCTTAGCGATTTGCGCATGGATGGTATGGATGGCATGGCACTGTTTGCCGCCATTCAGGAGGACCATCCGGCCCTGCCCGTGGTGATCATTACTGCTCATGGTTCGATTCCCGATGCCGTTGAAGCGACGCAGAAAGGTATTTTCGGCTTTCTGACTAAACCTATCGATAAAGAACAGCTGCTTAGTACTATAAACTCAGCGCTGGACTCTGCTCATGCCCAGGATGACAGCTGGCGCAGCGCCATTGTCACCCAGAGTCCGCTGATGAATGAGCGGCTCAATCAGGCAGAGCGAGTAGCCAAGTCTAATGTCAGCGTGCTGATCACCGGCCCCAGCGGTACCGGTAAAGAGCTGATGGCGAAAGCGATCCACAATGCCAGCGACCGACACGATAAACCGTTTGTGGCGATAAACTGCGGCGCGCTGCCAGAACAGTTACTGGAATCGGAACTGTTTGGCCATGCCAAAGGCGCCTTTACCGGGGCAGTCACGCAACATGAAGGCCTGTTTCAGTCCGCTAACGGCGGCACGCTGTTCCTCGACGAGATCGGTGATATGCCGACTACCTTGCAGGTTAAGCTGCTGCGTGCGATTCAGGAGCGTACTATTCGCCCGGTCGGTTCCACCCGCTCTATCGACATTGATGTCCGGGTAATCTCAGCGACCCATCGTAATCTTGAGCTGGCGATGGAAGATGGTGAGTTCCGCGAAGACCTTTACTACCGACTCAATGTGGTCAACCTGGATCTGCCACCGCTGCGTGATCGTCCGGAAGATATTCCCCTGCTGGCACGGTACTTTGTCGAACAGTCCGCCAGACGACACAATCCGAAGGTAAAAGGGATCTCTCCGGGAGCGCTGCATATCCTTGCTCAGGCAGCCTGGCCCGGTAACGTTCGCCAATTGGAAAACGTGGTCGAACAAACCGTCGCGCTATCGGGTTCACCGATAATCAGTGAAGGCCTGGTCAGTCAGGCGATTGCTAATCAGGATAGGGTTATCCCATCCTTTAATGAAGCCAGATCCAGCTTTGAGAGAAGCTATCTGACCAAGGTAATGCATATCACTGCAGGCAACGTCACTCAGGCAGCTAAGATTGCTCAACGTAACCGGACTGACTTCTACAAGCTGCTGAATAAGCACAATTTAGAAGCATCTCAGTTCAAACCCGGGCGCAAAGCCCATGAGTATATAGAACATAAAAAAGCCGGGTAAAACCCTGTCTGATTTAAAAAGGCCATCATTGATGGCCTTTTTTATAGAGAAATAAACGCTGCAATCTACCGATAACAGCGGCCTTGCAAAGATTTTCTAGCGGCCAATCCCGGCCATAGACCCATTGGTCAGCTGCAACAGATCAGCTGCACTTAACTCGATCTCCAGCCCCCGCTTCCCAGCACTGACAAAGATTGTCTCAAACTGCCCGGCGGAATCATCCACCAGGGTTGGCAAACGTTTCTTCTGTCCCAGAGGGCTGATCCCCCCCACCAGATAACCACTGCTACGCTGTGCCTGTTGCGGGTCAGCCATCGTCAGCTTCTTGGCTTTTAAAGCGCTGGCTGCCGCCTTAAGATTCAGCTGCCCTGATACCGGCACTACAGCGACTGCCAGTTGCCGATTATCACCATTAAGCGCAACCAGCAGGGTTTTAAAGACCCGCTCAGGGCTAACATTGAGGGCAGTGGCAGCTTCTTCACCATACGACTCACTAGCAGGATCATGGCTGTACTCATGCACGTCAAAGCGGATTTTCATTTTCTTGGCAAGTTGAATAGCCGGTGTCATTTCTGGCCTCACTCCATAACGCCGCTGGCATCCAGTATGTCAATCACATCAATAACAGTGGCATCACCTTCAAGCACTCTGATTATTTTATTACCGATGCGGCGATTTTCCTCACCCGCGACCCGCCCGATAGCCCTGTCCAGTTCATCCGGTAAACGTTCAGACTGACGGTAAAGATCGCGATCAAGCCGATCACCCGGAATGATTTTTTTCTCCCAGCCGGGAGGTAGATCTCCACCACGCTGCAGTTTCTTTTCTAACCCCTGAGGTATCGATTTCTGCTTATCTTTTTGCGCATTTTTTGGGTGATCTTTGCCTTTATCGCCCGGCTCATTTTGTTCACGCTGCTGATAGAAGTTGCGAATCCGATATCGTTCATCATCACTATACGTTCGGTGACGAACGGTGTTTTCATACTGATGCTGGCTTCTCTCTTCAACGGATCGCTCATGGTTCTGGCCGCCGCCGAACGCCCCTTGCGCCGAGTCCTCAGCTTTCTTTGCGGACACAGCAGGTGAAGCAGTCACAACACAAACGGTAAGCAGAACACTTAATAAAGAGGTTATACGCATATTGAAAATCTTCCTATCTATCGATATGGGTTATTTTCGAGTATTCAGAACTGATGTTAATCATCAATCCTATCCTGAATAAGATAAAGCGGATTATAGTTAACTGTAGCCTACCCGAGCACAGCCATAGGCATCATCACGGTAATAGTCGTATTTCTTTCAACCGCCAGACAGTTGTCAACGAATCCTGAGCTGATAACCAACAATGCCTACAATTTAACCGCAGCACCGGACTTAAACAAGCCACAGAGATCGTCTTAATAGGATGTCCTCAGAGGCCGAAGAACGTCCTCAAGACCATTAAGCTTAACCTCATAGAGAATCTGCAACAGGATACCGATCTCTCCCTCAGGAAATCCCTTGCCCGCAAACCACACCAGATAGGGTTCCGGCAGATCCACCAGCACCCAGCCCTTGTACTTACCAAAAGGCATTTTCATATTGGCCAGCTTTTGCAGCCTTTCCGGGGTTATTTCCATTCTTATCTCGTTGCCATCAGTTTATGCAGTGAACTGCTCAGGCCTGAACTATACAGTAAATAATTAAGCAAATAATTCCAATAGGACAGATCAAACGTTACGATTCAATCTATGCTTCATGCTGCCTTCCCCTAAACCCATAAGCTAATATAGAAAACAGAGAAACAGGGATGCTACCAAAACGTTCGCCAATACAGCTTAGCCAGATATCAGTCTACCCGATTAAATCGACTGCAGCGATTGACCTCAGTCGCAGCGCGGTTACCTCAATGGGTTTAGCCTTCGACCGACAATTTGTCCTCTGTGATGCCAACGGCAAATTTATTACCGCCCGAACCCGCCCTCAACTGCTGACGGTACACACAGCGCTACTGCACAATGGGATGATGATTTCAGCGAGAGATGCTGCGCCGCTGACACTTGTATATGCTGACTTCAGTAGCCGCTACGACAACATCAGCATATGGAAAGACAGTATCAGCGCGCTCTACTGTGGCGAACAGGCAGAACAATGGTTCAGTCAATATTTGCAACAGCCCTGTAAACTCTATTTTTTCGGCTCACAATCCAGCCGCCCGGTCAGTCACAAACCTGACAATCAGGTCGCCTTTGCCGATGGCTACCCACTGCTGCTGATCTCTGAAGCATCGCTTGCCGATCTCAACCAGCGCTGTAAAAGCACGGTACGAATGGAACAGATGCGGCCCAACCTGGTTGTTAAAAACTGCGATGCCTATGCTGAAGACAGCTGGAAACGGATTAAAATAGGCGAGGTGGAGTTTGAGGTGGTTAAACCCTGCGGCCGCTGTATTCTGACCACCACCGACCCACTGACGCTGCAACGAAACCCCGACCGGGAGCCGCTGAGCGTGTTAAAGCGCTATCGCAGAGGCCGTGATGGAGAAGCTCATTTCGGGCAGAATCTAATCCCGCTGAACCAGGGGATTATCAGCCTTAACGATCCGGTAGAGATACTGCAAACCGCTCAGCCCGAAACGTATCCCACTGAATAAAAGCCCCTGTCTGTTAACACTGCAGCACCGTGAGCAGCTCATGGCTGATCTCTGCACTCTCTGAATCGACTAATTGTTGCAGCTGTTGCCGGGCTTTTTCAGCGCCTTTTAACTGCAACCCAACGCCAGCAGTGGAAATCCCACGTAACATAACAGCAGCATGGGTTCCGCTGACTTTATCCCGGTTATGGCCGAGTCGTTGCAACTGTAAATCGAAGTGTTGCCAGAAGCGGCACAGATCAGCTGTTGCTCCGAAGCTGGTACCTAACCAGTCAATATCTGTACTGCCCTGCTCTACAGCCCGTAAAAGAGCACTGCCAATCCCCTGGCGCTGCAGTTTTGGATGAACCGCAATGCGCATCACCCGCAACCCCCTACATCGCGCCGCTTCAGGGATATGACAATGGGCCAGCAGTGTCTGTGGAATCAACTGTCCTTTGGGACGCCGGGAACCATCCGTAATCGCTTTAGCAAGCTCCGGGGCTATCGGCCCCTCATACGCCAGTAATGCTGTTGCAACCAGCAGTGATTCGCCCGCTTGTTCTATAAACCCGGCCCATACTTCAATATTAGGACTGTCCAGCAAAATACGCAGATCCCCGGGCGAAGTGCGGTAGTGAGCGAGAATCAGAAGACCAAATAGTTGCTTCATCATGGCGACATCGCCCACCAGCAGATCGCGATCCAGTTTTCTATAACTCACCGCTTTAGAATCCAGTGTCTCCGCCACCAGATCTGCAGGCTCAGCATCCAGCAATAAAGCCCGGTAGCTAAAACGTTCCAGAGGATCCCCTTCAGCCCAGCGCACAGGCTGCTGCATACGCAACAACGTCCGTTCAGGCACCTTGCGGTCGAGATGGGGCAGAAAACGCACCGCAAAGCCCTGTCCGGTCCCCTCATAGCCATGCAGGGTTGAAGCGAAGATAACCCGCGGGTACTCCAACAAACTTAACAGGACCGGAGCAGGAATCGCAGCAGCCTCATCAACGAGTAACAAATCGGCATCCGGGCACTGCTGCGACAACTGATCGGGCAACATAAATCGCAACCGGCTTTGCCCTAGTTGCCAGCAATCCTTGCCACAGACAAGTCGCTCAGCGGGCAACAAAGACTCCAACATCGATATAACAGCCTGCACAGCTCCCCGTGAGGGTGCGGTAAGGATGACCTCAAGGTTTTTGCCTGGTCTTTTGGCGGTTTGCGTGACAGTTCCGTGCTGTACTAAACCATTATTCATCAATGTAGCAGAGAGAATCCCCAACGCCGCACTTTTCCCCCGCCCCCGATCAGCGGTGAGCACGTGAACCATCCGCGGCTGATGCATACTACCAAGACAGCGGCTAACAACCCGTTGCTGATCTGCTGTTCTGAAAGGTACGGCAAGCGTTGTAATCTCCGCCTTATCGTGGAGATCCTGAAGCTGATTAGCAAATCCTGAAAGATCCGGACAGGGTTCATTCTCAGCGAAATGGACCAGTTCACAATCGGTAGCAATAACGTTCTGCAAGTGACGGACAAAGCGACGACCAACATCCGCTGTACTGAACGGCTCCACGGCGATGTGATGATACTCGGGGTCATCAAATGCCTGCCACTCTGATAGCGGAGGCGTTATAAGAACGAACAAGCCCCCGGCAATCAGGGTTCCAACAACCTGACCAAAACCGTTTGGGTTAAACCCGCTCCAGCAATCGAAGACGATAAAATCACTCTCCTGCCCCAGCAATTGATGGGCCTGCTTCGCACTGACCGGTTTAAGCAATACCGGAGGATCCAGACCTACACCGGGCTCACCGATCCAGAACACCCGAGCCTGCAGATCAATCAGATGGGTAATCTGTTGCTGACACCACTCCCGGCCTCCGCTCAGCACTACCAGCTGACGCCATCCTCTATGACGGGCAACCCTCAATAAAGTCTCAATATTTTCATCAACCGGGTGTATGCTGCTCACTGTTTTACCCTTAATTTCACCAGCATTGAATTTTACACGCTAGCTGTGTCAGGGTATAAGGAAATAGGGAGAAAACTGTATGGAGGCGATAGCATCAGCATGACAATACAACACAGACTTTTACGACACTGGCTTTTAAGAGCATGGGTATAACCGATGCGCTCTGACTTATGCCTTGTTATGGATCAGGGTAGCCATAGCTGTCGAGCGATGGTTTTTGACCGCTTCGGCAACTGCCTGAGCCGGGGACAAGTACAGGTAAAAAACCAGTATACGCCGCCCAACCGCGTTGAGCAGCAACCTCAGGCTGTACTCATTTCACTGAAGCGCGCTGCGCTCGAAGCGATTAGCAATCTGAAACGCGAAGACCGCTCCAACCTGAGAACAGCCGCCCTGATTACACAACGCTCCAGTGTGCTCTGCTGGGATGCGGATAACGGTCAACCGCTGACACCGGTGATCAGCGGGCAGGACCGGCGTGGACTCCATTACATCGATGAATTGATGCCCCTGGCAAGCATGGTTCGCCAACTGACAGGTCTATACCCCAATGCCCACCTGCCTGCGTCGAAGTTGCGCTGGTGTATGGAGCATATGGTGTTTAATACCGCCAAACATCGCGTTCGCGGCGGCCCTGTTGCAGGCTGGCTTATTAAACAGCTACTTCATGAGCACCCTAACCTGGTCGATGGTGTAACGGCTGCCAGAACCATGCTGTATTCACTCAAAGACCGCGACTGGCACCCGGAACTACTGGACCTGTTTCAGCTGCCGGACTCGCTGCTACCGAAAGTTCGTCCCAATAAATTCAACTTTGGCACCCTCAAACTACCAGGCTTTAACCTGCCCCTGAACTATGTCAGCAGTGACGAGGCCTGCGCCCTGTTTGCATTTGGTGAGCCGTCTCAGGACAACCTGTTTATCAACCTGGGCAGTGGCGGCTTTATGAACCGGGTCCTCACTGAACGGGGGCTGCATCCGCAGGAGCGTATTCTGCATCAACTGATTCTCTCAGGGAAACAACCCCTTTACAGTGCCGAAGCCACTATTAACGGAGCAGAGAGCGCGTTGGAATGGGCCTTTGATATCTGCCGCCCGGAAACGCGAAATATTGATAGATGGGCGGCTAAATGTGCTGATCCCCCCCTGTTTATGAATATGGTCGGCGGTGTCGGCTCACCCTTCTGGCAACCGCTGGACCGTTCCTGCTGGATAAACGACTGCGACGACCCCAGAGCACGAATGGTGGCAGTCATGGAGAGTATTATTTTCCTGATATGCCGTAATATCAAAGCGATGTCTTCACTCCCCCCGGCCAAACAGATCACCATTGCCGGAGGTATTAGCCAGTTAGACTCGCTTTGTCAGGGCGTTGCCGACCTGAGCGGCTTACCAGTGCTGCGTTATCAACAGAGCGACATCACCGCGCTCGGAGCCGCCTGGCAGACATTGCCCAACAGTGTGCGAAATATTTTGCCGGAAACAACCTTTAACCCCGAACCCAACCCGTCACTGGCAGAGCGCTATCAGTCATGGCTGGAAGCGTTTAACAAACATCTCAGTTCATTGAATGGATAACTCAGCAGGGTTCAAATGACCCAAGCACAGCACAGGTGCCTGTCTGCAAAAAAAGCCTGCGAAATGCAGGCTTCATTGTATCAATCTGGTTATATCAATCCAGCTGTATAAGTCTAGTTAGAAAAGGTTACCGGGATATCACGAGGGTCCTCTGTTCTGGCTCGCACCAGCCCGCCTCCATTTTGAACGGCTTCATTCAATGCGGCTTCCGTTTGCTGCAGAATGTTCTCAGCGGTCAGCTGCGCAGAGGGCTGCAGGGTACTGGTGCCAATGCTGACACTCAACGGATACCCAGCCACTTCGATATCATGCATATCGCGACAAAGACGATCTGCCAACACCGGTGACTGCTCATTGGTTGCCGGCAACACCATCGCAAAACGGCTGTTGCCTATCCGGGCGGCCATATCACCGGGGCGTGAAATAGCACCTTTCAGAACCTCAGCAACTAAACCCGCCTGTTGGTCAGCAAAATTTACAGGAAGTTGTTCAGCATCAACCTTATCAATTTCAATCAGCATCAATGTCAGAGGGCTAAATTCCCGCACTGCCCGGCGGCATTCGGTTGACAGCACCTGATTAAAATGTCGCCCATTCGCCAGCCCTGTGAGCTCATCAGTTAAGGTCACCGATGCGAGTTTTTCCTGGCTTTGTTTAAGTTCAAGTTCTTTATGTTCAAGCACTTTATGCAGCTGCCGGGCACGCACAGCCATACCCACCCCCATGCCGAGCATGACAAAGGTGAGCCCGCCCCCCATCAACGCGATAAACAGAGGCAGATAGGTGTGATGACTGGCAACAATAGGATCAGCCAGGCGATAAAACTCTTCTTCGGCCAGCTCCTTCTGTGGACCATACACTGACCAAAGGGTATCGATATCTTTTGCCTTACCCGCCAATTCATAATTAACATCGTCGACCCGGTGCTCAATCGCCAGTCGAATAGCCTGAACCGCGACCCGTTCTTCATAGGAACGGATGCCGATAAACAGAGCTGCAAAAACCAGAATTGAAACCACCAGAGTCACAATGGTCTGAATCCGTCCCCGGATTTCAGTCTGCCTGGTATCTATCACTTTCTCATTCCTTTAATCACACCCATGTTTCTGTTTAGTAAATACTTTTTTGTGGTTTGATGCAAATATCTACTGCCCATAACGTTTATGAGGCTGATTCAGGTAGGCCAACTCTTCCGGAGTCGATGAACGCCCCAGAATCTTATTGCGATAGGGAAACCGGCCAAAACGGACAATCAGATTTCGGTGCTCATGAGCAAAATCCAGCGCATTGTCGATATGGTGTCGGTGTTCCCGGGGAGTGGTACATAACATTCCCTCTATCTGGGCGACACACAGATTCTGTGCGCTAATATCTTCAGCATGCTCTAAGGGCATATAAAAAAACAACTTTTCACTGCCCTCAAGGGCGGTATCATGGCCGATATCAATACCTTCGCGGCACAATTGCTCGGCCCGGGCGTCACCGGAAAAAGCATCCGCAGATCCGCGGTAAATACTTCGGGTGAACTGATCTAAGAGGATGATCAGCGCCAGCCGTCCTCTCGGCTGCCCGGCCCAGTCATCCAACTGCCCCCAGATCGCCTGTCGAACCTGATGTCCAAACAACTCCCCGAGTTGTCGATCCATCGCCTCATCCCCAAACCACCAAAGCGACTTTCGATTGGTGACCGGAAACCCCTGCTCCAATGTTCCAAACCAGAATTGCAGGATCTCTTCAATATCCTCAGTCATAACAACACTCCGTTAAGCACAGCGAACAACTCACCTATTATAGAAGAGAAGCGCATACTACGCTGATGCTGTCGTTACTCTACCCACCACTGGGATCAAACAATTTAACTTTTATATAGATAAAATCTGTTTTAGTCTGAACCTTATGAAAATAAACCACTCTTTCTTAATAGTTGCAAAAGTCTGATCATCCTTTCTAACGGGGGAACAATGCGGAACTTTCTGATCTTAATCATAGTGGCTGTGGCTGGTGTTGCAGGTTATCTCTATCTCAACCAGACTCAGCCTGAGCAAACCCTCAACACTCCGAAGGTTGAACAGGACGAGCTGTCGAAAATAGCCGTGCAACGGCAAATCGATAAAGCACAGGCACAGCGTCATATCGAGAACTTAACCGCTGAGCCAGAACAGGCAATAGAGATCCATAAGGCAAACAACTTCGTCACCCAGGATCAGTTACTCAAACTACCCACTGACCTGGCGACAGCGATTGCGGCGACCGAAGCAGTAAACGACGGCAGTGCTACGACTTATGGTATCAATCTGGAAAAAATCGGCGGCTCAGTGCAGCCGCAGCACAAAGCAGTACCTGCCAGCCAGCTACCCCAAGCCGATCAGATAAGACTGAAAGAGTTGCTCAACAACCCGGACAATCCTGCTGGCACCCTATTCTATATTCATGGCGTCAGTAACTCTGACAATCAGGGTTTGTGGGGCATCATTCAGAGTGGTCTGATTGATACGTTTGCTAAGGGGATACAGTTGAAAGCCCAACTGATCAGTGCAGATATCCCTGAGCAGGCAGATGAACGACTGCCCAACAGCACCAGTTCCTTTCTGGGTTCTATACTGGACAAAAAAGTAAAAGATACCTACGTCTACAACTATCATAAAGGGATTCTCGGGCAAAACCCGAATATTATTACCCCCGGGCAGGAGCTGATTGTTGTCACTTTCAATCCGGATGAGCTGATAGAGATCTATAATCACTTCGCCCATCACTAAAGACAGGAGTCGGACATGATCGATCTTTATACCTGGGGAACACCCAACGGCCGAAAAGTATCTATTATGCTGGAAGCGACGGCACTCCCATACAGGGTTCATCCGATCAATATTCTGGCAGGGGATCAGTTTAAACCCGACTTCCTGGCCATTAGCCCGAACAATAAAATTCCGGCTATAACCGATCATGAAGGCCCTGGCGGCAAAGCGATCCAGCTATTCGAAAGTGGTGCAATACTGCTCTATCTGGCGGAAAAAACCGGCAATTTCATACCAACAGACTCGGTAAAAAGGCTGGAATGTCTGCAATGGCTCATGTGGCAGATTGGCGGTTTTGGCCCCATGCTCGGTCAGGCTCATCATTTCAATCGTTTTGCTAACGAAAAGATCCCCTATGCGATCAATCGCTATAGCGAAGAAAGCCAGCGCCTCTGGGGCGTGCTGAATAATCAGCTCGATGGCCATGCGTTTATTGTTGATCTTGATCTAAGTATCGCCGATTTTGCCATCTATCCCTGGGCCTGCCGCTATGAATGGCAGGAAATTGAACTCGAAGCGTTCCCCAATGTGAAAGGCTGGATGGAGCGGATGGCTAACATTGAGTTTGTTCAACGGGGTATGGCGGTACCTTAGGCAGGTTTCGCTGCTTAACACTAGAACCTTAACACTAACACTTTAACACTCGCTATAGCTCCTCAGCACTCCAGACCAAAGCGCCGCAGCTGACGGGGAAGCAACTCCTCAAGATTATTGAGGTCGTCCTCCTGTAGCTCAATAACATCGAGATTGTTCGATTGGTATAGCGCTTTCTTACGCATCTTATCGGCCAGGTAGGAAGGGTCATTTTCACTGCCCCAAAACTCAATATAGAGGCGTATCTGAGGCAGGTAAAAATCTGCCTTGGCTGACTCGTTTACCGGCAAGACTTTATCACAGGCGTGGATGATCCCCGCAAGATACAACCAGTTATCTATCTTTACCTCCGCCTCTGAACGCAGCAGATGGCCATCCATCGCACAGCAACCACTATGATGCTGAACCTCGGCAAGGTGGAGATTAAACTGCCTCAGCGTACGCTTGAACGACCGGTTTTCAGTCAGCGCTTTCGGCCATGACACATAGGGAATAGCGGTGTGCGGGTCCTCTTTCTGAATGCCGCCCTGAGCCAGACCGCTCTGCGTCAGCTGCCATCCTTTTAACCAGGGTTTTATCCAACCCAGCTCTGCCAATAGCTGGTTGATTCGCGCAGCCGCAAGACCTGTTTTTAAACCCAGCCCTTTAGCACCAGTGTACTGGTCTTCAGCATTCACCAGGGCGCGGTGCTCAGTAACACTCTCTGGCCAGACAATGTAACGCCCATAACGATCACTATCCCGATAGCTACCCTGCTCGAACTCGCCTTTGGCGGTCAGTTGCCACTGATCCTGCTCGCGCCTGATCCAGCCCAGCGCCTCCAGCTCGGTAAACATCTGCCGACTACTCTTACCCAGCGTTTTCGCCAGCACCGAAGTCGATATCTTGTTGCTCTCGTTGATCATTGCCCCTGCTCTACTTAAAAGCTGTTCTATTTAAACATTGTTCCACTTAATACCCGCTATCAACGATACTGTGGTAATTCTCGCCAGGGGTCAAAGGATTTTCGCCGCTCACTCAGGCTAAAAATATTTATTAAATCATTTATCAAATGACCAGAACTTATAGCCTAACTCATATACTAACTGTCTGAAGATAAGCCTTTTGTACGGGTCTGAACAGACGTAAATCCTGTCACACAAAATGGTTATTTTTTTATGACAGAATCGCTTGCAATAAAATCTGAAAAGGGCATTCTGTAAGTGTGACATCAAGCATAGTTTGCAGTAAGGGTTACATCATGAACATCAATATCACTAATAGAAATGACAAAGTTTCTCCTGCACTACGAGAAAAAATTGAAGCCTGGTTAGAGGAGAGTCAAAGACGCTACAACGTTATCACCAGTGCCCAGGTCACTATTGAAAAGAGCAATGGTAAAGAGGAGGTTGTTGAGGCCACCGTACACGCTACCGGTAAAGATCTGTTTGCTAAAGCCACTGATGAAAATCTGTTTGCTGCACTGGATTCCCTGGCTCACAAAATTGACAAGCAGCTGGCAAAAATACGTGATATTCAAACCAACAAAAAAGGTGCAGGCGTCCCGGTGATGGCTGAACCTGAAGAAGAGATCGCCGAAAAGGAATAATCTCTACTCCAACAAAAAAAGGCTGAACACTGTTCAGCCTTTTTTTTGTCATTTTTTTTGCCTATAGTCCTCTGCATTAGCACGTTTAGATCAACCGCCGGATAGCAAAACGCACAGACAGTAATCACTTGTTATCAGACAGCTGACCCGGCTATTTAACCGGGTCAATAAAGCGTTGTGAAATCCAGCCAGATACCGGCGTTCCACTTTGCTCAAAGCGTATATTCATCCAGCCCTTCTGACTATCCATCACCTTAACCTGCTGTGGCGAACTCACCTTACCCAGCACCCGATAACCGGCTCCGGGGCCTGAGCGAAAGTTTACGTTCACACCACTGATTCTGTACTGACCTGAAGGGGATGCTGCTTCAGAAGCCTCTACTTGAGAAGCCGCTACCTGAGAGGTCTCTGTTTTAGAGGTGCCCACTTGTGACTGCGGCGCTACAGATCTCAGGAAACGTCCGGCGGTCCAGGCTTCTGTCTCGTTACCGGCCCCATCACGAAAACCGACTTTGACCCAGTCACCCTCGCGCTTCAACTCGGTCACCTGCTGATCACGACTAAGACTGCCAACTACAGCATAGTTCCCACCCGGCCCTTGCCGTAACCGAAGGCTATCCACAACAACAGTATGAGTATGCCCAGCAATCTTCGGACTACTTACCCCTTGCTGCTGGGCGGTGAGACTGTCACTTAGCATCCAGCCTTTCTGGGGCTGCTTATCCGGTGAGAGAAAGAACACCCTTGACCAGGCACCTTTTTTATCGATCTCGAGTAATACATTGCCCTGACTCAAACGGGTCAACAATTCACTACTGCCTGGCGCTGAGTAGACCTCTGCATCACGGTTTACCACAAAATAATCAAATGCCAGCGCAGTGGTTGAAAATAAGCTCAGTAATACCAGAGATACTGGCTTTAAAATTCGGAGCTTTGATAATAGCCGCCCTCTAAGCCCGGGCTTTGAAAATACGTGTTTAAGCGATAGATGTTTGATAATAGTTACCTTCACGTCATTCAGTCCTTCGAAATTAACTGCACGGAGCCAATCATAACAACTGTTTCAACTGCGGCAAACGGAAACAGCTAAGTAAAACCGCGGCAGCGGTCAGTTAGGTTAGAATTTACCACTTCATCGTTGCCGATAACGTTCATCCTGGAAACCACCCTATAACAGGCGTTAACACAACCCAATCTGGTGACAGATAAAAATTCAGATATCTATTAAGCGGCTATAATAGAACTTAACAAGACCTACTTCACAGCAAAACAGTGCTGTTTGACACGCCCACTTTTAGGAGTCATCGATGGCGCAGGATATACTCATGGCCCGCCAGCCAATTTTCGATGCTAAACTCAATGTTGTTGCTTATGAGTTACTTTACAGGGACAAAAACGCACAGGCATATAGCCCGGTTACTGATGGAAACAGCGCCACCTCTCAGGTTCTTCTGAACAATTACACCAGTATCTGCGAAGCAGGTACACTGACAACACTTCCTGCCTTTATCAACTTAACCAAAGAGATGCTCGAATCAGATCGTATTCCGGAGATCTCCCGAAAGCATATCGTGCTTGAAATCCTTGAAGGAATGGAAGTTGATGACAACCTGATCTCAGGCATTCAACGTTATATTGATGCTGGCTACCGTATGGCGCTGGATGATTTTATCTACAGCCCTGAATATGATCCGATCCTGCAGATGGTTCATATCGTTAAGCTCGACCTGCTTCAACTGAGCGATGATGAATTAGTGCGGCATACCGAGCTTCTCAAACCCTTTAAGGTCACCCTTCTGGCGGAAAAAATTGAGACCCTTGCCGAATTCGATCGCTGTAAAGAGCTCGGATTTAAACTCTTTCAGGGATATTTTCTATGCAAGCCGCAGGTCATTGCAGGCCGAAAACTGAGCTCCAGCGAAATAGTCATGATCGAGCTAATGTCACTATTAGCCGACCCCGACGTGACAACAGCTGCCATCGAGCAGGTCGTTAAGCGCGACCCGCAACTGGCCTATAAGATTCTTCGAATTGTAAATTCCCCGCTGTTTAACCTGATCAGAAAAATTGAGAATCTTGGGGAGGCCGTTGTCATACTCGGCATCACCGAGCTCAAACGCTGGTGCGCGCTGATCGCATTTTCCGGCGAAATGGGAAAGCCGGACGAACTCACCCGACACACACTTATCCGCGCCCGAATGTGTGAACTGATGGCAGCAACTCATGCAGGGCTGTCTGAATCCAGCGCCTTCATGATGGGCATATTTGCAGGCCTTGATGCTCTGTTGGATACGCCAAAGGAAGATATTCTTAAACAGGTTGTCCTTAGTGACGCGCTTGTGGCGGCGATTCAATTCGGTGATGGTGACTATGGTGAACTACTGACCACCGTTGACAATTATATTATGGGAGAATGGAACTTTCTTCCCGAAAGCTACCCTGCACAGGTACTCAACCAGGCCTATCAGGACAGTATCTGCTGGGTTCGTGATACATTGCTGAAGATAGCATAATCCTGTTCCAAACGAAGTAAAGCTATCCATTTAAACATTCAAGAAGCAAAAGTTACCCTAGGGAACCTGCGATTAAGTTACCAAATGCGTTCTAACTTCGTTGTTTTGTCTTAAATCCCGAAAAAGAAGCAGCAAACC
>NZ_CAKZLP010000010.1 GCF_937127095.1 uncultured Amphritea sp.
TCGTTATCCGGTCGTTGCCAGGGTGGCGCGATTATCTCATAGAGGCTTTATTCGATTAAGTCCGACAGTCTGCTAGCAACGCCTTTTCTACACGAGCGGTAAACCCTTCACCATAGACGGCATCAAGATCACCGCGCAGGGTCCACTGATAGTCAGGATAGGTTGGTGTTTCCCAGATAACCTGTACCTTGGATGTATCCACCTTACCCTCAGCCACCGCCGTTTCCCAAACTTTATAGTTCAGAGCACCCACCTGATACGCTCCGGATTCAACCAGCGCAATCGTACGGGAATGGTTGCCACTAAAACCAACCCGGCTGAAAAGCTCGTCAGGGCTGATACCGAACTGTTCCCGCAGGTTATATTCAGGCATCAGACGCCCGGACGTAGAACCCTTTGACCCGAAGGTAAAGGTCAGTCCCCGCAGCGCCTCCGGCAGGCGATCAGAGGGGTTAATACCGGTACTGGTATTAACAATAAAGAACGATTTAAATTCAGGATCTTCAACCCCCTGAGCCACCGCGCGGGACCCTGGCACTAGCTCCCGGGCTTGCACACCCGACAAGCCACCAAACCAGGCGAGTTGCACCTGATTGTTTCTGAAGGCGGTAATTGAAGCGGCATAGGATTTAACCGGAATAAACTTCACCTCTGTATTCAGCTCCTGCTGCAGATAATCAGCTACTTTCTGAAACCGCTGCTTCAGCTGGGTTTCATCCTGGTCAGGGATAGCAGTAAACACGAAGGCGGGGGTTGCATAGACTGAACCGGCCAGCAACATAAGACACAAACTGCGGAGCAATATTTTAAGCATTTTCATTCCTGAATAATCAGTAAAATTAAAGCGGCTATTTTCGCACAGTCACCGCTATGAATGCAGCTTGTTTAAGCTTCACAGCTAAAAAATCTAACTCAGAATAAACATCTGTTTGATAATTTTTATATGCATAGATAAAAAAAATAAACAAACAGCTATGTAGAATACAGAGGCATCATCGTGTGACAAAGATCATGCTGGGGAATACTGATAACGAAGGTGGTCAGATCAGGTTTCGATTAACCTGATTTTAAGTAGCACCTATTACATAATAATTGTCGGCTGAGTGATCATTATGATCGCTGGGGAGGTGAGGAGCTCCTTATCGTATTACCCGATCTGATCAGGCGTTGAACCGGGCAAAGTCTTCGAAAAAAAGTCGTGTATGCACAGATATCTGCCGCAAACGGCTAACCGTAAATGAACTGCAGCTAAACAACTAATCCATATACCGGGATAGCCTTAAATCGCACCAAACGGTAAACTACTTCCCCTTCATTCAGGGGAATCATGATGTCTTTCGAAAGCGCCATCACCTTTTTTATCGCTATCTTTATTTTCGGCATAACCCCCGGTCCCGGTGTGTTTGCTATTCTGGCTAAAGCGATGGTCGAGGGTTCCCGACGATGCTTCATGCTGGCACTGGGAATGACCTGCAGCGATATTATCTACCTCACACTTGCGTGTATGGGTCTGGCCACCATTGCCGAACACTGGAGCGGACTGTTCACCCTGATCCGCTGGGTTGGTGCTGCTTATCTTATGTGGCTGGGCTTCAAGCTTTTTACCACCAAACCCAGTATTGACGCCTCAGCCACCACCGTCGGCAGGCGTTCATCGATGGAGTTTATTCAAGGTTTTCTGATCTCTGCTTCCAACCCAAAAGTCATCCTCTTCTATATCGCCTTTCTACCCACATTTATGGATCTGAAAGCCCTCGATAATAATGATATTGCCCTGGCGGCAGGTCTGACACTGGTGGCACTGATGCTTGGCCTGATGCTAATCGCGTTCTGTGCTCACTGGGCCAGTAAACGGCTGCAGTCACCAACGGCAATGAAACGACTGAATCAGTGTGCCGGGAGTATTATGATGGGTGCCGGCGTTTATCTGGTATCACGCAGTTAGTGCTTTATAATCATCTCGCTACTCTTCAGATTACAGGACTACGATGAAAACCCTTGCTGTCCCTCAGGGCACTTTTGAACTGTCTCGCTTTCCCGTCCGTCCCCAGGAAACTTTGCGCGCCTGGGATGCCGCAGACGAATATCTGCTTAACTACCTGCATGATGAGCAGCTGCTGCACACTGATAGTCGTATCCTGATTCTGAACGATAGCTTCGGCACACTGGCCTGCGCCCTCTCCGCTTATCATACGGTTGCAATCAGTGACTCATTTATTGCCCGGCAAGGAATGTCAGTTAACCTCAGACAAAATCAGCTGAATACTGACTCCGTTGAGTTCAGACACTCATTGATGGATTACGGCACTCATGGGCAAACGTTCGACCTGGTGCTACTCAAGGTTACGAAAAGCCTGGGGCAGCTAGAAGACCAGTTACACCGTATTCGTCCCTACCTCAGCCAACAGAGTCAGATTATCGCTGCGGGGATGGTCAAAGGGATACACACCTCAACCCTGCAGCTGTTTGAAACAATTATAGGCGAGACGAAAACATCACTAGCGCGAAAAAAAGCCCGGCTTATTTTCTCCAGGTTAAATCCGGCAATAAACCCGCCCGCTAATAGCTATCCGAAATCCTATACGCTGGAAAATACGGCGTATGTAATTCTGAATCACGCCAACGTATTCTCCCGGGAAAAACTCGATATCGGTACGCGTTTCCTGATCGAACACCTGCCAGCCAATAGCCGTTATCAGCAGATTGTAGACCTGGGATGTGGCAACGGTGTTGTCGGCCTGATGGCAGCAACCGCAAATCCGCAAGCGACCCTCCACTTTGTCGATGAGTCTTATATGGCGGTTGCCTCCGCTGAAGACAACTTCAAGAGGGCATTCCCTGGCCGCAAAGCTAGGTTTAACGTTACCGACTGTTTACAGGGCATTTCACCGGATAGCTGCGACCTGATTCTCAACAACCCCCCTTTTCACCAGCAGAATGCGATCGGTGACTTTATCGCCTGGCAGATGTTTACCGAATCAAAAGCAGCTCTCAAACAGAGTGGCGAGCTTTGGGTTATCGGCAACCGCCATCTGAACTACCACCTCAAACTGAAAAAGCTGTTTGGCAACTGCACGACGGTTGCCAGCAATAGCAAGTTTGTTATTCTGCAGTCGATTAAACGATAAACACCCGGACGGTTAACACTGCTAATCTGAATAGCCATTACCAATCGGCTCTAACGCTGATGTGTATCCATGCGACTAGATGTAGATGCTAGAGACCCGTTTTCCAGAATATAAAGACGAAATCACTACTTTTTAAAACGGATGTTTACTTTTTATTGCCGCGTTAGCCTGATTCCGAATCGACCAGTATAGTGATATCAGGTATATTCGTAGCCCATATTTTCCCTGATTCATTCTGGCCATTTGTTTATCAGATACAGATAAACAAGACGTAGGTTTTGAGTATGCAATGGATAATCGAACATAACGGTTTTATTATCGAAGCTATATTGATGGGTGTTTTTGTTATTTGGGTTGGCACACGGATTTGATCGAACCTAATTGCAGGTAAAAACCACTACCATGTCATTTGTAAATTTGCGCCGGACATTATGCAGTTTGTCTTTTGCCCTTGTTCTATGCCCTCTGTCCGTATTCAGCGGAGAAAGAACCCAGCTGTCTGAGCTTGACTATCTTAACGATCTTCCAGTTACCTTTTCGGCCACCCGATTGCCGCAAACACTGAATGAGGCTCCGGCCTCAATCACCATTATCGATCGCAGAATGATAGATGCATCCAGTGCCACAACCATATCAGAGTTGTTCCGACTGGTACCGGGTATGCAGTCATACCACATCGCCACCAACGCATCAGCGGTGGCCTATCACGGTATGAGTGATAAGTTTCCCTCCCGGATGGAGGTCATGATAGACGGTCAGTCCGTCTATATCCCGCTGTTCTCAGCGGTGATCTGGGAAAGCCTGCCCATCAGTATTGACGATATAGAGCGCATAGAAGTTGTGCGGGGCACTAATACCGTAACCCAGGGCTCAAATGCATTTCTCGGTGCGATTAACATTATTACTCATTCGGCCCTATCCTCCCGCGAAAATATCATTAAATATCAACAGGGAGAGTTTGATAACAGAACCGTTTATAGCCGATATAGTGCCTCACATGAGCTGGGATATTTCAGTGTCTCAGCAGGGATAACCGGTAACGATGGCAATCAATTCATCAGTGGAAATTCAGACCCGTATTTTAACCGGCACTTTACCTTCAATACCTCCATATCACCCACGTTACTCGATACTTTCACTATCAATCTGGGCGCCAATTCAGGCTATTCATCGGTAGGCGACATTACCAGTCAACACGATAATCCAAACCTGCCCGACCCACAGCGCCGCGAGTTCCAATCTTTCTTTCAAAACATGGAATGGAAACACCTGCTAAATAACCAGAATGAATTGAAAGCTCGCTATTCCCACAGTTTAACGGATTATAGTGCCGCACCCCTTTCAGTTGCCGATGCAAGGGTTAAATACACTGACCGTGTAGCCATCGATAATGGACTCCCTGAGATTTACAGAGAGGCTCTGGGTCAGGCATTTCTGGATGCTAACCCATACAGAGTTACATCAGAATTTGGCAATATAGAACAACACCAGTTGGAACTGAGCTTTAAATCGACGCCCTCTGACTTTGACCAACTGTTAACCGGTGCAGAATATAATTACCAGGCTGCACGTAATTATCAGATGTTTGATACGCATAACATGATATCAGAGGACAGCTATAGGCTATTCGCCCACTGGGAAAACACCCTGATACCGGACTGGACCTTCAATCTGGGAGCCTCTGCAGAGCATGGAGGCCACAACTCAACCCGGGTATCCCCCAGACTCGCGGTCAACTATCAGCTAAACAGTGATATTACTTTGCGTTCATCCGCCAATCGGGCATACAGAATGCCATCATTACTGGAGTCAAATTCCAGCATCAAGGTTTATACACCTGCACTGACCCTGCCTAATGGAAATCTTCAGGATCTGTTTGGGGCGGTTTTTGATACTGTCTATGAGCCCAATCCCAAGCTGAAACCGGAGCAGCTGGATTCTATCGACCTGGGAATGCTCATAGCCTGGCCGCAATATAACAGCGATCTGGATATGCGTTTATTTTACGAAGAGATCAATAATGGAATCACTGAAACCAAAAGGGAGGGTGATAACGATGGCACTCTCACCTACACGAACATGTCTGAGTGGACTAACAAGGGCATAGAGTTGCAACTGAAATATCAGGGTAATAGCAGATATAAGCCTCTGATTATTTTAAATTATGGTTATATCCAAAGCAGCGGCTATCGAATTCTGGATGAACGTACCAGCGACAATTACGATCATTATTGGCATGACTCGTTAGACACACGTAATCCGGTACACACTGGTTCGTTACTCACAAGCGTGACTCTACCGGAAAACCTGAAAATAAGTCTTAGCCACTACTTTTTAAGCTCAGTACGCTGGATTGAGGCAACCAGAAAAGACTATGGGCCAGCAAATAAAGCCTACCATCGTACCGACTTGAAAGTATCAAAGTCCTTCAGAGTATCTGACAATAATAATCTTGAGTTATCGCTTATCGTACAGAACCTGCTGGATAAACCCTATTCTGAGTTTTATGCTGAAAATATGTTTGAACAACGCACCTATCTACAAGCTCAGCTAAGTTTCTAACTTTCTGTCACACGGATATGCCGAAAGCTATACAGGAAGTAGTCACAAAAGCCACCTACAACTGTCAGATATTCTGTTTGCTGATGGTTCTTTTGCTCGCCTGTGCTAATGTCAGAGCGGCTGATGCGCTGTTGCTGCTCAGTAGCGATAACCCAGCGTATGAGAGTGTTGCGTCGACAATAATCAGCCTGGGACCCACTATCCCGATAAACACCTCCTATTCTGACAACCTCCGAGACAATGCTAAAAGCAACCTCGCAGCCTACCCTTTACTTATTACTGTCGGCAGTAAGGCGACAGAGTTTGCGATGCAGTTTGCTGATAACAATAGCATCATCATCAGCACCTTTATTCCCAGCCAGAAATTCAAACAACTATCAGAGAGATACTCTCCCGGGCTAAAACAAAGAAAGATTACCACCACCGCAATATTTCTGGATCAACCGCTTGAACGCCAACTAAGACTGGCCAGCCAGATAAAACCGGAGCTGAAAAATTTAGGCTTCTCCCTTGGGCCAAATTCTGAATATATACTGCCTGAGCTCGAAGAAGCGGCTGCCAGAAGGGACTTCACGCTCAACTATCAAACACTGACCCTTGAAGATAACCCTATTCAGCGTATTCAGCCGATAATGGCAAGCTCCGACCTGTTTCTGGTCATACCTGATCAAAGTACGCTTAACAAGACAACCGCCAAATGGCTGTTATATATGTCTCTGCGAAACCGTGTCCCGTTACTGGCTTTCACCGAGAATTATGTCAAAGCCGGGGCGGTGGCTGCATGCATCACTACACCTGAAGATATTGGCCGATTCACCGCAGAGCAGTTGCACCTTATCGCCGGAGGTACCCTGCCACCTCCCTCCTTCAGTCCCTATTTTAAGGTCATCACCAATCCGCGTGTTGCCAGACAGATCGGACTGTCAATCAAAACCGCGGAACGACTCCAGCAGCAGATTGTGGAGGAAGAAACCCAGTGATAAGCATAAAGAACAACCGTTACGGGATTCGCCAGCAGGTATTATTAATAACACTGATCCCGTTGCTGGCGATGACCCTGATTCTGGCAGGATACTTTGTCTCGACCCGGGTAGCTGACAACAAGTCGGCGCTGATTGAGCGGGGCGAAACAATGTCACGCTTGCTGGCGCAGGCATCGGAGTTCGGCCTGATCTCAGGCCTAACCCATCAGCTCTCGGCCCTCAGTCAGGGCCCAATACAGGAAGCAGATGTTGCCGATGTTATCTTTATCGATCCGGAGGGTAAGGTGCTCTATCGCTCCAACGATTTCGAGCTAAAGCTCGACCTAAGGCAGCAAGCAAACCACCTGATAGGCGATGCTGTCTGGCTATTCACCACACCCGTTACCACTCAGGGCATCGTTGTTAGTGACTCTCCAGAAACAAGCTCCACGCAGGTTGATCGTGAACTATTGGGCTGGGTTGTCGTGGCGATGTCGACCAAACCGATGCATAGCCGTGAAAACCAGATAATCACCAACAGTCTGTTATTTATGCTAGGAGGGCTGGTGTGTACCTTTATCATCGCGGCACGCTTTGCCGAAACGCTGACAAAACCAATAATCAGCCTAACAAACGTAGTAAAAAAATTGGAAGAGGGGGATCTGGACGCCCGGGTTGAAATACAGTCTTATGCCGAACTTGGTTCTCTGGAGAAAGGTATAAACCTTCTCGGCGAACAGGTTCAGAGCTCAAACCAGATTCTTGAAAGCCAGGTAGAGAAAGCGACCGAACAGTTACGCACAACCATGCACGACCTGGAAACTCAAAATATAGCACTGCAGAAAGCCCGACAACGGGCTGATCAGGCAAACCTAGCCAAAGATCAGTTCCTTGCACGTATGAGTCATGAGCTACGAACCCCTCTGACATCGATTCTGGGCTTTACCAATATGCTGAGACAAACGGATCTCAGTTTTGAGCAACAGGAACACTGCCGAATTATCAACCAGACGTCTACTATGCTGTTATCACTCATCGATGACATCCTCGATTTTGCCAAACTACAGTCTGACGCTATAAAGCTGGAACGTATTCAGCTCAATCCCGAACAGGTAATTTACGAAGCACTGGAGATGCAATCACAAAGTGCGGCCGCTAAAGGTCTGGAGCTAGCCTATCAGGTAGATGAAGCAGCCTATACTGACGTTGTGGGAGACCCTACCAGGTTGCGTCAGATAGCGACTAACCTGATCAGTAACGCGATCAAGTTTACCGATAAAGGCCAAATCCTTGTCACTCTTCGGGTGATAAAACAGAACCACAATCAGAGGCTTATGCAACTCTGCGTCAAAGATACAGGGATCGGAATTGCAGAAGAACAACAGGCGCTCCTCTTCAATGCGTTTGCGCAGGCAGATCCGTCCATAACCCGTCGGTTTGGCGGTAGTGGGCTGGGACTCGTTATTGTACAAAAGCTGGTTGAGTTGATGCAGGGTAGCGTTGAGCTTTCGAGTAAAGAGAAGGTAGGGACTCAGATATGTTGTAGTTTCAGCGTAAAAGCAGACCCCAAACTTCTACAGGCCCCTGAATTTCAGCCACAGAAAACCGATCTGATTATTTTTGACAGACATCCTGATAGCCTTGAGTCGCTCAGTATGATGACTCAACCGCTGGTCTCCGAGATTCACCCTTGCGCAACAATCCAGGATCTTGAAAAGACTTTGTCAGGCATACAAGGAGACTCTGCAGGCCTGCTATTCGGCCTGAGCGCCAATAGCGATATCGCCAACCAGCAAAAACTGAAAATAGCCGGTATATTCGCCTCGTTCAAAGGGCCTATTCTCCTTCTGACGCCTGCCCTTGCAGGAAATACAGAGGAATTCTCCCACCTTAGAAACAACCCATTGCTGACAATCAACAGCAAGCCTCTACATCGGGACATCCTCAAAAAGTGGCTGTGCCGTTCACATATAACCAACCCGCAACTTAAATCAGAAAACAGTGCTGAATCCTTGTTAGCCGGAGTAATCGTACTGCTTGCAGAAGATAATGACTTTAACCGCCTGCTATTAAGAAAAATTATTGAATCCGCAGGTGCCAGCGTCTTCGAAGCAAGGGATGGAGAACAGGCAATAAAACGGATCCATGAGATAAAACCAGACATCATTGTCATGGATGTGCATATGCCAAAGATGGACGGTATCATGGCAACCCGTGAAGTACGTAAGCATTTTCCAACCCTGCCGATCATAGCGCTTACTGCAGATGTTATATCCAGCGAGGAACATGCCCTGCGGCAGGCGGGGGTTAACGTAATTGAGTACAAACCGATTAATGACACCCGTCTGATCAAACTACTCGAAATGCTTTGCGAAAAAGAAAATCTATTGACTAACCCGACAACACAGCAGTCCGACGGACCGGAGGGCAGTGTTAACCTGGTCAAATATCAGCTCAGTAAAGAGCAGCTTCATCAAGAACTGACATCTCAGATAGAGGCGCTGCAGCAGGCCTTCAAGCATAACAACAGGCAGAGCATACGCGATCACAGCCACCAGTTAATTGGTCTGGCCGGACTATTTGAACTGCCTGAATTAGAAAACTGCAGTGTAGAACTAAATGACGCAGCCAAAGCGCGTGATACAAGAAAGATATGGGAACTGCTATCCACGCTTAAGCGTCTGATAGCGCATCAACAGTATCTGGACTAAAAATCGACCGAGAGCGGGGCGTTACGGATAAACGTCTCCAGTTCAGTTGTCAGTTGCCTGATATAGTTACGCCCTTTAAGGTCGTAGAGGTAGCCATGCAAACCTGGTCGGGCAATAACGTCACACTCCTCACCCTGATCAAACTGGTAACACCGGCGGCGAAAAACTTCCAATTCAGCATCATGGGAGATCGGCGTGTGCACAAACAGACTCCATGCCTGCTCTGTCGTAGAGCGATCTTCAACCCCTTGCATCAACCTCAGGACATACGCCCGGTCTGGCCGATAGACCGGAGGACGACCAAAAAGAAGCCCAACAACCAACAACAGAAGTATCACAAGGCTAACCAGAAAAACAACGACAAACTCCATCGACACCTCAATGATAGTGGTTAAAGTCCTGAGCCAATAAACATTCGGCAGCGCTATTAACCTTATGACTATAATCAGACTCCAGAGCTTCCATATGGGCTATATACTCAAGCTTCTCTGGCCCTCTAAGCTTCTTCCAGGCCTCCATCCGGGGAATATGCTTACTCTGCTCAAAGACTTCATTAAAGACAATATAAGCATCTGACTGGGCTAACTGTGGATCCAGGTTATCCAACAGCACCTTACAACGAATACTCGCCTCAGTCAGCGGTATCTCTTCATTCAGTATAGCCCGGCCAATCACTTGCAAACTCTCAATGATATACCGTCGATGCTCACTGACCTCAGCTGCTATTTTCTTTAACTTCTCTTCTGCATCAAGGCGCCTCTGTTTCTGCCGCCCCAATAAGCGCAGAATAAAGAACATAAGTCCCACCACAATAAATAGATTTACCGCGATTAAAATATAAAGCGTTGATTCAGACATAAAGTACCTACAATAAAAGCAGTCATAAAAGCAGTCGCTAGACCGCTGCTTCGCAGCTTGCTAGATGTGGCTGCGCCACTTGCTAGTATCTAGAACAAGCATGGCCGAGTGATACAAAGCGCTGAGAGCTATACACTTACGAATTCTCTCTGCCCAAAGATCACACCATACCTGATTAATCAGTTTTTTGCTTTTGCACTTACGCTTGTTCTAACCACTAGCGGGCGCGCTCTCTGGGCTTTTTGCATTGCAAAGCTATCGCGACGAGGTACCCAAAGGGCATGCTAGCGTCGATCGCTACAGGATGAGATGACCCCCGCCCCGCTAAGAAGGCTTTTGCTCTTACGCTTGTTCTAACCACTAGCAGGCGCGCAGCGTCGTTCTAGCAAGCGACGCAGTCGCGTCTCGCCACGTC